>CAVTEN010000034.1:0-71779 GCA_963733715.1 uncultured delta proteobacterium
CTCGATTGTCGAATCGCTCGACGCCAAGGGCACAGCCACCCGCTTGGCGATTCCACGGCCGCGATGCGTCGGGACGCCCGCGTGCTGGGGCGAGACGCCGTCCGCCGCGCGCTTCTGCTCCCACGGCGCGCGGCCCGCGGCGGGAAAATTTCGCGTCGTGCTCGGACCGCAGCCAATCGCCAGAGATTCTTCAACTACATGGTGATGGGCTCGCTCACGACCCCGGGCGCGTTTCACGCCGCCAGTTCCGCCTATCACGCAAAATTCGGCGCGCCTGTGATCGATCCTCGCCTGAGCCTCGTCGACGACCCGACCTTCAGCGCGGGCGCGATTCGGCGTCGAATCACCTGCAGAAGGAATTCCCACGCACCGCATCAAGATTGATCCGCGGTGGCAAGCTGGTCGGCTTGCTCTCGAATTACTACGACACCCATCGGATGCTTACCGATGAGCATCGCGCGGAAAAGCTTGGCCCGAGCGTTCCTAGAAGCTCGACTTCCCTCCGCTAAGCGGTTACCGGATGGGCGAAGGTGGAGGACGGCGCTTCGACGCGAGTCCCGATCGGCCGGCACCAACGTCGTGATGCGAGCGCGCGGCGGAGTTAAGCAATACACGCGAACTGGTGCGAGCGGTCGGCGACGGAATCTACGTCGGGCGCATCTGGTACACCTATCCAATCAACGGCCAGCGCGCGGGAGATTTCACCTGCACCATCACCGGCGACTCGTACCTGATTCGCGACGGAGAACTCGCCGAGCCGCTCGCCCCGAACTGTTTGCGCATCAACGCGAACATCGCGCAGGTCTTCGAGCATCCGCTGGCGGATTGAGCAATCGCGCGCGCGTTTCCCGCGACGGTGTGGGGCTCGCCCGAGGCCTCTTTCGTTCCCGCGATCGCCGCTGACTCGATCGCGCTGGTGGAAGTCGCCCCGACCAGCTAGCTTACATCCGCGCGATCACGTCGCGCGAAATTTGTCGTCGATGCAATCGTTGTAGCCGTCCATCGGCGGATTGATGAACGCCTGCGACAGGCCCGCGCGCTCCATCGCTCGCAGCCGTTCGACTTACCAGCTCTTCCTTCGCGCCGATCATTGTCGTCGCCGCGATCGTCTCGGGCGTCACGTACTTCTGCTCGAGCAGCGCGACATAAGTGCAATGCCCGATGTGCAACTCGAGGTAGCGCTCGGCGGCCGGCGTTTTCATCTTCGCGACGTACTCCTCGTACGCCTTGTACACCTCGGCGCCCGCTTCCGGCAGGTAACCTGCGCGCGCGTACCCAGCCGCGATCGCATGAAAGCTCGCCATTACCCAGTGCCCGGTCATCGCCTTCACGCGCGGCGAATCGAGTTTTTCGCCCGGCCCCTATACGCAAATGTAGGTCGGCGATACGATCGGCATCTTTTCCGCGCTGCGTCCCGCTTTCGACGCGCCGGCTTCGAGACTTTTCCGTACCGCGCCGACTCGATCGGCGTCCGTTACTCCGGTCGTTATCGCGCCGTCCCAAACTCACCCGCGAGCGCCAAAGTCTTGGGCCCGTTGGCCGCCACGTACAGCGGGATCTGGTCGTCGAGGTTGATGAAGCGCCGATCGCGATGCAGATACCGAATTTTCCGGCTCAGTCCTTCGGTATTGTAAATCGCTTCACCATCACGCAGCAGATCGCGAATCACGCGCACCTGCTCGCGGAACTCAGCCTGTTTGACTGGCGGCAAACCCATCACGCGCCGTCCCGTATGCCCCGTCCCGAATCCCAATATCACGCGGCCCGGCGCGAGCTGGTTGATCGTCGCGATCGAATGCACCGTCACCGGCGCGATCCGGTTCGACGCGATCGCCACGCCCGTGCCGAGCTTGATCTTCTTCGTGTTGACCGCCGCCAGCGCCATGCATGCGTAGGTATCGCCCCAAATCATGTGCGAGTCGGGAATCCATGCGTGACTGAAGCCGCGCTCCTCAGCGTACTTGACGTCGGTGATCGCGCGTTCCGGCTTGGTGAATATCAGCGTTCCGAAGTCCATGGTCAGCTCCTTTCTCTGGCGATGTGACTATAGCCGACCTTCACCGCCGCTCGTCAAAGCGGAGCTATGGGGCGGCGCCGATTGCCGCATACACGCGGTGCATCACGCGCGTCGGATCGTCGGGGAATCGCTCCGCCAGCATCGCGCGCAACTCGTCGTCGAACGCCGCGATTGCTTCTGGCGCAAGGCTCGCGCCCACTCCCGCGCTCGCGCGAATCCGCCCGCGCCACGCTTCGTGAGTGTAGATAGAATCGATGTCGAACGAAAACGTTTCGATATTTTTGAAGCCCGCGACCGCCATGTCGCGCGGCCATTGCGGATGAATTCCCAGACCGCCGCCGAACTTCCATTTCGGATTGTGTTTCTCGATCAGCTTCTCCGTCGCCTCAGCCATATTGCCAGGGAGCGGGATCCAATCGAAATGCGCGATCACGAGCCTGCCACCGGGCTTCAACGCGCGCCGCGCTTCCGCGGCCGCTCGAGGACGATCGAACCAATGCCAGCATTGACCGGCTGTCACGAGATCGAAGTCCGCCGCCGGCAGCCCGGTCTCTTCCGCGGCCGCATTCACGTATTTCACGACGATGCCCGCGCCTCGATCCAGCTCAGCCGCTTGCTCTATCAGCGGCGCTGAGCGATCGAGGCCGGTTACCTCGCATCCGCGAAGCGCGAGCCCGCGCGCGATCGTCCCGGTGCCGGTTCCGAGGTCGAGCGCGCGCATTCCAGCTTTCAGAATTCCCGACGCCGCCAGCCGGTCGAAGAATTCGTCGGGGAACCCGGCGCGATGACGTCCATAGTCGCAGGCCGTCTTGCCGAAATCCGCGCGCAACTCCTTGAATCGTACTTCTGCTGAGCTCATGCGCTGGAACCTCCGGTGAACTTGCGGTGAACTTGACTGTATAGAACTGTCTCTATCTGGATGCAAGTTGATCGGCCACCACTTGACGCCGCCCCTCCGCGCATGGCGTGATTCTGATGGTGGCGACTCGCAACTCCGAACGTGCCAATTCCGAACGCGCCGGCATGATGACCGCGAACGAGGCGGCCGATCAGCTCGGGGTCAAGCTCGGCACGCTCTACGCCTACGTCAGCCGCGGCTGGCTGAAAAGTTATCGGCGCAAAGTCGGCCGCCAGGCGCTCTACCGACGCGCCGATATCGAAGCGCTGCGCGGAGTCGTCTCCAACGAGCGCGGCCGTCGCGGACGAAGCCTGCCCGCCGCATCGACGTGGGTCACAGTCGCGCAACCGAAGAGCATCGACGACGGCGCGCCGGGCGTCATCGTCGCCGAGTCTGCGGTCAGCTCGATCAACGAAGGCAAGCTCGCCTATCGCGGCTATCCGATCGAAGAAATCGTCGCGCACGCGTCGTTCGAAGAGGTGTGCCTCCTGCTGTGGAGTGGCGAGCGCCCCGTCGCCGAGGAAATCGCCGCGCTGCGTGCTGAGATCCACGGCGCGCAGATGCCGCCCTCGGTTGCCGACGCGCTCGCGGCGGTTGGTGACGATGCGCCCCCGTTGCTGCGGCTCGCGGCAGTGATGCCGAGTCTCGCCGCGTGGGATCGTCGCCAGCCGCCGCGCACTCGAATCGATCGCGCCAAGCTCATCATCAGCCAACTCCCGCTCGCACTCGCGCAGCCTCCCGCTCCAGGCACGCCCGGTGGACCCGGTATGGCGGGACGCTTGCTCGGATGGGTCCCCGGTTCGACCGCCGAGGACTGGGAAGTTGAGGCGCTCGATCGCGTGCTGATCGCATGCGCCGAGCACGAGCTCAACGCGTCGACCTTCGCCGCACGCGTCATCGCGAGCACGGGAGCCGACCTCTTCGCCTCCGTGCTCTCCGCGTTGTGCTCGTTGAGCGGACCGATTCATGGCGGCGCATGCGATCGAATCGAGGCGATGTTCGCCGAGCTCGAATCCGGCGCGCGCGTCGACGAATGCCTCGCGACATTCACTCGCGACCATCGCCTGCCTCCCGGCTTCGGTCACGCGATTTATCCCGACGGCGATCCGCGCGCGGCGTTGTTGCGGCAAGTTGCGCAAACGATCGCGAAGCATCGCGGCCGCCGGCTGTTCGAGACTGCGTCCAAAGTCGAAGGTGCTGTATCGAAACACGAACGCCTGCGCCCGAATCTCGACTTCTACCTCACGGTATGCGTCCGCATGCTCGGATTTCCGCGCGCGATGCCCGCCGCGATTTTCGCCATCGGCCGCGCCTCCGGATGGATCGCGCACGCGCTCGAGCAGTACGCCGACAACCGTTTAATTCGGCCGCGCATGCGTTATCGCGGCGCTCCACTCCGCCACTGGGAGTAGGATTTTCATCCTCGCCATTTTCCTCGCGTACATTTTCTTTGACGCAGACCGGCGCGGCGGCGTATTGAAGGTACTCAGAGGTTTCGCAAATTAAAGCGATCGCAAAGACTCGCCCCGCGCCTGGCGCCGAATTGATCGACGCGCCCGTGCCGACGCCCGCCGAATCCACGCTGCTGGTTCGCGTCGGCGCCTGCGGCGTATGCGGCTCCGATCTGCATATCGTCGACTGGGAACTCGGCGCCGAGCGGATGGTCGCGCGACTCCCGGTGATTCTCGGCCACGAACCCGCGGGCGAAGTCGTGGAGGTCGGCGCTCGCGTCACCAATTTCAAAGTCGGCGATCGCGTCGCGCTCGATCCGTTCGGCCATTGCGGACGATGCGGTCCGTGCCGCGCTGGACGCTTCCACCTTTGCGTGACGCCAACGACACTCTCCGGCGCGTTCGCCGAGTTCACCGTCGCACCGGTCGGAAACGCGCACCTGGTTCCTTCAACCATGAACATCGAACAAGCCGCGCTGCTCGAGCCCTTCGGCACCGGTCTTCATGCCGTCGAGCAATCGTGTCTCAAGGCCGGCGACAGCGCCGTCGTCGAAGGTCCCGGCCCGATCGGACTCAGCATCGCGCTGGCCGCGCGCGCCCTCGGCGTCACGTCGATTGTAATGACGGGTCTCGCGGTGGACGCGGATCGTCTCGCACTCGCGCGCACGATGGGATTCAAAACCGTCTCGACTGCCGATCGCGATTGGATCGAGCAAGTGCGCGCGATGCTGCCGCCGGACGGCGCCGACGTCGTCTTTGACGCGGCGGGCGCGATCGATTCGCCCCGCGAACTATTACGCCGCGGCGGCCAGTTGGTCGAAGTCGGATGGCCTGCGCGCGATCTCAAATCGGCCGAGCTGCGTTCACTATTCTTTCACGGCGTGACGATTATCAACTCTCGCATCCGCACCCCGGAAACCTGGCGGCGCGCAATCGCGATGGTCTCGAGCGGCGCGGTCGACTTACGTCCGATGGTCACGCATCGCTACTCTATCTCGCACGGCCTCGAGGCATTCGACCTCTTGCGCGAGCGCCGCGGAGTTAAGGCACTGATTATCCCCAGCGATTAGCTATTAGCTAATCGGCTAGTATTCGGAGAAATAGCATGAAAGACGGATTCAAAATCGCCGATGTAGATACTCACTTGATGGAGCCTGACTATGTATTCGAGCGCTACATCGACGACCGCTACAAAGCTTCGGCGCCCAAAATGGGTATCGCACCGGAATCCGGCCGCCGCACATTCCTGGTCGAAGGCGAACCGTTCACGCGCGAAAAGGGAAAGTACCCGATGGCGGCGCCTGGCTTCCTCGACGCTGTCCGCAAGGCGATGAAGCGCTTCGAGCGCGCCGCCAAGTTGGGATTCAGCCCCGAGAGCCGCATCCTCGACATGGATGAGCAAGGCGTCGACGTCCAGATTGTGTATCCAACTGCGGCCGGGCAAATGCTCGGGCGCGAGTTCCGCGACCCACAACTGCTGGCAGCATGCTGCCGCGCCTACAACGATTGGAGCGCCGACTATTGCTCGAAGACGAAGGACCGCGTGAAGTGGGCAGCGATTTTGCCCATGCAGGACGTGGGCGAATCGATCAAGGAAGCTCATCGGGCGGCGAAGAACGGCGCCATCAGCTATTACGTGCGCCCCAATCCGGTCCGCGGCCGGGCGATTTTCCATGACGACTACCTGCCGCTCTGGGCCGAAGTCGAAAAACTCGGACGCCCGATTTCCACCCACGACTCCGGCTCCGCGTCGGTCGAGTCTTTCGGCGATCGGATGGACACCCACGTTACCGGCCACATCCTGTCGCATCCGTTCGAGGCGATGGCCGCGATGGCGGGTCTCATCTGGTACGGCGTTATCGAAAAGTTCCCGAAGCTCCGCGTGGTGCAGGTCGAAGCCGACGGCGGATGGGTTCCGTACTGGCTGCAGCGGATGGAACAGCATTGGGATTTCAGCGGCAACTCGGAGCACGAGTATTTGAGCAAACGCCCGACTGAGTATTTCAAAAGTAACTTCTATGTAGCCTTCCGCGGCGACGAACCGACTCATGAAGGCCGCCCTCGATATAGTTGGCGATAACAACTTCCTGTGGGACACTGACTATCCACATCCGGACGGAACTTTCCCGTGGGGTATCGACGCAGTACTGAAACAATCGATCCCGCACTCGAGCAAGAAGAAGATACTCTGGGACAATGCGACCAAAGCTTTCAACTTCAACTGAGTAATCGAAATGGATTTCGAATTTACTCCCGAGCAGGAATCCTTTCGACACAAAGTCCGCGCCTGGCTCGACGCTAACCTCCCCAAGGATCTCTGCGTCGACGACGCGCAGGATGAACGCATCGCGCCCAATCGCGAGGTCTTCGAACGCCGCCGCGTGTGGCAGGCCAAGCTCCACAGCGCCGGATACGCGGGCCTCTCGTGGCCGAAAGAGTACGGTGGTCACGCCGCCAGCCTGATCGAACAGGTCATCTGGGACGAGGAATATTCGCGCGCCCGCGCACCCGTGCTGCCCAACTATTTCGGACTCGGCCTGTGCGGTCCGACGCTGATGAACTGGGGCACCGAGGCGCAGAAGAAACGCTTCCTGCCGCGAATCCTCGGCGCCGACGACATTTGGTGCCAGGGCTACTCGGAGCCGGGCGCCGGTTCCGATCTCGCGGGCCTGTCGACGCGCGCCGCCGACATGGGCGACTACTTTCTCGTCAACGGCCAGAAAGTCTGGACCTCGGGCGCGCAGTACGCCGACTGGATGTTCATGCTCGCGCGCACCGACCCGGAGGCGCCCAAGCATCGCGGCATCAGCTATCTGTTGCTCGATATGAAAAGCACCGGCATCACGGTGCGCCCGCTGGTCCTGATGAACGGGCACTCGCATTTCAACGAAGTCTTTTTCGACAACGTGCAGGTGCCGAAGGAAAACCTGGTTGGCCCGCTCAACGAAGGATGGAAAGTCGCGATGACGACGCTCAGCTACGAGCGTGCGTTCGCCGGCGGTGGCGGGCACGGCTCGCAGGTGCGACGCCTCGCGGAACTCGCGAAGATCGTAAGCATCGACGGCAGGCCTGCGTGGGAGCAGGAGTGGGTGCGCCAGCAGCTCGCGCAATTCATGATCGAATGCGAGGCCGCGCACTACACGCGATTGCGATCGCTAACGCGCCAACTTCGAGGATTGCCGCCCGGACCCGAGGGCTCGATGCTGAAACTGTTCGGCTCCGAACTCGGCGTGCGCATCGCGCGCTTCTCGACCGAACTGCTCGGCGCCTATGGCCTCGTCGGCGAGCCCACCGGCGTCGTCCCCGATTCTCCGCGATGGCTGAACCGCGTGCTGAGCTCGCGCCAATACACAATCGCAGGCGGCACCAGCGAAATCCAACGCAACATAATAGGCGAGCGCACCCTAGGCCTGCCCAAGGGATAAGTTCTCTGTTGCGTCGCCGGAACGATCGACTAGCTATTCAAGTTCGGACTGACAACATTCGTTGGTGGCATTTCCAACCAGCATTCGGAAACTGGGTTGGTTGTTTGCCCTCGCCTTGTTTCTGTTTGTCTCCGGATCGTCCGCCGTGCTTGCCGACCCAGCCATCGCGCCAACGGGAGGGGATCAAATCCCTCCCGGACGTATTCGTTCAACCGAGCGGGATCTCAGAGTAGATCGCCGATGAAACGAGATCGACAGAGGGTTTGTCCATCGAGCTCACCTCGGCAATAAACTTCTTCCAGTCCGGGTCGCCCTCGATCTTTGCGCTGAGCTCGCCGAACGCCTTCCAGCTCGGCGTCTCCATTACGTAGATGAAGCCATTGGACATCGGGCCACCAACCACAGTGCCCATCGTATGCGTGGTAGCGCCCAATCCTCTCAGAATCTTGTCTGCCCGCTTGGCGAGGGCCAGGAATTGCTCCGTTCCGCCGGGCCGCGGACGATAGATAAAGACTTGTGCGATTGCCATATTTGTCTCCAAATTTTGTGATGAAGGTTTTATTCGCGCGCCGATTCAGCCTCAGCTCGGCACTTCCACGTTAAGTCCGGTTGCGACGACTTCCGCGTTCGGAGCTTTGGCCGAGGCGACTTCGGCCATGAACGCTTTCCAGTCGCTGTCGGACTCGAGCTTGGTCATGTAGGTCCCGTAGTCCTTCCAGTCGTTATGCTCGACTACCAGCGCGACGGTTCCAGCGTTGGGGCCAGACATCTCGTTCCACGCGCGAACCTTTCCGCCCGCGCGCTTGATGATGTTGCTGGCCTTTGCGAGGTCGCGCATGAAGGCTTCGAGGCGACCGGGTTGAGGTTTTAGAAACACAACATTCGATACCGTTGCCATATGAGTCTCCCGCCATGTTGAGTAACTGTTGGGCAGACACTCTGGAGCGGTCGCAAGAAAAGTAGCAACGCGACCGCGCCGACCCCTTGTTAGACAGGTCCTTGCGTTCCATGAGAACCAGGAATGCTGATCGAGATAAGGTCCAGCTATGCCGATGCCACGCTTAGGTCAAGCAACGATTTGCGTCGCCGACGCAAGGCCGAATCAATTGCGAACTACATTTGGCTATGTTGATCAGCCCGCCAGTTTTGCGCGCAGGATTTCGTTGATCACTTTCGGGTTTGCTTTTCCGCCCATCGCTTTCATTACGGCGCCGACGAAGAAGCCGAATAGCTTGTCGCGGCCTGCGCGATATTCGGCGACCTTTTCAGGTTCGGCGGCGAGTATCTTGTCGACGGCTGATGCGATCGCGCTTTCATCCGATACTTGCGCGAGGCCCAACTCGGCGATTGTCGCCTCCGCGCTTTTGCCGGATTTCACCATCGCGGCGAACGCGGTCTTGGCGGCGTTAAGACTTATCTTTTGCGACTCGACCATTGTCAGCAGCGCGCCGACTTCCGGCGCCGGCGGTACTGCTTCGACGAATGGCTTGTCCGAGTCGCGCGCGACGCGCAGCACTTCGGTCATCACCCAGTTCGCGGCGCTCTTGCGATTCTTGAGTCCCGGCAGCGTCGCCTCGAAGTAGTCGGCGACGTCGCGATCCGCGATCAGCACGCCCGCCTCGTATTCCGTGAGGCCCTCGCGCACGTAGCGCGCTTTTCGGTCGGCGGGCAATTCGGGCATCGACGCGCGCACCTGCTCGACCATCTCGGCTGGCACGATCAGCGGCGGCAGATCGGGCTCAGGGAAATAGCGATAGTCATTCGCATACTCTTTCGAGCGCATCGGGCGCGTTTCCTTGCGTGCAGGATCCCACAGATGCGTTTCCTGCGCGACTTTCCCGCCCGCCTCGACCACTTCTATTTGCCGTCCGACCTCATACTCAATTGCGTCTTCGACGTAGCGGAACGAGTTGAGATTCTTAATCTCAGTCCGGACGCCGTACTCAGTCGCGCCGCGCTTGCGAATCGACACGTTGCAATCGCATCGGAAGCTGCCTTCTTCCATCTTGCCGTCGGACGCATCGACGTAACGAAGTATCGCGCGCAGTTGGCGCAAGTACGCGCCCGCGTCCTCTGCGGAGCGCAGATCCGGCTCGCTGACGATCTCGATTAGCGGCACGCCCGAGCGATTGAAGTCGACCAGGCTGGCGTTCTCGTGATGGATATTCTTGCCCGCGTCTTCCTCGATATGGATTCGCGTCAGCCTCACTCGGCGCGTGTCGCCATTCTCAGTTGGCGGCAGATCTATGTATCCGCCTTTGCATACTGGAGTTTCGTACTGACTAATCTGATAGCCCTTTGGCAGGTCCGGATAGAAGTAACTTTTGCGATCGAAAATAGAGTAGGGCGCAATACTACAATGCGCTGCGAGTCCGGTTCGAATAGCCAGTTCGACCGCGCGGCGATTGAGTACAGGCAGCACGCCCGGCATCCCCATGCACACCGGGCAGACGTTTTCGTTTGGCCCGGCGCCGAACGTTGTCGAGCATCCGCAGAAAAGTTTCGACCGGGTCAGAAGATGGGTATGGACTTCGAGTCCAATCACCGCTTCGTATGCTTCACGATTCATTGCAGTTGTCCGTTAGACCGCGGGCGTCCGCGGTTTGAATGCTCCGGTGCGCTCGAACGCATCGCCAGCGCGCAAGATTGTTTCTTCGGCGAACGGCGGCGCGATCAGTTGCATCCCAATCGGTAGGTTGTTCGCGTCATGCCCGCACGGCATCGCCATCCCGGGCAGCCCGGCCAGGTTTACTGAGATAGTGAAAATGTCAGACAGGTACATCGTGAGCGGATCGTTCATCTTCTCGCCGATCTTGAAGGCGGTGGTCGGCGCGACCGGTGTGACGATCAGATCGCATTTGTCGAACGCGCGCTCGAAGTCTTTGCGAATGAGAGTGCGTACTTTCTGCGCCTTAAGATAGTAGGCGTCGTAGTAGCCGGCAGAGAGCGCGAACGTGCCGAGCATGATTCGCCGCTTGACCTCGGGGCCGAACCCTTGCGCGCGCGTCGTTTCGTAGAGCGCGATATTGTCCTCGGCGTTGACGCGCAGGCCGTAGCGGATACCGTCGTAGCGCGCGAGATTCGCGCTCGCCTCCGCGGTTGCGAGCAGGTAGTACGCCGCGATCGCATAGCCGGTATGCGGCAGGGAAATCTCGACCGTCGAAGCGCCGAGCGATTCATAGTTCTTGAGCGCGGAGCGCACCGATTTTTCGACCTCTGGTTGCATCCCCTCGACGAAATATTCGCGCGGCACTCCGATTCGAAGTCCCTTGACGTCGCCCGTGAGCGCGTTTTGGTAGTCGGGCACCGGACGCGCCGAGCAGGTCGAGTCGCGAACGTCCTTGCCCGCGAGAGTGCGCATAAGAATTGCAGCGTCTCGCACCGACTTTGTGAATGGACCGACCTGGTCGAGCGACGACGCGAACGCAATGACGCCAAAGCGGCTGACGCGGCTGTAGGTCGGCTTGATTCCGACCACGCCGCAGAAGGACGCAGGCTCGCGAATCGAGCCGCCGGTGTCGGTGCCGAGCGAGGCGAGGCATTCGTGCGCCGCGACCGCCGCGGCGGATCCGCCCGACGAGCCGCCGGCGACGCGCGCGGTGTCGTGCGGATTGGTGGTGGTGCCGAATGCGGAATTCTCGGTTGACGATCCCATCGCGAATTCGTCCATGTTGGTCTTGCCGACGAAGATTGCGCCGTCCGCGCGCAAGCGCTCGATCACGGTCGCATCGAACGGCGGCACGAAATTCTCCAAAATTCGCGACGCGCACGTCGTACGAACGCCTTTGGTTGCGTAGATATCTTTGATGCCGAGCGGAATCCCGCATAGTGCCGGCGCGTTTCCCGCGGCGAGCCGAGCGTCAGCCACTCGCGCCTGCTCGAGCGCTTCTTTCTCGCAGACGGTGAGGAAGGCATGCAGCTTCGGTTCGGCCGCGGCAATGCGATCGAGGCAATCGCGCGTGAGTTGCGTCGCCGTGATCTCGCGAGCGCCAAGTTTCGCCGATGCCTCGGCGATTGTGAGTTTGTTCAGTTCCGATGTCATGCGGAAAAAATTTCTACTCGATTATCTTCGGCACTTTGAAGTAGTTGCGATCGCGCGAGGGCGCGTTCGCGAGCATCGCCTCGGCGTCGGGGCGATTCGTCACTTCGTCGTCGCGCATGGGAGTGCCAGCCTCGCCGACCTGCGTCGTCGGCGCGACGTCCTTGGTGTCGAGCTCGTTCAATTTATCAACGTAGGCAAGCATTTCGTCCATGTCGGCGCGCAGGCGCTGTTCGTCTGCCGCCGACAATTCGAGCCGCGCGAGGCGCGCGACATGGCGCACCTGTTCGAGGTTTATTTTTGTCTCAGCCATGGTGACTCGGTGCAAATGGTAACATTCCGAGAGATCCATGTCAGGGTGGGGAAGGGTAGATCACTTTATTGAATGTGAAACCCACCGTGGGTTTCACGCTTCCTTGGGCAGGGGTGACCCCTGCACCCGGTATTAAGGGAAGATGCGGGACTTCGTCCCTGTTAGATTTAGTTGTCATGTTCCCTTTCCGCGTCCGGTTCCCCTTCCCGCTCGGGAAGGGGTTAGTTGATCATGCGCTGCGCGCACCCTGATGGATGAAAGCGAACAGCGCACCTGTATGCGCGCCATAGAGTCACCGCCCCTGAAACCAAAGTAGCGCGCCGCGCGCAACTTTACGCTCTCACTGGGTGCAGGGTACCCCGCCGCCCGCCGCGCAGGCGATTATTATTTTCTTCGCCACTTTGTTGATAGGGGTTAGGTTGCTGCAGTGCGGATCGCTTGCGGAGGCTGGTGCGGCCTTTTAGCCTCGCGGGAGATGGGGGCGCCTTCGATAAGATGATGCAGCGCGATTTGATTGCTCGCGCGTCGGCATGGATCGCGGAGCTGCGGGCGCAGCTTCCGCTGGGACGGCGTGGGGAGCGGGCTGCTGAAAAGCATCTGCGGCGCAGCGGCTATCGGATCGTTGCGAGGAATTTTCGCGCAGCTGGAGCGGAGATCGATCTCGTTGCGATGGACGGCGACGTACTTGTGTTCGTCGAGGTGAAGACGCGGCGGAGTCTTGAGGCCGGAGCGCCGGAAGAGGCCGTCGATGAGCGCAAGCAGAAGCGGATGCGGCGCGCGGCGGAAATTTTCGCGATGCGTTATCGCGCGGACGACATCACGATGCGCTTTGACATCGTGGCGGTTGACGCGTCGGGCGAGCGGCTGGAGATTGAACTGTTGAGGAACGCATTCTGAATGCTGGATATCAAGCTGATTCGTGAACGGCCCGATTTCGTAAAGGGCGAACTCGCCAAGCGCGGCGTCGATCCGGCTGAAGTCGACCGCCTGCTCGAGGCGGACCAGAGGCGTCGCAAGCTCCAGGCGAGGTCGATCAACAGCGCGCCGATCGCAAGCGGCGGTCGCGGGAAGTCGGCAAACTGCCGCCTGAGAGCGCGCGGCCGAGATCGCGAAAATTCGCGCAGAGGAAGCGGATGAAGAGAAGCTGACCAAGCTGGCGAACGGCTCAGACTTGTCCTCGTAGCCAGTAATCTGCGGGCTTGCAGCAGAAGCTTCATGCCAGTGACGCCGTGATAATCTGCCGCGCAGCTTGGCCTTGCAGAAAATGAGTTCCGCTCGGGCAGCTTACGCTGCCGAATATTCCGCGGGCCGTACGTTGCCGTCGGCGCGAGCGAGGCTGACAATCGCGTTATCAAGACCGAGGGGACGCCGACTGAGTTCACCTCGTTCAAGCCGCTGCCGCATTGGGAGCTTGGCGAGAATCTTGGAATCATCGACTTCGATCGCGGGGTGAAGCTGTCAGGGACTCGCTTCTATGTCCTGAGCGGTGCGGGTGCGAGGCTGCAGCGTGCGCTGATCGCCTGGATGCTCGACGTCAAGACGCGCGAGCAGGGCTATCTCGAAATAATTCCGCCGTTGATGGTGAGTCGCGAGACCGCCACGAGCACCGGGCATCTGCCGAAGAATGCCGACACGATGTATCACGACGACGAGGACGACTTCTGGTTTATCCCGACTGCCGAGGTTCCGCTGACGAGCCTGCATCGCGACGAGACACTCGACGAAAGCAGCTTGCCGGTCTACATGACTGCGTACACTCCCTGCTTTCGGCGCGAGAAGATGTCCGCCGGGCGCGACGTGCGCGGGATTAAGCGGGGGCATCAGTTCGACAAGGTCGAGATGGTCAAGCTGGTGCGTCCGGAAACTTCGGACGACGAATTTCATAAGATGGTGAACGATGCCGCCGAGATTTGCCGGCGGCTGAAAATTCCATTTCGGGTGGTCGAGCTGTGCACGGCGGACCTGAGTTTCGCGAGCGCTGTCACTTATGATCTCGAGATGTGGGCGCCCGGATGCGGCGAGTGGCTCGAAGTCAGCTCGGTTTCGAATTGTACGGACTTCCAGGCGCGTCGCGCGAAGATTCGATTCAAGAGCAAGGGCGGCAAGCCCGAGCTGGTGCATACGTTGAATGGATCTGGGCTGGCGCTGCCGCGGACGATGATAGCGGTGCTCGAGAATTATCAGAATGAAGATGGGAGCGTGACTGTTCCCGAGGTATTGCGGCCTTATATGGGTGGAATCGAGAGAATTCGGAAAATTTAATCTTCCTTGGCAGGGTTAAATCCTGCACCTTAGTATTAAGACTACGTTTCATTACGATTTCGCCTTAGATTCGCGGATTCACTGCGATTTTCAGCCTGCGTAACATTCCCGCAACAATTGATGCGTATGATTAAAAAGCGACGGACCGATCCGGCCGCTCGTGTGGGCCGGGTTCCGATGTGAGCCAGACAAGAAATTCTGTAGGAAGAGACCGCTTGTCCGAATTAGAAGGTTCGATGGCCGATAGCATCCCGACGGTCCGGCGCGAGCGCGCAAGGGCGCCCGTGCATGTCCGTCTGTTCGGCGATCGAATTTTCAACACTGCGACATTCATTCTGGCACTGGCGATTCTCGCGCTGCTGTTCGGCCTTGCACTTGCCTTGATTGCTGACAGCTTTCCCGCGATTCGCGCGTTCGGATTGCATTTTTTTATCAGCACCGAATGGGATCCCGTCAACGACAAGTACGGCGCGCTGCCGTTTATCTACGGCACCTTCGTTTCGTCGTTTATCGCGCTGGCAATCGCGGTGCCACTGAGCCTGGGCGTCGCGCTATGTCTGAGCGAGATGGCGCCCGACTGGCTGAGCCATCGGCTGGGCTTCCTGGTCGATTTGCTGGCGGCGATTCCGAGCGTCGTGTACGGCCTATGGGCCGTGTTCGTGATGGGTCCGTGGATTCGCGACTACGTTGAGCCGCCGCTCGCGCATTATTTCGGCTGGCTGCCGTTTTTTCAGGGCCCCAAAGTGGCAGTGGGGATGCTTTCAGCCGGTGTGATTCTCGCGATCATGATCATCCCATACATTTCGTCGGTCTGCACCGACGTCTTTCGCGTCGTGCCGCATACGCAGCGTGAAGCGGCGCTCGCCCTCGGCGCGACCAAGTGGGAGATGGTGAAGACGGCGGTGGTCCCTTACGGCATGACCGGAGTGATCGGCGCGATCATCTTAGGATTGGGGCGCGCGCTGGGCGAGACGATCGCGGTCGCGATGGTAATCGGCAACTCGGCGGATATTTCCGCGTCGCTATTCAAGCCGGCGGCGACGCTCGCCAGCGTGATCGCCAATGAATTCGCGGAGGCCACCTCCGACCTCTATGTCGCTGCTCTGATCGAGTTGGGACTCGTGCTGCTGATCCTTGGAATCGTGCTCAACGTCGTGGCGCGCGCGCTCGTGCTTGGCGTGCAGCGGCGGCGCTATCAGGAGGCGGGCAAGTAATGGCAGCGGGCGTCCTCAGCGGTCTTCATGGCGAAACCAGTTATCGCTATCGCAAGTTCAAGAGCGACGCGATGATGGCGGTCACGGTCGGCGCGACTATCGTGACGCTGATCCCTCTATTCCTGGTATTGGGCTACTTGCTTACCAAGGGAGTCGCGAGTCTGAACTGGGCGTTCTTCACGCATATGCCGGCGCCGGTTGGAGAAGCGGGCGGCGGCATGGCCAACGCAATCGTCGGGACGTTGGAAGTTGTGGGAATCGCGTGCCTGATTGGAGTGCCGATAGGAGTCGGTGCGGGTCTTTATCTCGCGGCAAACCGTGCAAGCCAGTTTACCAACTGGGTGCGATTCTCGGCGGACGTGTTGATGGGCGTACCGTCGATAGTGGTCGGAATTTTTGCCTACGCAGTTATCGTGAGGCCGTTCGGCGGCTTCTCGACGCTGGCCGGTTCAGTCGCGCTCGCGGCGATCATGATCCCTCTCGTCACGCGCACCACTGAAGAGATGGTGCTGCTGGTGCCGCCGGAATTGCGCGAGGCGTCGTTGGCGCTGGGCGTGCCGAATTGGCGCACGATGCTGTCCGTGGTCGCGCGCACCGCATTGTCGGGAATCACGACTGGCGTCATCCTGGCGGTCGCGCGAGTCTCGGGCGAGACGGCGCCTCTCCTGTTCACGGCGTTCGGCAATCGCTTCTGGTCGACGTCGTTGTTCCATCCGATCAACACCTTGACCGTGCAGGTTTACACTTACGCGATTTCGCCGTTTGCCGATTGGCAGCGGCAGGCGTGGGCGGGAGCGCTGGTGTTGACTGCGATTATCCTTGCGCTCGAGTTGGGCGTGCGATGGGTGACGGGCGGGGCGGCGAAGGCGCCAAGGTAGCCATGGCTGAAAAGCTGGTCGTCAAAAATCTAAGTGCGTACTTTTACAAGAATCGCGCGCTCAAAGACGTCAGCCTTTCCTTCGAGCAGGATCGTATCGCCGCCATCATCGGGCCGTCGGGATGCGGCAAATCGACGCTGGTGCGATGCCTCAACCGGATGCATGAGGTGGTGCCGGGCGCGACTGCGACCGGCGAAGTACTGCTCGACGGGAATAATATTTATGACGACGAGGTCGATCCGGTGCAGGTGCGGCGGCGAATCGGGATGGTCTTTCAGAAGCCGACGCCGTTTCCAACTATGTCGATCGAGGACAACGTCGCGGCGGGGCTGACGCTGAATGGCGTACAGGTCGGCCGCGGCGAGCGCGATGCCATAATCGAGCGAAGCCTGCGCCAGGCGGCGCTTTGGGAAGAGGTGAAGGATCGTCTGCGGCGTCCGGGCGGCAGTCTGTCAGGCGGACAGCAGCAGCGCCTATGCGTCGCCCGCGCGCTCGCGGTTCAGCCCGAGGTGCTGCTGATGGACGAGCCGTGCTCGGCGCTCGACCCAATCTCGACCGCGCGCATCGAAGAACTATTGCTTGAACTGAAGTCGGCGTACACTATCGTCATCGTGACGCACAACATGCAGCAAGCAGCGCGCTGCTCCGACATGACGGCCTTCATGTACACCGGCGATCTGATCGAGTACGGCGAGACCAAGCAGATCTTCACGAACCCCATCAAGCGTGAGACTGAGGACTATATCACCGGGCGATTCGGCTGATCTCGGGGAACAGTAAGATGGATAGCACCCAGCCGCAGCATACCAACAGGCAGTACGAAGAGGATTTGCGCGGCTTGCGTGCCGGTCTGCTCAAGATGGGCGGACTGGTCGAGCGTCAAATCGCGGAGGCCGTCGACGCGCTGGTCAATCGCGACAGCGATCACGCGCGCGAAGTGATCCAGCGCGACGAAGAAGTTAATCGCATGGACAACGACAACGACGAGCAGTGCATCCGGCTGCTCGCGCTGCATCAGCCGACCGCCAGCGACCTGCGCTTTATCACCACCGGACTCAAGATCACCACCGACCTCGAACGAATCGGCGACAACGCCGTCAATATCTGCGAGCGTTCGCTCGAACTGAACGAAGTTCCACAGCTCAAGCCCTATATCGACTTGCCGCGGATGGCGGAAATAGCGCAGTCGATGGTCAAGGACAGTATCGATGCGTTCATGCGCGACGACACCGACCTGGCTGACCAGGTGATCGCGCGCGACGACGAAGTCGACCTGCTCAACTACCAGGTCTATCGCGAGCTGCTGAGCTATATGGCCGAGGATCCGCATACGATCGCGTCGGCCACGCGGCTGCTGTTCGTTTCCAAGTATCTCGAGCGTATCGCCGATCACGCGACCAATATCGCGGAGATGGTGACGTTCATGGTTAAGGGCAAAATGATCCGTCACGTGGAAACCAAGAAGCGGGGAACTTGATTTACAAGGTGGAGGGGGAGAGCCGATGAATCAGACCAGCCAGGCTACGAACGCGGTCTCCGACGCGCAACGCGGACTTCGTTACCGCGTGCTAATCGTCGAGGACGATGCCGACATCCGCGAACTTATTCGCTACAACCTCGCGCAAGAGGGGTTCATCGTCGAGGAAGCGGCCGACGGCGCGCAGGCGCTCGAGAAGGTCAAGCGACGCGTGCCCGATCTGATGGTGCTCGATCTGATGCTGCCGGGAATGCCGGGGCTGCAGGTCTGCCGCCAGATGCGCGCCGAGCGCGAGACGGCGCATCTGCCGATACTAATCGTCACCGCCAAGGGCACCGAAGTGGACAAGGTGCTCGGACTGGAGATGGGTGCCGACGATTACGTCGTCAAGCCGTTCAGCCCGCGCGAGCTGGTCGCGCGCGTCAAGGCGTTGCTGCGTCGCGCGAATCCGCTCTCGGAGCCGGACTCCGGCGGCGGCGCGTATGAGAAGGGGCGGCTGCGGATGGACTTCGGCACTTACCAGGTATTCGTCGACACCAAGCGCAGGGAGCTTGCGCTGCGCGAGTTCGAACTGCTGAAATTCTTCGTGCAGCATCCGATGCGGGTATATACGCGCGAACAATTGCTCGACATGGTGTGGGGCCGCGACACGTTCGTCGAACCGCGGACCGTCGACGTCCACGTACGCCGCCTGCGCCAGCATATCGAGCGCGACGACGCCAATCCGGAATTGATCCTCACGGTGCGAAGCGTGGGTTATCGCTTCAACCCCGAAGCGCTTGGATAGATCGCCGACCGCCGGCCTGATCGCAGCGATAGGAATCGGTCTCGCACCTGCCGCCATATTACTGGTAGTGCTGGCCGCCACCGGAGCGGTGTCGCCGGTGTGGGTCGTGGTCGTAGTCGTGCTGGGACTTGCGCTCGGCGCGATTCCCGCTCGCGCCATCGGACGCTCGCTGTCGCGCCGCGCGGAAAGACTCGATGCGGTCGCGGCCGCCCTGCAGAACCGGCGTCCACCGCCGCATCTGCTGCCCAACGGAGACGACGCGATGGGCCGCGCGGAGCATCATCTGCTCGACGCCGCCGACTCGATCGTCGCCGACGTGGACTCGCTGGCCGAACAGCGCGACGAGTTCGAGGCGATTCTGCGCAGCATGGCCGAGGCGGTGGTCGTGACAGGAGCGCGCGGCGAGGTAATCCTGCTCAACGGCGCGGCGCGGCGAATCTTCGCATTGGGAGCCGAGACCGACTATCGCGATCGGCCGTTCGTCGAGCTATGTCGCGACCCGCGGCTGCAGGAGTTTGCCGGGCGCTCGATGCGCGCGGCGGGCAACGACGTCACCAGCGCGGAAATCATGATCCAGAATCCCGCTCCGCTCTACGTCAGCGCGAGCGCGGCGCAGATTCGCACCTCGCGCGGCGCGGCGTGGGTGTTCGTCTTTCACGACATCACGCAGCTCAAGTCGTACGAGACTCTGCGCGCGGATTTCATTTCGAATCTCACGCACGAGCTGCGCACTCCGCTGAGCGCGCTGTACGGCTACGCCGAGACGCTTATCCAGGGCGTGGACGATCGCGAGACCTCGACGCGCTTTTTCGGAATTATCGAGCGGCAGGCGCGACGCCTCGCGCGTCTGCTCGACGACCTGGTCTCGCTCTCAGACCTGGAGCGCGGGCTGACTCCCCTGAAGATCGAGCAGCTCGAGCCGTCGCGCGTGCTGTCAGAGGCAGCCGAGCTGATGCAGGAGCAGGCGCTGAAGCGCGGCTTGCGCCTGTCAGTGAATTGTCCGAAGGGATTGCCGAAGTTGGCGGGCGACCGCGACCGCTTGCATCAGGTGATGCTCAATCTGATCGACAACGCGATCAAGTACACGCCGCGCGAGGGCCGCGTGACGGTCGAGGCTCGCGAAGCGGCGGACGCCAACGGAGCGGGCGCAAAGCCGGGCGTCGCGCTGGTCGTCGTCGATACGGGCGAGGGAATTCCGGCGGCGGACATCCCGCGGCTGACGGAGCGATTCTATCGCGTCGATCGAGCGCGCTCGCGCGAGCTGGGCGGCACCGGCCTTGGCCTCGCGATCGTCAAGCACATCGTGCAGCTGCATCACGGCGTGCTGCGAATCGAGAGCAAGGTGCATGAGGGCACGACGGTCTCGGTCTGGATTCCTGCTGCGCAAAATTAAATCACCTCCGCGGTGGGCGGCAGGGCTGAGCCCTGCACCCAGCTGTTGAGAGCGTTTTGCAGGGATGGACATTGGTGCGGTAATTTTGTATGAAATAGCTACCTACAGTAGAACTGACTGGTTTGACACTTCTCCAGACCAGTCAGTTGCGGGCCAGCGGAACTTCTCCCGCTGGCCCGTTTTTTATTGAAGCAAACGGAACGGCTTGCTCGCGGGGCCGCGATATGAAAATTTCTAGGGTTCGGATGCGCCATTAGCTCAGTGGATTAGAGCGGATGACTACGGATCATCAGGTCGGGGGTTCAAGTCCCTCATGGCGCACCATTCTTATACAGGTTGCCTCTCTCGCCCTCTGATTCCCTCGCTCCCACGTCTGATCCTCTCAGGGGCGAGGCAAGATCCAGCGTCAGAAATCGACCGAGCTGTTAAGAGGCGAGTCGGGCCGTGAGAAATGCACGCCCTCACCGCGATTGGCTGGCGTCGATATCGTCGGCGCTTTCGACTCCGTCTGGGCCCAGCGACTTCAGGACGTACGAATTCCCATCGCTTTGATAGAAGTAAGGATTCCCCCATGGGTCTCTCGGAAGGCGCTCGATGTAACCGCCAGTGAAATAGACGAGGGGAATGAATACCAGTTGTCGGCGGCGTGACCAGCGCGCGAAGACCCTGATCGGTGGTCGGGTAGTATCCGTTGTCGAGATAGTAACGATCCAGCGCCGTCTTGAGCTCGGCGATATCGGCCTGCTGCCTTGGTGCGCTTGGCCTTGTCGGCGGCGCCCGGCAGGCTCTGTATGACAATCGTTGCCAGCAGACCCACGACCAGAATAACCACCATGATTTCGATACAGGTGAATCTGTGCTGACTGTGTCGGCTTGACCTCATCGCAGTTACGGAAGTAGACGAGGATGGTCAGGTTTTGTTTCAACGGCTGGGTAGTTCTCACGGGTTCAAGTCCCCGTGGCGGCCATTCCTCGGCATTAAACAGAGCGAACTTCGCCGATTTGTTCCCTCGCCCCACGAGGGGAGAGGGTTCGGGTGAAGGGATCCTATTTCCCAAATAGAAAATCGGCGCGGCAGCCGTTGTCGACCCAGACCATTCGGTTGTTGTAGCCCCAGCTGGTGCCCTGGATGCATGGGGCGTTGCTCCATTTGCGCGTCAGGCTCACCTGGCCGTTGGTGTTGGCGGGGCATTCGGTTCTGCGGTTGCTGTATGACGCGCACGTCAAGCGCTGGCCGCCGCCACCGCCGCCGCCGTTCGACCACATCACGCCGGTCGTGAATACGCCGCGGCATCCTTGATCGACCCAAATCCGGTTGTCGTTCTGGACGTCCCAGCTCACGCCTTTTTTGCATTTCGCCGAGCTCAGTTGACGCGCGAGCGCGACGCCGTTGCGCGTGTCTGCTGAGCACGTATTGCGCCCGCCGTTGTAGGAATCGCAGCTCACGGTTCCCGCCAGGGCCGGCGCGCTGGCTAACGCGAGCATAAGCGTGATGGCGGGCAGGACGCGCCGTGAGGCAATTTTGATTTTCATGCTAACCGAGTATCGCGAATCGGTTGTGGATTGAAAGTTGCGTCGCCCGGCTGCGCTCGACTGTTGAGCGTGGCGTGGTGTAACGATCGACGGAACCGGAGGAGCATCCTCAATGCCAGCCGTCCCCGATTTCTCGAAGCCATATCGCGTCGACAACGGCCGCAAGTTCCGCTTGAAGGATTTCGATCCCGCGGACACCAGCCAAGTCAAATCGAAGAAGGAAGCGGAGAAAGAATTGCCGCGCGGGATCGAGCGCATGATCGAGTTGCAGGACAAGCTCTACGCGCAGGACAAGTGGGCGTTGCTGGTGATCCTGCAGGCGATGGATGCGGCCGGCAAGGACGGCGTGATCAAGCACGTGATGTCGGGAGTCAGTCCGCAGGGATGCGAGGTGCATTCGTTCAAGCAGCCGTCGGTCGAGGAACTCAATCACGACTTCATGTGGCGGGCGGTCAAGAACCTGCCGGAGCGCGGCCACATCGGCATTTTCAACCGCTCATACTACGAAGAGGTGCTCATCGTCCGCGTGCACAAGGAGCTGCTCGAGCGCGAACGGATACCGCCGTCGCTCGTCACCAAGAACATCTGGAATGAGCGCTTCGCCGATATCAACGCGTACGAACATTACCTGTCGCGCAACGGCGTCGTCATCCGGAAGTTCTTTCTCAATCTATCGAAGGAAGAACAGAAGAAGCGTTTCCTTAAACGTCTCGAAGAACCGAACAAGAACTGGAAATTTTCCGCCGCCGACATCGCGGAACGGCAACGATGGGACGACTACATGACGGCCTACGAGGAAATGGTCCAGCACACTGCCACTCCGCATGCGCCGTGGTACGTCGTTCCCGCGGACAAGAAATGGTACACGCGCCTGGTGGTGGCGGCGGCGATCAACAGCGCGCTCGAGGATTTGAATCTCAAGTATCCTGTCCTCACCGCGGCCCAGCGCAAGGAACTGGAGGCCGCCCGCAAAGCGCTCGAGCATGAGGGCGATCATCACTGACGCGGGCGCATCCGGCGCGGGAGAATCGCGCGAGCCGATCCCGTCGCTCGAGCTGTTCGATTCACCGCGCGCGTGGAGGATGGTCGCGGCCGCATTCGTCGCGATGTGCGCGGTGTACGGCGTCGCCTACAGCTTCGGCGCGTTCTTCAAGCCGATGGCGGCGGAGTTCGGCGCGCGTCGCAGCGCGACCTCGGCGGTATTCTCAATCACGGTGCTGGTGTGGTGCGTGCTCGGGCCGATTGACGGGCCATCTGTCGGACCGCTTCGGCCCGCGAATCGTGGTCGCGACGGGAGCGGTCGTGATGGGCCTGGGTCTCGCGCTGACGTCGATGATCGATCGTCTGTGGCTCGGCTACCTGACTTACGGACTCGGGGTCGGCGTCGGAGTCGCATGCGCATATGTTCCGATGGTCGCGGTCGTCGGCGGATGGTTTCTCCGGCGGCGCAACACCGCGCTCGGAATAGCAGTGGCGGGAATAGGATTCGGCACAGTATTCGGCGCGCCGATTGCCGCCGCCTTGATCGCTCATCTCGGATGGCGCGCGACGTACGTCGTGTTCGCGATTGCCACCACTGCGATTCTGCTCGGATGCGCCTTTGTCGTCGAGCGGCCGCCCGTCCACGTGACGCCGTCGCGAGTCCGTCTGGCAGACGCGCTGCGCAGTCCGGCGTTTGGCTTCCTGTACGCGTCGTCGGTGACCGTCTCGATTGTGATTTTCGTGCCGTTCGTCTATCTGCCGTCGTTCGCGCACGACCGCGGCGCGAGTGAGTTCGCCAGTGCCGCACTCGTCGGAATAATCGGCGGCGCGAGCGTGGTGGGACGGATGGGCCTCGGCAGCCTGGCCGATCGCGCGGGAGTGGTGCGGCTTTACCAGGCGAGCTTCCTGGTGCTCGCGCTCAGCTACGGCATCTGGCTGGCCGCGGCTTCATATCCAATGATGATCGTGTTCGCGCTCGTGATGGGCGCGGGCTACGGCGGCTACGTCGCGCTCTCGCCGGCAGTGATCGCGCATCTGTTCGGCACGAATCGGATGGGCACGGTGCTCGGCGCGCTCTACACCAGCGGCGGAATCGGCGCGATGGTCGGTCCGCCGATTGTCGGATTGATCATCGATCGCACGGGCAGTTACCGCATCGCGATCGCGTGCGCATTGGCAGTCGCGCTCGCTTCATTCGCGATGCTGATTCCGCTGGCGAGATACGAACCGGCTAGCGAGTCGCCGATTGCGCTGGGAGCAGCCGGGCAGCCGCGACCGTGAAGCGCCCACGACGGTAGAGCTGAATGACCGTCTTTCCTTCAGCGCGACGTTGTAATGTCCCGGCGCGAGCGGCTCGCGCGGAAGGATCACCGCCGCGCCGATGTCGCTCGAGTCCCGCTTTGCCAAAGTCCGTCTGCGATGGCATCGCGGCCGACGTATGACGCCGCAGTGATCAGGCACGTGTCGATCTCGACGCCGTCGCGCGTGACCGAGTCCGAAGAAACTTCGAGAGTTCCGTCAGCGCCGTAGCCTTCGTCCAAGTTGAATCGAAATCGGAGCGCCGGTCGGAGCTTTGTAGCCGGGACATGAGGAGAACGGATCGGGATAGTCGCCGCCTGGCGTACGATTGCAGGTTGACGGTGGCGCCGTCGGGCGGAAATTCGACGGGCGTTCTTAGCCGGCCGGTCTCCATCGGAATGAGTCCGAGGTTCGGATTCCAGAAGCCGATCGCTCGCCGGGCCGTCGTAGAGCGCGATGCGCACGGATTTCTCCAGCGCGAAGCGGTACCGGGATCACGATTGCGCACTGGCCGGGGTCGCAGTACGCGCCGAGTCCGGCCACCGAGAACTGCGGCACCATCGGAATCAGTCCGCTGAACGGCATCGTCATCAGGCGATCGACGAAATCGGCGCCGCTCAAGTTGATCTCGGGCGCGGTGCACGAATCACAGCGTTTCTGCCGGCCGACGCGCCATCGTCGGTGAAGAACGGTTGCCCTTGACCTCCCATCGGAAAGCGTCTTGCGGCAGTTTGAAAATGGAGTTGTTGATTGTCGAGCACGATGTCGCCGCCGGCGATGCCGTTCTTGACCAGATAGCGCGCGTGATTCAGAGCGCCGCGCGCTGATCGCGCCGTCGTCGACGATCGGCGGCAACTTCGCCATCGCGCGATAGTAATTCACCCGCGCATTGTGCGCTCGCAGCAAAATCAGCCGGCACTCCCGGCGATGCTGTAGATTGCGGGCTGCTGCGCACCGGCGCGGCCGGCAAGCAAAAGGGATGCTACGCCCAAAACTGCAAACTTAAAGTATCGCATGAAGTATTGCTCACGGCTCGGAGCAGAAGTCTGCGCGCGCGCAGGAACTTGGCGTCGTCGTCGGTGACCGGCGGCCCGGTTTTGATTTGCGCCCAGCTAACCGACTGATTGAGCGTGTTCATGCCGCATTCAACTTCGAAAATCTCGTCGCCGTTGGGTCTATTCACCGGCACGAAGATATTCGCCGTGCGCGCCGAATTCTGCTCGACCATTCGCGGATCGGCCGACAACCCGGTGTTGCTCATGGTGACGTTCTGGCCTCTGATGCTGTTGCAGATTCGCGCGGGATCGACTCGGCATCCGTTCAGAACGACCGAACCGTCCGCCGCCGCTCGACGCATTCTGCGATCCGCACGCCGCGATAACCGTCGATAAGAGAAGAATTAAAACCAGCAAGCGCCGCTGCATTTGAGCTTCCCCCTGCCTGAAGACAGACGCGTTTTCGATCGCCAGCAAGGTAGCAATTCGTTATCTCAGGTCACAACAAACTGTGAAAACTGTCGTACAGGATGTCGGTTCGCGCGAGTGCTAACCGACGCTCAGTTTGTGAATAGGGGAGGGTGTTGATACCGTCGAAACGATTCCCGCACGCGGCTTGGGGGCTTCGTGCATGGAGGTCGAATCGATGCGTAAGATCATCATGTCGGGACTGTTTGCGATCGCGCTGGTGGGACTCGCGTTTGCGATGGACATTGATCGTCACGCCGACTTCAGCAATCCCAAGGCGCCGACCGCCGCCGCGGGGTGCAAAGGCTTCTACGGCACCGACGACAACCGGACCGCCTGCGACGATTTCTGCGGGCAGTACCGCACCGATAACGAGGGCGCGACTTGCGCAGTGCGGCGACGGCAAGTGTCCGGCCGACGAACATCCGTAGGCTGGTTCACTCACGCGGCGTCGTGAAAGATGACGCCCATCGCATAGCGCACGCCTGATTTGATCGTGCTGACGCCGTGACGCATGTTCACGCGATGGAATCCCCTTGCGCCGGCCGCGGGACGGTAACGATTCGCGAAGATTATTCCTTCGCCGGCATCGAGCGCGATCGCCTCGCCGCGCGATTGCGCCCGCGGCCGCTGCTCGACCAGCAAAAGTTCGCCGCCTTCGAAGTCGCGCCCGCGCCGGCTTAGCGCGCAGGTGAACTGAAGCGGGAACGCGACCTCGCCGTACAAATCCTGATGCAGGCAGTTGTAGCCGCCATCCTCGTAGCGAAGGATCAGCGGCGTCGGCCTGCGTCTGTCCGTGAGCCGCGCAGACTTTCAGGAATTCCGCGAGCGAAGGTGGATAGGAATCGCTCGAGCGCATCCGCTCGGCCCATCGATTCGCCGTCGGCGCGAGCTTGCGATACATCGCGACCCGCAGATCCTCGACCAGCGGCGGCATCGGCCGCGCGAAATACTTATACTCGCCGACGCCGTAGCTATGCCGCTCCATCACGACGCGGCTGCGAAAGCGATCGCGATCCGGGTACAGCGCGATCATCTCTGCGCACTCGGCCGCACGCAGTATCGTGCCCGTCGTCGCGTAGCCTTGTGCGTCGAGGTCGCGCTCGATGCGGGCCCAATCCAGCGCGGCTACCCGATCGCCGATGGACGCTCCAGTCTTACGCGGCGTTGGCGCGGACGAACTCCCCAATTTTCTCGATCGCCTGCTGACCCTCATCGAGCATCGGCGCGAAAACCTGGAAGACGTGGATCATGTTTTCCCACGGCTCGAGCGTGACCTTCACGCCTGCTTTGCGCGCGCGCTCGGCCAGCCGCGTCGAGTCATCCATCAGCGTCTCCGCGGTGCCGACCTGGACGAGCAGCGGCGGCAAGCCCGCGAGGTCAGCATACAGAGGAGCCGCCAGCGGACTGCGCGCATCCTTGCCGGCCAGGTAGTGCTTCGCCATCTCGAGCAGCGCGTCCTTCTGCACCATCGGATCAACCGACGCCTTGGTCTTCATCGAATCGCCAATGCCTTCGAGATCGATCCACGGCGACAGGCATACTCCTGCGCCGGGGCTCGCCAGCTTGGCGTCGCGAATCGCAACCAGAGTCGCAACCGTCAGCCCGCCGCCTGCAGAGTCGCCCGCGACCGCGATGCGCGAAGGCTTCAGCCCTTGCGCCAGCATCCAGCGATACGCGGCGACGGAATCCTCGACCGCAGCCGGAAACGGATGCTCCGGCGCGAGACGATAGTCGATCACCAGCACGCGCGCTTTCGCAGCCGTCGAAATTCGCGCCGCCAAAGCGCGATGCGTATTGATCGATCCGATCACGTAGCCGCCGCCGTGCAGATAAAGCACCGCGCGCCCCGCGTCCGCGCCCGGCGCCGTCACCCATTCCGCCTTGACGCCGCCTGCCTTCACCGGCTCGCACTTGACGTCAGCCGCGACCGGGAACAGCGCCCGCCATCTGTTCGAAATTCGCACGCATGTCCTGCACCGTCGGATGGCCCGCGATCGGCTGCGCCTTGAGCATCTGAATAATCTGCTGGAGTTGCTGCTGCGACATTCGATTTTACCTCTCCAAAGAGTTTTGCTGCGGATCGTTCGCCGACTATAGCGCCGGTTCGTGCAAATCGGCAAAGGCGGGAGGAATACACTTAATTGAATGTGAAACCCGCGGTGGGTTTCACACTTCCTTCGGCAGGGGTGACCCCTGCACCCAGTGATAGGAAATCGCGAAATGTCGAGGACGACATTTCGCTCTCAGGTTCGGGGTGAGAGCGCGAGAATCCGCTCTCTCGCTCGATCGTTCCCCTTCCCTCGAGGGCCCGAAAAAAGGGGTTAGGGGTTAGGTTGCTGTGCGTTTGCCGTTTTCATTCGAGGAGTTCTACAGTCGGTGAATATGAAAGTATCGCTCTTCTATCTACCGTCGGTCGGCAGCAAAGCCGACATCGAAAAAGGGCGCGTCGGATTGCAGGGTCATCTCTACGATCAGATGCTGCACGACATCACCGGCCAGGCGCGCCTCGCTGACGACCTCGGCTACGATTCGATCAGTTTCACCGAGCATCATTTTCACGTCGAGGGTTTCGAGCTGTCGAACAATCCCGTCCTGCTCGATCTTGTACATCGCGATGCAGACCAAGCGGCTGCGCGTCGGACAACTCGGCATCGTGTTGCCGTCGCAAAATCCGCTGCGCGTCGCCGAGGACATCGCGATGCTCGATCACATGACGGGCGGACGCGCCAACGCCGGCTTCGCGCGCGGCTATCAGCGGCGATGGGTCGATATCATGGCGCAGCAGACGCACGGAATTCACGGCGCGCTGCCGCATCAGCACGACCAAATCGACAACGCGAATCGCGCGGCCTTCGAGGAAAATTTTCGCATCATCAAGCAGGCGTGGACCCAGGATTTTCATTTCGTACGAGGGCAAGTACTGGCGCGTCCCGCCCGGCGAAACGCCATGGACGCTCGACGCGACCGCGAAATGGGGCGGCGGCGTCGAGAATGGAATCGTGCGCGCAGTCTCGGTCGTGCCCAAGCCCGTGCAGAAGCCGCATCCTCCGATCTTTCAGCCGTTCGCGTCGTCCGAGCGAAGTATCAGATGGTGCGCGCAGGAGGGAGTCACCGCGATTCTGCCGCCGTTGCATCCGTCGCTCGAACATCAGTTGTGCGAAGTCTATGCGGAAGTCTCGCGCAAGCCGCTCGGCGAAGGGATGGGCGTGTTGCGCGACATCGTGATCGCCGACAGCGACGATGAAGCGCGCGCAATCTGGCGCGAGAGCGGATACTTCTGCGGCCACGAATGGTTCGAGCCGTTCGGATTTTCCAAAGGCCTCGACGATCCAAAAACCGGCGAGCCCGCCGACCTGTGGAGCAACGGCCTCGCATTCGTCGGCACCGTCGACACCGTCACCCGCCAGGTCGAGCACCTGCTGAAGCGCCTGCCGATCAGATGGGTCTTCGCGTGGATGTACAACGGCCTGATGCCGCACGACCGCCTGATGAAAACGATCGAACTGTTCTGGACCAAGGTGCTCCCCCGCGTCACGCGACACCCGCGCGTGATTGTCCCCTTCCCTCGAGGGAAGGGGGTTAGCGGGGTTAGGTTCCTTAGTAATTGACAGTGAAGCCCAAAAACCTCACATTGGCCGGCATGCGAATAGTTGCCGTATGCCTTTTAGCGTCCGCTTTGATTCCGTCACTGAGCCGAGCGCAGGAGGTTCCTGTTTTCGCGATCACGCCGGTAGAAAGCTCGATTAAGTTCAACGTGAAAGCGTCGGTGGCGATCGGCGGCACTTTCGACAAGTGGAACGCCACTTTGACTTTTACATCTCCAGACGTGACGACAGGGGTTTTGGACGTCGAGATTCAGGCTGCCACGGTTGATACCGGAAGCGGCATGAAGGATAGCAAGCTGAAGGGCCCGGACTTCTTCGATGCCGCCAACAATCCGCTGATCACGTTCAAGTCGACGAAGCATTTCGCAGACCGGTCCCAACACCTTCGAGGTGGACGGCAACTTTACGATCCGCGGAGTGACCAGACCTGAGCAGCTGACACTTGCGGTGTCCGGCGTGGGTACCGGCTCAGGCCAGATTAACGGGACGCTGTACTTCGACCGCAAGGACTACGGGATGAACAGCGGCATTCCCTTCATCAGAATCGCCAATCGCGTCGAAGTGAACGTCGCCCTCAAGGGCGAAGCGAGTCAGCGGGCCTCCTTTGGTTCTTAAGCAGTAGCCCGCGAGTCTCAACGCGATCGCTCACACTCTCGCGCGCGCTCTCCGCAACAAGTTAGAATGCCCCCGACGCGACTGTGCACGTACTCACCTCACACACATTTCTCGAAGATCTCGCGATGGTGCTATGCGTCGCCGCCGATCACCACCATCATTTTTCAGAAAATCCGGCAGCCGGTTGTCGTCGGATACCTGATCGCCGGCATGATCGTCGGGCCCAACGTGCCGATCCCTCTGCTCGCCGATCCCGAGCGCATCCACACACTCTCCGAACTCGGCGTGATCCTCCTGATGTTCGCGCTCGGGCTCGAGTTCAGCGTACGCAAACTGATTCGCCTCGGCCCGACTTCGGGCTTCATCACCGCACTGCAGGTCGGCTTCATGATCTGGCTCGGCTACGTATGCGGGCGCGCGCTCGGATGGACGCCGCTCGAGAGCATCTTCACCGGCGCGATTCTTTCCATCTCGAGCACCACCATCGTCGCCAAGGCTTACCAGGAAACTCCCGTCTCCGACCGCCTGCGCGAACTGGTGTTCGGCGTCCTGCTCGCCGAAGATCTCACCGCGGTCGTCGAGCTCGCGATTCTGACCACGCTCGCCTCGGGCGCGAGCGTGTCGGCGTCGCTGATGACGGTGACGATCGCGCGCCTGATCCTGTTCCTGGTCGCATTCGTCGGCATCGGCTTCATCGTCGTGCCGCCGGTCGTGCGATTCATAGTGCGGATGGATCGGCCCGAGACGACACTGGTCGCGGTCGTCGGCATTTGCTTCGGCTTCGCGCTCCTCGCTGAGCACGCGGGCTATTCAGTCGCACTCGGCGCATTTCTCGCGGGTTCTCTCGTCGCTGAGTCGGGCGAGGTCGCGCAGATCGAGCATCTGGTCGCGCCGTTGCGCGACATCTTCGGCGCAGTGTTCTTCGTCTCGGTCGGCATGATGATCGATCCCGCGCTTATCCAGCAGCATTGGCAGGCGCTGATCGTGCTGACGGCCGCCGTGGTCGGCGGAAAAATTATCGGCGTAACCTTCGCGTCGATGTTGAGCGGCGTCGGCACCAAAACTTCGATCGAAGCCGGCATGAGCTTGTCGCAAATCGGCGAGTTCTCGTTCATCATCGCCGGCGCGGGGCTGAAGACGGGAGCCGCCCGCGATTTTCTCTACACGCTCGCCGTCGCGGTCTCGGCGGTCACGACTTTCCTGACGCCCTACATGATTCGCGGCTCGATTCCCCTCGCCGAATTCGTTTCCGCGCGGATGCCGCGTCAGCTCAAGGTGCTCGAGGCGCTCTACGACTCGTGGCTCGAACGGATTCGCAACGCGGGACAGCCGGCGAAGGAAGCCAACTCAATCGCATGGCCCACGGCCGCAATCGTTGCGAGCGCGGTCCTGCTTGGTGCGATTCTTATCGTCAACGAACGCGATCCGCTCGACGTGACGAGCACGGTCGCGAGCCTTGAACATCTGACGTACTTCCGCGCCGGCCTGTTCGTGGACCTGTTCGCGCTGCTGCTATGCGCCGCGCCTGCGGCCGCGATGTATTTCGCGTCGCGCCGCCTCGCGACCGCGCTCGCGTCGCGCGCCTTCGCCGAACTTCCGCCGAGCGGCGCACCCGCGGTCAACGCGTTGGTCGAGTTGCTGCAGATCACGATTCTGCTGGTCGCCGCGGTGCCGCTGCTCGCGATCGTTCAGCCGTTCATGGCGCCGGTTGAAGGAATCGGAATCATCGTAATCACGATAGTGCTGATGATCGTCGTGGTGACCCGAAGCGCGCGCCAGATGCAGGGTCAGCTCCGCAACGCCACTCGCCTGATCGCCACCGCACTCCGAGGCGCTCCCGCTGATGTGGGAGGCGACTCATACGAAGTCCCCGGCATCGGAATGATCACGCCAGTCCCTTTGCGCGCCGACAGCGAAGGTATAGGCAAAAAACTGTCCGAACTTGATCTCCACACCAACAGCGGCGCGGTGGTGGTCGCGATCGGCCGCGCCGACTCCGAAGTGGTAGTCCCAACCGGCGACGAAATCCTCCGCCCCGGCGACATCCTCGAACTAGCCGGCTCGAGCGCACGCCGTCGCCGCCGCCCGCCGCCTACTCGAAACGCCGCATCCCGCTCAGCCACAAGAAGCCTCGATCTAATCGTCCGTCCTAACCTCTCCTTGTCCGAGGAGAGGTCGGCGAAAGCCACTGAAATGTGGTGTCGCCGGGAGAGGTGCAACGCCAGACATAGCCGACGCTGCAATCTCGATTCCGAAAGTCGAAAACTGGCGCCGCCGTCGAACGTTGCACCTCTCCCTAACCCTCTCCTCGGACAAGGAGAGGGGATAAGACGGAATCCCGCTCGCCGCTGGAGTTGCATCCTCGATTCACGCAATCCTAACCTCTTCGCGTTTACACCACTCACTTCTGCGAGGTTGATATGAATCTCAAAAATGCGGTCGCGCTTGTGACCGGTGGCGGTTCCGGACTCGGCGAGGCGACCGTTCGCGAATTCGCAGCGGCAGGAGCCAAGGTCGCGATTCTCGATTTACCGTCCTCGCCCGGCGCCAAAGTCGCCGAGTCTCTCGGCGCCAACGCACTGTTCGTCGAAGCCGATGTCGCCTCCGCCGATCAGGTCACTGACGCGATTGCGAAAGCGGTCGCCAAGTTCGCCTCGATTCATATTGCCGTGAACTGCGCCGGTATCGGGCGTGCGATGCGCACTGTCACCAAGGACGGTCCGCACTCGCTCGACCTGTTCAGCAAGGTAATCGCGGTGAATCTCATCGGCACCTTCAACGTGACGCGGCTGGCTGCGGCGCAGATGGCGAAAAATCCGCCGGGCACCGACGGCGAGCGCGGCGTCATCATCAATACCGCGTCGGTCGCTGCGTTCGACGGACAGATCGGGCAGGTTGCTTACTCGGCGTCGAAGGGCGGCGTGGTTTCGATGACGTTGCCGATCGCGCGCGACCTCGCGTCGCTCGGCATCCGCATCTGCACGATCGCGCCGGGAACTTTCGAGACCCCGATGCTGGCCGGTTTGCCCGAGGCCAATCGCAAAGCACTCGCCGCACAGATTCCGTTTCCGCAGCGCCTCGGCAAGCCGTCAGAATACGCAGCGCTGGCGCGCCACATCGTCGAGAACGAAATGCTGAACGGTGAGACAATCCGCCTCGACGGCGCGCTCAGGATGCCCCCGCGCTAACTCAAATCGTCGAGGCGGTGCGGGCGACGCGGGTTGCCAGGATGAAGGCGAACGCGGCGAATGCGATTGCGATCGCCACCGACGATCCCATCGGCATCGTCGCGCCGCTCGAGGCCGGCTCTGCGAGATAGAGGCCCTGCCGGAGCGCGTCCACTGCGTAGGTCAGCGGGTTGAGCCGCGTCGTCCATTGAAACCATCCGGGCGCGCCTGCCACCGGAAACACCGAACCCGACAGCATCCACAGCGGCAGCAGCAGCATGTTCATGAACGCGTGAAAGCCCTGCGTCGATTCCGTCCGCCACGCCATCGCGAGCCCGATACTCGTCATCGCGAACGCGATCAGCCCCATCATCGCGAGCGACACTATTATCGCCGCGAGACTCAGATGGATTCCCGCCAGCGGCGCCATCGCGAGAAAGATAGCTCCCTGCATCAGCGACAGCGTCGTGCAGCCGAACGCCTGGCCGAGCACGATCGTCGCGCGCGAGATGGGGGCGACCAGCACGCCCTGTAAAAACCCCTGGCGCCGATCGTCCACCGTCGATGCGGTCGCGAAAATCGCGGTGAACAGGAGCATCAGCACGATCACGCCGGGATAAAAGTACTGCACGTAGCCGATTCCGGCCGGCATCCCGCTCGGCTTGAACGACGCTTGCAGGCCGGCGCCGAGCAGCAGCCAGAAAACCAACGGCGTCGCGATCGCGCTCACCACGCGGATCGGTTGGCGGATGAATCGCACGACCTCGCGATACCAGAGCGTTTGCGCCTGAAGAAAAATTTCGTTCATCGCCGTCTATTCCGTCTCCGGCGTATTCGCAAAGAACTGGTGTCCCGTCAGATGCACGAAGACGTCCTCGAGAGTCGGCTTGCCGAATGAAACCGACTCGATCTCCTCGCCGAATGCGTCGATCAGATCGCGAACCAGTTCATGCGCGCGCAGTTTCTCGATACGAATCGCGCCGTCCACCAGCTGGCTCTTGAGCTTGAAGCGCGCGAGGATTTTCCGCTGCAGGATTTCCGGCTCTTCGGTTCGAATCACGATCACGTCACCGCCGACTTCGGACTTGAGCTCGCCCGGCGGCGCGATCGCAACCAGCTTCCCCTGATGCAGAATGCCGATGCGATCGCATCGCTCCGCCTCTTCCATGTAATGCGTCGTCAGCACGATGGTCACGCCCTCGTGCTCGCGCAGATGTTCGAGGTAATTCCAGAACTCGCGTCGCGCCGCAGGATCCAGCCCCGTGCTGGGCTCGTCGAGCAGCAGCAGCGCCGGCTCATGCAGGAGAGCCTTGGCCAGCTCGACGCGGCGCTGCAAACCGCCGGACAACGTCTCGACACGGTCGCGTTCGCGCGACGACAATCCGAGCCGCTCGAGCATCGCCGCGCTGCGCTCATGCAGCCGCTTGCCCGAGATGCCATACAGATGACCATGCGCCGCGAGATTTTCGCGGACCGTCAGCTTGCCATCGAGACTCGGATGCTGAAACACAACGCCCAGTCGCCGCCGCACCGCACCGGTTTCGCCTGCCAGGTCGTGACCGAACAGCCGCGCGCTTCCGGATTGGATCGGCGCGAGCGTCGAGAGCAGCTTGAAAAGGGTGGTCTTGCCACCGCCGTTGGGTCCGAGGAAGCCAAAAATCTCGCCGCGCGCGATCGAAAAACTCACGTCGCTAAGTGCTTGACGATCGCCGTAGCGAAAGCCAAGCGAGTGCGCTTCGATCGCGCTGGATTCGGATCGAATCGCGTCAGCTGCAGTTTGTGATGAATGTGAAATCGTCGAGGCGCTCATGTTCAAGAATCGCGGCTAAGGTTTTACGGTTCGCCGAGTCCGCCGGCGGGTTGTGTGCCTTGTTCTGGCAGTCCGATTTCCGCGCGATGCCATCCGTCTTCGAACGCTGTCGTGCGCTCCTCGCCGTTGCCATGGCCGGAAGCGTGGCCGACGAAGTCGTCGCCGGTAAGTTGGTAGTAGCGCGTCACTTCGACGGAATCGAGGCGTCGAATGCCAATCCGCTCGAGCGAGTACCCGGCGAACTGATCCGCGGCGAGTTCCTTGTTTTTGACCGGGACATTCTCGTTGGCGGGATCGAAGTCGCCGTGAGCGAGATGACCGATCTCATGCGCGAAGATCGCGTAGAGCATCGGCTTGACGGCGTCCTGGTCGTCGATTTTCATCCATTGCTTAAACAGACTGTCGAGGAATTCCTGATTGTAGAAGATGCATCCGCCGTTGCGGGCGTGCGGCGAGCCGGAATTGAGCGACTCGTAAACGTGGAAACTGGTGCCCCACATATCGTTGAGCTGCGCGACGATCGTCTTGTAAGCCTCGCCTGCGGGGCGTGCGGTTTCCCCGCACGCGTCGACGGTGCCGTCGCCCGCCGCGACTGCGGGCGCGGCCGCACCGGCGCCGGCCTCGGCCGGCGCCTGCGACTTCGTATGCCGCTCGGTGACCTGCCAGTCGTCCTGTGCGCGCGCGATCGCGCGCGCACAGGACGACTGCGAGCATCGCGCACGCTGCCAGCGTCGCCAATCCGCGGCAGATGCGCCCGCGCGCGAGGCGCGCGCGCGCATCTGCCGCAGCTGATTCTGATGACTCCCTCAATGGGTCACAGCGCCGCGCGACGATGACGACACTGTGTTCGCATACTTCGCCATCACGCCGCTCTTATAATGAGGCTCCGGCGCTTTCCAATTCTTGAGCCGCGTCTTGATTTCCTCGTCGCTGAGATCGACGTCGAGTCGCCGCTTCGCGATGTCGAATGTTATCACGTCGCCCTCGCGAACCGCCGCGATTGGCCCGCCGACCGCCGCTTCCGGCGCGACGTGACCGGCCATCAGGCCGCGGGTGGCGCCCGAGAATCGCCCGTCGGTCAGCAGCCCGACCGATTCTCCAAGTCCCTGTCCCATTAGCGCCGCCGTGACGCCTAACATCTCCGGCATTCCGGGTGCGCCGCGCGGCCCTTCGTAGCGGATGACGACGACGTCGCCCGGCTTGATCTTCTGTGCCGACACCGCGCTGAACGCGTCTTCTTCGCAATCGAAAACCCGCGCCGGCCCGCGATGCGTCATGCGCTCGTGCCCTGCCACCTTCACCACGCATCCTTCCGGCGCGAGGTTGCCCTTCAAAATCACCAACCCGCCGGTTTCCTTTAGCGGCTTCGCGACCGCGCGCACTACTTCCTGTCCCGCCGTCTCGCGCGCAGCGTCGGCCTCGACGCCAATCGTCCTGCCGGTCACGGTCATTTCGTTTTCGTGCAGCAGTCCCGCTTCCTTCATGCGCTTTGCGATCAGCGGAATCCCGCCCGCCGCATACATTTCAGTCGCGAGGAAGCGGCCGCCCGGCTTCAGGTCTGCGAGCAGCGGGGTGCGCGAACTGATCCGATCGAAGTCATCGATATCGAGCGCGATTCCAGCCTCATGCGCGATAGCGAGCAGATGCAGCACGGCGTTCGTCGATCCGCCGGTCATCGCGACCGATGTGATCGCGTTCTCGATCGCCTTCTTCGTGATTATTTGGCTCGGCTTGAGTTTGCGCTTGAGCAAATCTACCGCGAGCCGCCCCGCCTGGAACGCGCTCTCCGGCTTTTTCGGATCGGTCGCCGGGATGCTGTTCGAGCCCATCGGCGAGATTCCCAGCAACTCCGTCGCCGTCGCCATCGTGTTGGCGGTGAACTGCCCGCCGCATGCGCCCACGCCGGGACACGCGACGTCTTCAAGTTTCTTGAGATCCTCGAGCTTCATCTTGCCCGCCGAATGCGCTCCGACGGCCTCGAACACATCTTGAATCGAAACCTGCTGATCGCCGAAGCGCCCCGGCTGTATCGATCCGCCATAAATCATCAGCGACGGCAGGTCGAGCCGCTGCAGCGCCATCACCGTCGCCGGAATCGTCTTGTCGCATCCCGACATCGCGACGACGCCGTCAAACAAATGCCCGCGCACCGTGAGCTCGATCGAGTCGGCGATAACTTCGCGGCTGATCAGGGATGCGCGCATGCCGTGCGTCCCCATCGAGATCCCGTCGCATACGGCGATTGTGTTGAACTCGATCGGCGTCGCACCCGCCGCGCGAATACCGCGCTTAACATGCTCGGCCAGATCTCGCAGATGAGCAGTGCAGGGCATGATCTCGATCCAGGTGTGCGCGACTGCAATCAGCGGCTTGCTCAAATCCTCATCGGTAAACCCGACGGCCTTGAGCATGGCGCGCGCCGGCGCCCGCGAAGGCCCATCAACGAGGACGCTACTATTTGATCTCAGAGAATTTTTGTCATCCGCCATGTAATCTTTCCCGCGCCGACCGCAAACCGCAGCCAGGCGCCCAACGAAAATATCGAAGTCCGACTAATGATTTGTACAACAGCGCGAGCCCCGGCGAAATGGCGTCCTCGCCGAGCGCTCAGTCCTCTTTGCCCGCGACCGCGCATCGGCGTAACTTTCACTCTTGTCCGGGAGCCCCCTTAGCTCAGATGGATAGAGCACAGGATTCCTAATCCTGGGGCCGTGGGTTCGAATCCCGCAGGGGGCACCAGTTTTCCCGCGAATGACTTGAGTTTTTAGCCGTATCTCTTACTCGGTCAAGCGTCGAATGTGGTGACTTTGGCTCACACACTACAGGGCGCGACTTCGTAAGCCGAGTTCGTAACGTGAAGAGCGAGCGGCGAGTGTCACGTCAGCCCGCCCAAGTCCCGAGATTAAGGAAGCGCTATGGTAGCCAGCACCCGCTCTGGTTCGCTCGCACTCTTGGAGACAGCGTTCTGCGGCCAAAGTGTCTGATGAGGGCGCCTCGGCACCAGCCTCCTCGAACAACGCCAACACTATCTTCTAGGGATTACTCGCCCAGCTGGCGCGCGCTGCTACTTTACGCCGAGCAGATCGACTTCGAACATCAGCGTCGCGCCTGGCGGGATGTCGGCGCCGGCGCCGCTCGCGCCATAGCCCAGGTCCGGAGGAATGATCAGCGTGCGCTTGCCGCCCACATGCATGGTGGCGAGGCCTTCGTCCCAGCCCTTGATGACCTGGCCCTGGCCGAGCGTGAAGGAAAACGGCTCGCCACGGTCGAGCGAGCTGTCGAATTTCTTGCCCTTCTTGCCGTCGACGAACAGCCATCCGGTGTAATTGACCGTCACGGTCTGACCGGCGTGCGGCACGGGTCCGGTGCCGGGCTTGACGTCGATGATGCGCAGGCCGCTGGGCGTGGTGACCTCGCCGGCGGCCAAGGCCGACATTGGCGCTACGGCGAGCGCCAGGAGGATTGCGGACACGAAGAGACGCTGGAAGGACATAAGGCCTCGTGATCTCGATGATAGGAGTCTCAATGGCCGGCAACCGCCGGCTCGATGACGCCAAACACTAGCATCATTGGAGCCGGTGCGGGAGAGCGTGCCATGCCTTGACCAGAGCAACCAGTTGCACCGGATTCACAAAGCGGTTCTCGGCTGATGCTTTTCTGGGGCGCACATGATCCGATCGTGCCCTCTGCAAATTCCGAGGTGCTGGACCGAGCCTTGCCCAGAACGCGCTCCGTACTGCTCGACAGCGGCCACTTCGTCTGGGAGGGACCGGGCGGAAGACTAGGCAGCCTCCATTTTTCAATGCCGGAGTTCTGGAGGCTTATCTGCCATCGCTACTTAACGGGCATGCCCATTTCCGGACGAATTCCTCATCGCAGCGATCACTTCCTGGGATGTGAGGATTTCATGCGCATAGGTTGGCCCATCGATATCCAGAGCTGCGTGAAGCGCCTCGCGGGAACGAGCCGCAGTAGCATCACGAACCAATGTCACGTGGTAGCCAAGCTCCATGCCGATGCGGGCCGTCGCTTCTATACAAGTGTTAGCAATCAAGCCAATGACGATGATCTTCTCCTTGCCATGGCGCTTGAGTTGGTGGTCGAGGTCGGTATTCGGGAAGCCGCTCGATCCCCAGTGCTCCGTCGCAACGATATCGCCCGGTTGTACCCGGAAGTCGTCGTGCAACGTACCGCCCCAAGAGCCTTTGGCAAAGATCTGGTTCTTTGATCCTTGAAGTTGATAAGGAGACGGATACTTCCAGTTCTCGAAATCGCCCGGCTCCGAGCGGTGATGAAGCACATGGAAAATGGAAATATTGGACTCGCGTCCCGTGCGCACAATGTCGCGCAGGTTGTCCAGCAGGTTAACTTCTTCAGCAACGTCTTTGACCCACGGCCAGAGTTTGCCGCTCTCGCTGAGGAAGTCATTGTAATGATCGACGCACAGCACCGCTGTGATGCTGGGTTCATAGGTGGCTGTCTGTATCTGATTACCTGTAACATTGCCTTCAAGATTCGACATCGTATGTTCCTCATTCATATTGGTTGTTGAATACGTTCACGAGATAGGGCTTCCGCACACTCAGATTTGCGCGAAGCCCCCGTCTACAAACAATTCGACTCCGGTGATGTAACTGCTGTCGTCGGATGCGAGAAACACGACCGCCTTCGCAATCTCATCTGCCGTGCCGACCCTGCCGAGCGGAACGCCGTTGGAAACCGTCTTAAAGAGCTGATCGCGCGCCTCCGTCGCATGCCATGGGGGCGTATCGATGTAGCCGGGCTCACCGCGTTCACTCGAATGCGGCGACTGCCCAAGTCTGTAGTCCAGGTCGCGAACGAACGCACTGCAGCTTTTGTGGCGCTGTAAACACTCCACTGCGGCAAGCCTTTGCTGCTGACAATGGACGCATTGAGGATGACAGAGGCACCGTCGGGCATTAGTGGGAGCGCCTTCTGTACTGTGAAGACGACACCCTTCACATCGCAATCAAAGATCGAATCGTAATCCTCCTCGGTTATCTCGCCTAAAGGACTCATTCGCGCAATACCGGCATTGGCAAAGAGGATGTCGATGCGGCCCTTCTTGGCCTTCACCGTGGCGCACAACCTGTCGAGATCGGCAGGTTTGACGACGTCGCCTTGAACACCGGTAATGTTGTCGCCGATGTCTTTCACCGCAGCATCGAGCTCCGGCTGACGGCGCCCTGTAACAAAGACGTATGCGCCCTCGGCCACGAATCGTTTGGCTGTGGCGAAGCATATGAACGACCGCGGCATGGGATGTGCGATTGCGGCCCTGGCTTCGGAGGTGAGCAAGGCGAAGCAAGTACGGCGCGCCTTCACCGATCAATTTAAGGGTGTGATCCAGAAACTCGCGACTCGCTTTCCGTGGCGTTCTCGTCGGTCTTCCCGCGGAGACGCGATCCACATGTATTCAGCTTTGGTTGGTGCACTCATTCTCGCGCGGGCGGTCGATGATCGTGACTTTGCTAAAGAGATTCTTACAGAAGCGCGGAAACGCGTCGCGTAGTCTCTCTAGATCCTGGTGATCACTGCGCCTCCCGGAGTGATCTGAAGCCTGCACGGAGCTCGGGCACAAAGAGTTCGGGTTGCTCCCATGCAGCGAAGTGTCCGCCTTTTGCGAGCCGGTTGTAATGGATGAGTTTGGGATACGCCCGCTCTGCCCAGCTCCGCGGAGCTGGATAGAGCTCGTCAGGGAAGACGCTCACGGCAACCGGGATGGAGACGCCTTTGGCATTGAAATATCCGAGTTTGCCCCAATTCTCCCAGTAGAGACGGGCGCCAGAAAGCGCCGTGTTCGTCAACCAGGTGATGGTGATGTTGTCGAGGATGTCGTCGCGCGTGAGGCCTTCGGACTTTCCCTCAAACACGCGTGAGATCAGCTCGTAGCTGCGCGCGTCGTGATCAAGGAAATAAGCCGCCAAGCCGACGGGTGAGTCCGCGATTCCGTATAATGTCTGTGGTCGCAGCCCCATCTGGTACCCGTAGGCGATTCCCTTTTGATACACGAACTGCAAACGCTCGTAAGCGACCTTCTCATCGGCTGAGAGACCCGATGGCGCCGGCGCCCCCGAAAAAGCCGCCTTGTCAATCTCGACTGGAAAGATCCCAGGCATGTTGGTGTGAATGCCGAGCAACTCCGGAGGCGCCTGCAGGCCCATTAGTTCGGTGATGACTGCGCCCCAATCGCCGCCTTGCGCGACGAATTTCGTGTACCCGAGGCGCTTCATCAGCACCACCCAGGCACGCGCGATGTGGGGTACATCCCACCCGGGGGTGGTCGGCTTGCCTGAGTATCCGTAGCCCGGCATTGACGGAATCACCAGATGGAACGCATCGGATGCGCTGCCGCCATGCGCCGTGGGATTGGTCAGCGGATCGATGATCTTCATCTGTTCGATGATCGAGCCGGGCCATCCATGGGTAACGATCAGCGGCAACGCATTTTCGTGTTTTGAACGGACGTGAATGAAGTGAATGTCCAGCCCGTCGATCTCGGTGATGAACTGGGGCAGGGCGTTCATTTTTGCTTCGATCTTGCGCCAGTCATATTCTGTCGCCCAATAGCGTGCGAGCGCCTGGATCGTCGCGAGCTGCACTCCTTGTGATGCATCGGTGACTGTTTCCCGTTCAGGCCACTTTGTCGCGTTGATGCGCTTGCGCAATTCGGTAAGTTCCGTTTCCGGAACATTCACATGAAACGGACGAATCGCATTCTTGTCGGCTGCTCGCTCGCCGCCTGGTTGGGTAGCACTGGTTTGGGTCACGGTGTCCTCCTTCTGAGTAGCTCTACGGGAACCGCTTTTCATCTTGAACGCGCGCGAAGTGACGCCCGGCGGTTGGATCGGCTACGCAGAGCGCACGATTGGCAGACGTCGGGCCCTCACTCTCACTTGCTGCGCTGATCGTACGAGATGGAGTAAGCGGCTGACCGCGCCAGCGGAATCGGATCGCCCGAGAGATCGATGCCGTCCGTCACGTTGGTCGGGTCAAACACGAGGCGGCGCTCGTCGGCCGCGCTGGTCGGGGAGATTTGGGTCACCTCCAGCCGTCCCAGCTCGACCAAGGGCCGGTCCGCCGGCCACAAGGCGGTGGCGTCGTCTGTCGGATCGCTCTCGCCAGCCAATTGCAGAAGGAGACGGAACGCGACTGGACCGTTTCGCAGGCGGCTCTCCAATTCCTCGCGCAGAAAATTCGCACTGCGCTTACTCGCATCGTCGGGCGATAGATAGGCCTCTCCCGCCTCGGGCGTCCAGCGATAACGGCCGAATCGGCTGCTGCCATCTGCGGCAGTGAACCGAAATGCATGCTCCGCATAATAGCAGGCCTGCCCATAGCTGACCGGAACCGGTTTCTTCATCAGACGCTCGATGAAGGCGCGTGTGGCAGGATGACTCTCCAGAAAACGCGGGACCGCATCGGGTGCAGGCTTGCCGGTAGCGGGGTCGGGGAGTTGCGCACGCAGAAAAGCGAGAAACTCCTCAGGTGTCCGTGCGGCAAACCCTTCGATGTGGAGCGCCAGGATGTCGGCGTTCTTGCCATCGGGTAACTGAAATTTCACCGCCAGCGCGCGGGCGTTGGGAATGCCATCGTGTACGTCAGGATCCCCGCTCGAATTGGAGAAACGCATTACGGTTGGGACCGCTTGCCCTTGTAGATGCAGCGCCCGGCTCACAGCGCGTGCCCCTGCTGAAGCGCGAAACGTACCCGAACAGACGATTCCCTTGGCGTGAACGGGACGAAACCCCGGATGCGGGCCGGCTAGCGTCCGCATGGTCTCCACGAGTTGAGCGACAACGTCTGCTGATGCGGCAGATTTCGACATAGTGGACCTCCTTCCTGGCAGCGGCGATGTGCGTCAGTCGGTCGTCAGGCTAACCAGCCTGGACAGCTCTCTCCATGGCGAGTTCGCTTTCCAGGCTCTCGCGGTCGCGTCCGATAGTGGCCACGGCGAGTGTCTTCCCGCCGCGCTGGAATGAGAGCTTGCAGTCGTGGTCCTCGATACTGCCGTCCAAATCCAGCTTGTCCCACGTCTCGGCATGACCGACATAGTTGAGGGTGAAATCGTATTGAGTCGTCCAGAAGAACGGCGCCGTGTCGAATCGCTCGCGGCGGCCGAGCATGTTTCGCGCCGCCGTCTGTCCCTGGCGTTCAGCCACCACCCAGTGCTCGACGCGAATATGGTCCCCGGTCAGCGGATCGGGCCAGCGCGCGATATCTCCGGCTGCGTAGATCTGAGGAATGCTGGTCTCGAGGTACTCGTTCACCAACACACCCTTGTCGGTCTTGATGCCAGCTCGCTCGGCAAGATCAATCCGCGGGCTGACGCCGATTCCGATCACGACCAGATCGGCATCGATCGCGTTGCCGTCCTTGAGCACGACCCTTCGCTCGTCAATCGCGACACAACTCTGCTGCAGATGGAACGCCACGCCGTTTCGTTCGTGCAGACGACGCAGATGTTCACCCACCTGCGGTCCGAGAACTCTCTCCATCGGCACCGCCTCCGGTGCGACGACGTGGACCTGCAGCTTTCTGTGAATCAGCGAAGCCGCAACCTCCATAGCAATGAAGCTCGCGCCTACCAGCACGACGCGCCTGGCCGTGGCGGCCTTGCCAATGATCGCGCGGCAGTCTCTCAGCGAGCGCAAGTAGCAAACCTGCGGCGTGTCCGCACCGGGAATCTTGAGCTTCACTGGCTCCCCGCCCGTCGCCAGCAGCAACGCATCAAATTTGCGATCGCTGCCATCGGCGAGCTGGACGCTCTTCTTCTGCGGATCGATCGCTGCGACCCGCGTGTTCAGGAGCAGTTCGATTTGGTGCTCGCGATAGAAGTCCATCGAGCGCAGCGGGATCCATTCCTCGCTCGCGGTACCGGCAAGAAAATCCTTCGACAGATTCGGCCGGTCGTACGGAACGGTGTCATCCGCGCTTATCATCGTGACGCCGCCGGAATATCCCTCACGCCGCAGCATCTCGGCGGCGGCGTTGCCTGCGGCACCGCCGCCCACGATGACGACGTTTTCCAACGCCTTCGCGGAATCGGCCGGCCGTTTCTTCTCGGGCTGTTTTTCGCGGACGAAGAGTTGCCCGCCGCTCGTTTCGACCTTCCAGGAGCTGACCGGGTCGAGCGCCGGAGCGCGGAGCGCCTCGCCGGTGCGAAGACTGAAACAGGCGTGATGCCACGGGCATCGCACGGTATCGCCCGCTATAAGACCTTCGGCCAATGGACCGGCATAGTGGGTACAGGACGCGCCGATGGCGAAGTAGGCATCGCCGCGCCGGGCGACCAGGATAGCCTCGCCGTTGGCGTGGCCTTGCACCATGCCGCCATCGGCGAACTTGCTGAGAGAGACTCCCTCTGCAAAGTCAGGTCCGCTCAGTTTCTTTTCGTCGGCCATTGGTTCGCCGGAATTTCTATTTTGAGATCGTGATCGATACTCGCACCGCTACCGACCTAACGCAACGAAGATTAGAATCCGGTGTTACTCCATGGCTCGATCATCTCTCCCATCTCAGCGATGCTTCTCTTGTCGTCGATATTCTCGTGAAGATGGATCACTCCTCGGGAGTCACGATTCGTCAAGCGCGTTGTGGGGGGCTGGGAAGATCCGCCAGATACCGATTCAGCTCAGAGAATAGAAACTCAAGTCGTCGCATCGATTGGAGTTCCGCGATCATCGTGCGGCGCGGCTCGAGCGGCCACGATTCCAATCGGGCAAACCCGTGCTCCTCCAAGTATGAACTGAACTCGTTGAGCGGTTCCGCCAACTCATCGGCTGAATGTTTCTGCGCGATCGCCCGAGCAGCGGAAGCGCTGAAACTTTCAGCGCCGCTGAAGAAATCCAGCCACGAGGTGAGCTGCCCACGAATTGTATTGAAGACCCGCTCGCGCGCAGATTCCGCGACGGGGTCGAGTTGAGGCATTTGGGTGAGGACTCGCGCTGACGCGATCGAGGACAGCCGGTTCGAAATCCGGCGAAGAGTCCCGGCCGCTTCGACGATCCCATCATGGTAGACGGCGCAGGTGCGTCCTTCCATCCGCGCGTCCTCGGCGATCTCGAGGAACTCGGTCAGCACGCGCATCGTTTCCGAGTTCGTCTTCAGGATTTGATCCTCGCTGGTCGAAGCTGAGCCGCTTGGCGCTAGCGCGAGCGTATTGGCAAGGACTCTTCGCAGTCTGGGCACCAGGGAATCACCGGCGTATTCCGGCCACAGGCTAAAGAAGACCATCGCCACGACAAAATCACCGAGCAGGAGGCCCCAAATGCGCCAAAGAGGTTCGTAGATGTCGACAGATGGGCTCAAGCCGACGAACACCAACGAAAAAATGATCCCCATTTGCTTGCCCGCGTACGACATCCGCGCATTGCCGAGCGAAGAGTATGCAAACGGATAGAAGACCGCGAAGGCCGCAAGCATATAGGTTGGGAGCGAGTCGAAGTTAGGCGAAACTACAATGATAGCGAGAAGGGAAACCGCTCCTCCGATTATGGCTCCGGCGATCCGGAGGTACATCTTGTGCAAGGTTGCACCATAGGTGGGTGTCGCGGTTGTTAGTACGGTCACCAGGATAATGAATAAGTCCGGACGCTGGGTAATGAGGCCGATCGTATAGCCGACCACGGTGCACAAGCCGACTTTCAAGCAATAGCGCACCACCGCGCGATCTGCGGGAGCGCTCGACCGAGGGACGGCACTGATCCGAGGGACAGCACTGTTCGATGGAGTCGCGGTCGGTGGCCTCGGAGGTTCATCCAGCGGGCGCTCGATGTGCCTTGCCAGCACAGCCAGCGAATCGATGAATTCCGCGAAATTTCCGATTTCCGCCGGACTGGCTTTGCCGATGTATGCTGGTCTGATCTCAATCACGCGCGCGGCCAGAGTGTCCATCGCCAAGCGCACTTGCGTCCGCGTAGCGGGAGCCAGCTCTTCCGCGCCTGCCACAATGTGCGCCGGTAGTTTGTGAGAGATCTCGTCAAGCGCGGCGGCGATCGCATTTACCGCCCTTTGAATTTCGCCCGGGACCATCGTGCGAATTTCTCGAGGTAGGTTCTCGCGCGCCGCAGTGACTAGACGATCCACTTCGAGACTGACGCGAGCCGTGCGCGTGATCGCAGCAAGCAGGATCGCCCGGCGATGCTCGGACGCGCCCTCGGCCATCGCTTGATCGAGAAGCGCCATATGTCCGGGTAGGTCGGAAGTCGGTGCTGGCAATGGCGGTCGAGGTACGCTTTCGCCAGCGAGGAAAAAGTTGGAAGCCTCGAGAAGCTGCGAACGGGAACGCGCGCCGCTCGCTACGAGAGAGTCGATCAACATCGGCTCGCCCGGGTCCGGCCATAACCAGTTGTCGAACAGAACGATCACGCCGAAGGCAATCGCGCTACCGTCGAACGAGGCTGCTGCGTTCCAACCGATTTCCTCAGGTCCAAACACGACGCCGTAGAATGTAATGAGGCAGACTATCTGTATAACCAGGAGGCCCGCGCCGAGCTTGCGCGTCGTTCCCACATAGGTTGAAAGTGAAATCCATACGAAGACAAACGGCAGCATCAACCACGGCGTCTCCGCGAATGCGCGCGCCATCACCACCGACGTGATCAGAGCGAGCATCACCGCGATTTGCCATGCCAGCGCCTTGCGAATCGACATCATCGGTCCTGCGCCCGCCAGGAGCCAGACAATTACCGCGCCCAGCTGAGTGTTGACGTGACAGCTCGCGTCCAGTCCGATTGCGATTGTCACAATCGTGGAGATACGTAAGGCGGTGCGGATCTTCCGGGCGCTAGGAGCAAGTTCACGTACGACCAGCGCTTCGAGTCGATCCAACCAGGCAAGTGGCCGTTGGATGCTGAACTGTTGCTCTACGAATCCTGCCACGCGCTTCGCTCAGCGATCGCCTCGATTTTTATAACCGCGGTCGCTCGCAGCCGAGACAGAAAGAAACGCGGATATACAGTGGCTCTATTAAGAAGCTCTCTTCTCGGCTCTAGATCGTGCAAATCCCCAGCGGCTCCTGGGAGTCGCGACGGTCAAATGCTGCGAAAGGAAAAGTGATCGCGAGTCAGGCGGCGCGCTCGTGTTCAAACTTTGACTTCCCGTAGTATGCCCGTGTCCACGTCGAAAATGCAGCCGCGCACGGGGATGTCTTTAGCAATCCAGGGATGCGACCTGACTTTCTTGATCTGCTCCCGGGTATTTTGCTCGGGGTCCTTATAGGAGAAGAAGCGCATTGGAGCCGGCGAAGCATCTCCGGTCGAAGCGCTCAGCTTCGCGTTCAGTTCGTCATCTGTGAATGTCGTGAACCCGCAGCCGGTGTGGTTGAGAAGCAGTATCTCTGTGGTTCCGAGTACGCGGTTGGAAACAACAAGTTCCCCGAGAACATCTTCTGTGACCGCGGGTCCGCCGGTTCGGATAACGTCTATATCGGCTTGCGGCAGACCCAGGATTCCAGGGAGGTCTGAGAGCCGTGGATCCATGCAGGTTACAACTGCGATTTTGGGGGCCGGACGCTTCCCCAGCGTTGGATCGTAACTTTTTGCATAGTTGCGGTTTGCTTCCAGCGCCCTATCGATAATACTCATCGGATTTCCTCCCGACGGGCGAACGGTGCGGCCAAGCTCGTTTTTGGTAGTGTCGCCCTTCCGACCGTTTATGACAACCTCAAGCTAGCCTGAACAACGATTGTGAAGCGTGCTGAACTCGTTGGCCGGCACCGATTCGCCATAACTCGGAGAGCTTGCTACAGTCGACTCAGAATCTCATTTGGACGGAGGTAACGGTTTTATGAGTGACACCGACGGCCTTCGCTATACAAAGATACCGCTCAACAATGGCTCCGATAAGATTCCGGCGCTCGGCTTTGGGACGCTGATTCCTGATCCGATCGCAACCAAAGACGCAACTAAGGCCGCGCTGGAGGTGGGCTTTCGTCAATTCGATTGCGCCGAACGCTACCGAAATGAAGAACAGGTGGGCGAAGCAATGCGGGCGGTGTTCAAGGAGGGCAAGGTCAAACGGGAGGACGTTTTTGTCGGCACGAAGCTCTGGAACAACAATCATCGTCCCGAACGCGTTAAGCCCGCCTTCGAGGCAAGTCTGAGAAGACTGCAACTAGACTATGTCGATCTATACTGCATCCATACCCCATTTGCTTTCAAACCCGGCGACGAGCAGGACCCGAGGGACGAGAACGGCAAGGTGATTTATGATGATGCGACGACCCTGACGGATACCTGGAAGGCTTTGGAGAGCCTCGTGGACGAACGCCGGTGCAAGGTTATCGGATTATCGGACGTCAATCTGGTACGGCTGAAAGAGGTGTTCGAATCCGCACGGATAAAGCCTGCTGTTCTTCAAGTCGAATCCCATCCTTATCTCCCTGAATGGGAACTACTCGACTATTGCAAGAGGAATGGCATCGTGATGCAGGCCTTCGCGGCGTTGGGTCATGGTATCGAACCGAGGTTGATCGACGATCCTGTCATCACACGCACCGCCAAGCGCGTCCATAAAACCCCCGCTCAAGTTCTACTGGCTTGGGCCGTACAGCGCGGCACGGCGCTCCTCACCACAGCAACCAACGCCCGCTACATCGAGGAAAATTTTGATATCTCGACTCTTCCCGATGATGCGGTCAAAGAAATTACTGAAGGGATCACTACGCGAGTCAGGCTCAATCCGGTTGTGAACACGGGCGTCCCTGGGTTCATTCCAAGGGCAAGGTGAACGTCCACGCCGGAATCTCCCGCTGAGCTGAGTATGGTGCGATTTGGCGTGACAACACGGCGAGTTCGTCGACTTTAAACCGCTGTGGTCCTGGGCAAAGCCGCTCCAAAAGCCTGCTCCGAAGGTACTTCTTAAACCGGCGCTTACCGCACTGCAGGAGCGACTAAGTTGCATGAGTAGGTCTTGATCACCAGCCAGACTTGCTTTCCATCTTCCAATTGCAACGCATCGATCGCGGCTGGGGTCAGGTGGACTTCGAAGGTTGCGCCGGCTTCTATCATTACTATCACTCTTACGCCTTCGCGGCGGCTTGATAGGACTCTTCCCTGAAATGAGTTGCGGGCGCTTAGGTTGTGCGGTTGGTCGCTCGCTATGATTATGTCACCGGCGCGGATTGCTATTCTTAATCGCGCTCCTATCTCGGCGTGGCCTAGCGGGACTTCCAGATGGGTTGCGCTGTCGCCTAGCTGGCAGAGCATCGTGCCTTGGGTTGCGGCGATCGACTTTACGGTTGCGTCGAAGACGTTTTCGAAGCCTACTACTTGCGCGATGGTTTCGTGGCGCGGTGTTGTCAGTACGTATTGCGGCATGCCTTGGGCCAGGATGCGGCCGTCTTCGAGGACTACTACCCGCTCTCCTAGTGCGAAGGCTTCTTCGGGCGAATGGGTTACATACAGGATTGGGATTTCGTGGGATGCGTTCCATGCGCGCAGGTCATCGAGGATTTTCGACTTGGTCGAGTTGTCGAGCGCGGTCAGCGGCTCATCGAGCATCAACGCCGCTGGATTCGTCACGAGCGACCGCGCCAGCGCGACGCGCTGACGTTCGCCGCCGGAAATCTCGCCGGGCTTGCGCGCGACCAGATGTGCGATTCGAAACGATTCGAGCATCGCCATCATTCGCGCATAACGCTCCTCGGCGGGGAGCTTCGCGATCCCATACTGAACGTTCTGCGCGACCGTCAGATGGGGAAACAGCGCGAGATTCTGAAACACGTAACCCAATCGACGTTGGGCTACCGGCACGTCGATGCGCTCATCCGAATCGAACAGCACTCGCGCTCCTAGAGCTATCCGCCCCGAATCCGGCCGCGCGAAGCCCGCGATGCAATTCAACAAGGTCGTTTTGCCGCTGCCCGACGGCCCCAGGATCATCGTGAAGCCCGCTGATGCGTCGAACGCGGCCTCGAGCGCGAAGCTGTTCGACAGCCGATGCGTGATGCGCACGGATAGACGTTGGTCGGATGCCATCGTTCTCGCGATGTTAGCGGCTCATCGGCCAGACCGCCCAGACCCGTCGGTTGAGCGAATAGGTGATCGACAGCGTAACGAACGCGAACGCCAGGAGCAGCAGCGCCATGCGGTTCGCCCCGGCATAGTCGAGCGCCTGGGTCTGGTCGTAGATCGCGATCGAGATCGTGCGCGTGACGCCCGGGATATTGCCGCCGACCATCAGCACCACGCCAAACTCGCCGAGCGTATGCGCGAAGCTCAGTACGAAACCGGTGACGACGCCGCCAATCGAAAGCGGGAGCACGACGCGCATGAATGTGCGAATCCGCGAGGCGCCGAGGATTGCCGACGCGTTGATCAGATTGCGATCCACCTGTGAGAACGCCGCCGCCATCGGCTGCACGGTGAAGGGCAGGCTGTAGATCACCGAGGCGATCGCGAGTCCTTCGAAGGTGAACGGCAACCCGTGCCCCGTGAACGACTGGTACCAGCGGCCGATGGGGCTGTTCGAGCCCATCGCGACCAGCACGTAGAAACCGAGCACGGTCGGCGGCAGCACCAGCGGCAATGCGACGATGGATTCGACGAAGAATTTCCATCGCCAGCGCGTGAAGCTGAGCCACAATGCGATCGGCGTCCCGACTATCAACAGAGTTGAGCAGACGACCAGCGCGAGCCGCGATCGTGAGGAAAATCGCGCTCCAATCCATCGCGGTCTATTGCGGTGCGGACATCTTGCCGTGCTGCGCGGCGACATCCTTGGGAATCGAGAAGCCGTATCGCTCCATCAGCGCCACGGTCCCGGGCTGCTTGAGAAATTTCAGGAACTGATTCGCCAGTTCCTTGTTGCGCGACGATTTCAGAATCACGGCGGCCTGGATGATCGGCGGATAGTCGTCCGCCGGGATTTCGACGTAGCGTCCTTTGTCCTTCATCGCCGGCGCGACTGCGAGTGAGAGCGCCAGCAGGCCGACGTCGGCGTTGCCGGACTCGAACGAATTGCGCGGTCTGCGAGATATTTTCGCCTAGCACAAGCTTGCCTTTGACCTTGTCGTAAATCCCGTCATGGCGCATCGCCGCTTCCGCCGCAACGCCGTACGGCGCATGCAGCGGATTGGCGATCGCTATCTTTCTGATACTCGGATCGAGCAACGTTGCGAGTCCGGGCCCCAAGTCGAGCTTGGACGCGTTGGGAACCCATATCACGAGTTTTCCGCTCGCATATTCGTAGATGGTGCCGGGTTCAGCAAGGCCCGCGGCTTCGAGCTTTTGCGGATAGCCGATGTCCGCTGAAAAGAAAAGATCGAACGGCGCGCCATTTTGAATCTGCGCGAAAAAATTCCCGGACGAACCATACGTGAGCTCGAGGGTGTTGCCGGTTTGTGTTACAAATTGCGCGCCGACGTCCTTGAACGCGAACGTCAGATCTGCGGCCGCAGCGATCTTGAGTTCCCGGGCGCCCGCGCTGGCTGGAAACCAGATGCAAACGAAAGTCGCGAGCAGGAGAACCGTCAACAGTTTTCTGTGTGCCACGATACTTGTCATATCGCTAGAATAATGGCACAGGGCTGTGAAATCGCACAGGTTCAGCGAGGGGTTGATTCGCGCCCACCGGCATCGTTAAGTAGGCAAATGACCACCACACACAAACTTGCGGTATTTGGCGCCGGATGCTTCTGGGGAGTCGAGTCGGCTTTTCGCGCGGTCGAGGGCGTCATCGACGTGGCCGTCGGATACGCGGGCGGCACCGTCCCGAAACCCAACTATCGAACCGTTTGCAGCGGCAAGACGGGACACGCTGAAGTCGTGCAGGTCGAGTATGACCCTGCGCGCGTGTCATTCGAGCAACTGCTCGAAGTGTTCTGGCAAATTCACGATCCCACGACGCTCAACCGGCAGGGACCTGACTTCGGCACTCAATACCGTTCGATCGTTTTTTATTCCGATGAGCATGAGCGGAAGGCGGCCGAGGAGTCGAAGCGCCGCCTCGACGAATCCGGCAAACTCGGGCGCCCGGTCGTCACGCAGATTGTGCCCGCGGCGGAATTCTACCGCGCCGAGGAATATCACCAGCGCTATTACGAGCGGATGGGTATCGCACCGAGCTGCGGAATCCCCGGACGAGTCGAGTAAGAATTCTCTGCTAGGCGGCCGCGCTCGGGCGCGACGAGACCGCCTGATGCCATCGCGCGAGATTCTTCTGTTCCGGCTGAATCGAAATGTTGTTGAACTTCGCGAAGTCGATGACCACTCGACCCTCGCCTATGCACCCTGCGCAGATCGGCGCGATCTTATAATCGCAAATCTTCATTAGATTCTCCGGATTTCGGGTTCTATTCTTCGCCACCGGCAGCAGCATCGTGACATCAAACTCGTATCACAGATAAGCGTCACGCTGCGCGGTGGGCGCCCAACGCCACAAACGGGCTTTGAAGACCTCCAGCGCTGGAACCACACCTTGTTGCCCGCCAACTCTTTAGCTGGGACAATCCCTCCCGCAATGCCAGGGGAGCCCACGCCTTACGCCGCAGAGCGGGATCATGAAGGTGATCGGCATGGCCTTCTTGCTTTTTCGATTTACCTGACGTTCTCGCTCCTGGTCTTCGGGCGCCCGCTGCTCGGTCATTTCCGCGATACGTACATCGGGAGAGGTTCCGACCCTTCGGTCTCGATGTGGTACTTCGTATGGTGGCCGTATGCGTTGGTCCACCGTCTGGACCCGTTTTTCACCGACCTGATTTGGGCGCCGAACGGCGTCAATCTTGCCTGGACAACCGCGGTCCCGCTGCCGAGCTTCGTCGGCTGGCCCCTGACTGCCGGCGTTGGACCAATCGCGGCTTACAACGTTTTGAGCCTGGTGACCCTGCCGTTCGCCGCATGGGCTGCATTCATGCTTTGTCGCTACGCATGTGGCGCTTGGTGGCCTTCGCTGTTGGGCGGTTACATCTTCGGCTTCTCGGCCTACATGTTGGGTCAGCAGGCTTGTGGCCATCTGAGTCTCACGATGGTCTTTCTGGTGCCGCTCGCGGTTCTGCTGGTAATTCGCGCGATTGAGGGCGAACTCGCGCCAGGAAGACTAATCATAGCGCTAGCGGCTATGCTAGTCGGGCAGTTCCTGATCTCGATTGAGGTCTTCGCGACGATGACCGCGATAGCCGGGATGGCGCTGTTGCTCGGATGGTCGTTTGCGCCTTCGGAGACAGGCCAGCGCATCGTAAAGGCACTGCCACCGATCGCGTGGGCGTACGCGGCGACGATGCTAATCGTGGGGCCATATCTCTACTATCTTTTCTTTTTTGGCTCGCCGCGCGGACAGATATATTCGAGCGATCAATACTCATCCGACCTTCTGAACTTCGTAGTGCCTGCGCCAACCAACGCACTTGGCGCAATACCTCTAATCGACCGCGTTGGGGCGCCGTTCGCCACCATTAGCATTGCTGAAGTGGACACCTACGTGGGGCTTCCACTGATTCTCCTGGCCGCAGCTTATGCCTGGCGTCACTGGGGCGAACCCACAGGCAAGCTGCTAGTCGACTCTCTCATAATCATTTGCGTGCTGGCGATGGGACCGCTGCTTCACTTTCGCGGCGCTGTGTTGGGCCAGGCTCCGGGCAAGATACTTGCGATGATGCCGGAGCTCGACAAAGCTATCCCGGCACGCCTTATGATGTACTCCTTCCTCGTGCTCGCAATCATCGTGTCCCTTTGGTTTGCGACGAACCAGTTTGCCGCCGCCGCAAAGATCGCGCTGGCCGCGATAATTGTCGTCTCCACGCTACCGAACCTGTCCGGAGATTACTGGACGAGATCCGACGATTCGCCCGCGTTCTTTACGGGCTCTCTCCATCGCCAATACCTCGCGCCGGGTGAGAACGTCCTGATACTGCCATTCGGGATTCGAGGCAGCAGTATGTTGTGGCAGGCCGAGACTGCGATGTACTTTCGGATGGCGGGCGGTTACACAGCGACGACACCGCCCGAGTTTCGCGAATGGCCGATCGTCGACGCGTTCTTCAACGCGGAATACCTACCCGACGCGGGAGCGCAACTGACCGCCTTCATGGCCCACCACGGAGTCAGTACGGTGGTCGTCGCCGACAACGATCCCAACGCGCCAGCCTGGCATAAGCTGGCGTCAGCTTGCTGCACGAGGAATCAAAGTGTCGGGGGAATAACTCTGTATAGCGTTGCGCCCGCCGCGTTGAAGCCTTACAAGCAGGCCACCTCGCTTGATATGAGCCGACGCGCCGATTCGGCCCTGTTCGACACTCTGCTGCTTGCCGCCGATCGATATCTATCCGAAGGAAACCGCCTCGCCGACTTGACTCCGCTAGAAGCGCAGCGAAGAGGGCTGCTCTCAGATTCGTGGATAACGGGGCCAACCGCCGCAGGCTGGTCCATCGTAGATAATCTCTTCACCGATCCGAGCGGGCGTTACCGTCTCGGTGCATGGCTCGGTCCGATGGGCGATGGACATGCCAGCGTTGGAGTTTATGGTTCCTATGCCGCGGTTGTTCCGATCATCGATCGATACAGCCATAACAGTGTGCGTGACTACTTTCCCTACCCGCACACCTTGGCCGATTCCGCCGCCGCCACCGACCGAAACAAAATGCACGGCCTGATGGTGATCGAGTTTGACCGGGAACAGCTCGGCACAGCCGCCGCGCATCTTAGCGTCTCTGCGCCGAAGTCGGCGTCAGCAGCAGATACAATGCGGATCTCGTCCGGATACTAGCGGCCGTTTACCGATCGCACTGAATGCTGATCCGTCTGCAGCGGATCACCAGCGCTATTACGAGCGGATGGGTATCGCACCGAGCTGCGGAATCCCCGGACGAGTCGAGTAAGGATTTTCTGCTAGGCGGCCGCGCTCGGGCGCGAGGAGACCGCCTGATGCCATCGCGCGAGATTCTTCTGTTCCGGCTGAATCGAAATGTTGTTGAACTTCGCGAAGTCGATGACCACCATCGCGCTGATATCCGCGATTGAGTATTTGTCGCCCGCGATAAACTGCTTGCCCTCGAGCTCGCGGTCGAGCCACTGGTAGCGCTGCTCGACGACCTTGCGCGACTGCTCGCCCATCTCGGGGATTTGTTTGATTCGCGCGCGAGTCAGTTCGTGCGAATGCCCCCATACCATCCCGACCGGCACGAACAGCGCGAGTTCCATCCGCCGATTCCACATCTCGACGCTGGCCTGCTCGAATGCGCCCTTGCCGAACAGCGCCGGCTCCGGATGAAGCAGTTCAAAGTAGCGACAGATCGCGACGCTCTCGGCGAGATGCCTGCCGTCGTCGAGTTCGAGCACTGGAATGCCGCCGAGCGAGTTCTTCTTCAGGAACTCCGGCTGGCGGTTGATGCCCTTAAAAATATCGACCTCCTCGAGCGGAACGGTGAGTCCTTTTTCCGCGAGAAATATACGCACGCGGCGCGGATTGGGTGCGAGTTTGTAGTCGTAAATTTTCATTATATACCCCGGTCAGTTTTTTCGTCGTTAAGACCGTCGGTCACGGTATTTAGTCCGAATCGCGGACAAACGCCACGCGCAGCGAAATCGCCGTTCGCCACCAACCGGCAGTTGATAAAAATCGCGACATTCTGCATCGACGCCTGAACTGGGGGTCTACTTTGTGCTATTAAGCGGGGGCTTGGTGACGAAGAACAATTCAGCGTTGGCGGAGAAGACGGTGCCCGAGGCGGTTCCGAATCCGCCCGCGTCGATGTCGCTATTCCGCTATTCCCCGGGACTGATACTTATCACTATCGCGATTGCCGATTCGATTCGCCTGCCGGATCCGGATTTGTGGGGCCATATTCGTTTCGGTCAGGCCGTTCTGAGCCAGCATCACCTGCTGTTGAACGATACCTTCTCTTATTCGGCCGCCGGTCAGTACTTTTACGATCACGAATGGCTCACAGATATAGTGACCGCCGCACTATTCAACACAGCTGGCGTCTTCGGACTCATTCTGTTGAAACTTGCATGCACGGCGGTTGTGATCCTTGCGCTGGCGGCGGCGCTGGCCGAGACGGGCTCGTCGACCTTGGTTCAATTTGCCGTGCTGATTGGGTCGGCAGTGGTAATTAAGCCGCAGCTGCAGTTTCGCCCGCAAACATTCACGTTCGCTCTGTTGGCGGTGCTCATTTACCTGCTTACCTCTGATGCGTATCGACGCGCGGGACGGCTATGGCTGGCGGTTCCATTGTTCGCGTTATGGGCGAACCTGCACGGCGGGTTCATCATGGGGATAGCTGCGCTTGGGACTTATGCGGCGGTGTCGGGATTGCAGGATGTCATGGCGGGCCGCGGCTACGATCGAGCGATAAGACTCGCGGCAATCACCGGCGCGGCGACTCTCGCGACTCTCGCGACCCCGTACGGACTGGGGACGTGGTACGCCATCGCGCACGCGTTGCGGAATCCTTACACACGCATCGTAATTGTGGAGTGGCAGCCGCTCGTATCCGCTGCGCTCGAACATTGGCAACAGCACCGGCTTTTGATCTCGAACTATGACATCGGGATCGCGATGATGGCGGCGGCCGCTATTTCATGGGCGTTGACAATCGAGGCAGCCGATTTGCCGCTATGTGCGATAGCAGCGGTGACGGCGATCGCGGCGTTCATTTCAAATCGCAATCTCCCGATTGCGATGATCGCGCTGGCGGCGCCGCTTGCGCGTCATCTACCGAGTGCATGGCAAAAGATTGTGTACGCGAAGGAAAGCGCGCGGCCTCCGCAGCGTTCGGCATGGATCAACCAGGCGATTCTTGTGGCTTTATCGATCGTGATTTTCGTTCAGAGCGGATTCTTCTCGCGCTCCCTCACGGCGTTCGAGCCATACCCGGCGAGCGCATGCGAGTTCATGAATCAGCGCCACCTTCGGGGCAACATCTTGAATACATTCGAATGGGGCGATTATCTAATTTGGCACACCGCGCCCGGGTCCAAGGTATTTATCGACGGCCGCTACGATACGGTCTTTCCGCTGCCAATCATCTACAAGTTCGCGCTGTTCAACTTCAATCAGCCGGGCGGTGACGCAATTCTGAGAGAATTTCCGAACGATTTCGTCCTGATCAAGTCTGATTCCCCGTCGGCGAAGCTTATGGACGCGCAGGTGGAGTGGAAACTCATCTACCAGGATACGGCATCGCGGCTGTACGCACCGCGAGACTCAGGGGCGGCAAAAATGGCGGGGACTCCGGTGACGGGCGCCGCGCAACCGGGGCGGATTCCGTAAGCGGGCTGGATTGCTCATGGAACACGAAGGGAAGTCATCCGATTCGAACCGTCGCGTGTCGATCTCGATTCTAGTTCCCATCTACAACGAGCGTTACCTCGTGGCTGAGTCGCTGGCGCGACTCCAGGTGCTCGAAAAAGATCAAGCCTTTTCGCGGATTGAAGTGATCGCGGTTGATGACGGTTCGGTGGACGGCACGCGCGAGGTGTTGGAGGCATTTGCCGCCTCGCACGGCGATACTGAACGGTTTACCTGGAAATTCCTTCGTCACGAAAAGAATGCCGGCAAGGGTAGTGCTGTCAGGACGGCACTCGATCAGGCTAGCTGCGAGATCTCGATTATCCACGACGCCGACCTCGAATATGATCCAGCTGACATTTCACGAATCGTTAAAGTCTTCTTGCAGCACGATGCCGACGCAGTGTTCGGATCACGGTTTGCCGGAGCCGAAGTCCGGCGAATCCTGATGTACCGGCATCAGCTGGGCAACAAATTGCTGACGTTCTTGTGCAACTCTGTTTCGAACCTCAATCTCACTGATGTGTGGACGTGCTACAAGGCGATCCGCACAGATCTGTTTAAGTCAATTCCGCTGGAGAGTAACGATTTTCGGCTCGAACCGGAGATCACTATCAAACTCGCCAAGCGCGAAGCGCGCGTGTTTGAGGTGCCAATCAGCTACTTCGGCCGCACCTATGCTGAAGGGAAGAAGATAGGCTGGCGCGATGCGCTGCGCGCGCTCTGGGCAGTACTTCTATTCGGGCTCAGCGATCACATATATACAGCCGACGAGCATGGTAGCCAGATTCTGGCTCGTCTCTCTCGCGCACCACGATTCAACCGCTGGATGGCTGATGTGATTCTGCCGTTTTGTGGCGCGCGCGTACTCGAGATAGGGAGCGGAGTCGGCAACCTCAGTCGCGCTCTGCTGCCGCGCGTGGAATACGTGGCCAGTGACGTCAACCCGCTGTACCTGCGGATTCTGGAAAACCTTGCCGTCGATCGGCCGTACTTGAAATCGAGCTATTGCAACGTGAACGATCTGGATTCATTTCCGCGATCGGCCGATGGCTACGACACTGTCGTCTGCCTCAATGTAATCGAGCACGTAGACGACGACCGCAACTCCCTTATGAACATCAAGGCGGTACTGTCAGAGACAGGTCGGGCGATCATTCTCGTTCCCCAAGGTCCATGGAATTTCGGTACGCTCGATGAAGTCCTGGGGCATCAGCGCCGATATACTCGGCGGACGCTGACTGATCTCGCAGAGGTATGCGGGTTGGAAATCAAAAATCTCATCGAGTTTAACCGCACGGGCACGATTGCCTGGTTTCTGAACGGAAGGATTCTCAAACGACGCAGTTTTGGAATTTTTCAGATTTGGGTGCTGAATCTGACCACGCCCCTATTGCGACATCTCGACAGCCTACTGCCGATTCCACCGCTAAGTCTGATCGCAGTGATGGGTCGGCCGGCAATCAGCCACCAGACTGCCGTCGCTCCAGGCGACACCAAGGAAGATACCCGCGCACGGGCCTGATCGCAGTTGTACTAGCGGTTCCGAATCGCGAAAGCTGATGGACGCGCGGACCGACTGGAAATTGATCTACGACGATGCCTCATCCAGGCTTTATGCGCGTCAAGATTCCGCGGCAGCGAAAATACCGTGAGCGCCCGTGGCAGGCGTCGCGCAGCCAGGCCGGTTTCCATAGTCGATCGCTGCGCCAAATTGACGCGCGCGACGATGAGACCGAGCCCGTTCGGCGCTTACAGCGAATAGTCGGTCGGCCAGTGCTCTTGCAGATCGCGGTCGATCGCGCGGCGCGGCTTCTGGAAGAAATAGTCGGAGTGCCACGGTGGCCGAAATTTAAGGATGAGGCGGCCCAGCATTCCAGGGTGCGAAGGTCTTGCCTGGTTTATCTCATGTTCCGACGAGCGGATCCCATTCGACTCAATTGGCAGCATCTTCGCGCCCTCCCCAGGTGCGTTAATACTTACATCCCGCCCATCCTGAACCGCCTCTCCTGTTGATAGACCAGCAATCAATGTGCCATGAGCAATCGACTAATAGTGTCCTGATTAGGCCACCTGCGTGCTCCACGACGTCAACTAAATACTACAAATTGTAGAACTGATGCAACATTTTTGTCGCTCACGCTACTTATTCCGTTCATCGGTTATCAGAGGTAAGCGGAAAGGAGAGAGTCGATACCGACAGCTAACGACTCAATGACCTCAAGAAACGCTTCGTGCAGTGCGTGAAGATCGCGCGCGCTGAATGGAACAAAGCGCGTGATGGATATCGCACTCATGCGAGCGACAGGATTTTGCCGGTGACGACGCCAATAGTCTGGCGACTATCAGCGCGGCCAGCCTCTCGCTCAGATTGAATCGGTACTGGCCGGTTCCTCAATCACCTTGTTTTCCAGCTTGCCGATTTTCTCAATCTCGATTCGTACCACGTCGCCCGCCTTCATCCATTTGGGCGGATTCATCGCGGCCGCTACTCCGCCCGGCGTCCCGGTGGAAACGATCGTCCCCGGCAGCAGGGTGAAGACCGTCGAGAGCGTTTCGACCTGCGCGAAGCAGTCGAAGATCAGGTTCTTGGTGTTCGAATGCTGGCGCTGCTCGCCGTTGACGAACGTCTTCAGGTCCAGCTTGTGCGGATCGCCAATCTCGTCCGGCGTTACGATCCACGGACCCACCGGCCCATGCGTGTCGAAGGATTTGCCGAGCGTCATCGTCGGCGATCGGCGCTGCCAGTCGCGCACGCTCACGTCGTTTATGATCACGTAGCCCGCGATTACCTCGTGCGCGCGAGCGCGGGGCACATGGCGGCATCGCCGTCCGATCACGAATCCCAGCTCGCCTTCGTAGTCGAGCGCGGACGACGCGCGCGGCAGATGAATCGGATCGCCCGGCCCGGTCACGCAGCTCGATTGCTTGTTGAAGAACATCGGAAACTCGGGACGCTTCATCTTGGTTTCTTCGACGTGGTCCGCGTAGTTGAGCCCGATCGCGAGAAACTCGGGCGGACGCGCGATGGGCGCCTCGAGCTTGACGCTGGCCAGCGCAATCCGGTGCGCGGAATTCTTCGCCGCGCCGGCAGCGCGGTCGAGCGCACGCGGTCCCGCTTCGAGAAACGCAATCATCTCGCGCGGCAAGTCAGTCGCCGCCGCCGCAAGGTCAACTATCGAGTCCTCGACCACGACGCCAATCCGCGTCGCGCCGCCATGGGTGAATGTCGCAAGTTTCATTCGACTCCAGCCGCTCCGGTTCGTTCCGTTAAAATTATTTTCAGATTATCGGTTGCCGCCGACCAGCCGCCGCATCGTTTCGGGATCGAGGCCCTTGGTGACGTCGTATTTCTTGAGATCGGACTCTGGCACGCCAGCGTGAAAGTTGCGCGCCAGTTCGTCGGGATTGAAGCTGACTCCGATCGGATTTTTCTGCATCGCGTCGCTTTGGAAAAATCCCTTCAGCTCTTCGACCGTATCGAAATTGTCGATTTGCAGCTCGACCCGGTTGCCATCGGGATCGCGATAGTACATCGACGTCGTCGGCCCGTGATTGATCGTCACGACCGGCAGAATGCCGGCCTGCTTCAGCCGCTCATAAGTGAAAACCAGGTCGCCGAGATTCGCGTACGTGTATGCGAGATGGTCCAGCCCGACCGCGTGGCATGGTTTGTCTTCGAGCCCCGGCACAGCCGCGATCGCAATCCGGTGATGCTCATCGTCGTAGGTCATGAACGCGAGCATGCCGTTGCTGTGAACGATCTCGGCCTGCAACACGGTAGTGTACCAATCGACCATCGCCTGGAACTGCTTGGTGGCGAGCACGGCATGCGCGAACTTCGCGGGCACGACGCGCCGGGTTCCGTTTCCATTGGCGGCTGAGCTTGATGGCATCGCGATCCTCCTTCGACGGCGTTCGACCCGGTGCGGGCCCCGTGTCGATACTTCCTTATCGCAGTGATCGACACGCTGGACAAGGCGAGCGAGTGCTCTTTCGGAGGACGCAAAAGGACACCAGCCGGCGCGTGCCCCCCTTAGGGAACGCACCGGCTGGTGTAGGACTGAGAGAGATATCTAATTCCCCGGTTCGCTTTTAATTTTCCTGGCGGGGACTCCGTTCATCACAGAGGCACCCGCCAGGGCGCGCTCGGGGGATTGACGCCTTTACAAAATGAACCAGCAGCTTGCGGCTGCGATGTAGAAGACGGCGACTGCCACCAGGGCGAAGACCGCGATCTCGTCGAGCTGGTCGCCGAGCCGGGCTTTGAGGTCTTTGGGGGCGCTCGCGTCTTCAGTCGGGGCAAAGTGTTCGTGAGATATTGTCGAGAGCATCACCGTTTACTCCTCTTCTTTGGACCCCTTCATTCAATTAGGCGTTACATTCGATTGAACAATTTGTTCAATCGATTGAACGGTGACCCATTTCAGGTTAAGTGGCTGAAAAGTAAGGATATTCTCTCCTTTCGGTGCCATGTCGGTCTTCGGCGCAGGCACGTCCAAAATAAGGCTCGTCTGCGCACCATCTAAATAAACAATCTCGACATCGAAAAAGATTCGGGGTCCCCCAGCTACGCTCGGGATGAAAAGGGGAAATGGCACCGGGGAAATCGCGACCGATCCAGCAATCTTGTACCGCCCGCCTACAATCGGCACAGTCTTCCTATAAGAGGACGCGGCGTGACCAGGAACGGGAGCTTTTTCAATCTCTACAACCACGATTTCGTGCGAATCGCGGTTGGAGTGCCGTCCGTTCGCGTCGCCGACCCAGCCTACAACGCCGATCAAACCATCGCGCTCATCCGCGAGGCGGCCGATCGCAAGGCGGTGCTCGCGCTGTTCCCGGAATTGGGGATCACCGCCTACTCGTGCGACGACCTGTTCCAGCAACGCGCGCTGCTCGACGCGTCCCTCGACGCGATAGCGTCCGTGGTCGAGGCGACCGCCAAGCTCGCAATCGTCAGCGTGGTCGGCGCGCCGCTCCAAATAGACAATCATCTATATAACTGCGCGATCGTGATTCATCACGGGAAGATTCTCGGCGTCGTGCCGAAGACGAATCTCCCGAACTACCGCGAATTCTACGAGCCGCGGCAATTCACCTCGGCTGACGCCGCGACCCGTGACGAGATCGATCTCGCCGGGAGCCGCGGCGTCCCGTTCGGCAACAACCTCATCTTCCAGCACGAGGAGCAGCCGCTGCTCGCGTTTCATGCCGAGATTTGCGAGGACCTGTGGGTGCCGATTCCGCCGTCGTCGTACGCGGCGCTCGCGGGAGCGACCGTGATGCTGAATCTGTCGGCGTCGAATATCACCATCGGCAAGGCCGACTACCGCCGCTCTCTGGTTACGAGCCAGTCCGCGCGATGCCTCGCGGCATACGCTTACTCCGCGGCGGGCTCCGGTGAATCGACCACCGATCTCGCCTGGGATGGCCACGCGTTGATCGCCGAAAACGGCAACATCCTCGCCGAGTCCGAGCGCTTCAAGGATCAGCCGCAAGTGATTTATGCGGAGCTCGATCTCGAGCGTCTTTCGCAGGAGCGAATGCGGCAGAACACGTTCGGCGACACCGCGCAGCGCGAGCATGAACGAATCCGGCGCTTTCGGCGGATCGCATTTTCAAGCGAGTTGCCGCGACGCGGGAAGATGCCGTTGCAGAGGCGCTACGAGCGGTTCCCGTATGTGCCATCGGATCCTTCGACGCGTGACGAGCGATGCGCCGAAGTTTTCGACATCCAGGTTCAAGGTCTCGCGACGCGAATGCGCGCGACCGGGCTCGAGCGCGTCGTGATCGGCGTGTCGGGCGGCATCGATTCGACCCATGCGCTGCTGGTATGCGCGCGCGCGATGGATCGGCTCGGCTCGCCGCGCAAAAAAATCCTCGCCGTCACGATGCCGGGTTTCGCCACCAGCGCGCGCACGCTCGAACAGGCGCGCCGCCTGATGAAGTCGCTCGGCTGCTCGACCGAGGAAATAGACATCCGGCCGAGTTGCATGCAGATGCTCAAGGACATCGGACATCCTTATGCCGAGGGCAAGGAAGTTTACGACGTCACATTCGAGAACGTGCAGGCGGGTGAACGCACCAGCCATCTGTTTCGATTGGCGAACCTGCGCGGCGGGCTGGTGGTCGGCACCGGCGACTTGAGCGAGCTTGCGCTCGGATGGTGCACGTACGGCGTCGGCGATCACATGTCGCATTACAGCGTCAACGCGAGCGTGCCGAAGACCCTTATCCAGCACGTCATTCGATGGGTCGCGCAGACTGAGAACCTCGGCCGCGATACCAGTAAGACGCTGCTCGAAATTCTCGCGACTCCGATCAGCCCCGAGCTGATTCCCGGCACGTCGGCGGACGGGCATTCGAGCCACGATACCGAAGCGACGATCGGGCCGTACGAGCTGCACGATTTTTTTCTCTACTACACGCTGCGCTTCGGCTATCCGCCGCCGAAGGTCGCGTTCCTCGCGTACAATGCGTGGCGCGACAAGAACGCGGGTGACTGGCCGGACATCCCGGACGATCGCCGCAACCAATACGACATCGCCACCATCAAGGGGCATCTGCACACGTTCCTGTACCGGTTTTTCCAATTGAGCCAGTTCAAGCGCAGTACTATTCCAAATGCGCCGAAGGTCGGCTCGGGTGGATCATTGTCGCCGCGCGGCGATTGGCGCGCGCCCTCGGACAGCGAAGCGACCGCATGGCTCGACCAATTGAAGTCGATCCCCGACAAAGATTAATCTCGCCATCGTGAAATTTTCTGGATTGTCGATCGGCGCACCGACGCCGAAGGAGTGAGATGCTGAAGTCTTCGCGAATGACGTTTGCATTGCTGGTGATGACCGCCGCTCTGGCCGCGCCTGCTTACCCGCAGGAATCCGCGAAACCGCAGGAGTCGCCGTGGGCGATGCGCGCGCCGGCTGCTGTCCCTCAGGGGGCTCCGACCCTCTCGGCCCAGCAACGGGCGGCACAGGAGGCGGCTGAGAGGGGGACGCCGGAGCAGCAGGCGTTCGCGCGCAAAGTTGCAGACGCCATGGCCTCGAAGGATTTCGGCGCGATGAAGCAGTTGTTCGCGCCGAGCACTTTGAAATGCATCGGCGAGCACGAGGATTTTCTTCAGGATCGGATCAACCGGCAACTCGATCTGCCTATCAGCAGGAAATTCAAGCTGACGATTACCAAGCTGCCGCCGAATATATTGAACCCGTCGAAATACTCGACCTACCCGATGCCGGCGACTCATCTGATGGGGATGGACTTCACCGCGGACGACAACCACGACACGGTGAACTTGCCGATCGGCAAGGAAGATGGCAAATGGTACGAGGCGCAGCCATGTCCCACCGAAGCCGGGATGGATCGGTTTTACAAGCTGCAGCACATGAAAGCTCAGGCTCACGAACACGCCAAGGTCGCAGCTGGCGCAGCTCAGGGATCCCGTCAAATCGCAGCTACTCGCGCTCGTCGGCAAGCATGACAGCATGTCTGCGTGGAAACTCTGCATGAGCTCGCTGCATTACGACTTTCCAACTTGCCGGGGCATGGTTGCGATCCTCGCGGGTGATCCGAATTACTAGGATGCGGGAGAACGGCCATGAAAATCGGACTTCATTTGCCGCAGTTCGGAGCGTCGCCCGGTGAAATCGCGCAAGCCGCGATGCGCGCCGAACAGGCCGGCTACGAATCGATCTGGGTCAGCGACCACCTGGTAGTGCCCGAGTCGGGCGGCCGGCTGCCGCCAATCGAAATATTGGAACCGATCGCGACACTTGCCTACGTCGCCGCCGTCACCAGCCGGATCAAGCTCGCCACCAGCGTGATCGTCGTGCCGTATCGCAACGCGATTCATCTCGCCAAGGAACTCGCGACGCTCGACCGGCTGTCGTCAGGGCGCGTCATCGCGGGCGTCGCCAGCGGATGGCTCGAAGCCGAGTTTCGCGCACTTGGCGTATCGTTCGAAAAGCGCGGCGCCTACACCGACGAGGCAATCGAGCTGATGCGCGCGGCGTGGTCGTCCGCCGTTCCGGAATTTCACGGCGAGTTTTTCAATCTCGAGGGCATGCGCTTCGGCCCGCGTCCCGCCGCCGGCAACATCCCGATTTGGGTCGGAGGCATCAGCCGCCGCGCGATTCGCCGGGCCGTCGAGCTGGGCGACGGATGGCACGGGACGCGGATGAATCCCGACCAGGTCGCAGAGCGCATCGGATGGATTCGCGAACTCGCCGCCCGCCGCGGCCGCAACCTCGACGGCTTCTCGATCAGTCATCGCGTCTACCTGGGCTTCGCGCAGAAATGGACCGACACAGGCGGCTACGTCGAAGGCATCCTGGCCCCACCCGCCGAAATCGCCGACTACCTGAACCGCTTCGCCGCAATCGGCGTCGACGAAATCCTGATAAGCCCACTCGGCAGCGACCCTCTCGCAAAATTCCTCGACCGCTTCGACGCCGAAGTCCGCCCCAAGCTCGCGTAATGTTTTGTGTCATCCTGCCGTTCGCGCTGCTCGCTTCGTCACGATGACAAGTTTGCGCTGGGGATGGATCGATCTCGGATTCAGGGTGGGTCTCCTTCATCATCTTTTCATGCTGATCGGCGGTCATATGCGAGCGAGATTTGATCGCTTCTTTTTCTGGCGGACTCAGCTGCGCGAGATGGCGCATCCACAAGACCATTCCCCAGATCTCTTTTGGGTCGTGGTTCTTTCCGAAGCCTGGCATGGCGGTCAGAGCGATGCCGTTAGCGATTACGAAATACAGCTCGCCGTCCGGCCATTTTTGAGTGCCGCCGGTTAGCTTTGGGATTGGCGGATAGAAGTCAGCTTCGAAACGATTTTCGCCGTCGCCCTCGAGTCCGTGACACCCGGCGCAGTGTTCCTCGTAGTCGCTCTGTCCGGCTTTCAGATTTTCCGGCGTCGGCGGCAACGGGTTGTACTGCGTGCCGGCATTGCGATGGATCCAATGAGACGTAACGTAACCCGCTAATCTCTTTTCCATCTGACCGGGTTTGCTAATGGCACTCCAGTTCAGCCAGGGCAAAAGGAAAAATATCGCGACCAATAACGCCAGCATCGCGAGGGCGCCCACTATCAAGATATCGAGCAATGTTCTTTTCACATTTTTTATTGCGCGCGACCTGATCACCCTTACGATCGCCGAGGAACCATCGATGCGTGCCCCATTCATCGGCTCGTATCTACCTCCCAGATGCTCAGCGAGGAATCTTTCCACGCGCGCCAGGAAATCCATGCTGTTGACTGGACGAGTGAGGCCGTGGCCCTCATCGGCGTACAGCACATACGTCGCCGTGCCGCCGTTCTTTTCGATCGCCGCCACGATCTGTTCGGCTTCGGACTGCTTGACGCGCGAGTCGTTGGCGCCTAGCGCGATCAGAAGCGGAATCCGGATTCTATCCGCCGCGAAAATGGGTGACGCATTCGTCAGCAACTCCTTATCTGCCGGGTCATCGGGATTTCCCACCCGCGCATTCCACAGGGCGCGCATTGCAATATAGGGCGGAAACGATCTGATCATCGTGAACAGATTGCAATTGCCGCACAGGTCGATGGCGCACTTGTAGAGGTCGGGCGTGAAGGCCGCGCCCGCAACCGCCGCATAGCCACCGTACGAAGGCCCGATGATCGCGATCCGCTCGGGATCGGCGATGCCCTCGTCAACCGCCCACTTCACCGCGTCGGTCAGATCGTCCTGCATTGCGCGGCCCCACTGCCGATCGCCGGCGTGGAGATGCTTCATCCCGTATCCCATCGAACCGCGAAAGTTCGGCTGAAGCACCGCGTAGCCGCGATTGGCAAGAAGCTGTGTCCACATGTCGAGCGTCCAGTAGTCGCGCAGCCACGGCCCGCCGTGGACATTGAGCACGAGCGGTAGATTTCGCGGCTCAAGCCCGGCAGGTGTCGCCAGGTAGCCATGCACCTCCATCCCATCGCGCGCGCGATATTTGATCGGGCGGACCTCGGCGAGTTGAAGCTGGTCAAGCTCGGGTCGATCGCTGAACAGAAAGGCTGCCTTTTTCGCGGCGCGGTCCCACCGGAAGTAGCGGGTCGACCGGTGAGCGCTCTGGAACTCAACGATCCACTTGCGGTCATCAAAGTCGCGGCTCACGACACGGAAGTCGCCGTCATCGAGGCCGCGTATCGCCTCGAAGTCAGCCGCGATGCAGGGATCGATCACGCTCCATTGCCGTCGTCCAGGTTCGAACGATACAGCCTCGATCATCTGGCGAGTTGGATTGATTATCACCTGCTCAGCATCGAAGCCTTCCATCGAGGCGATTACACTCTCACGACCCGAATCGATCTCGCGTGCGATCATTCGGATGGTGTCGCTTCCGAGCGAGGATAGGAGGAAGAGGTCGCGCCCATTTTTGTTGAAGCCCAGCGGAAATACCCCTTCATCGGGCGCGGTGCTTAAGAGCGTCCGCCATGGCGATGCGGCGTCGGCGCGCCCGCGAACTTCGAAGCCGTCATCGGGGGTGCGGACCCGCGCCGCGCGCACCACGAGGTCATCATCCGCCACCCACCAAATAACGTCTCCGGGATTTTCCACTTCGAGCGTCGCCGCGCCGGTACGCAGGTCGATCCGCCATACGTCCATCAGCTTGCGGTCGCGGACGTTGAGCACGGCTAAAATCTCGCCGGGCCGATTCACGCTGGTCATCGTTTGTTGGCATCGGACGCCCTGCCACGGCGTCAGGTCGCGGACGTTCCCGGTCTTAAGACGGCATAGAGGTGGAAGTTCTCGTCACCTTCGTTGTCCTGGCGGTAGAGGATGGTTTTCGCGTCCCAAGCCCATTCGTAGATCTGAATCGACCGCCGCTCTGCACTGACGCACCGATCATCGTTCTGGCCAAGCGTGCACAACCAGATCTGCAGAGCATCGCCTTCGTTCGGCGCGAGGTAGGCGGATACGTGTGCCGTCGGGCGAAAGCGCGGGCTGCGATCGCCTGGGGTTGCCAAGCAGTACCTCGCGCGGGATAAGTGGCGGCATTTCTGTGAGCATCTTGAGCAGAACCTCCTCGACACCAACCAGTATTTCCCAGCATGCTCTATCAAAGGACTGACGGCTTTCACCAACCTGCGGTTGCAAGCAGGGGAAGGCCGCGGCTTGCCCGTGATGCGGGCGCTCTGTAAACTCGTGTCGCTTTCACTAGCGATGTAAAGGGTTCTGACGCTTAAAGCAATCGTCGCATCGTCTGTGCTGCTCGGACAGAGTTGCAATCCTGGAAATAAAACCTTGACGACATCCACCGTAGTTGCTTCCAAGGCCCAAGTTGGCAGGCCTGACGCCCTCGCCGATAGCCGCGCGAGCGCGCCGCCGAAGAGCACGCTGAGGAACTATTTCGCGATGCTGGTGCACGTCTCGCGGTGGCATTTGATCGCCGTGGTCGCCGTCGCGGTCCTGTTTTCGCTGACCGAGAGCATCGGCATCGCGCTGCTGCTTCCCACCTTGCAGGTGGCGGGCTTCAATATGGCGGGGCAGGGCGAGGCGGGACGCTACGCGGCGATGCTTTCGAACGCGTTCGTTGCGATCGGACTGCATCCTACCCTGATTCTTCTGCTCGGCGTCTTCGTGACGCTGGTCGGCACGCGCACCGTGCTCGGACAAATCCAGAGCGTCGGGATGTACGCGATTCAGCAGGAAGTCGAGCATCACATGCGCCGCCGCCTCTATCATGCGATTGCCGATGCGAACTGGTTGTTTGTATGCCGCAGCCGCGCTTCGGATTTCACTCACGCGCTCACGCACGAGATTTATCGAATCGGCAGCGGTACCAATCTCGCCCTCGTATTCGCCGGCGAGATTGTACTGCTGGTCTTGTATATGGCGATCGCCTTTGCGCTGTCGGCCGGGATGACCGGGCTGGTGTTGGTTTCCGGCGCGCTGCTGACTTTCGTATTTCGCGGACGAACGCATGCGATCCAGGAGCAGGGCGAGGAAGTCTCGAGCTCCAACAAATCGCTCTACTCCGCCACCATCGAGCATTTGCAAAGTCTGAAAGCGGCCAAGACCTACGGTGCCGAGGAACGCAATTTTTCGATTTACTCGAACCTCAGCGCCGATGTGGTCCGGGCCAACCTGGACGGTGCGCGTCAGCAGGCGGTCGCCGCGACCTGGTTCGAACTCGGGTCGGTCATGATTCTCGCGGTCGTGCTGTACGTCTCGATCCGGGTGCTGGCGGTGCCGGCCGCGTCGATTCTGATCCTGCTGCTCCTGTTCGCGCGCGTGATGCCGCGAATAATGAGCAGCCAACAGCACTACCGCGCCTTCGTCAACTCGCTGCCGTCGTTCGGCAACCTGCTCAATATCGAAGCGCGATGCGCCGCGGCGGCCGAGCCTGTCGCGCATCCGCACGATAAGCTGTCGCTCACGCGCGAACTGGCTGCCGACTGCATATCGTTCACCTACAGCGAGGGCCGCGTGGCCGCTGTCAGAGATTTGAGCCTGGTGATTCCAGCGGGGAAAGTCGTCGCGCTGGTCGGGCCATCCGGCGCCGGCAAAAGCACTATCGCCGACATTTTGATGGGTCTCGTGCTGCCCGATTCGGGGACTCTCCGACTCGACGGCCGGGCGCTCGGACCGGAAGGCGTGCGCGGATGGCGCGATCAAATAGGCTACGTGGCGCCCGACACGTTCCTGTTCCACGACACGATCCGCGCGAACCTCAAATGGGCGCGGCCCGACGCGAGCGAGGACGAAATGCTCGCGGCGCTCCGACAGGCGTCGGTATTCGATTTCGTCGCGGGACTGAAAGACGGACTCGATACCGTCGTCGGCGACCGCGGCACGATGGTGTCGCAGGGCGAGCGCCAACGCCTCGCACTCGCGCGCGCATTCCTGCGCCGCCCCTCGATGCTGATTCTCGACGAGGCCACCAACAGCCTCGATTCCGAAAACGAAGGACGCGTGCTCGACGCGATCGAAAGCCGCCGTGGCGAACTCACCGTCGTGCTGATCGCGCATCGCCTGTCGACCATCCGATGGGCCGACCTGATTTACGTGGTCGAAGGCGGCAAGGTGGTAGAGTCGGGAGATTGGTCGACGCTCAGCGCGTTGCGCGACGGCCGTTTCCGCGCCCTCTGGGAAGCGCAGAGCCTGACCATCTAGCGCCCGCGATCTTGTTAACAACTCGCGATACCGCTCGTAGTCACGTCACATTCTATTAATCCGCGACTAATTGTTCCGACATCTCCCTGAACTAGGTTGACGCCGTTCGTTGAGCGGAGGTGTTTGCTCGCGCAGACGTGCTCATCGACGCCACAGATCGCCATGGTGGGAGGGGACATGAACATTAGATCGCGTATTTCGGGGTTTCTGTTGCCGGCGGTTGCCGGCATCGCGTTGCTTCTAAGCGGATGTGCGCAGCAACGCGAGTTGGGATGGTGCACTGTTGGCGGCGCCGCCATCGGCGCGCTGGTTGGTACCGGCGCCGGCTTCGGTATCGGCGAGGCCGCCGGCGGCAATGACGGCTCGCGCTCGCGGCAAATCGCCGGAGCAGTGGCAGGTGCGGGAATCGGCGCGGTAATCGGCGGCGTCGCGGGTCATTATATTTGCGATCCGATCGTTCAACCGCCCCCGCCTCCTCCGCCACCACCGCCTCCTCCGCCACCGCCACCACCGCCGCCTCCCGTGATTAAGGAGAAGCTGGTACTGCGCGGTGTGCATTTTGATTTCAACAAATCGAACATCCGTCCCGGCGACGCCGCCGTGCTGGATGAGGCCGCCTCAACTCTGAAGGCCAATCCCGACGTTGATATCGATGTGAATGGATATTGCGACGTGATTGGAGGCGTCGAGTACAACTTGAGGTTGTCCGACCGTCGCGCTGACGCGGTCGTGGACTACCTGGTCAAGGACGGGATCAGCGAGAGCCGGCTACATCCGCACGGCTACGGCAAGACCAACTTCGTGGCGACCAACGACACTGCCGAAGGACGCGCCCAGAACCGTCGCGTCGAACTGGTCCCCGAACAATAAGCCGCATACGCAAAACGGGGCGCTCGCAATCACGCGAGCGCCCCGCAACTGTCACCGATTCAGAATGCGATAGCTAAGCCCTTTCAGCAGGAGTTTTCATAATTCCCCCCTGGCGGTGAGATTTACTCTCCGTCGGGATGCCGAGTAATGCGCCTGACGGCTACCTGCCAAGGCCTCGAAAACTGAACGTGAAGGGAGCAGGCGCGACATTTTCCGCTGCTTGGCAAGCCAATTGAAAAGGGCGTAAGAACAAATTCAGCATGGACGCCGAAGAGCTCATTGGCCTCGGAGTATTGCTCGTGCTTGTCTTAGTCGGTCTAGTCGTCGTCGTTCTCTTGCTGAATTACTTCGCTACCTGACCTCAAAATCAGGACGCCACGGCGATTCTGGAGCCGACGGACGCTCGCGCACCGATCGATAGAAGCGGGGCACTGACTGGTATTGCCCCTTTTTGAGATTCACACTCTGTGCGTTAAATTTTGCGATGGTGCGAGAGGGGGGACTTGAACCCCCACGCCTTGCGGCACTGGATCCTAAGTCCTGCAAGGGGTGTTTTCCGAGACCGGCTCACGTCATATTACGCAGGAAATATAAGAAGTTTCAGCGGGTCACATCATCTCAGACCATCGCTGAAAAATCCCGAAGTGGGCACTGAGTGGGCACTAAAATCGCCCGCTGAGTCCCGCGAAGATGCTCCTCAATCTGTGAGCATATTATCCGCCTCGATCTAACCCTGACAAACACTCCGTCGGCGGCTGTTCGACTAGCCGCACGAGTCAGGGTCTCTACTTTTTCTCTCTGCTGAACAGTTCGAACACTGCACTACTTTTTTGTGGATTCCATTTCTCGCTCCTCGCTCGCGGTCCGCCAATGGCAAGGAAGTTGCTCAACCTACAAA
>CAVTEN010000035.1:0-97500 GCA_963733715.1 uncultured delta proteobacterium
ACACTCCGTTCATAAAGTGTGCGTGCCAAATCTGCACATTGCACACTTTGTGGAGTAGGGATTACGCGAAATCCTACAGTTCGGCGGATTTTTTGTCTGGCATCCAGATTGCGGTAACGCTCTCCGCCCATTTCAGAAAACTCTTCGTCGGTAAAACATAAGCCGAACAACCAAGCAGGGCGATCATGAGCAGGCAAGCAGCAGAAGTTGGACCGCCAGAGAGCGAGTATCTGACTGTCCCTGAGATCGCGAAAATTCTTCGACGCAACCGAAAGACCGTATATGGCTGGATCGAATCCGGTGGGATTGGGGAAGTGGACGGTCTTTTCGTCGTGCAGGGACGTTATTTGATTCATTGGCCGACGTTCCGAACGAGGCAGTTCAAACCCCGCGTAAAACTACGAGGTACACTGCCGGAATACTCGGAGGAATCGCAAAATGGCATGGCTGGAAACGGACAGACACGGCCGCCTGAGAATCGGCTTTAAGTATTACGACGGCCTCAAATGTCGCGAGCCGCTCGGGGTGTCGGCAAACAAGCAGACCATCGCCGAGGCCAGGAGGCTTTGCGCGACGATACAGCTCGAGCTCAAGGCGAGAACTTTCGACTATGCCAAGCGATTCCCGGACAGCGACCGGATAAAGCAGCGCGGGATCGAGACGCCAGAGAAAATCCAACCGATGAGCGTCACTGAGCTCGCCGATAGTTGGCTGCTCAGCAAGCAAGGCGAGGTCAAGAAATCCACCCACGGCTACTACAAAGAAGTCGCGGGGATCTTCATTCAGCGCGACGCAATCGGGACGAAAACGGTCTCGGAATTACGTCAGGAAGACATCGACCGCTGGCGCGTACGGGTTGACGAGAAGCAAACCAAGGCCAACGAACCGCTGAGCACGCGACGGAAGAACATGGCGTGGGATGTCCTGAATCAAATCCTGGAGTTCGCTCGCGTCAGGAAACTACTCAACGAAGACCTCCTGCTCGGGATGAAGCCATTCAAGGATTCCGGCCAGGCGAACGACGACGATTCCGAACTCTCGGACGAGCCCGAAGATGCCGAAGTGATGCCGTATAACGCGGATCAGATTGAAGCGATCATCGCGGCGGCCGAAGGCTGGGAACGCGCTCTGGTCACGCTCTATTTCTTCACCGGAATTCGGCGCGGCGAAGCGCTCGCTCTGACTTGGGACAGGGTCTACCTCGATCGTGACCGGGCACTGATCAACCGCAGCCTCAGCGTCCGCTACGGCATCACGACGCCGAAGACAAAGAGCAGCCGGCGCATGATCCAGTACGGTCCGAGGGTTCGCGCGGAGCTGTCGAAGCAACGGGAAAGAGTCCAGCTACGCAGCAAGTACGTCTTCCCGAACGAGAGCGGCGGTGCGCCCAACGTGCGGTGGGCAACCGACGTGGTATGGCGGCGGATTCTCACGCGAGCTGAAGTTCCGCACCGACCAATCGGGCAGTGCCGTCACAGCTTCGCGGTCTTGGCGCTGAAGCAGCACAAACCGCTCAACTGGATTCAGCGGCAGATGGGTCATCGCACGCTGCAAATGTTGTTGAAACATTACTGGCGCTGGATACCGACCGACGATCTTTCTGCAGAAGAAATGTCTTCGCTGGAGAGCGCAGCGACGCCGTTGGCCTCAAATCATGCCCACCCTGTGCCCACCCGGCCCGAAACCGGCACTGAAGCGGGCTCGTAAAACAATGATTCAGATCGGGAAAAACCCAATAAAACTGGCGGAGAGGGAGGGATTCGAACCCTCGGTACCGGTTACCCAGTACGCCAGATTAGCAATCTGGTGCCTTCGACCACTCGGCCACCTCTCCGCGTCGAAGAACGTGAAAGAGCGATTGTTCAATATCGATCGCTGGCGCGCAAGCAGATTGCACCGTATGCAGGGCCCCGCCCATCGATGATGAGCGGGGCCTGCTGCGGCGATACCGAGGCGATGTATCAGTGGAACAGGTTGAGCTGGTTCTCGGAATCGTCGACGAAGTAGATGCCGGCTCCGCCAGGCATCACGGCGAGTCCAAACAACGAACCTGCGCCGGCGGGCGCGATGGTCGCCGACGCTGCCTGCGTGCCGCCCGGAGTCGTTTCGACTATATTTCCGTCGCCGGCGTTCACGGTGAGGATATCGCCGTTGGGCGCAATCACGAGTCCAAGCGGCATCTTCAGCAAACCGCCGGTACTAACAGTCTGTCCAATTCCCGCGCTCGAGAAACGGAACGACGCATTTTTAATCGCCGCGATCCGGCTGTTGACCGTATCGGTCACATAGAGCGTGCCGCCCTCGCCCTGGTTGTCGTCGCCCTGATTGTTCTGGTTGCCTTGGTCGTTCTGGCCGCCGCTGCTGAGACCGACGCCGGTCGGGCCAATGATAAGTGCCGCCGGATCGTTCTCCTCGGCAAATCCTGAGCCAACGATCTTCGTCTCCAAGGCGACCGGTTTTCCGAACCCTTGGGGCGGCGTGAACAGCGTCATCCTGGCAACGGTCCCCGCATTCACGACGGTATCTGGAGCCGCATGCGCGACATCGCCATTCAGGACGTTGGAGAAAAACAGCTGCGCGAAGGTTCCACCGTCAAGCGCAGTCATGTCCCATGGTCCATTAACTACGCCGCCCGAGAAGGTCTCGACTGGATTTCCGTTCGCGTCGAGCACGATGAGACATCCCGCACCTACCGTGCCGATCGTTCCGTCGGTGGTGGGAAGGCTGCCGACTATCACCCATCCACTGCGCAACACGACCAGCGCAGTTGTCAGTCCCACGCCCCCAGGGCAAGCGCCTGGCAGTGTGGTCGCATCGATTTCCGCGAAGGTGGTCTGGCTCTGAACGTCGGGCGCGTATTGCACGATCGAGGTGCCGGTGCCCTGCAGATTACCGGTGGGCGGCGAGCCGACGTTGTTGAAGTTACTGACCAGGATGTTGCCCTTGACGAGTTTGCCAACCGTCCGAGGGATGACTGCTACTCCATATGGATTCTGATCCCCAGCTTCCGGTCCGGCCGCAGGCGCCGATGCCACGCCCTGCGTGACCGTGGTGAACTTGTTGATGAACGGTGTCGACGGCTTCGAGCCGTGCGCCAAGGCCGTCGACGCCGCGACGCCTATCAGGGCACCCGCTGTCATCATCGTTGCTGCCCACCCGAGTGTATTTCGACATTTTGTTTTCAGCACTTCGGTTCCTCCTCCTAAGTGTTTTCGGCAAAGTGTTTATCAGACCTCCAGGCTTTGTGCTCCTTTAAGGCTATGCCCCTCTCAAACCGGGTCAAGTCGAACCCTACAAGTAGCCATCTCCGACAGCGATTACTTGACCACTACTTCACCCAACATCCCGGACGTTTCGTGCGGCGCGCATATGTACTTATAGGTGCCCGGGACGGTGAAAGTATAAGTGTAGCTCTGGCCGGGCTGTAGAAAGCCGGAGTCGAATGGCTTAGCACCGGGAGGATTGCTTACCTCGGCAGGATTGACTGCGGTGGATGGATCGTTGGACGCGTGATGGACCGAGTTGCCGACATTCTTCCACTCAACAGTGTCGCCGACCTTTATCGTGATTCTTGCCGGCTCATAAGTCGCAGGCATATCGATCATTTTGACCACTATTGGCGGAGTTGACGCAGATGCACTTGTAAGGCGCACTCCCACGAACACGGCAATAGCCAGTACGCCTGCGATACCTGCTACACCCAATCCGACCAGATAACGTGGCATTCTTTTGCTAGTAACTACATATTCCATGAATCCTTTGCTCCTTCAGGTTTGCGCGTTAACCTCAACGCGCTTGTTTCAAAAATTCCTTGATAGCCCTCATATCCTTGGCCGGCATGTTCGACTGAGTGCGCATATGCATAGTGATTGCGTCCCATTGCGCCGGTGAAAATTGAGATCCAGGCCGCGCGTTATGGCATTGCGCGCAATAGACCGGCCACAGCTTGGCACCGGTTACGAACAGCTGCCGCTGCTCTTTGCTCTGCTCCTCCGATGCGATACCTATGATGGGTTTAATCGCCGCCATAGCTATCGCTAATGCAATTATAAGACCCCTCCTCTTCCGCACCGTTCGACCTCAAAATCCTATCGATAGCTGCGTCAGCAGCGCCTGGTCGTTAGCAGTCGCGCCTATGCCGCTGACCTTGGGAGTGCTGGCCCCGTTGAACGCAAACAGCGAGCCGCCCCTGCCTGGCAGCTCCAGGTCGAACTCGGTCTGCCAGACGATCGAAGGTTCAATCCAATAGTCGATTCCGAGCGCCACTTCCCTTGCATGTGGACTGAAGATGGACGGCGAGCCGCTGAACCCTATTGCGGGAGTGGTAGTTATCTCGTCGGCCACAATCGCGCGTTGATTAACGCCAGAATAGCGAATCAGCAGCTCGAGCCGTCTAAGTGTATCGTCCAGCACATCGCTGATACGGGTTGACGGCAAGTGTTGCAGAAAGTATCCAGCTTGTACGTACCAGCCTTGGCGATTGTCAGGCCCGGACCCTGCCGGCATTTGCCGATAGCTCTCGACATATTCGGCACGCGCCTGCAGATCCTTGTATAGGTAGGCAGCGCTCAGACCCCAGGAGTACAGCCAGTTGGAATCAAGCCACTTGCCGTCGTAGGTCGAGGCTCCAACTTCCAGCCGGCCTAGCCCCGAGTCCAACGGGAAGGGATAGAATCGGAATCGTCCGCCGAAAGCCCGTCCATTGGTACTCGTTGCAATATTGTTTCCAGGATTAAGGGTTTGCCCGACAACTGGCTTAGGAATCGCAGGATCATAGCTAGGGCCATTAGCTATCCAGGCTGTATAGTCGACATCCTGGCCGAGAGCGCCCCACTGCGCACCACCGCGAAGCTGTACTCCTATGTCAGTCGGCGGAACGATCGGCTCGGCGCCGTATAAGAGCGGTGCTGTGATGAACCGATTTACCCAGAGAGGGCTTTGATCCTCGTACCAATCGCCAAACGGCTCGTCGAAAATACCTGCGTTGACCTCCAGGTAGTCGTTCAAAAATATTTGTGCGGTAGCTACGGGAAGCGAAAAGCTCGCGCCCGAACCAGGCGGCAATGTCGCCGCGATTGTCCCCTCGAACAAAATCCAGTCGTTGAGCCGATATAGAAAGAGCGGCTCGAACTCGAGCGAGAAAGTGTTCTGCGCGGTCTGCTTGTCATATATAAAGGCGCCAGCGGCAGCGCCGGCGATGGTGAGCTGATGCGTTCCCAGGTATCGGTTCATCTCGGATTGGAAATCCGGCTGGGAACTTTTGGCAGCGACCTGATTTTGTAATTCCTGCAATCGCTGTTCGGTATCGCCGGTGAATTTCGTCTCGTTGATTTCCAAGGTGCTGGCGGTTTTGCCGAGTTTTTGATTTTGCGTTTCGAGACGCCTTAGTTGGTTCTCCAGCTCCTGGATGTGTTTTTCGTCTTGCTCGACACGTCTGCGCTCCGCCGCCTCGGAGCCCTTGAGGGAATCGATTTCCTGCCGAAACTGGACGAGATCGGGAGCATCGCCGCTGTCTCCAGCAGCAATCCCGAAACGCGGCGCCGCAAATGTGAGCGCAATCGCAAGCATCGTTGCTCCTCCGCGTCTGCCGAATGCCACTCCCGTAACCCCTCCATGAAATCGCGAGATCGGCGAATGCACGATCCGACCTTTCCCCAAAACAGATGCGCGCGAGATTTGGTTCCCATGATTTGAAAAGTAGAAGCGCCACTACAGCGATAAATTGCGTCTGAGTGTCAGATGCAGAGAGAACGTGCCGTATGAGCCTGAAAACAGTAGTTCATAAATTAAACGAACTGTTGTAATGAGCGGTTCACGAGTCGTAGGCTCGGCGATATTGGAGCTGAGCGCATGACAGAAAACTTCCTCGTCGAAACTGACGGTCCGATCACGACGATCACCTTCAATCGGCCCGAGCGCCGGAACTGCCTCGACGAAGCCGTCATCCTCGACTTCGAGCGTCATCTGCATTCCGTTCGCGACGATCGCGATTGCCGCGTGTTAATCGTGACGGGCAAAGGCAGCGCCTTCTGCGCGGGTGCGGACCAGGCGATGTTCAAGGCTCCGGCCGGCGCGGTAGTCGATCCCGCCGAAAGACGCCGCCGCATGGGCGAGTTCGGCAAGCGATGGCCACGGCTGATAGGACGAGCGTTCGACGTGCTCGCGCATCTCGATCAGATCACGATTGGCGCGATCAACGGCTATGCGGTCGGCGGCGGATGGTCATTCGCGCTCGCGTTCGATTTCGCGATCGCAGTCGAAGGCGCGGAGTTTTGGGTGCCCGAGGTCGATCTCGATGTGCCATATCGCGGCGCTCCCGCGAGCGTGCTCGCAGCGATGCTCGGGCCATGGCGCGCGAAAGAAGCGATCCTGATGTGCCGCCACTACAAGGCCGAGGAATTGCTTGCGATGGGCGCGCTCAATCGTGTCGTCAAACCCGACGCGCTGATGCCGGCTGCGCAAGAGCTGGCGAAGACAATGGCGGCGAAATCGCGCGAAGCACTTGCCTCGTCAAAGCGCGACATCAACGCCGTGTTCTTCGGCCAGCGTTTGTTCTAAAGCTCAGTCGAGACATGTGACGACGGCGAGCTTGGCGGCGCTCGCATCTACGAAAAATTGTCGCAGCTTATGGAACGCGTCCATCAGCCACTGACGATCGTCGCCAGCATCAAATTGCCCGGGATAGATGCCGAGGTTCGCCATCTGAGCCGGATCGAATCGCGCAGTCATCTCGGCTTCGAGATTTGGCCGAGCGAGTTCGCGGGCAATCGCTGCGACTTTATCGACGTCGAAGTACCGCGCGGGTCCATAGCCAAGGTCCTCGCCAACTTCCGTCCCACCCATTACGGCCTGGCTCGCGAGATCGGTTCCGGGTTCGATCCTGCCGCACAAGAGGTAGTGCACTCCGTGCCATGCTTTGTCGAGCGAGATGCTCGCGCCCTTCCCCGACGGCTGACCGCCGCCGCTTGATGCGGGCGGCTGACCAGGCAAACCTGAGCCGAGCGCTTGCAGGCGTTGGGCCATCAATTTCTCGAGGTCATCGCCGCCTTCGCCGCGCGCGAGCGCGTCTGGATCCAGGCCGAGGTTTTTCAGCGACTGCGCGAGTCTCTCGCGTATCTCCGGAGGCATCGCCGCCATCGACGCAGCAAGCATTTGCGGCGCGCGGCCCTGAAGTCGTCCCTTCAGCGCGCCGATCAATTTCGGCATGGCCTGTGCGGCCGGCTCGCTGACGAAGAGTTCCTCGACGCCGGAAGGATCGTCAATAATCTGCTTCAGGCGATCCGGCGAGACCTGGATAAAATGCCCCATCATCGACATGTCTGTTCCTCCCTCCTTGAAACGCTATAAATGCTACAATTAGTATTCCCGCACCATTCGCATGAAGCCAGGGGCGCCGAGCGTGGCCTCGAAGTCAGAGTGACGCTTCTCTTCTCGCACACTGAATCCAGCCTTCTCGTATGTGCGTTGCGCCGCGACGTTGCCGATCAGGATCGTAAGCTGCGCGAGGCGATGGCCGCGCGCGCGGCCTACTTCGAGAATCTCGGCCATCAGAGAGTCTGCCAGTCCGCGGCGACGATACTCGGGAATCGTCGCGACTGACTCGATCACCCACGCGCCGTCGAGGGTGTCGAAGGTGCATTTCCACACCGGCTTAGTTCGATCGGCCGACGCTTTCTCGTCCGCTTGAGTCCAACCCTTTTCGCGTTGGACGTTTTTCATCGCGTCCGCCAGCACTTCCCATCCTCCCGCGCGCGGATCGAAGCCGCACAGCGCCGCGGCCGGCTTGCGGTCATGCTCCGCGACGATGAAGCTCGAGTAGTGGCAGAGGGAGACCGGCTCTGCGAGCGCGAGCCGCCGGAGATAGTCGAGGCAGTTTTCTTCGGAACCGCCGGCAATCAGGTCCCATACACCGCGCCGCAGGTGGCCGCGCGACGCGAGCATCATCACTCGCGCGAGAAAGTCCGCATCGTCAGGTCTACCGCGGCGAATTTTCGTTTTCATTTGTTCATCAGTCTTATGAAACGATATTAGGATTTCATCCGGTCAGGCGCCAACGTCGCACTGGCACTGTAATTGTGCCGCGTTGCTTGTCTGATGCGCGCTTATCGGCTAAGTCCAAGTCACACTCGCAGTGAGGGAAATTCAAGATGGCAGAACTGAGAAATCGGCAATGGCTGCTGGAGCAGCGGCCGCAGGGAATGATCAAGGAGAGCGATTTCCATTGGAATGAAACGTCGGTTCCGGCGCTGAAGGACGGCCAGGTGCTGGTGCGCAACCTCGCGTTCTCGTTCGATCCTACGCAGCGCGGATGGATGTCGATGGACACTTACATGCCGGCGATTCCGCTCGGGCAGACGATGAAGGCGGGCACGATAGGACAGGTCGTCGAGTCCAAGCGCCCAGGATTCGCCAAGGGCGATCTGGTGCAAGGACTTTTCGGATGGGAGGACTACACCGTCAACGGCGGCGAGGGGCTGATGGGCTTGCAGAAGCTGCCGCGCGGCACCGATCCTATACTGGCGCTGTCGCTGCTCGGAACAACCGGACTGACGGCGTACTTCGGGACGCTCGCGGTCGGTGCGGTGAAGTCGGGAGATACGTTCGTGGTATCGGGCGCGGCGGGCGCAACCGGCTCGGTGTCCGGGATGATCGCCAAGATCAAAGGATGCCGCGTCGTTGGTATCGCCGGCGGGCGCGAGAAATGCGATTGGCTCTTGAAGGAGGCAGGCTTCGACGCCGCGATTGACTATAAGAATGAGAATGTCGGAGAGGCGCTGACTAAGCATTGCCCGCAAGGTATCAACGTGTACTTCGACAACGTCGGCGGAGAGATCCTCGATCACGCGCTCGCGCGGCTGGCTTATGGCGCCCGGGTCGTGGTGTGCGGAGCGATTTCGCAGTACAACAACCTTGGCGAGAGAAATCCGGTCGGACCAAAGAATTATTTCAACCTGATAATGCAGCACGCGCGGATGGAAGGCTTCCTGGTGTTTCATTTCCTCCAGCGCTATCCCGAGGCGATCGCCGAAATGTCGAAGTGGTACGCCGAAGGCAAGCTCAAGAACGAGGTCGATCTGCAGCAAGGACTCGAGAACGCGCCGAAGACGATCATCCGGCTGTTCACCGGCGCGAACTTCGGCAAGCAGTTGCTGAAGCTGGGCGATCCGCAGTAGCCCGGAGCTACAACAATGATCGATCACATCTCGCTTAGAGTTTCGGATTTCCAGAAGAGCCTCACCTTCTATAAGGCAGCCCTCGAACCGCTTGGATACACGCTCGTCTTCAGCAACGACCAGGAGCAATACGCAGGCTTCGCTGGGCCTGATAACGAGCGAATCTGGATCGGACATAGGGAAGGCGGTTCGCATGGCTATGCGCACGTCGCGGTTCTGGCGAAGGATCGCGCGACCGTGCGCAAATTCTATGAAGCGGCGATGCAGGCCGGCGGACGCGATAACGGCGGGGCCGGTCCGCGGCCGAATTACAGTCCGACCTACTACGGCGCGTTCGTGCTGGACCCAGATGGTCACAATATCGAGGCGGTCTGCTTCGCCAAGGGCGAGTAATCCGGCAGCTCTATACAACATCTTGTGGTTCTTAGGACGCCCAACCACTAAGGGTAGCTTCGTTCCGTCAAAAACTGTTTTTGCAAACAAATAGTGAACGCCGCGATGTTTCCGATCATGGGCAAGCCTGTGGCGCTCTAAGTTTTTGCTCATGCGTGATCAGTAACAAGGGCGGAGAATCTTGCGTAAGGCTGAACAAGTTCAGCCCTGAACTCTCGTAGCAATCTTTGTAATCGACGCTTAGGCGTTATTGTATGGTGAGACACAACGAACTCGGCGAATTGACGGTCGTGCGCGCTGGTATCACGGACTATGACGCGGTGATGGCGATACTGCGCGAAGCGGCGGATTGGTTGAGCGCGCGCGGCATCAATCAGTGGTACCACTGGCACATGGACGTCGGCGAACAGATACTGCGCGAATGCCTCGAGCATCATGAGGTTTATCTCTTCCAGCGCGACAGGTCCCCCGTCGGCACGCTGACGGTCCAGTGGTCCGATCCTGACGTCTGGGGTGAACGCGGAATCGACGGGCTAGCCGGTTACGTTCATGGCATGGCGGTCGCGCGCAGCGCCGGTGGCATGCGAATCGGCGGGCGGATGCTCGAATGGGCGGTGGCAAGGATCGGCACGCGCGGGCGACCTTTTGCGCGGTTGGACGCGATGGCGTCCAACGCGCCGCTGTGTCGCTACTACGAACAGCGCTGCTTCCGACCGCTTGGCACCGCGACGCTATTCGCGGGCATTTACACCGCACAGCTCTTCGAACGCGTACTCTGAAGGCCTCCGTCATCCTGAGCGCAGCGAAGGATCTGCACGAAGTGCGCTTTCGCAGACGCCGGTCGTAAGAACGTCCGTCGAGATTCTTCGCCGCTGCGACTCAGAATGACTGAGAAGGAGAGAAGCCGACGACCATTCAGTCCTTTGCGTTCAGAGCCTTGCGGTTGAGGTTTCAGGAAGCTGCCGGACTCCTGGGGTTCCGGGATTGGGCGGAAGCCGTTGCGGGCCAGGTCGGGGCGCACTACTTCGATTGGGTCGCGGGTGTCGTCGACGTAGCCGAGGGCGTAGGCGCCTAGTCGGTAGCCCATCAGTCTCAGCAGGTCGACGGGGAGTGTGCGCGCGATTTCCAGCGGTACCGACAAGTACTGGTTTTCTTCCTGGCGGAGCCACGAGACGTTGTAGGTGATGTTGATGCCGGTGCGGATGTCCTTGGAGCGGTTCGCGCCGCCGGCGTGGTAGATGCTGCCGGTGTAGAAGAGGACAGAGCCCTTAGTCATCTCGGCCGGCTCGGTGTCGGCCTCGGTGAAGCGCAGCTTGTCGTCGAAGCGATTGCTGCCGGGGACTACGCGCGTCGCGCCGTTTTCCTCGGTGAAGTCCGTCATCGCCCAGATAGTGTTGCACTGGACCTCGTAGCCGCGCGGGAACGGGAAGAAATCGAACGCCCACTGGTCGCGATGTATAGTCTGGGCCGGCTCGCCGGGGCCGATCGAAATTATCTGCGTGAGATGAAGTTGAAAGCTCGTGGCATGTCCGAGCATTTTGCCGACCGCGCCGAGCACCGTGGGATTCATCACGAGTTCACGCGATTTTGGCGAGCGCGCGATCAGACCGCCCGTCCTGCGCGTGCGGCGGCCGCTGAACTCGTCGGCGCCCAGCGGCGTCGCTTCGGTGAAGGGGCGCAACTCTTGCGCCACCTCGTCCATGACTTCGGGGCGTACGACGCGATCTACGACGACGCATCCGTCCTCGTTCAGGGCCGCGCAAATCTCGTCGGCCGAAGCCGACACAGGTAGATGTATAATACTCATGCTTTTTCTTTCTTTCAGTATTAAGGCCGCGCTCCGTTGTCGCGCGCGGATTCCGCGTTGAAATACTATCCCGCATCATTCGCTAGATCGATGCAATGGCGATAGGTTCTGAACGTCGAATGGAGGACCTCCTCAATGGCTGATCTACTCGTCGAAAAAACCAATCACCTCGGAATTTTGAAGCTCAACCGGCCCGATCGCATGAACGCGATCAGCGTCGAGATGCTCAACGAACTCGGCGAGGCGCTGAAGGAATTCGATAGCGACCCGAAGGTCCGCGCGATCATCCTGACTGGCGAGGGACGCGGCTTTTGCAGTGGTCTCGATCTCAAGGACACCGCCGCCGGCCGAGGCATAGGAGCGGGATTGGCGGCGCCGGGCGCATCGCATGTCAGCACGCGCGAGCTGCCGACGGTGACGCTGAATCGAATCGACCTGCCCGTGATCTGCGCGATCAACGGTCCCGCGGCGGGCTACGGATTCGACCTCGCACTCGGATGCGACATGAGGCTGATCAGCGATCGCGCCAAGCTGGTGCCGGCATTCGCCAAGCGCGGAATCGTGCCCGAAAGCGGCGGCACCTGGTATCTGCCGCGGCTGGTTGGATGGGCGCGCGCATGCGAAATCGGATTCATCGCCGACGACATCGCGCCCGCCCGCGCGGTCGAGCTCGGACTCGCGAACAAAGTCGTGCCGCACGAAGAATTGATGGAAGAGGCGACGCGATGGGCCTCGAAGATTGCGGCGAACGCGCCGCTGGCGATTCGCGCGATGAAGCGGCTGTTCCGCCATGGCCTGAGCGAGGACTTCGAATCGCATACGCATCATGTGTTGATGCAACTGCTGGTGCTGTTCCGTTCCGGCGATTTCAAGGAAGGCCTCGAGGCGTTCATGGCCAAGCGCGATCCGAATTTCAGCGGGCGATGAAGCAGTCAGTGGCCGACTAAGCGAGCATCGCGAGCGGAGTGTTGTTCTGAGAGAATAATCGCCTGCGCGGCGGGCGGCAGGGGTGACCCCTGCACCCAGTATGAAGCGCAAAGTTGCGCGCGGCGCGCTACTTTGCTCTCAGGGGTGTGACTCGATGGCGCGAACTAAGTCCGATCAATCGTCGCGGCAGGGGCCGGGTTGCATGAAGGCGATCGCGACGCCGTCGAGCGGATCGACGATTCGCGCGATCTGGCCACCCTGGATCGCGAGCTTGGGCTCGGTCGCTTGCAGGTCGTTTGCCCGTGCGGTCGCGACAGCCTGCGCGATGTCCGTGCACATCAGCGCAAGGCCCCAGCATCCGGGACGTCCACGCGTCGCAGGCCCGACGAATTTCGAGGACAGTCTGCTCGAGCTTGAAGAATGCCTGTCGCGCACCGTTGCCGACTTCACGGATTCGCTTGCATGGGACGCCGATCGCTTCGTTGGCGGTGATCGCATCGCTGAGCACCGGAGTCATCACGACGATATGCTCGAGATAGTCGACCGTGTTTGCGTTGGTGCCGCAAAGCCGTGCGAGCGACCGTCGACGCGACTCTATGTCGAGATTGATCGGAGCTGCCGCGGTCACGACGCCCGGCAATCCCGACGAAAGCATCTCGGCCTTGACCGAGGGCTGTGCCAGTCCCGGAAGCTGGATTGATTCTATCGATGGGGGAAGGCTCGATTCACGCTCGTCCGAAACCAACACACCCTTCACTCCCCAGACCCATCCGATGATGCCGCCGCCACGGTCATTCTCAGTCGAAGCGCGCAGATGCTGAGCGAGAGGCGATTCGGACTTGGTGGATCGCGTCGCGCAGAGATCGATTTCCACAGCACCCGCAGCCAGCCTGGCGACGGCGATACCGTCAGCATCAAACTCCGCGGTCGCGACCGCGAACCCGGCACGTCGCCAATTTTCGCGCGACGCCGCCAGATCACGCACGGCGACGAGCACTCTTTCGACGCAAATTATGCCCACGATTCTGAACCCGTAGCGCGAGGCTATCGCCACTCCCTCTGAGATGCCACCCGTGGCGAACGGGACCGCAATGACCCGTGGCGACGGGAGCGCAATGAAAAGACGTCACAAACTATCCGAGGTGATGCGTTGCGAGGTACTTTTAATGCGTCACTTTAATAACGATAATCGACGTTCAAATGTCTATGCTCGCGTTGTGACAGGTTGTAGCATTCTATGACAATTACGGATGCATTCGAAGGGGGAACTCGATGACAATCTCGTGGCAAGCGTTCCAGGCCGAAGCGCTCGATGCTTTGCGCGCACTGGTCCGGCTGGACACCACCAATCCGCCCGGCAACGAACGAATCGCGGCCGACTACATGGCGGAGGCGCTGGGGGCGCATGGCGTCGAGTCCGTGATCCGCGAAAGCGCTCCGACTCGCGCCAACCTGATCGCGCGCCACAAGGGTACGGATTCATCGGCGGGCGCCCTGCTGCTCTCGTCGCATACCGACGTCGTTCCTGTGGAGCGGTCGGGATGGACTCGCGAGCCGTTCAGCGGCGAAACAGCTGACGGCTGTTTATGGGGACGCGGTTCGATCGACATGAAGTCCAAATGCGCGATGGACCTCGTGATGATGACCGCGATGAAGCGCGCGGGAGTGAAGCCGAATCGCGACGTGATACTCGCGGCGGTTGCGGACGAGGAGGCGGGATCGGATTTCGGCGCGAAGTTCCTCGTCGAGCGGCATCCCGAGCTGGTGCGCGCGGGCTACGTGTTGAACGAAGTCGGCGGCTTCACCGTCCATCTCAGGAACAAGCGGTTCTACCCAATCCAGGTGGCGGAGAAGGGTTTCGTCACGATCAAGATGAAGGTGACTGCGCCGCCGGGGCATGGATCGATGCCGCGATCTGACACCGCAATCTCGCGAATGTCCGAATTGATCACGCGAATCGTGCGGACTCCGATGCGCAAGAACGTTTCGCCGTTCATGCGACAGACGCTCGAGGAGATGGGCGTGCCGGTCGAATCGCCGGGGCCGCTGTTCGCGCCGATGCTTTCCAACACGGTCTCGCCGACGATTCTGCGCGCCGGTTACAAGGACAACGTGATTCCCGGCGAGGCGACGATCGTGCTCGACGGGCGCACGCTGCCCGGCGAAGATCCCGAGAGCTTCATGGCCGAGCTGCGGCAGATCGTCGGTCCCGAGCCGACCTTCGAGCTGCTCAAGACCGCGCCGCCGGCCGAGACGAGTCCCGATACTCCGCTGTTCGAGCTGATCAAGAAAACCGTCGAGGCGGCCGATCCCGGCTCGCTCGCAATTCCGTGGATGATCCCGGGCGCGACCGACAGCAAGTTCTACTCGAAGCTCGGCGCCGCGTGCTACGGATTTTCGCCGGTCAAGCTCGATCCGCACATGCCGTTCGGCTCGCTATATCACGGCAACGACGAGCGCTTGCCAATCGAGGGGTTTTACTGGGGATTGAAGGTGTATGCGGAGGTGGTGCTGAAATTTCTGGGAATCAAGTTTGAGGATGTGTTTGCGTGACGCCCCCACCACCGGTTCCCCTTCCCACATGGGAAGGGGTTAGGGGTTAGGTTAGCCCGCAGAACCACAGTGCTTATGACCCGCGGCAAGATCACACGCGGTCAGAACGTTCAGCCTGAGAAGCTCTCGCTCGCCAGACGGTTGCGCCGCGAGATGACACTTCCGGAGCGCATTCTCTGGAGGGCTCTTCGACGAGATGCGGTGGAGGGCTTCCATTTCCGCCGTCAGCAGGTGATCGAAGGGTTCATAGTCGATTTCTATTGCGACGCCGCGAAGCTTGCGATCGAGCTAGACGGCAGCGTGCACGAAGAGCAATGGAAGTATGACGAATCGCGGGACAAGGCTATTTCCCGGCAAGGAGTGCGCGTTCTGAGAATTTCGAATGATGCGATGCGCGATCTTGAGGCTGTCATCGATCACATCAAGCGGGCATTGCGGACGAGCGGGCAAACCTAACCCCTAACCCCTTCCCGCGCGGGAAGGGGAACCGGTTGCGCGCAGGGTGCTCACTTTCAGGGAACCGGTTGCCCCGGGTGCGATCATTCACGGAGCCGGTTGAGCGCGGGGCGCTCGCTTTAAGGGGAGCTGATCGCGCCGAGGCACCTGACCGAGACCTATTCGCAAGCAATGCTTACTTTGCGGAGCTTGTTTTCAGGGTTCCGGCTTGCGGGGTGAAGGTCATCAGCAGGCGGGGTGGGGCTTCGAGCGGGACTACTGCGAAGTGGGCGACTGGATGCATGTTCAAGGTCACCATCGTTCCCGCCTTGGTGCTCGAGATGCTGCAGTCCTTGAAGATCGATTTGTCGAACACGAGATGAGTCTGCAGTGCGGTGTCGGGAGTGACGTCCTTGAGCATCACGGTTGCAGTCGAACCGTCGGAACTACTCTGGAGGTTTTTGTCGAAGCTGACGGGCCCGCTGAGCTCGAGAATTACCGACAGCGGTGGATCGTTCGATGATAGCCGGATCGTCTTGAGGGTCGCAGGACCAGCCGCTGGCGGTTCGCTCAACGACAACGGAGGCGCATTGTCAGCGCCCGCATTCATCTGATGCAGGGTCGGCTCAGACACCGGCGCCGGTGCGTCGCCGCTCGCGGCCAACTCATGTAGCGTCGGCTCGGGCGGAAGAGCGGGCGCATCGCCGGTCGCTGTGATCGGATGCATCGTGGGCTCCGGCGCAGACGGCTGTGCGTCGCCGCTCGCAGCCATCTGATGCATTGATGGCTGCGGCGGAGCAGCGTCGGCAAATCCGGTCATCGCGCGCGCCTGCGCGTCAGCGGCGCCTGCGATGCTGCCGGTCGGCTTCGGCAGGATAGGGGCAGGCGCCCGCATCATGTCCGCTCCGCCGGCCCTGCGGCTCGGCAGGTCGGGCTGCGATGGATCGGGGGCATTCGCGACGGCCGGAATCTCCGGCGATGACGCTTTCACGGGCGCGCCCGGTGGCGTCGACGCGTCGAGCACCGGGAGTCCGTCGGCTCCGTAAGTCGAGCCGCCGCCGGAGGACGCGACCTCGGTGCCGCGCATGTCGGAGCGCTGACGCACTACAATTTTGTCGGCGTTCGAATCATCGGGACTTCCGCCGTAGCCAGTCTCGGCCAGCACCAGCGGCAGCGGATCTTCTTCGGTGTCGATCGGTTGGTGGAGCTTGGTCAGCTCGGCCTGCGCCCTCTTCGCGTAGTTGGAATCCGGGAAATGCTTCTTCACTGCGGCGAAGGCCTGCGCCGCCGAGTATCGCTTGCCTTCCTTCTCGAGCGAAACTCCCAGCTCGAACAACGCGTCCGGCGCGACCGGAGTCTCGGGATACTTCTGCAGCAGCTCGGCGAAGCGCGATTCGGCGGCGCGGAAGTTGGCGCGCTTGTAATAATAGCTGCCGACGATCATCTGGTTGCGCGCGAGCATCTCGCGGCATACCAGCACCTTGTCGTGCGCCAGCTCGGCGAAGTCGCCCTCGGGAAAGCGTTGTTCCAATTCCTGGAAGCGCTTGAGCGCCGCCGTGGTCTTGCCCTGATCCTGGTCCTCGCGCCCGATCTGATCGTAGTAGCTCAGCCCGATGTAGTAGCTGACCAGCTCGAGGTTCTTGCTGGTCGGATGCATCCGCTCGAAATCGTCGAGCGCGCCGATCGCCTCGGCGTAATCCTTCTGCTGATAGTAGGCGAGGCCGATTTTCATCTCGGCGTCTTCGGCGTACGGGCTGAACGGATACTTATCGATCACCTGCTGATAATTTTCGATCGCGGCCTTGTATTCTTTTGTCGCAAAATTAAGTTGGCCCTGCGCGTAGTAGTCTTCGCCGGAGGGCTTCTGGCGCAAACTACAGGCAGCTGCAGGCAGCAGAACAAAAGCCACCAATATCAACAGCAGGCGTTTCATCGGAGAGTCGCGAAAAGGTTAAACAAGGCCGTCCGGCATTGCAATCCGGGCGCGATCCCCGATCCACAGGCCTCGTCTAAATAAGCTGACGGATTCAGCTACTTTTGGACTCGCGCGGCCTCCGGAACGAGGCTGAAAAAACCGGCTTTCCAGCAGCGACGTACTTGCGCGCGAACCCGGTCCGCTCGGCGCCCGGCGCAGCCTCGACTGCGCGAATGAACCCCGCCGCGAGCATCATCGGGAAAATTTCGGCAGCGTAATCGTGCACGTCGGTCGCGACATAGGCGGTGGCCCCCGGCTCTACCGTGCGAAATATGCTCGCGGCGAGAGTCGGCGTGAACAGGCGATGCTTGATGTGACGCTCCTTCGGCCACGGGTCGGGATAGTAGATGTGGTAGGCGGTCACGCTCGCATCGGGGAGCATCAGGTTGACGAGAGTGCGCGCGTCCATCCGCACGACGCGGAGATTATCGACTCCGGCGCGGCCGCATCGCACGGCCAGCACGCGGGTGATCGTCGCGGAGAGTTCGACCGCGATAAAATTGCGATCGGGAAATTCGGCGGCGCGCTCGATAATGAACTCGCCCTTGCCCGCGCCGATCTCGATTTCGACGGGCGCGCGACGGCCGAACATCTCCGGCGGATCGATCGTGAAGAGGTTGTCGTCAGGCGCGAATAGTACGCGCTCGCCAATTTCGCGCGCCTTGGGATTCCCCCAGATGCGTGCGGCTTTTCGAAGTCTCGCCATGGAGGGATGACGATAGCTCCAGGCGCCCTATCAGTCACCTCCGCCATCCAAGCGAGCGAAGCTCACAACCTCCCCGCCGGCAAGGGCGAGCACGCGAAGCGTTCGCCGGATCGACGCGGACAGGCTGCGCCGACTCGTTTGGACTGCTCAACCTGACCAGTACCCCTTGTCCAGAGGGGCAGGTCGTCAGGACCTCCGTCGCACCCGGATGCGCCGATCTTATAAGGGGAGGTTAGGACGACCTGTTCAGTCGGGGCGTTTCAGGAAGGCTCGCACGCGCTCTACTAGCGGTTTCAGGTCGGTGTTGTCGACCAGGGCGCTGGCCATTCTGACTGGGTCGCCGAAGAAGAAGCGCTCGTAGAGAACCTGGCGGCCGCCGAAGGCGCTGCAGCGACGTCCCATGCCAATCGATAGAGCGCGACGCGCTCCTTGGCGGGGGCGTCCGCGGCGCCGAAGTAGCGCTCGATGTCAGGCAGCTCGGCGGGGTTTGCGAAGTCCGACGACGATGGGGTCGCCATCAGCGAGCTCGAGCTGTTGAGCTGGATGATCTCGACCAGGCGCGGATACAGGCGCGGGAAAAGATTGCGCGCGGTATCGAGCGGCGCCCGCGCCGGCGTGAACACACCCCATTTATCGGGCGCGGCGTCAGCTTCGGCGGCGCGGAGACACGCGCGCATCGTCTCGGTGGTCATGATCATCTCGGCGATGCGATCGCGAACGTGCGGCAAACTCATCGCGTCGCTGGCCTCTGCGATTCGCGCCGCCAATCCCAAAACGAATTCGCTCTTCGCGACGTTCTTCACGGCCACCTGATGCATCATGTGGACGACGGCGCCGGTTCCCGCATACAGCGCGTTGCATCGTGCGACGTCGCCACATAGGAACACGCGCTCCCACGGCACCAGCACATTGTCGAACACGACCACCGCGTCCATTTCGTCGAAGCGCGACGCTAGCGGGTGATCGAAGCGCGAGCGGCCAAGGTCGTACGTGTCGCGGCAGAGGAACTTCAGGCCCTTGGCGTTGCAATTGATCGCAAACGATAGCGCGAAGGGTTCCGCCGCAGGCTCGGCCTTCAGCACGGTCGAAGGAAACACGAGCAGCTCTTCGGAGAGCGGCGCGAGCGTCGCGAGCATCCGGCATCCGCTCACGACGATGCCGTCCTTGGTCTTCTCGACGAGTTTCAGCGCTAGGTCAGCGTCGGTATGTCCGGCCCATCCCGCGGCACGGCTCGCGCGCGGATTGACGAGAGTATGCGTCGCGCACCAATCGTGATGGCGCGCCTGAATATAGTAGTTCCAGATGTTGTCGCCGTGACGCTTGTCGCTCTCGGCAAAAAACTCACGCGCGGCAGCCATCGCGGCGAGACTCACGTTGAGGTAGTCGGGCGTGCGCCCGAGCATCCCGCAACCGAAGTCCGCCCACGTCTTCATCATGCGCGTGCGCTTGCGCAGGTCGTCGGCGCTTTTCGGGATAATGAACGACATCCCCGCGCGACCGCCGTCGTCGGTGCGAAACGTCATCGTCTCGGGATGCTCCATCTGCATGTCGTAGAGCGACGCGACCGAGCGTGCACAGTTGGCGAACGCCGGATGGGCGGTGACGTCACCGGCGCGCGCGCCTGCGATCCAGATTTCCGCGCCGAGCTTTTTCAGCGACGACAGATAGTTGTTGCCCGAGCGCGCGCCCATTTCAGAGGACCTCGTTGAGCAGAGGCAGGCGCTTGCGGATTCGTTCGGCGGCGTCGGCAGGCGCCATGTACGGCGGGCGCGCGGGACCCATCTCGATGCCAGTCGCAACCGACGCGGTGACCTTGGTAGTGCCGAGATGGCCGAGCGTTTCCTCGCCGCCGCGCGGGAAGCATCGATTGAGCCGACGCTGAATTTCCTCCGCGCGATTGAAGTCGCCGGCCTTGTGCGCCTTGAGCAGCGCGACGGCGGCGGGCACCGCGAAAATATTGATGAAGCCGCCGGCCGCACCGAGCATCAGCCCCGCCAGCATCGCGCGAAACGTATTGTAGATGTCCGCGCGGCCGCCGACCTCGTCGTACAGCGCCTCGAGATGCTGCAAATCGGTCAGCACTTCCTTGAACGCGACGACGCCGGGAATCGTCGCGAGCTTGCCCGCGAACTTCGGCGTGATGTTGAACTTGCTGAGCGCGGGATTGTGGTAGATGACGACGGGCAGGTCGCCGGCCTCAGCAATCATGCGGTAATGGCGCTCGACTTCGGCCTCGCCGCATCGCCAGTAGTACGGCGGAATCACCTGCTGCGCGTCGTATCCGAGGCGCGCCGCGATTTTCGCATAGCGCAGAGTCTCGAGCGTGGTCGCGCCCGAGGTCATCGCAACGGCAGAGAGATTCGCGCGATTGCTGGTCTCTTCGATCACGATTTCGAACACTCGCGTGCGCTCGGCTTCATCCAGATGCAGAAACTCGCCGATACTCGGCGCGGCAACGACGCCGTGCGCACCCGCGGCAATCGCCCACTGAACTTCGCGCCGGAGCGCATCTTCGTTGAGCCGGTAGTCGTCGGTAAACGGCGTCACCAGCATCGCCAAAATTCCGTGTGCAAGTTTCAAACGCGCACCTCCGGCTGAGCTCTGATTCTATGTTGAGGAGAGAATATACAACAGCAATTTACTCTTCTATGGAAACTGTGATGCCAGATTACGCATGGGTTCAATTCGCCCACGCACAAACCAAAAACATCCAGCACTTATCAAAACGGAGGACACCACGACGCAAACCAGTGCTAGCCAACCAAGCGGCGAGCAAACAACTGACAAGAATGCGATTCGTCCGTTTCATGTGGATGTTCCGGAAGCGCACGGCTGGCAAACGACTTTGAGATAGCCCGTTCTGGAAACCATAACCATTTTCACTAGCTAGGAAACTTCTGTAGCTTTTTATTCAACAGTCCGTTGCCAGCGTGAGGATCGAAGTCATGGCCGATCAAGCGCAACGTGATATTCCACAAAAGGCTAATTTCATACCGGCATCGGGTTACCGCATAGATGGCACCCGTCAAGTTACTACGTTGTCTGAAGAGGAGCATTCTTATGGGGACGATCCACTACCGCGCTGCCGAGGTTAATGGTCTGAGGATTTCGTATCGCGAAGCCGGTCGGACGGACGCTCCGACGTTGCTTTTGCTACACGGCTTTCCGACCGCCGGGCATATGTTCCGCGATATGATTCCCCTTCTCGCCAACAGCTTTCATCTCGTAGCGCCTGACCTGCCAGGCTTCGGTCAATCGGACCTGCCGCCCCGCGATAAGTTTAAATACAGCTTCGAAAATCTTGCCGGCGTAATCGACCGCTTTACCGATGTGGTCGGTTTGAAACGGTTCGCGATCTACATCTTCGATTACGGCGCTCCTGTGGGCTTGAGAATTGCCCTAAAGCATCCGGAACGCATATCCGCGATCGTCTCCCAGAACGGCAACGCCTACGAGGAAGGTTTGAGCGACGGTTGGAACCCGATCCGGGCATATTGGCAAGACCCATCGCAGGCGAACCGCGACGCGCTCCGCGCATTCCTCAAGCCCGAGACGACCGTCTGGCAATACACTCACGGCGTCTCCGACGTCACAAGGGTTTCGCCCGACGGCTACTCGCTCGATAATTTCTACCTGGCCCGGCCCGGTGCGGATGAGCCGCAGCTCGACCTATTCGGTGACTACAAAAGCAACGTCGCGCTTTACCCGGCTTTCCAGAAGTATTTCCGAGACCATAAGCCGCCATTTCTGGCCGTATGGGGAAAGAACGACCCATTCTTTCTGCCGGCCGGCGCGGAGGCCTTCAAGCGGGATATTCCCGGCGCAATCGTGCGCTTCTTCGATACCGGGCACTTCGCGCTGGAGACGCACGCCGCCGAGATCGCGGCAGCGATCCGCGATTTTCTTGGTGGCTGATTTCGCAACTCGGTGCGCCGACACCTTGATCGCGCAGCACAAGGAGAGAACCAATGTCGCGTGAGAATGTGAGTGTTGTGCTGGTGCACGGCGCTTGGGCTGACGGATCGAGCTGGGCAAAAGTCATCGGGCCACTGGCTGCCGAAGGCGTCATGGTGCTCGCGGCTCCGTTGCCCCTGACTTCGTTTGCTGAGGATACGGCGGCGGTTGAGCGCACGCTGGAGCGAGTTTCGGGGCCGGTCGTACTTGTGGGTCACGCCTACGCTGGGGCCGTGATCGCGGCTACACGGAGTGAGAAGGTGAAGGCGTTGGTTTACGTCGCCGCGCTTGCGCCTGACGAGGGTGAGACTGTCGCCGATGTCTTCTATCGTGCCAAGCCTCATCCGCTGGCTCCAAAGTTGGCACCGGACAATCATGGGCTGATCTATCTGCCGCACGAGGCATTCGCCGCGGCGTTCGCGCAGAATGCCTCCGCCGATGAATTGGCGCTGCTCTCCGCGGTTCAGCGGCCGATTTCGCCTGCATGCATCACGGTGCCGGTGAGTCGTCCACTCTGGAAAGACCGCCCAACCTGGTTTCTGATGGCGGAGCAGGACCGCATGATCGTCCACGACACGCAGCGCTTTATGGCGGAGCGGATGCGCGCCCGGGTGCGCTCGCATCCTGTCGACCACGCGCCGATCGTTACCGCGCCCGGCCTTGTCGTCGACATCATACGCGAGGCCATTGGGGAAGCGATCAGCGGCTGATTCGCCTTCATTTTATGTGCGCCAGTAGCAGCGCGAACAGAGAACCATGACCACGCGGAGGCGCTTTCTCAGAGTCGCTAGGCGGCTTCGCGCTCGGCTCCGCTGAACGAGGGTTGAAAGAAAAAGATTGCCTGGCCGGTACCGATCGCGGCTTCGTATTTTCCAAATTGCTCGCCGCGCCAGGTCCACGAGTCGCCGCCCATCGCGCCGGCCATCGTGATGTAGTGCGAGAAGCGGCCCTCGGGCGAGCAATGTGCGCGGTAGTCGTCGGCGGCGGCGAGGATAGCGTCATGCCGCCCCGCTTTGAACCATTCCATGATTCGTTCGTCGTAGAGGCGGTTGGCGGTTGACGCGATGTCTTCGGGCGACGCTGATGCGCGATCGAGGATATGATCGTAATCCCAGAACTTGTGCGACATCCCGCCAGACGCCACGATCACGACCCGGCGATTCGATTTCCAGATAGCTTGTCCGATCGCCGTGCCGTAAGCCAAATCATTTTTGACCGATGCGGTCTGGCAAACGCTCAGCGAGAGCACGCGGCGGCGCGCCTCGTGATTGAAATAGTGCATCACGTTGAGAGTGGGATAGTGTGTTGGCAAGTTAGTATGTGCCGACGCGATCGCACGAATCCCCCGCTCCCGCGCCTCCATTTCGACTGCGCGCGCGAGTTCGCAATCGCCGCGATAGTCGTATTCGAGGCCATGCAGCATCTCCGGCAGCTCTTCCGATGTATACACACCGGACAGCCGCTCGTGAGCATTGAGTACGTATTCCAAAGTAGAGAACCAGTGAGTATCGATTAGCAAGAAGGTGTCGAAGTCGAGATGGCGGAGGCGCTCGCGCTCGAGCTTCGGCATCGCGTCGTAAAAAGTCGTCACGCTTCGCCCCATGTACGCGCGGCGCGCGACCGGATCGGTGATCATCAGGCGCGGGACGTGCGTGGTGAACACGGTCGCAACGACCTTACCCATCGTTTTTCTCCTCGCCGTATGCGACGCACACGAGTTTGGGCTCCGTCCAGAACTCCATGCTGAAGCGGCCGCCCTGCCTGCCAAGCCCGCTCATCTTCGCACCTCCAAACGGGACGCGCAGATCGCGCAGAAAAAAACTGTTGACCCATACCATCCCGGTCTTGATCTTTTCAGCGACTCGCAGCGCGCGATCGACGTTTGACGTCCAGACGTAAGCCGCGAGTCCGAAGCGCGTGGCGTTGGCACTCGCGATCGCTTGCTCCTCGTCGTCGAATCGCTCGACCGTCAGAACCGGCCCGAAAATCTCCTCGGACACGGCGCGCGATTTCGCATCGACGCCGTCGAGAATTGTCGGCAAATAGTAGAATCCGCACGCAGGTTCGGCGGGAGTTTTTCCGCCGGCCAGAATCTTTGCGCCATTAGCCACCGCATCTGCAACGAACGAATGAACCCGCTCACGATGTGCGCCCGAAATCAGTGGGCCGTAGTCGGTGCCGTCCGCGAGAGGATCGCCAATTTTGAGGCGCGATATTTCCGCCGCGAGCAGCTCGAGAAAATCGGCGGAAATCTTTCTGTCGATAAGTAATCGAGAACCCGCCACACACGACTGTCCCTGGCTGCGGTAGATTGATCGCGCGACACCCGCTGCGGTGCGCTTCAGATTCGCGTCGGCGAAAACGAGATTTGGCGACTTACCGCCGAGCTCGAGTGTCACGCGCTTGAGCGATTCCGCCGCCGACGCCATCACGCGCCGGCCGGTCGCGATGCCGCCGGTGAATGCGATCGCATCGACGCCCGGATGCGAGACGAGCGCCGCACCAGCATCGCCGAGCCCCGGCACGATATTCAGCACGCCCGGCGGCAGGCCCGCCTCGTTTGCAATCTCGCCGAGTGCGATCGACGTCAGCGGCGCCAGCTCCGACGGCTTGAGCACGCAGGTGTTTCCGGCAGCGAGGCACGGCCCGAGGTTCCACGTCGCGAGCATCAGGGGAGAGTTCCATGGAATCACGATCGCGCCGACGCCGACGGGCGGCCGCTGCGTGACGCTCATCAGTTTCAAATCGCGGCCGAGAAATTTTGCGTCGCTATCGGCAGCCTCGTGCGTCCAGATTTGCGCGACCGCCGCGAAGAATCGAATGTTGCGCGCGGCTCGCGCGACATCATGATTGACGCACTCCGACACCGGCTTGCCGACGTCGCGCGCCTCGAGCATTCCGAGATCTCGCGCGCGTTTCTCGATGCCCGCAGCAAACTTGTCGAGGATGCCGGCGCGCGCGTCGGCGCTCATCCGCGGCCACGGCCCATGATCAGCGGCCTCACGCGCGGCCTCGACTGCGCGACTCACATCGTCGGCGCTCGCGCTCGCGACCTGTGCCAGCTCGCGCTCGGTGGCGGGCTCGACGTCGGGGAAGCGCGCCGACTTGGCCGCATCGAGGTAGCGGCCGGCTATGAACAATCTCGTTTCCATGTCGCTGTTGACTGAAGTCTCGCGGATTCGCTGAAACATAGCAAAACCGCGCGCAAGTGGTATCTCCGCGACGCTTTTCCTTGACGACCGATCGTATCGGTCCTAACCTGACTCATCTAACGTCGACGCCGATTCTGACCGTGGCAGCACTACCCACTATCATCCCAATATTCCCGCTGCCGAACCTCGTGCTATTCCCTGGGTTGAGCGTGCCGCTGCATATTTTCGAGCCGCGCTATCGCGAGATGATTGCCGACGTCGCCAACGGACACGCGATGATCGGGATGACGCTGCTCAAGGGCGATTGGGAAGCCGACTACAATGCCTTCCCCGATATTTTCGAGGTCGGATGCGCGGGTAAAATCGGCGGGCTCCTCAAACTTGCGGACGGCCGCTACAACCTGGTGCTCGAAGGCATCGGCGAGTTTCGGATAATTCGGGAGATTCGCGATCGCTCATATCGGCAGGCGGAAGTGAATTGGTGCCCGGTGCGACCCGACGCGCTCGATTGCGATGCTGAGACGATGGACGCCCTGCGCGAGATGCTCTTCAGCTACCTGGGAGATGCCGCGCTCGAGGCCTGGCGCACAATAGTCGAGCAGCGGGGATTGCGCGGTGCGGAGCTGATCAACTTCCTGTGCTTTCATCTCGACATCACGCCGCTCGAAAAGCAGACCCTGCTCGAGGCACTGACCGATCGCGTCGACTGCCTGCTGGACGTGCTGACCTTCAAACTCGAAGAGCGCAAGCATGGCCCGGCCGGCACCAGTGGCGGCCCCGACACCGTTCAGTAGCGATAGTTAAGTCACGCAGCCAATCTATGGCACGCGCGCGACACATTACGGGCGGTTTAGTGGCCGAATCGTAACGCGTGTCGCAAATGAGCCATACCGCGCACAAAAGGCAGCTTCTTCGCATAATGCGGAATGTTTTGCGAAAAGTTGGCTTGCCTCATGAATTTCGCAGCATCTGACCACCGGACTCGGGTTCATGACCGCTTAACATACTAGATAAATTGTATTAGGGCAGTTGCCGCTAATTGCGGCATGATCATTGCGTACTCTGTGGTCGAACGACAAATAGTCGGAACCCAGCAATCGATCGCCCGACCCCGATAACTCGGAGCGCGGGGACGATCGCGGTGAGGACAAAGTACAATGGAATGGGAAAATAGCGCTCTGGGGAATCTCTTCGTGCCGGACGTTCTAACGCCTGAGCAGTTCTATGACAGCCGGCGTGACGACAGTACGATTCGTCCAGTCAAAAAGCTGATGATGGCGATCCTGGAGGACGCGCTGCGATGCTTCCAGAATAACGCCGACGCCAAGGGCGGACCCCGCAAGCGTCTGTTCAACGAGGCCGAGCAGTGGCTGATTGGCGAAGGCGGAGAGGGGCCGTTCTCGTTCGAGACGGTCTGCGAAACCCTCGGAATCGAGCCTCAATTTCTGCGTCGAGGCCTGCGCGACTGGCGGACTCAGCAGCTCGCTGGCGTCTCTACGCGACGCCTGGCGAGACGCTCACCGGTGGTCCGCAGCGGCAGAATCAGTGCTCCAGCGCGTCGTGATGGGAAGCGCACGGCGGCGGTAGCTCGCTAGGCCCACTTCGGCGCGACTCGCGCAATCCTTAAACTCTGCACAATAGAAAAGCGGCGCGGCATCTCTTAGAGATGCCGCGCCGCTCGATTTTTCTTAGGCCATCGCGTCGAGGAGTCTGTCCTCTGCCCTCCGCGCGAACTGAGCCTACGCCCTCACACTATGAGTGAGAGGCTGGAGCCGGAGCCGGAGCGCCGCCGCCTTCGGGGGCTGACGCACCTTTCGCCGGTGCCGCTCCGCCGGGCGGAGGAGGCACATAGCCCTTGGGCTGCGCCTGAACCCACTGTTCGCAAGCAGGAATGTCTTCTGCTTCGAGCGACTCCTGCGCCATAATCTGCTGGTCCGACCAGCCGTGCTTCTTCTCCCAGTGCACGCCGGGACACTTGACGGCCAGGTTGAAGTTTCTGGCTGTCGAAGCCACAGCAGGGTTGCCAGCGGGCGCGCCCGCAGCGCCGCCTGCGCCGCCACCGCTCGTGCTTTGACTCGAGCAACCGGCGATCAACAATGCCAGCCCTGTTGCCAGCGCCAATCCTATCTTCCGTTTCATGGCATCCTCCTTCAATCTCTAAACCCCTCCACTAGCCGAGCTAAACATAGCCTGTCCGCCGTTCGTTTAAGCAGGGCCAAAATACACCGTCTGAAAAAATTAGCAAACCCCCCTTAATACACTCATAAAGCCTGGAACACAGTTTGTTCACCCCTCTCTGAGCGCCGCGCCCGGCCTTCAAAACAGGCAAGTTCCAGGTGCGCGAGGGTCTCGAATGTGGCCGCCATCACGTGGAATATCGGCCTTTCTTCGCCGCCAAAGACTTGCTGCGCAATTTCGAACGCCGTCTGCGGTGACTTGCGCGTCAAATCGAGCATCTCCGCCTCTCGATACCGGTGATGCTCTATCAACTGATTCGCGCGATGCCGATGGTCATGATAGACGCCGCCGTGTGCCGGCAAAACCAGCTCGACGTCGAACTTCTGTACCTTGAGCTGCGACGCGATGAAGTCGCCGAGCGGGTTGGTTCCTGCCGCGTCCGGATAAATTCCGACGTGTGGCGTAATTTTGGGCAGCAGGTGATCGCCGACAATCATCACCTTTTCTTTGCGTAAATAAATCACGTTGTGACCCGGCGAATGCCCGGGCGTCCAAATTACTTCCAGTTCGCGGTCGCCGATTTTGATTACGTCGTGATCGTCGATGTATTTGTCGGGCTGTGTGACCGGCCCGTACATCGAAGTTCCCATCCATGCCGGGCGCATCCCGGTCGGCGAGAATTGTTCGATCGGAAATCCGTGCTTGGCAAAAAACGCGCGCGACTCGGGACGATCGTTAGGACTCATCTTGCCGAACTCGATCATCCTGCCTGCGCGCTCGGCTTCGAGACGATGGATATGTGTCGTGGCATGACTGCGCCGGCGAATCTCGCCTGACGCGCCGAAGTGATCGATGTGATGATGGGTCGCGACGATCGCATCGAGGTCCTCGATCTTGATGTCGAGTTCCGCCAGCGCTTCCTCGAGCGCCTTGATGCTCTCGGGGGAGTTCATCCCCGTGTCGACCAGCGTCCACGCGCCGTGACAGTCGATTAGATAAACGTTGATGATTGTCGGCCGCATCGGCAGCGGCAGAAAAATCTCGTAGATACCCGGATGAACCTCAACTATTTTCGCCATTGATTACTCTCAGCAGCTGGTTTCGCATGACTTGGAAGTCCTTGCGCTCCGCCGCTTCCTTCGTGACCGCAACTTAAACGATCACTCGTGCAGCTCGTCCTTCACCTGGAAGGTCACCTTGATTCTCACTTTCCATCGCGCGACTTTGTTGGCCTCGACTAGTGCGTCGATGCTCTCGACATGAGCGGTATGGATACCCTTGATCGTGACGCCGGCGCGCGAGATTGCCAATTGCACGGCGTCTTCAACTGAATTGGCCGAAATGCCTGTGAGGTCGATCGTTTTTTCAACCATGACGCTCAGCCGCTCCTGAAGGGGCGTCATTCGCGCGCGATTGTTTGACGCTTCTGCTCGCGCGGCGCTACGCTCGCCCCTGCACAGTGGTTAGCGCACGGCGTGATCCGAAACAAGGTGACCTCGCGATCCGGCTCTGCGAGAGCCTGAATAGAAGTGTTGATTAGTCATCGCATCGGGAGATTCTGGAGTTGTCAGTCAAAATCGAGTCACCCGCAAGCGAAGAAGCACTCACCGAGTTCGTCATTTTTCAGCATCGGGTTTACGAATATCGCAGCGCGCGATGGGCCGCGATGGTCGCAGTGCAGCTGCCGATCCTGATGGGCGAGGGACCGTTCGCCGCCGGCCGCAAGATTCGGGCGTTCGCGGCACGGGTTGACGACTACATCGTCGCGCGCGCCGTCGCGATAATCGATAGCCACTATCAACGTCACTGGAACGAGCAGCTCGGGCATATCGTGATGTTCGAGGCGATGCCCGACACTCGCGACGCCGTCAATCAGATGATGAACGCGGCGTCTGAATGGATGAAGGCCAACGGCGCGACGGCGGCGCGCGCCGGCTACGGATTGCTCGAGTTCCCGTTCGTCATCGACGACTACGAAACCCTGCCGCCAGATATCGCGCGGCAGAATCCCGCGTACTATCACGCGTTGCTCAAGGACGCTGGCTTCGAAACCGAGCGCGGATGGGTCGACTACAAGATTGAAGTTACGCCGGAACTGGTCGCGCGCTACGAAAGCGCACTCGAAGCGAGCCGCCGCGCCGGTTTCGAGATCGTCCCGCTGAAGGATCTGCCGGCAGCGCGCCGCGTCCGCGATTTCGAGCATGCGTGGAACACTGCATTCGCGCGGCATTGGGGCGCGACGCCTTTCACCACTGACGAACTCGCATTCCTGTTCGATTTTTTCGCGATGTCCGGTGCGCTCGACACCTCCGTGCTCGCGTATCGCGACGACCAACCAGTCGGCGCGTTGATGGTCACGCCGCCGAATTCTGAAGGGGCGATTCTGAAGCCTGGCCGAAAGATCGCCGACAATGAGAGGCTGAATTTTTTGGGTATCGGCGTACTCGAAGAAGCACGCGGCCGCGGCGTCAACCTCGCGATGGCCGCGTATTCGTACCTGCGAATGATCCGCAGCGGTTCGAAATATCTGAGCTATACGCTAGTCCTCGACGACAACTGGCCCTCGCGCCGCACGGCAGAAAAGCTGGGCGCCAAAGTCTGCGCGAACTACGTAACCTACCGCAGGACCTTCTAGGCCAACACCGAAGCGCGAAAACGTGGACACATGAAAGGGGAAGCGATGCGGGCAATCGGAATCTCGATTCGCGGGATTGGGATCGCGCTGATGATCACTGCGATCGCCGGATGCACGATCAAGCAAAGTCCGGAGCCGCCGAGCGAGCAAGCGGGTTCGAACTCGTCACCTCTTACGGTTGAGCGATCGTGCAAATCGCAGGATGCGCCGCCGCCGGACGTGGCCAACAAACCGGGATATCGGCAGTTCGATGTTTAAGTATCCAATTCGATAGGGTGGCCGGTCTCAGGACTCACGCAGCAGAATTTCGTCTTGTACGCGGGATCGCAGACCCTTCCTATCGCCTATTTTCGAGAGCACAAGAATGACGAGCCGGTCGCGATCGCGCTGGTGGTGGATTCGTCGGGCAGCATGGCGTCGAAGATGCCGACAGTGAAACAGACACTGGGCGACTTTGTGAAAAACCTCAATCCATGCGACGCAGTAATCCTGTTCGCATTCAACAGTCAGGTGTACATGCTGCAGCCGTTCTCCACCGATCATCAGATGACCGCTGAGAAAATGGAACTCCTCAATCCATCCGGTAAGAGCGCGCTATACGACGCAACGAACGCTGCTCTGCAGAGGCTGGAGGGGGCGCAATATCCGAACCGCAAGCTCATTCTGATCTCGGACGGCATCGACAACTCCAGCGTCGTTACCGAGCAGGCGGTAGTAGCCCGGGCAACGAAAGACGGCATCCCGATTTACGCGGTCGGTATCGGCGATCCGAACGCACCGGAAAAATCTGGCATAAACATCGGGCCGATTCATATCGAGGGCGAATCTTACATACCCTCGGGCGAACCTATAGTGGTGGGGCCACCCGGTATAGGCGAGCACACAGCCTATGTACCCGGGATTCAACCGGCCCAGTCAGGCACGGACCGGGTTGACGCCAAACGTATCAAGAATCTCTCCGCGATGGCCGGCGGTCGAAGCTTCATCGTGCCCAGCAGGGGCGAGGTTGGCGGTAACAGCTTCGAAACCGCAATCTTCGCGATCGCCGACAATATCGCCAAAGGTTACACGATCGGCGCTGTGGTCCCCAACAACGTAACTCCATCGACAGTTAAGACAACGGTCGTGAAGAGGCTGGACCTGGAAGTGCGTGCGCGTCCGACAGCAGCGTCACCCACGCACTAGTGACGGTCGGCGCCCCGAGGAGATCGTCGGGCCAGCTGGCATCGCAGCTCGCGGCCTTTGTATATTGCGCTGACGGCCAGTGGACACGTTAAAGGGGGATCAGTGCGGGCAATCGTAATCTCACTTCTCGCTGCGGCGATCGCGCCAAGCTTCGCCGGATGCGCCAGCAGTCGGCATGCGATCTCGCAGTCGCAACGGGCGCAGGCTGCTGCGAAGCCATCACCAGTCGCAGGTTTGTGCAAATCGCCGGACGCTACGCCTGCGGACTTGGCGCAAAAACCGGGATACCAACAATTCGATGTTTCTGTAGTCGACGCTTCAGGGCATCCGATCTCTGGACTGACTCGACAGGATTTCATCGTATATGAAAACTCGCAGAGCTTTCCGGTCGCCTATTTTCGGGAGCACAAGAATGATGAGCCTGCTGCGATCGCGCTAGTGGTGGATACCTCGGGCAGCATGGTGCCGAAGCTGCCGATAGTAAAAGAGTCGCTCGTTAGCTTTATAACGAACCTGAATCGATGCGACGAACTGATTCTGTTTGCGTTCACTGGCACCACGTATCTACTGATGCCGTTCTCCACCGATCACAAGACGGCAGCCGAGAAAATTGAGCGGTTACATGCCTACGGTCAAACCGCGATTTTCGACGCAACTCGCACGGCGTTACAAAGCCTGGCGGTTGCGGACTATACGAACCGTGCGATCATTCTGATCACGGACGGGATCGACAACTCCAGCATTGCCGAAGAGAAGGACGTAGTAGAACAGGCAAGGAAAGACGGGGTCCCACTCTATGCGGTCGGTATTGGCGATCCGAACGCAAAGGGGCAGCGGGAGGTAGCTATAGGACCATATGTTATGGGCATGGATGACTCGAACCGGGTTGACGCCAAGAGTTTGAAAGATCTCGCGGAATCAGCCGGCGGTCGAAGCTTCATCGTGCCCGCAACCGGCCAGGATGGCGGCAAAGGCTTCAAGGACGCGATCATCGCGATCGCGAACAGCATCGCTCAGGGCTACGCGATAGGCGCCACAATTTCTGCCGATGTGACTCTATCCAACATCAACGTAACGATCGCGAACCGGCCGGACGCAGTCGTGCGAGCGCGTCCGATCGCGGCCTCACCCCAGCACGAGTGAGTGCACTCTGGTCTCGCGAAAAACGTTCTGGCGTTAAGCGGGGAACAGTGATTAATTCGCCAACGTTAACCCAGTCTGGCGGCGGCTAGCGACTCGTCGCTCTTTACACTCAGACAGTGCTGAGCGGACAGCGCCTGTTCGCGAACCTCACAATCGAAAAAAGAGGGGAACCGAAAATGGCAGCTAGCATCCCACCGCATCATCCGTACGAGGCCAAGATCTACAATGCGGTCAATGGCACTTTGACCGATCTCCAGGCGATCCTGAATAAGCTGAACCAGCAGCCGAATGACGGAAACATAGCGCCCACTAACGGAATGATTGGAAGGCTTAAAGCCTTGCTCAAGGAGCTAAACAAGGGAAGTCCAAATCAGGCAACTCACGACGACAACATCGAAGGGATTTTGTACGCCATTGCTCAAATGGGCGATCAGTACAACATCGGAGGACACTCGCCGGCGACTCAGGCCTATCCACCGCCAACCGGAGGCACGCATGAGGATCGGGTGCTGATACTTTTCACCACGATTGACTCCATATGCCGAGATATTTTCCAAATACTGGAGCCGGGTGCGACGCTGACACCGCAGCCCACTGGCGGCACTGGCACTACATCCGACATTGTCGCTATGGCGAAGGACACTCAGAAGGTCGCCAAAAAGATCAAGAACCACATCCTGACGATGCACGGTGGTGCATCGATATTCAGCAAGTGAGTTGAGTCCGCGTCGATGTGACCTACTGCCCCATCGGCTAGACCATACCGTCGGACGAACATCGCCATCCTGCAAATCCGTTCTAGCGTTAAGCGAGGAACAGTGGTTAATTCGCAAACGCTAACCCAGTAATGACGGCGTCTAGCGATAATTTTTACACTCAGAACAGTGCTGAGCAGGCAACGCCTGTTCGCGAACTTAACGATAAACAAAAAGACGGGGGAAGCCGAAAATGGCAGGTAAACGACCAAGATCCAGTAAGTCGAAAACAAGGGTTGCAGTACCAGCCGTCAAGAAGAAACGTGCTGGTTCGACGACTCATCGTGATTACGAGGGTAAGATCCAGCCCGCGCTGACAGGTATGTTGACGGACGTGCAGACGATCTTGGGCGGTCTGGACGAGAACGATTCAAACGGAGCGCCCACCGAGGGCATTCTCAAGAGGATCAAGGCGCTGATCCAAGAGACTACGAACGGAAAGCCGACGCCAACGGATCATGACAACCGAATAGAAAAGATTTTGTACGCGGCCGCCAGGATGGGCGATCAATACAATATTTACGGCGACAGCCCTGATACTAACGCGTACAAGGACAAACCTACAGGAACTACCCCTGAGGAACGGGTAGGGGAACTTTTCACGACAATTAACTCCATAATTCGAGAGGTGCTCGCCCTGCTGGATTCTCAAGCCAATCCCGGCCCGCAACCCCAGCGGTCGGAATATGGCGATAACGATGTCACGGACTTTATTGTTGCGATAGCTGGGAACACGAAAGATGTCGTTGCGCTGATCAGGCAGGACATGCCTCTTCACAACCGTAGAATACTCCCGAGTAAGTGAATTGAATCTTCATTGAAGTAACCGCATGCCGGACAGTGCATCAGATTCTCCCTCGGCGTCGACGGCAGACCGCGCGGGACTAATAGGCGGGACATTCGTCGGGCGCGAGCGCGAGTTGAGCGAGTTGCGCGCGAGCCTCGGCAGCATCGCGGGCGGACGCGGTCAACTCTTTTGCCTTACCGGTGAGCCTGGAATCGGCAAGACGCGGCTCGCCGAGGAAATCTCCACCGATGCGGAGCGCGCCGGCGCAAAGGTTGCGTGGGGGCGATGCTGGGAAGGCGGCGGAGCGCCGGCCTTCTGGCCGTGGACGCAGGCCCTGCGGCATTGCGCAGCGACAATCAACCCGCGTGCGGCCGACGCGATGCTACCCTCCACCGCGCGGCAAATGTTGGGACTGATGCCGGAGTCGGCCGGCGAGGCCGCATCGCGCGAGAGTTGGTCGCGGGCGACGATGCTCTCCGGGCTGCCTTCGAGCGGCGGTTCGCCGTTCGATCCGGCGCGTTTTCAGATGTTCGATTCGCTGGCGGCGTATTTGAAAAGGATCGCAAACGATACGCCGCTGGTTCTGGTGCTCGACGATCTCCACGCTGCCGACGCGGATTCGCTGCACCTGCTGCGTTTTGTCGCGCGCGACCTGCTGCAAAGCAGGATTTTGATTCTCGCTACCTATCGCGAAACCGAGGCGCGTCTATCGGCGGAGCACGCCAATCTTCTGAGCTCGATCGGGCGGGAAGGCCGCACGATTCACCTGGGTGGATTGACCTCGGCAGAAGTTGCCGCATTCGCGAAAAACAACGCCGCGCTCACGCCCGATGACCGGCTGATTTCGACGTTGTGCGATGTGACGGAAGGCAATCCTTTTTTTCTCGACGAGACGTTGCGACTGCTGCGCGCCGATCGGAGCGCCACCTTGCAGGACCGAATCGCGTCGGGGCTGGCGATTCCCGACAGCGTGCGCGAGGCTATCCGAAAGAAAGTTGCGCCGCTCTCGGGCGACGCGCGCGAGACGATCGAGATCGCTTCGGTAATAGGCCGCGAGTTCGACCTCCATCTGCTCTCGCAGGTATCCGGGCTTACGGTCGCGGAGTGCGTCGCGCGGCTTGCCGAAGCGGTGTCGCATGGCATCGTGAAGGATCTCGATACGGCCGGCCGCTTCCGATTCACTCACGCTATGATTCCGGAAACGGTGGCTGCGGATATTCCGCGGCTGCGGCTGACACAGCTTCATCAGCAGATCGCGCAATCGCTCGAACGGCTTCATCCCGACGATCTGATCGACTACCTGCCTCAGTTGGCGGAGCACTATGCTCGGTCCTTGCCGGCCGGATCGTGGGACAAGGCGGTAGAGTTTGCCGGGCGCGGCGCGAGACGCGCGATGCGACAATTGGCGTACGAAGAAGGCGCGCGTCTTTTCCAGATGGCCCTCGACGCGCTCGCAATCGCGCCGGCCTCGGAACAGCCTGCGGCCTGCGGCCTCATGATCGAACTCGGCGAGGCATTGACCAGGGCGGGCTACGTCGATCGATCGCGCGAAGTCTTCATGGGCGCGTCCGCGCTCGCGCGTAAATCGAATGACAGCGGCGCGTTGGCAAAAATTGCACTTGGCATCGGCATCCAATCGAGCACGGCCGGAACCGTCGACAGAACGCTGGTCGAGTTGTTGGAGGAAGCGCTGCGCTCATCTGGTAACGGCGACAGCGCGCAGAAGGCAATGCTACTCGCGCGACTGGCGGCTGCGCTGTACTGGTCGGACCAGCACGATCGCTCGGTCGAGCTGTCACAGAGCGCGGTCGATATGGCGAGGCGCCTCGACGACCCGCTCGCGCTGATCTACGCATTGTGTATGTGGCACTACTCTTTGTGGGGACCGGATAACCTGGACGCCAGGCTGAAGACCGCGCAGGAGATGGTGTCGCTGGCCGATCGGATCAAAGACCGTGAATGGGCTCTCAGAGCCCTCGAGATGCATCTGGCTGATTTGCTTGAAACGGGAGCCATCCAGGAAGCCGATACCGATCTCAAGACCTACGAGGAACTGTCAGGGAAAACCGGCAGCGGCAATTCGGTGGTCGAGCTTTCGTATGCGATGCGCGCTCTATTGCATGGGGAACTCGAGGAGGGCGAACGACTGGCCGAACACGCAATGGTCGTCGGTCAGCGGCGTCAGGAGCCGCGCGCATTGTTGTCGTACGCCGCGCAAGTGGGTTTGATTCGCTTCGAGCAGCATCGCATGGGTGAACTCGAACCGATCTTGCGCGCGTACGTCGAGCAATATCCTGTGCTTGACGTGGCGCGATCGGGATTGGCCATGTCCTATGTGGAGGCGGGCCGCGAAGCCGAGGCGCGAGTCCAGTTCGAATATCTCGCGCGCGACGATTTCACCGCGTTGCGCCGCGACTGGAACTGGCTCGCGACGATGGCGATTTTGTCGACGCTTTGCGTATTTATCGACGACCGCGAGCGCGCCGCGCGAATCTACGATCTGATGCTGCCTTATGCCGAGCGGATCGCAATGATCGGATGGACCGAAGTTTGTTACGGATCGGTCTCGCGATACCTCGGCAATCTCGCGGCCCTGCTGAACCGTTACGATGACGCGCAGCGTCACTACGAATCCGCGATTGCGATGAACGCAAAGATCGGCGGGCGTGGATGGCTCGCGCACAGCCAGCAGGAATACGCTGCGATGCTGCTCGAGCGCGGTGAAGATGAAGATCGCCCTCGAGCGAAAGCGCTCAACGATCAGGCGCTCGCGGCCGCCGATTTGCTGGGAATGAGAACGCTGCAGGAAAGTGCGAGGGCGCTGAAGACCAAATATAGCGCGAGTGCGTCGCAGTCGGCTCGTCGCGCCGGCGACGCGATGCGCACGCTGGTAACGGTGTTGTTTATCGACATCGTGGGATCTACAGCACATGCCTCGCGGATCGGCGACCGTAAGTGGCGCGACAAGCTGGGACAGTTCTACGCGATCGTCAGAAGAGCTCTGGCAGCGTTTCGCGGGCGCGAGATCACCAATCCGGGCGACGGGTTTCTCGCAGTGTTCGACGCGCCGGCCGCGGCCGTGGCTGCCGCTCTCGACATCCGGACCGCGGTATCGTCGCTTGGTTTGCAGGTCAGAGCGGGCCTCCATTGCGGCGAATGCGAATGGGTCGGCGAGCAGGCGGTGGGGATCGCGATTCATATCGGCGCGCGCATCGCGACCACCGCGGCGCCCGATGAAGTGCTGGTGTCGAGCACAGTACGCGATCTCGTTTCCGGTTCCGGGATGGTTCTGACCGATGCGGGATCGCATCGTCTACGCGGCGTGCCCGAGGAATGGCGTCTGTACCGCGTCGATTCAATCGCGCACAAGCATTGAAGAAGTCCCCTCGCGAAACTGCTGCAAGATTCTTCGCGGCTCTGACCTACCGATAGTTAATCTCGTTTGCCAAACCGATCCGCGATGCTGTAAGTACGAAAAAGTCAGTGCGCCCGGCCGCCAACCCCGTCTTCGAAGGAGGGATCTTTCGATGGCTGATATCGATCTTCATATCAAAGGTGGAACCGTCGTCGACGGAACCCGCGTCCCGCGATACCGAGCCGATGTCTGGATCAAGGATGGCAAGATCGCGCAGGTCGGCGGCCGCTCTCCCGGCTTCGCGAAGAGGAGCATCGACGCCAGCGGCATGATCGTCGCTCCCGGCTTCGTCGATTTGCATACGCACTACGACGCGCAGATTCGATGGGACCCCTACTGCACCATCTCGGGATGGCACGGCGTCACGTCGGTGGTGCTCGGCAATTGCGGCTTCGGATTCGTGCCGGTCAAGCCGGATTTTCGCGAGCGCTCGATGCTCACGATGACGCGCACCGAAGCGATTCCCTACGAGTCGATGAAGGTCGGGATGAAGTGGGACTGGGAGACGATTCCGCAGTACCTCGACTCGCTCGATCGCACCGCCAAGGGCGTCAACGTGATCCAGTACCTGCCGACCTCGTCGCTGCTGACGTATGTGATGGGACTCGAAGCCGCGAAGACTCGCGCCGCGACCGATGATGAACGCGCCGAGATGCGCGCCCTGCTCGCCGAAGGAATGGATGCCGGCCTCGGGGGATTCTCGGTGCAACGGCTCGGCCCGGATTCGACGCAGGCGGACTTCGACGGATCGCCGATGGTAACAGACACGATGTGCGACGAGGACATCCTGAATCTCGCGCGCGTTCTTCGCGAGCGCGACGAGGGATTCATTCAGATCACGCAAGCGACCGGGCATATCAAGGACGATCTCGCGTTCCTCGAGCGGCTGGCGGCCGAGGCAAATCGTCCGATTCTGCACAACGCGATCGCGCCCGCGCGACGTGATCCAAAGGTTCATCAGCGCAGTCTCGCGTGGCTCAAGCGATGCCGCGAGAAAGGTCTGCCGATTTTCGGTCAAACGGCCACGCTCCGCACCGGCTTCGCCTTCACGCTCGAGCACTGGAATCTTTACGATGCGAGCCCGGCGTGGCGCACCGTCACGACCGGCAGCAATGAAGAAAAGATTTCGAAGATGAAGGATCCCGCTCTGCGCGAGGCGATCAAGCGCGAACACGACGAGGCGAATAAAAAACTCGAGGTGATTCAGAAGGGAGTCGGCGGCCCGATCCGTCATCTGATCGTGTCGTGGGCAGGCGACAAACCCGAACTCGAAAAGTACGTCGGCAAATCGATCGGTCAAATCGCCAACGAGGAAAACAAGCACGAGATCGACGCGATGCTCGATCTGTCGATCGCCGGCGATCTCAAGGTCGAGTTCCTCGGCCCCAATCGCGGCTTCAACGCCGAGTTCTACGCCGAGATGATCAACGACTCGCCCTACACGATTCCGGGCGTGTCGGACGGCGGCGCGCACACCAAGTTCTTCACCGGCGGCGCGTACACGACCGATTTTCTCGGATGGCTGGTGCGCGACGAACAACGCATCACGCTGGAAGAGGCGCACTATCGGCTCTCCGCTCTGCCCGCGCATGCGGCCGGTTTCCGCGACCGCGGCGTTCTGCGCGAAGGGCTGGCGGCGGACGTCGTCGTCTACGATCTCGCTCGGCTCGGCGTTGAGCCGGATTGGATCGGCGATATTGCGCACGACTTTCCCGGCGGCGAATGGCGTCGCGTGCAGCATGCGCGCGGCTATCGCGCGATCGTCGTCAACGGCGAGATGACGTGGGACGACGGGCGATGCACGGGAGCGACGCCCGGCAAACTGCTGCGCGGCGGCCGCGGGTAAGTCCGGCGATGGCGATCCAAATCTACAGCATGACCTCGGTGCCCGACGCGGTCGCGACCGCAGAAGCAGGCGCCGATCTGATTGGGCTGGTCATAGCAGAGGCCGGCGTCGTTGCCGAAGCGATCGGCACCGACCTGGCGCGCAAAATTCTGTCCGCAGTTCGCCCGCGCTCGCGCGGTGTAGCGCTGTCGCTATCCGACGATCGCGACGAGATTTGCGCGATGGTCGATGCGGTGCGTCCGGACGTGCTGCACGTGGTCGCGCGTGAGATCGAGCCCGAAGACTGCGCATGGATTCGCGAGCGTATCGCGCCCGTCATGCTGCTGCGCGCGATTGCGGTGCGCGCGGGAGAAACCCTCACCGAAGCCGACGCGCATCAGGACTGCCTCGACTACCTGATGCTGGATTCGGGTGCGAAGGGGCCGCCGTATCGCCGGCGCGACCGGCGAGACGCACGATTGGTCAGTGAGCCGCACGGTAGTCGAGCGCTCGCGAATCCCGGTGATCCTCGCGGGCGGACTCTCGGCTGAGAACGTCGCCGACGCGATCGCCACCGTCAGGCCATGGGGCGTCGATTCGTTCACGCATACCGACCTCCCCGGCCAACGCGGCAAGAAGGATCCAGCGCGCGTGCGAGCGTTTGTCGCCGCTGCCAAGCGCGGGTTCGCGCAAACCTGAATCGGGAGGATGCGATGAATCGCAAGCAGCTCGCACTTTCAGCCGCCCTGATAGTTTTGCTCGCGATGGACGCGTACTCGGTTTATCTGTACGGCTACATCGGTTTCTTTCGCATGGTCTTAGCGAATTTCGCCGGCGTCACCGCCTTCGTCGATCTTCTAATCGCGCTGGTTCTCATCATTGTCTGGATGGGCGAGGACGCTCGCCAGCGCAACGTCTCCGCCATTCCCTACCTCGTGATCACGATCGCCCTCGGCAGTATCGGCCCGCTGCTCTATCTGATTCGGCGCTCTAGTGATCGAACCGAACGCGCCGCAGCTGTCACGGCGAACGCGGTCCGCAACTAAACGTTTTTACTTGCCAGTAGGGCAGCGGCTTCCTTCTCGACGCGCGTGCCCTTGAAAAAATTCGGGTTCGCCTCGCCCCAAAAGCGCACCGGGTTGACGAACATGAAATCGCGGAAGTCGTCCTTCGTGATCAGTTCGTCCTCCACCAGCTCATACGCCTCCGGCACGACGTCCTTCATATCCGGCACATCGAAATGCCCGATGTCCGAGCCGAACAGCACGTTCAGTTTCGCGCCGTATGGATTCGCCTTGCGGTTGAACGCGTACGCATTGGTCGGGTCGTCGGCTTCACAGCCAAAATAAAAATTGTTGACGAACAAGTCGCGGATATCTTCCGCCCGCTTGATTTTGCACGCGGCGTAATCGTCGAGCTCGCGAAGTCCGCCAGTGGCGCCGCTTTGGTCGCGCTCGAGAATCGTCGCGACGCTGCCCGCCTTCGCTTCAAGCTTGCCTTCGATCCACTTCCCGCCGTACTCGCCGATGAGTTGCGTGAGCATCTCGCGATCCAGGTTGGCCGGATTGGTTTCCTCGAGCGCCTCGCGATTGCGCTTCTTCCAATGACCGATCAGATCGCAGTAAAGCCCGCAGGCCCATCCGACACCGCCTTCGAGGAACCCCATCTTGAGTTGGGGAAACCGGCGCGTCACGCCGCCAAGGAAGATCGCCTTGCACACCGCCTCGCTCGCGGCGGCGAAATGCCCGATATGGTTGTAAACAAAGTTGGTCGGCGAATTGCGCAGTCCAACACCGCGCGATCCCGAATGAAACGTCGGCGAGATTCCCAGCTCGACGCATTTCGCCCACACCGGATCGTAGTTGTACTCGCTGTCGAGCCCGAGCATGTCGAACCAGGTCGCGGCTCGCCCGTTCGCTGATTCCGCCGGTATCTGGCGCCGCACCATGCTCGCCATCATCACGACTTTGAGTCCGAGTTCCTTCACCACGTATTCGAGCTCGGCGCACGCCTCTTCCGGAGTATGCATCGGGATCACGGCCGCGGGCGTCATGCGGTCGGAAAATTCTCCGAAAAATTCTGCGATGAACCGGTTGAACGCGCGGCAGGTCACGCGTCGCGTCTCGTCGATCGGATGAAACGGAATACCCAGCCCAGCGGTCGGGTACAGCACAGTGAAATCCATTCCGAATTCGTCGAGGCGTTCGTAAAGCAGCCGCGGCAGAATCTCGGTCGCGCGATCGCGCGTGTTCTTCGTCGGCAGCGCCCAGAATGCTTCCTGCGCGCGGCGCCTGCGCTTGCGCTCTTCCTCAGACGCCATCAGTCGCTTCGACACGCGGCCATTGAAAGCGCGAAATCCGTCGACCGCGCGGCTGCCGCCGAATTTTTCCAACTGGTCGATGATGATCGGCCCGAACTCGAGCCAATGCCCATCCGCATCGATCACCGGATGCTTGAGACTCGCGCGAATCCGCTGCGCCTCTGACTTGATCGAACTGGCCATCGCTGCGCCTCCAACTTTATTTTCGAAGCTTAGTATCGAACCCGCGCCGCCGCCAAGCGCAGGACTCGAGACGCCCGATGCAGTTGGCAAACTGCTCCGGCTTGTGACGCCCTCTAGGATCTCGCGCGCCGAACGTCTACAATCCATCCCTTTCCAGCTCGCGCAAACGTCTGTTTCCACCCGGCACGATTTCCCCGGGAGGCTGAAGTGATCCCGATTCGCTACAACTTGCGCAGCCTGATGGTCCGACGCGCCACCGCCGCGATGACAGCGTCGGTCGTCGCGCTGGTCGTGATGCTGCTCTTCATCCTGTCGGGATTTGTCGCCGGTCTGCGCGCGACCGTGATGCAGAACGCGCTGCCCGACAACTGGATCGTGCTCAGCCGCGGCACCACCGACGAGGGCGGCAGCTTCATAACTCACGAGCAGTACGAGATCATCAAGAGCCGCCCTCAGATCGCGGCGACTGCCGACGGCCGGGCGCTGATGTCGCCGGAAATGATCACCGGCTTCAACGCGGACCCGGACGCTCCGCCTTCACAATCGCTGTTCACCTTCCTTCGCGGCGTGTATCCAATCGCGTACCAGGTGCATCGCGGCATGCGATTGGTCAGCGGACGCTGGCCGAACGGCGGCGCGGCCGAAATGGTCGTCGGCCGCAAGCTGGCCGCGCGTTTTCCCAACCTCGCAATCGGCAGCGATTTCAAATTCGGACCGCGTACTTTCAAAATCGTCGGAGTATTTTCCGATCAGGACAGCGCGCACGAGTCGGAAGTGATGACCGATCTCGGCATCCTGACCCAGGACGTCCACGTCGCCAACGGCTTCGACGTGCTGCACGTCGTGCTCAAGCCCGGGATGCACGACGACTTCGCCAGGTCGCTGACAACAGACTCGAGGCTCAGGGTCGATACGATGTCGGAGCAGGATTTTTACGCGAAGCAAACCGCGTTCGTCGATCAGTTGCGCGCGCTCGGACTGATCGTCGCGCTGATTCTCGCGATCGGATCGGTGTTCGGCGCGATGAACACGATGTATTCCGCGGTCGCGCGCCGCACCAGCGAAATCGGCGTGCTGCGAGTGCTGGGATTCAGCCGCTCCAACGTACTGGTCAGCTTCGTGATCGAAAGCGTCGTACTCGCAATCGCCGGCGGCATCCTCGGCGAGGTACTCGGCGTGCTGGTCGCGTATTCGACCGGCCTCAGCAGCCAGCTTATGAACGTCGGCGAGTTCATCTTCAGGTTTCGGCTGACCGTGGGCGCGTTCGTGTCGGGGATGGTCGCTGCAATCGTAATCGGCGCGCTCGGCGGATTCATGCCGGCGTGGCGCGCCTCGCGCATCCGGCTGGTCGAATCGCTGCGGTCGGTTTGAAAGGGGGGCGTTATGTTCAACTGGATCAAATTGGTCGAGCGCAACATGCGCCGGAATCTGCGCCGCACGATTCTGACTGTCCTCACCATCGCGCTGGCCACCTTCATCTACACCGTACTGGTCTCGGTGCCGGCCTCGATGGATCGCGTGGTCAAGGACGCGTCGGGGACGCTCCGCCTCATAATCAACAACAAGACTGCGCCGTGGGAGGATCTGCCCGCGCGCTACTGCGACGATATCAACAAGATGCCCGGCGTCGCCGCGTGCGTCGCGATCACAGGATGGCCTGCGACGTGGCGCGACGTCAGCGACCCCGTCTTCGCCGTCGGCGCCGGCCCTGAGATAAGCGACGTGTACCCCGACTACGCGCTGACCGGCCAGCAGCGCGAGGCGGCCGCGAAAGACCGGCGCGCCGCAGTCGTCGGCGATATTCTCATGCGGAAATACGGCTGGAAACTCGGCGACACCATCACGCTTCGCAGCGCCGACTCGGACCATATGGAAATGACGTTCGTGATCGTCGGCAAGTTGAAGTCCAAGCACTATCCCAACACCTTTCTTATTCGCCGCGACTACATGATGGCGGCGCGCAAGGCGCACGGGCTGCCTGATCAAGACATCGCGTGGAACATAATAGTGCGCGCGACCAGCAACGACACGATGGCCACGCTCGCCAAAGAGATCGATGAGCACTTCGCCAACTCCGACGCCGAAACGCGCACCATGACCGAAAGCGACGCGCTCTCGTCCGGCCTCTCCGCCATCGGCAACATCCGCGCAATAGTCTTCGCGTTGTGCCTGGTAGTACTGCTGACGGTCCTGCTGATTGCAGCCAACTCCACGGTCATGATGGTCCGCGAGCAAATCAGCGACGTCGCGGTGATGCGCGCGCTAGGATTCAGCCGAAGTGCGGTAGGCATTCCTGTTATTCGGCGAATGCGCCGCGATAGGACTGTTAGGCGGCATCATAGGCGCCCTGCCCGCCCTCTGGATGTTCTCCGGCGGCATTACATTAGGCGCGGCGCTAGGCGGTAACGGCGCCTTATGGGTAACTCCCGCTCAAACCCTCAACGCACTAATCGCGGCACTGGTAGTAAGTCTTATAAGCGGCATAGTCCCTATCCTTGAGGCAGTCCGAATCTCACCGGCCTTGGCTTTCCGCAAAGTCGTCTAGCAGCGCTCCTACACCTGTCCTTCGGGAAGTGACGGGCCTCCGGCGCAGGTGAGGACGTTCGCGTTGCGCTCGATGCGCGCGCCCTCACCCGTCCGACGACATGAATGTCGTCGGGCGACCTCTCCCGGTTTGCGGCTAGCGACGAGTCGCAAGCCGCGGGAGAGGTAGATCTCGACCAACCCCTTCTAACAGGGACGAAGCCCCGCATCTTTTTTGATACTAAGGTGCAGGGGTTACCCCTGCCGAAGGAAGTGTGAAACCCACCGCGGGTTTCACATTTAATTAAGTGAGTGCTCCTTCTGCACTTATATCGTGTCCGACACGCCTGGGATGAATAGCGGCTCCATCGCATAGTGCTCGACGTCGGCTTCCATCTCGGCGCGCGCCGGTGGCGTCGCTTTCACGCTCGCGGCATCGAGGATGTCGCGCAGGAGAGTCGCGTCGCTCGACGTGTTCAGGAACAGCCCGGGCCGGCTCAGCACGAAATGCACGCCACGCCGGATCGCGTCGCGGTCGCGCAGCGGCTCGTACCAGCTGAACTTCCGGCCGTCGCCATTTTGCCATCGCCGCCGCGCAACCGACTTGATCGTCTGCGTCGCCACTTCGCGCTCGCGGCAGACTTTCAGCAGCGCCTCGACATCTTCCTCGTACGATTTGATATCGAGCATCGTGAAATTGTATGGAAACAGCACCGAGTCGAACGCGAACCGCTCGAGGCTGCGGCGATGCATCGCGGCGACCTGCGAGCCGTGACCGGTAACGCCTATAAAGCGCACCAGCCCCTGCGTTCGCGCTTCGACCAGAGCCTCGAGCGCGCCGCCCGGCCCCATGGCGGTCGCCCATTCATTCTCGGCGACCAGGTTGTGCATCTGGATCAGATCGACGTGATCGACGCGCAGCCGCTCGAGCGATCGATGGAGACTGTCGCGCGCGCCTTGATACGTGCGGTCGCCGGTTTTGGTGGCGAGAAAAAACCGCTTCCGATGCTCGCGCATCCACGGACCGATTCGCAATTCCGATTCGCCGTACGACGCCGCCGTATCTATGTGATTGATGCCGTATTCGAGCAGCACCTCAAGCACGCCGTCAGCCTTGTCCTGCTTCATCCCACCGAGCGCGGCAGCTCCGAAAATAACGCGAGTACTCTGATGCCCAGTCTTCCCAAACGGACTTGTCTCGATCACGATGTCACCTCGCCAGAATTTCTCTGAGCCACCATCTTACCGCGAACCGCAGATCGTGGCGACATTCACATTGTAACCCGGACCAATCTCAGCTAACTTCACCTGACCTTCCCAAAGGAGGTGCGTTTCATGATCACAACGAGTAAAAAGCTTGCGCCCGAAATCCGCGAAACGCACCTGCCGTCTCGCTGCCGCTAAGTAGTTCGCGTCATTTCAGATTCGGTAGAGCGTTTCGCCGTGCGCTGTTGTGCGCCGCGGAGACGCCTCGCATCCGTGTGAGATTTCTCTGCGGCAGAAATCAACTCCGAGACCAATGGGAGCTACGAAATTGAACCTTTTCGAATTCTACGCAACTATAGAGCGATATCACACGATTCAGAATCCAACTTCCGAGGAGAAGCTGGATCTAGCGATACGTTATTGCGGTGTTCGCGACGGAATGCGCATCCTCGATATCGGATGCGGCAAAGGATGGTTGCTGCGCCGACTCGCGAGTCGGTTCGACATTCAGGTAACCGGTCTTGAGATCTACCCCACTTTCGCGGTTGAGGCGCGCCGTCTCGTTGCCGCGGAAAATCTCACCGATCGAATCCAGATTGTTGAAGGACCGGCGCTCGACTTTCGCGCAGAGCCCGCGAGCTTTGACGTAGTGATGTGCATCGGGGCTTCATTCGCGCTCGGCGGCTTCGAGCCCGCGCTCGATTGGATGAGCCATGCGGCGAAACGCGGTGGCGCAATCGCGCTCGGCGAGGTGTTCGCGATGGAACTGCCTTATCCGGCGGAAGTGTCGCTCGGAGTTCGCGCGGACATCGACTACCCTGACCGAACGCTGTGGGCGACGGTCGAGACGATACGCGCGCACGGGATGCCACTGCGTGGGCTGGTCAAAGCCTCGACGGACGACTGGCATCGTTATCATTCGCTGCATTGGCAGGCGGGCCTGGATTGGGCCCTCGAAAATCCCGGCCATCCCGACGCAGCCAAACTCAACGACCCTGCCGAAATGCGCCGCAGCATTGAACTCGACGGCCGGTATTTGGGCTGGGCGATATTCGTCGCCCGCAACGGCCTGGATTGATCGAGCGCGATCGCGTCGCGAATATTATTCACGAACCGATCATCGACGCGTAATCTCGCAAAACTCTTGCGCTTGCTCTATGTACATGGAGAGATCGAATTGAGGAATAAAATTAGATGGGGCCAACAGGCAAAGCTATTTTTCTGACCAAGGGCGTCGGCAGGCATCGCGAGAAACTCACTTCTTTCGAGCTCGCACTGCGCGACGCTCGAATCGCCGAGTTCAATCTGGTACGCGTCAGCTCGATTTTCCCTCCCGGCTGCAAAGTCATCTCGATCCAGGATGGGCTGAAGACCCTGACTCCGGGCCAGATCGTCTACACCGTCATGTACGACAACTCGACCGACGAGCCGCATCGCCTGATGGCCACGTCGGTCGGCCTCGCGATTCCGGCAGACAAGGATCAGTACGGCTACCTGTCGGAACATAAGAGTTTCGGGCAGACCGACGAGAAGGCGGGCGACTATGCCGAGGACCTCGCCGCGACGATGCTCGCGACGGCGCTGGGCGTGGACTTCGATCCCAACGTCAGCTACGACGAACGCAAGGACGTGTGGAAGCTGTCGGATAAAATCGTGACGACGCGGAACATCACGCAATCCGCAATCGGCGATCGCGACGGTCTGTGGACCACGGTCGTCACGGCTGCGGTATTTGTGAATCTGCCGACGACGGACAAACAGCCGGGATGAATCTCAGCGACCTCGAAAAGCGGATCACGGTTCTCGAAGACATCGAGGCGATCAAGAAACTCAAGGCCCGCTACTGCGCGATCTGCGACGAGGATCACAATCCGGCGAAAATCACGACGCTGTTCGCGCCCGACGGAATCTGGGAAGGCGCCGGCGTCGGGCGGCATCAAGGGCACGACGCGATTCGCAAACTTTTCCAGGGCTTCCAGGAACGGATCAGCTTCTCGCAGCATAACGTCATGAATCCGATCATCGACGTCAGCGGCGATCGCGCTACCGGCATCTGGTATTTCATCGGGCCGTTCACGATGCGCAATGGAAATCGCGCGATGTGGCTCGGCGCGCGCTACGAAGACGACTACGTCAAGCTCAACGGCGAGTGGAAGTTCGCGCATCTGCGCGCGATCGGGCGGATGACGGCGCCGTACGAAAAAGGCTGGGCCAAGTAACCCGTCATTTCGAACTGAACAGCTCGAGCCGCGAACTGACGACCTTCTTCACCGCCTCGACCGCGGGCTTCAGAATCTTGTAGGGCGCCACTTCATTCGGCTCCGCCGCCAGCCCCGCTTCGACTCCCCGTCGCCACGCGATTCGGATTTCGGTGTTGACGTGGACGATCGTCATGCCGGCCTTGATCGCGCGCTTGAAATCGTCGTCGTTGGTGCCCGACCCGCCGTGCAGCGTCATGAAAATCTTCGCCGCAGCTTTGATTTCCGCGATGCGCTCGATGTTGAGCCGCTTCTGCACATCGCCGTGAACCATGCTCGCCAGCATCCCGTGCATGTTGCCGACGGCCGGCGCCAGCACATCGACCTTGGTCGCATCGACGAATTGCCGGGCCTCCTCTGGTGTGGTCAAGATGCCGACGCCCGCCGGAACTTTGTCGATCACGGCCGATGACGCTCCGATCCAGCCTATTTCGCCCTCGACCAGAATCGCGGGGTTGATCGATTTGATCGCCTCGATCGCTTTCTTCGTCTGGTTGATGTTTTCCTCGAAGGGAAGCGCCGAGCCGTCGAAGATGACTTCATCGAAGCCCGCCTTCGCGGCTTCCTCGGCGTGAGCGATCGAGTGAGTGTGATCTGCGTTCAGGAAAATCGGGTAGTTGTACTCGTCGCGAATTGCCTTCACCAGCGCGGCCGCCTGGCACACGCCGGTAAATTCGCGCTCGCCTTCGGACACCCCGACCATCACAGGCAGTTCCTTGTCACGCGCGGCGGCGACGATTGCGTTGAAAGCGACCAAATCCGAAAAATTGAAATGACCGACGGCGACTTTGTTCGCCTCGGCCCGTATCAGTACGTCACGCAGCGACATCATGAGTTCAATCTCCATTTGTGGCCGTCGTGTTTGAGCAAGTCGTCGGCGGTGCTCGGTCCCCACGAACCCGCCGCGTAGTTGGGGAAGTCGGACGCCGGAGTCGCTTTCCATGCGTCCAGAATCGGATCGACCACGCGCCATCCCGCGTCCACCGTGTCGGCGCGCTGGAACAGAGTCGGATCGCCAATCATGCAATCGAGCAGCAGCGTCTCGTAACCGATGCTCGGCGCGGCGCCGAAGTAGTCTGCATACTTGAAATTCATATCGACGCCGCCGAGCCTGACCACGGGTCCCGGCACCTTTGCGTTGAAGCTGAGCGAGATGCCCTCGTTCGGCTGAAGGTGCATCACGAGTTCGTTCTGCTTAAGGTGGCTGACACCGGTCCGCCGAAACTGCAGCATCGGTGGCGCTTTGAACCTGATTGCGATTTCGGTGAGGCGACTCGCCATCCGCTTTCCCGTGCGCAGGTAGAACGGTACGCCCGACCATCGCCAGTTGTCGATCGCGAGCTTCAGCGCGACATAAGTCTCGGTGCTGGATTTGGGATCGACTTGCGGCTCCTCGCGATAACCCGGCTCCGGCTTGCCCTCGAGGGTGCCGGCCCCGTACTGACCGCGCACTGCCCATTTCGGGACGTCTTCGGGCTTGAGCAAGCGGATTGCGCGCAGCACCTTGGTCTTCTCATCGCGCACCGGCTCGGACTCGAACGAATTCGGCGGTTCCATCGCGGTGAGCGAGACCAGCGCGAGGATATGATTCGGCACCATGTCGCGCAGCGCGCCGGTCGCTTCATAGAATGCGCCGCGATGCTCGACGCCGACGGTTTCCGCCACCGTGATTTGCACGTGATCGATATAGTTGTTGTTCCACAGTGGTTCGAAGATGCCGTTGGCGAAGCGAAACGCCAGGATGTTCTGCACGGTTTCTTTGCCGAGATAGTGATCGATTCGGTAGATCTGATTCTCGTCCAGACATGCGCCAATCTCGCGATTGAGCGCGTTCGCCGATTCCAAATCGTGACCGAATGGCTTTTCGATGATCACTCTTCGCCAATGCCCGTCGGTTTCTTTGGTGAGTCCCGCGGCAGCCAGTTGCTTCACGATCTCGCCGAAGAAACTTGGCGACACCGCGGTATAGAAGAGAGCGTTTCCCGGCGAGCCGTGCAGTTTGTCGGTCTGCTCGAGCTCCGATTTGAGTCGCTGATACGTGGCAGGGTCCGTGAAGTCGCCCGACATGTACGAGATGCGCTGGTCGAACCATTTCCAGAGTTCGGGGCGCACCTTGGTCGTCGCGAATTGACCGATCTCGTCGCCGAGCTGCTTGCGGAAATCTTCGGAAGTCATCTTCACGTTGCTGACGCCGATGATCGCGAACTTGTCCGGCAACAGCTTGTTGGCGAGCAGATTGTACAACGACGGAATCAGCAGCCGCTTGGTCAGGTCGCCGGTCGCACCGAAGATCACGAACACGCAGGGATCTCCGGGGCGCCCATGAACAGTATCGTGGGATGCGTGCTTTGATTCTGGATTCGGCATGGCGAGTGTCCGCTAGGCTTTCTTCTCGATGTGTCCGCCGAATTCGTAACGCATCGCGGACAGGAGCTTGTCCGCAAAGTCGGCCGCGCCGCGCGACTCGAAGCGTTCGTAGAGCGCGGCAGTAAGCACGTGCGCTGGGACGCCTTCGTCAATCGCCGCGTCGATAGTCCATCGACCTTCGCCCGAGTCCGACACGCGGCCGGCAAATTTCTTCAGCTCCGGATCGCTGACCGTCGCGTCCGCAATCAGGTCCAGCAGCCACGACGCGATCACGCTGCCGCGCCGCCATACCTCGGCGATGTCGGGAAGATTGAAGTCGTACTGATAGAGCTTGGGATTGCGCAGCGGCGTGGTCTCCGCATCGACGGCGTGCGTCTGCTTGCCGACGTTGGCATTTTTCAGAATGTTCATGCCCTCCGCATACGCCGCCATCAGCCCGTACTCGATTCCGTTGTGAACCATCTTCACAAAATGACCCGCGCCATTCGGCCCGCAATGCAGATAGCCGTGCTCGGCGGTGCTGCCTTTGATTTTCTCGCGGCCGGCGGTGCGCGGCGCGGAATCGATCGGCGGCGCGAGCGTGGCGAAAATCGAATCGAGATGCTTCACGACTTGCGGCTCGCCGCCGATCATCTGGCAGAATCCGCGCTCGAGTCCCCACACGCCGCCGCTGGTGCCCGAATCGACGTAGTGAATTCCCTTCGCCTGCAGTGCTTCGGCGCGCCGGATGTCGTCGATGTAATACGAATTGCCGCCGTCCACGATGATGTCGTCGCGCTGAAATCGGCTCGACAGGTCCGCGACCGTCTGCTCGACGACCGCGGCCGGCACCATCATCCATGCAACGCGCGGCAGCTTGAGCTTGGCGGCGAAGTCGTCAAGCGACGATGCACCGATCGCGCCCTCCTTGGCCAGTTCCTTTACCGCATCGGCGCTCACGTCGAACACGACGCACTCATGACCGCCACGCAGCAGACGCCGCACCATATTGGCACCCATTCGGCCGAGGCCGATCATTCCCATTTGCATGTTAGTCGCTCCTTGTTGAAAGGATCCTGTATTGAAACACTCTAGCGCATCGCAGATGTTATGGCTCAAACGAATTTCGCACGAAAAGGACTCGAAAATTGAGCGCCAGGAGCCTGATGGTAATGGGCACGGCGTCGGACGTCGGCAAGAGCGTGATTGTCACCGCGCTGTGCCGAGCGTTCGCGCGTGCTGGTGTTCGCGTGGCGCCATTCAAATCGCAAAACATGTCGAACAACTCCGCGGTGTGTCCCGGCGGCGGCGAGATAGGACGCGCTCAAGCCGTGCAGGCCGAAGCGTGCGGACTCGAGCCGAGCGTCGACATGAATCCCGTGCTGTTGAAGACCGAATCCGACATGACTTGCCAGGTAGTCATTCGCGGGCGCGCGCGATTTCAGATGGGCGTGAATGACTATGAGCGATATCGAACTGAGGCATGGCCTGAGATAGTCAGTAGCTATAGCAATCTCGCGCGCGATTTCGAGCTGATAGTAATCGAAGGCGCGGGAGGCGCGGCAGAGATCAATCTGCGGCATCGCGATATCGTCAACTGGAAAATCGCCGAACTGGCCGACGCACCAGTGCTGCTGGTCGCGGATATCGACAAGGGCGGCGTCTTTGCCTCTATCGTCGGCACGATCGAACTGCTCGCGCCGGAGGAGCGCCGGCGCGTCAAGGGAGTGCTGATCAACAAGTTCCGCGGCGATGTGAGGCTGCTGGAATCAGGCCTTCGCTTCCTCGAGCAACGCACCGGTATCCCGATAGTAGGAGTGCTGCCATGGCAGGAGCACCTCGGATTGCCGCAAGAAGACGCCGCGATGCTGGAAGGGACTCCAAAGTCTGCGGTGAACAAGCCACTGACTATTGGAGTGATACATCTGCCGTGCATCTCTAACTATACGGATTTCGAAGCGCTCGAAGGCGAGCCCGATGTCGCCGTGCATTACTTGAGCGATCCGGGCATCGCGCCACGCCTCGACGTTTTGATCATTCCGGGGACGAAGAGCACCGTCGCCGATCTGAAATGGTTCCGCCGCGCCGGCTGGGAGGATTTCCTCGTGCGGCATCGTCTCGCGGGCGGTTGGATAGTCGGAATCTGCGGGGGCTACCAGATGCTCGGGCGGCGCATCGTCGACACCGATGGCGTCGAGAGCGATACCGCCGAAACTATCGGCCTAGGATTAGTCGAAATCGAAACCACCTTTCAATCTGAAAAGATCACCGACCGAATCCGCGGCATTCATCTGCCGACGAACCTGCAAATTTCCGGCTACGAGATTCATTCCGGACGCATCACCGGCATGCCGGAATCCCGCGCACTGTTCAGATTGACTCATCGAGACACCGGCGCTGTGAATGAATTCGAGGGCATCCGATCAGATGATGGACGAGTGATCGGCACTTCGATTCACGGCGTGTTCGATTCCGCCGGCTTTCGACGAAATTTTCTCGACGAGATAAGGATCTCGAAAGGGCTCGCGCCGCTCGAATCTGCTGAGCGAATTGACACCGATGCGAATCGCCGCGCGGCCTTCGATCGAATCGCCGACGCGCTCGAGGCTTGCGTGGACTTGTCACGAATCGCGGCGCTGGCAGGCGTCTCGTTAATTGAATCACCTGCGCGGTGAGCGCCAAGGGGTGACCCCTTGGAACCCAGTGTTTTTAGTACTGGGTGCAGGGGTCACCCCTGCCGCCCGCCGCGTAGGCGTCTTCTCCTAAGTCATGTGATAGCTTTCACGCAATTGACCAGGAGGAAACCCTGCGATGGCTGACAAGAAACCTTGGACCGCCGATGACATACCGGACCTTTCCGGCAAGACGATCGTCGTGACCGGCGGCAACAGCGGCATCGGCTACGAAGCCGCGCTGGCGTTCGCGCGCAAGCGAGCCGAGGTGATACTGGCCTGCCGCGATCTTGGCAAGGCGCGAACAGCGGCCGCGCAGATAACATCGTCAGCGACGGGGGCGAAGGTCGACGTGATGGAGCTTGACCTCTCGAACCTGGCTTCAGTGCGCGGTTTCTCCGACGCGTTTCATCTGAAACATCAGGCACTGCACGTGCTGTGCAACAACGCCGGCGTGATGGCGATTCCGTATCGTCAAACTGCCGACGGATTCGAAATGCAGTTCGGCACCAATCACCTCGGGCACTTCGCGTTGACCGGCCTGCTGCTCGATCGATTGCTCGCCACCGAGGGCGCGCGGGTCGTCAACGTCGCCAGCGGCGCGCATCGCATGGGCAAGATTCGCTTCGACGATCTGCAATGGAAGAATGGCTACCGCAAGTGGATGGCTTACGGGCAAAGCAAGCTCGCCAACCTCCTGTTCACTTCGGAGTTGCAGCGCAAAATCGATGCGGCCGGCAAGAAATTGCTGGCCGTCGCATGCCATCCCGGATACGCGGCGACCAATCTGCAAGCCGCGGGACCACGGATGCAGGGATCGACGATGCTCGAATCGTTGTTCTCTTTCGGCAACAGCGTGTTCGCGCAAAGCGCCGCGATGGGCGCGCTGCCGACCGAGTATGCGGCCGTCGCACCCGACGTCCGCGGTGGCGATTACATCGGCCCCGACGGCATGGCCGAGCTGTGGGGGAATCCCGCGCACGTCGGGCGTAGTGCGGCTGCGCAGGACGCCGCGGTAGCCGCGCGGCTTTGGGAAGTGTCCGAGCAGCTCACCAACGTGCACTACACGTTCTGAGCAACTGACCGGCGATCGCGCTCTACGACGTGCGCGCGATCACGAATTTTCCGATCTTGTCGATCGCCTGCTGCCCTTCCGGCAGCAACTTCGCAAACACGTGCCAGACATGGGGCATCTCGTCCCAGACTTCGAGCTCGACTTCGACGCCGGCAGCCTTTGCACTCTTGGCTACGCGCGTGGCGTCGTCGAGCAGAATTTCCGCGTCGCCAACCTGGATCAGCATCGGCGGCAGACCGCGAAAGTTCGCGTGCACAGGAGACACCAGCGGATCTTTGGGGTCGTGCATGCCGTAATACTGCTTCGCCGACGACTGGAGATTGTCCTGCGTCACCATCACGTCTCTCGCGGCTCTCGTACGCACCGATTCTCCCGTGCCTTCGAGATCCGTCCACGGCGAAATCGGAACGGCGCCTGCCGGCATCGGCAGCCCCGCGTCGCGAATCGCGAGCAACGCCGCAAGCGTGAGTCCTCCGCCAGCGGAATCGCCGGCGATTACAATCTTGCCGGGCTTGTAGCCCTGCGCGAGCAGCCACTTGTATGCCGCGATCGCATCCTCGACCGCGGCGGGAAACGGATGCTCCGGCGCGAGCCGGTAATCAATCGACAGCGCGCGCGCATTCGAAGCTCGTGCGATTCTCGAGACCATCGCGCGATGCGTATTGATCGATCCGATCACGTATCCGCCGCCGTGCAGATACAGAATGACTCGATCCGCTGCCGCGCCGGGCGCCGCGATCCATTCCGCACTTGACGCCGCCTGCGTCGACCTTCTCGCAAATCACGTCGGCCGGGACGCGCTCGCTGATCCGCTCCATCCCGGCGCGCCGCTGCTCCATCGACGCGTTCGGATTCTGCGGCTGCGACTTGATTCGCTCGATTACCTTGCTCAGTTGTTCGCTCGCCATATTCCCTCCGTGTCGATGCGCGGGTTACAGCGACGGCTATATCACGAAATGGCGGGCAATGGTCTGCGCGCGGCGCGCAATCTGAAGACACTTCGCGCAGCGAGCGGTCAACTGGCGATCCTCCCGGCGTGATTGAAAAGGTCACGTCCTGGAAAATCGTCGCGCAGCCTCCTACGAACTCGAGCCGTTCCCGTCATGCGCCGTAGCGTCGCCCTCTCCGCTTCCACTGACCGGACAGCCCGCACCGGCGTTGCCTTTAAATTTGAATCCCGTCGAAGCTCACCGTGCCCTTCATCGGGCCTCGCGCGAAGGCTGAATCAGGCCATTGGAAATTAAAAGTGCTTCCGAATCACAAGTTTCTTGTCGATTCGAATTCTGAACGAACTCGAAAATCGCAGTCCCCGAGCCATCGCCGGTATCAATTACCGTCGCCGGACCAGCATCCCTTGATATCGAGCGGAGGCACTTTGGTTTCTGGCGTACGGGATTCGTCGGCGACTGGCATCGGGCGCACCCCAAGCGCCTACGCTCTGATCACTTTCGCTCGCATCCTGGGCGTACACATCGCCACGACTTCCCCGCTAGACAGCAAGACTCGCACAGGCCAAGACTAGCAAGCGTTTTGGCTAACTTCATTTCTGATTTCCCTCTCTTAGTTATACGAAAGCGTCAATAACTAAGTAGAGTTTTTAGCCAATAAGTTCTAACCGATGCAAGTCTTGCTCACTTTTAACTAATTATGACACGCAAATACTCGCGATTCTGGGCCGCAAATAGCCTCGATAATTTAGAATGGCCCGGCGCATCAGAACGCGTCTAGAGGCCGGTCGCTTAGGCTCGCAGTTTTTAGGCTGGCGCTGACTTCGTCAGGTCGCGCGTGGTGGGAGGCCGGCTGCCCGGTAGACGTCGTCGATCACGCGCATATTGATGATGCCCTCTGCGCCGTCGGTGGGAAATTTCGCTTCGCCGCGCACGGCTTTGACGAACGCGCGCAATTGATGCGTGAAGGTCGTGTCGCCCGGCACCGTCTCATTCTTTTCGCCGGCGTCCGTCTTCACCGTGAGCTGATGCCCCCGATGCGGCGCGATCGGATTTATCACACGCAGTTCTCCCCGCTCGCCGCGCGCCATGAACGACGCGCTGATGACCGAATCTTTTTTCATCGCGCAGGTCATCCGGGCCGTCACGCCGTCCGCGAGTTCGAGATCGACTTCCATCGCGATGTCGATGTTTTTCGGCCCGGTCTCCGCCTTGGCGCTGATCACGCGCGGCGTCAGGCCGGAAAAATAGTGGATCATGTGGAGCGGATAGCATCCCAGGTCCATCGTCGCGCCGCCGGCGAGGCTCCAATCGAAGCGGATGTTCGTCTCCGGAATCGGTACCGAAAAATGCCCTTCGACATGGACCAGCCGGCCAAGCGTCCCGCCGCTGATAAGAGCGCGCACGCGATCCGCGAGCGGATGATAGCGATAGTGAAACGCCTCGCCGAGAATCTTGCCGCTCTCATCCGCGGCCTTCGACATCCGCTCCGCTTCCGCCGCGTTGGAAGCGAGCGGCTTCTCGCAGAGCACGTGCTTGCCCGCGCGCAGCGCCGCTATCGTCCATTCGCAATGGAGCGAGTTCGGCAGTGGATTATAAATCACGTCGAGCTCGGGATCGTTGACGAGGTCGTCGTAGGTCGCGAGCACTCGCGGGATATTGTGAGTGGCGGCGAATTCCCGCGCTCGTTTCGGATCGCGCGCCGCGACCGCGACGACTTCGGCCTCCGGCACATTGTGCGCCGCCTTGATCAATGCGTCCGGCGCAATTCGCGCCGCGCCGAGAATTCCAAACCGGATCGGCCTTTTTTCTGCCATAGCTTTCCTGCCTTCCGAAACCAGTTAATCGTCTTTCTTGTCATCTCGGATCTGACGCGGGACTGACCGCTTGGGGCGAGGCCTTCGCCGGCCATCTTGTAGCTATCGGCCGCTTCCATTCGCGCGAGCGCATAGCGGTATGGCTCATTCGAGATTGTGACGACACCCTGGTACGGATGCGCCAGTTCCAGAATCGCGAGAATCGTCATGCCGAGCAGAATCGAAAAGAACCCGCACATCAGCACCTGGGCGCGAAAAACATTACTGCCGAAGAAGTAGCTGAAACCGATCGTCATCAGGCATCCAAGATAGATCACCGTCCACACGACGGATGGGAGATCTTCTTCGTAAAAGTTAAACCGCTCGCTGCGCGCCTGGCTGATAAGGTTGAGCTGATCGATCGACTTGTCCATCAACATTTGCTCGCGGCTGTCCGCGGGATGATATGCGAGCACCGTGGCCCAGAGTTCGTGGGCGCCCACTTTTCCACCTGCAAAGGTGTTGTCGGCCATCTCCGGCCATTCCTTTTCGACCACGCGGTGCGAGTATTCGAGGACGGCCGAATCGAGCTGCGAGCGCATCGGTTCGGAGAACGCCGCACCGAGTTTGTAGAGGCTCTCCAGCGCCGTCGCTTCCGTAAGCGCATAGGCGTTGGCGTCGTTGAAGCGCTCCCAGGCAGCCACAATAACAAAGGCAAGGACCAGGCCGTAAAATGCGCCCAGCACTCCGAACGTCACTCCCGCCACTTCGTGGTTCTTTTGCAGGCGGTCGAGCGGAACCAACCATCTTACGAGGCACAGACCGGCGATACTGCCACCGCCGAACGCCACAATGACGAATATGATCTGAGTGGCGGCACCACAGTAGAGTAGGAAATTCATTTCTCGAGACCCCTCCCCGAGCGATCTGCGCCATTCAGAGCGAATCGCCTCGACTAGACTAGCTGTTCGTAGGCAAGCCGCGCCATAACCCGCCTAAATGACGAAATTTGCTCCTCGATGAGGAGATCTAAGGATTGTCGTTGACCCGCCTTGATCGGTGGAACTCGGCGCCTGACTATTCCTGGACGCTTGTGCTATCTGGGCCGCCGCTCGAGTTCGGCTTTGCCGCGCGCGTCGTCGTGCTGGGAATTTTCGACCACGTCCGCGATCGCCTTCAGCAGCGTCGATTTCTTGACCGGCTTGCTGACGTGCATATCGCAGCCGACCTGAATCGCGCGGCGCACATCGCCTTCGAGCGCCGAAGCTGTCAGCGCGATGATCGGCGTCCTGCCGCGTTCGTTCTCCGCCTCCCATTGACGAATCATGCGCACGGCGCTGTATCCGTCGAGCACCGGCATCTGGATATCCATCAGGACCGCGTCGTAGGCGCGCGTCATAAAATGATCGAGCGCCGCCTGGCCGTCCTCCACCTCGTCGAGCACGTAGCCGCTCTTCTTCAGATAGGCCGCGATCAACAGGCGATTGTCCGGTGAATCGTCCGCCAGCAGGATACTGAGCGGACGGTCCAGCAGATGCGTCCCCGAACCGTTCGTCGCCCTTCATGGTGAGGCTCGGCGGCCGTGTCCGCAGGCGCGGCGACTTCCGCCATCGCGTCGGAAATCGCGGCGTACAATTCGCGTCGCTTGACCGGCTTCACCACGTAATGATTCACGCCCAGCTCTCTCATCGCATTCAGGCGAGTGGTCAGACCGTTTGAAGTCACGAGCATGACGATCGGCGCATTTCCATTCGGCCCAAGCCGCATCTGCCGGATCATTTCGAAACCGTCCATCGTGGGCATCTGCAGATCAACCAGCAGCAGGCCGAACGGCGCGCGGTTCCGATTCGCGGCGATCGCGGCCAGACCTTCGGCCGCTGAGCTCGCTTCCGTGACGATAGCTCCGCTGGCGCTCAGCATCTCGCTGACGATCGATCGGTTGGTCTCGTTGTCATCGACCACCAGCACGCGGACTGAAGAGAGTGCGAGGCTGGCGAGGCTCCCGCGTTTCGCTTTGGTTGGCGGCCGCAGGTGGCAAGCCGAGTTCCACGGTAAAATGGAAGGTGCTCCCCGTTCCGAGCTCGCTTTCGACCCAGACCCTGCCACCCATCAGCGCGACCAGCCGCTCGACGATTGTCAGGCCGAGTCCGCTGCCGCCATATTTTCGCGTGGTCGAGGAATCCGCCTGGGTGAACGCGGAGAAGATGTTGGGCAGCATCTCGCGAGGCATTCCGATACCGCTGTCGCGCACCGAGAACAGCAGGCTGCCCGGATTGGACTGGTCCGGATTGTGCGCGACGTCGATCACGACTTCGCCGCGCTCGGTAAATTTGATCGCGTTGCCGATCAGATTGGTCAGCACCTGGCGCAGCCGCAGCGAATCGCCCACCAGCGCGGGCGGCAAATCGGCGCTGAATCGCACGGCGAGTTCGATTCCCTTTTCGTGCGCACGCACCGCGAGAGTGTCGGCAACCTTTTCGGTCAGCTCGACCACGTCGAACGCAACCGCCTCGAGGTTCATGCGTCCGCTCTCGACCCGCGCGAGATCCAGGATGCTGTTAATCAGCTCGAGCAGCGCGTTGCCGTTGCTGATGATGGTGTCGAGGTAGCGCCGCTGTTCCGAATTGAGATCGCTCTCGCCTATCAGGTCGGCCATCCCGAGGATCGCATTCATCGGCGTGCGAATTTCGTGCGACATGCTGGACAGGAATTCGGTCTTCGCCTTCGACGCCGCCAGCGCCTTCTGGCGCGCCGCCTCGAGGTCGGTGATATCGCGCGCGATCGAAAGCGCGCACTCGCGTCCGCCGAGCTCCAGCACGACCGCCGAGATCAGCGCCGGAAAAGTGCTGCCGCTGACAGTGCGGAAAGTGGTTTCGAAGTTGCGCACCTCGCGCTGCTTGAGCAGGGTCGCGGTGAAGAGCTCGAGCTGCTCGGTGCTTTCCCAGACTTTGACTTGATCGAAGCGCTTGCCGATGATTTCATTCTTCGCCAGACCGAGCGACCGCACCATCTCTTTGTTCACATCGATAATGATGCCGTCGCTCAGGTCGGTCAGCGCGATGTTATCGACGCTCGAGTCGAATATCTCCCGCAGCATCGCTTCGCTGCTTTGCAGTTTGCGCTCCTGTTCCTTGCGCATGGTAATGTCGCGGGCGATCGTAACGAACGCGGCTCGCCGCCCAGCTCGACCACCACCGACGAGAGCAGGACCGGAATCTCGACGCCGCTCTTGGTTAAATTGTCACTTCGAAATTCCGCGCCTGGCCGGTCGTCCGGAGCGACTCTCGATACTCGCTTTCATCCCTCATAACGGTTGTCGGCGACTCTCGGCGAGATCGTTCCGATGATCTCTTCGCGCGAAAATTCGCTGAGCCGCATAAATTCGTCATTGACATCGACAAAGCGCCCGTCGAGGTCAGTGATCGAAGCGGGTCCAGGATCGAGTCGAAAATTTTGCGCAGGCTGGCCTCGCTCTCTTTGAGCCCTGTTCCGCCGCGAGCAGATCGCCAATGTTGCGTGTGATTGTCAGGCAGCTCAGCTTGCCGTCCAACTCAACCATTGCACCGGACATGAGGCACGGAATGAGGGGTCCATCCTTGGCGTAAAAGTTCGCCCGCATGTTGCGGACTTCGCCGTTGCGGATCATCAAGGCCGAGAAGTTGTCCGATTCCTCGCGGCTCGGCCAGACGCCCACCTCCCAATAGGTCTTGCCCAGCACCTCTTCCCGGCTGAAGCCCGTTGCGCGCGAGAATTCGTGATTGATGTCGGTGAAACGCCGCGTCAACGCGTCGGTGGTCGTAACCGAATCGAGATTCGCGTCGAAGATTTTGCGCAAGCGTGGTCTCGCTGTTGCGCAGTTTCCGCTCTGCTTCTCTGACGTCCGAGATTTCACGGACCACGATGATCGCGCAGTTCTGATTGTTCAGCCGGACGACGACCGCGGAAATCAGCGCCGGCATCGGACGGCCATAGCCGATGCCGTTGAGCTGGACCTCGAGGTTCTTCACCACGCCGCTCTCGTGGAGTTCCTTCATGAACTGCTCGCGGGCGGCAGGTTCCGCAAAGAAATTGAAGTCGGTATCGATTCGGCCCACCACCAGCTCCCGCGGCACCCGGCTGCGCACGACGAATTGGTTGTTGACCTCGAGAATCGCGCCCGTGTCGAGGTTGGTGACCACCACCATGTCGCCGCTTTGCTGGAAAATCTGCCGGAACTTTTCTTCGCTGTCCGTGAGTTTCTGATCGCTGCTTAGCCGGTCTGCGAGGTTTTGCGCGATTGCGCGCCGATTCTTCGTTTGCAGATAAACGTTTGACTGCCCCAGCCCGACCGCGGTCATCAGTCCCAGCCAATACATCGACGGATCGGAATCAACGATCCCATGCGTGCGCCCCAGCACGAAAAAGCAGATCATCCCAACTATGCTAATCGCCGCCTGCCAGCCCCAATCCCACGGCGCCATCGTCCCAGCGCCAACCACGATGACCAGCACCGACACGAACAGCGCTTCGACGCGCGTCGAGGTGGTGCAGATCGCAGTCGTCGATACGAGCAACGCGGTGCAGACAGACAGGGCGAGCTGACGCCAATAGCGCGGCATCGCGGAGGTGAAGCTCGACAGAAAGAACACCACCCCAATCGCGATGTTGGCCAGATGAAGTCTCAGCGTCGCGTCGAACGTCGATGCGGACGCGTAATGGTGCTCCGCTGCATAGATTAGCTGGAAGAAGACCACCAGTAGCGCGCCTGTCCTCCACAAACCCACGATGTTCTCGTTCGCGACCTGCGAATTGGACAAAGTACTGCGCGACCGCGCACGCGCCAGCTCGTCCAAAGTCGAAGCTTCGGCGCTCAACTGGTCGTGCTCGGGGTTCCTCTCGCGCGAGGCAATGTCATGCTGCTCGGGCGGTTCGCCCATCCGATATCCTTCCCGTCCCCGCACGGCGCAGGGATCCACTCGATATCAGCAAGTCCAATGCCCGAAAATCTGTCGCATATCTGGAAAGAACAGGCCGATCGTTCAGCAAATTTCTCAACGCGCGGAGCGATTCGACGCCGGGTGTCCCATTTTGGGATTTGGTGGGACTGTGTCCTCGGCGTTTGTTAACTGCACACCAATTCTGCGAGAATCCGCGCAATTCTTCGTATCGAGGTTCATCCACATGAGCGCGACCGTTTCGATCCATCAGGGCAAACTCGAAGGTACGATCAGGACGGACTGTTCGTCTTCAAAGGAATCCCGTTCGCGGCTCCTCCCGTCGGTGCGCGCCGATGGCTCCCGCCCGAGAAGCCTGCGCCATGGACCGGCGTCCGCGATGCACGCAGGTTTGGCGCAGTCGCTCATCAGAACAAGCTGATGCTCACCGCGCTCTCCGCGATGGTGGTTGACGGCGAGCAGTCCGAAGATTGCCTCACCCTCAACGTCTGGACTCCCGCGCTCGACGGCAAACGCCGCCCGGTGATGGTCTGGATTCACGGCGGCGCCTTCACGATCGGCTCGGGCTCGCAGTCGATCTACGACGGTTCGGTCCTCGCCCGGCGCGGCGACGTCGTACTCGTCACGGTTAACTATCGTCTCGGACCACTGGGATACCTGCGCCTTGCTGACGTGACCGGACGGCAAGATTCCGGCGAGCGGCACCGAAGGGATGCTCAATCAAGTCGCGGCGCTGGAATGGGTCCGCGACAATATCGCTGAGTTCGGCGGCGACCCCGGCAACGTCACCATTTTCGGTGAATCTGCCGGCGGCATGAGCGTCGGAACTCTGCTCGCGATGCCGGCTGCGCGCGGCCTCTTCCACAAAGCGATACCGCAAAGCGGCGCCTGTCACACCGGCGCTCCTGTCGCGCGCGCAAATCGCACGGCGGAACGAGTCTTGTCGAAGCTGCATGTGCAGCCGGGCGATGCGGCCGCGATCCGCGCGTTGACACCCGCGCAATTGCTCACCGGCACTTTGCTCGACGACGGCAAGACGGCCGACCCTGAACTCGGGATGGCGTATCAGCCCGTCATCGACGGCACCTTCGTGCCGCGCGCCGCGATCGAGATGGTCGCGGACGGCTCGGCGTCGGGCGTGGCAGTGATGGTCGGCTCGACGCTCGAAGAATGGAAATTGTTCCCGATGATGGATCCGTCGTGCCCAAGCTCGATCGCGCCGGCCTCGGCGCGCGCATGAGCCGGCGACTCACCGCAGAAGCGGCCGACGCCGTCATCGATTCTTATGCGAAGGCGCGCGCGCAGCGTGGCGAGGCTGTCACGCCCGCCGAACTGTTCTCCGCAATCGAGACCGACCGCGTTTTCCGAATCCCGGGCGTGCGCCTCGCACAAGTCCAGCCACGCCACGAAGCGCGCGTCTACAGCTATCTCTTCACGTGGCCGTCGCCCGCGATGGGCGGCGCGCTCGGCTCATGCCACGCGCTCGAGCTTGGCTTCGTCTTCGGCACCAATCACATGCCCGGCATGGCCGCATTCGCAGGCACCGGCCCCGCCGCAGAAAAATTCGCAACCCAGATGCAAGACGCATGGCTGGCCTTCGCCCGATCAGGCGACCCAAGTAATGCGAGCACCGGCAACTGGAAGCCATACGACGAGGCGCGTCGCGCGACAATGATATTCGGCGCAACCACGAAACTCGAAGAAGCCCCCCGCGACGAAGAACGCCGCGCCTGGGAAGGAGTCCCCGACAAAATCTTCGGCTCGCTCTAAAAATACGTGCGCGTTCCTTTACGGCCGCGGAGGCTGGCCGCATCGCGGCCGGTAGGTGAGGTCCTGCGAGCTCAAGCTGAGCGCCCGGTTCGCGCCGCGCTCTCATTGGTGCGGTCCCCCTTCCCACGAAGGGAAGAGGTTAGGGTTAGGTTCCCCTTCAATCACCGCGTCGGTTTCGCCGTCGGCGGCTGGCCGCTCGATCCCTTCGCGTGCGCGGGTTTGCCTTCCATGAATCGATTCAACCGCTGTTGCCGGAAACCCGCGACTTGAATTTCAGCATCTTTTCGTCGATGCACTCACCCATCGTGGAATTCTTGATCGGCGCCTTGGGCTCTATTTGCCACCACTTACAATCTTTGCAGAGTCCCCATGAAGTGCTCATCGACTCCGGCCTCCATCGAATGCGCGCATCACTGCAGCGACAAATCGACGCGCGTGGTCTTGCCCTGATCCTTGATCCCGTTGGCGTCCAGCTTCGGCGCGACTATGAACATCCGCCCCGAGTCGACTTGCTTGCTGCTCAGATACGCCCGCACCGCGTTCGCGCGCGCATCCGCCAGATTCTTCAAATCCTGATCAGTCACAGGAGTGTTGGCGAGGATTAGTTTCTTCATTTCGTCGGGCGGCTGCGTCTTCGCCAATCCGACCACGTCGCGCGGCTTCTTGAAATCCCCCGCGCTATAGACCTTCTTCAGATACTTGTCGTAGTCCTCGGTCGACAGCGCCGCGTTTTTCGCGGTCCCGTCCGCGCTGTCGCCCTCGGCCTTATGCCTGAGCACCTGGATACTGTGGTCCAGCGACGCTTCCTTGTATCCGTCCGTGTCGAACTTCGGATCGACGCGCCCCTCGATATTGAGTTTCAGCGCGGTTCGATCCGCCAACGCCTTCGCGACCGTGTCCAGTTTCTGCTGACTGTCCGGCGTCAGCGTCGAATAGCCCGGCTTGAACTCAATATAGCCGAGGTCCTGCTGCGCGCCGCCGCCACTGCCGCCGAACGCCGCCGCGATCAGCGAGAATGGCGCCGTCGCGGCCTTGACGATCAGATTCATGAACGCGCCGAGGACGATTGCGCCGATGCTGAATTGCGGGTCCGACAGCGACCCCGAGATCGGGATTCGCACGTCGATTTGTCCCTTCGAATTCTTGAGCAGCGAAACCGCGAGCCGAATCGGCAGATTGGTCGCGTCCGGGCTGTCCACGTGATCGCCGAACGTCAGTTGATCGATGAAGATATGGTTGTCGGCCGTCAGCTTGCCCGTGTCGAGCAGGTAATGAACGTCAACTGTGAGCGTGCCTTTGATGATCGGAAAGCCGGTGTACTTGACCGTGTACGGTGAGACTCCGGTCAGCTCGATCGCGTCCGCCTTCGCCTTGATATCGACGAACGCAGTCGGCGCAAGCGGATTTATCGACCCATCAATATTGATCGGCGAGCTGCCGTTGATCTTTCCATCGAGTGAAACCGGCGCCGGAGTCGTGGACTTCGATCCGAACGCACCGACGCTGCCCTCCATCTCGCTCAGGTTCGCCGTGTAGTTGGGCTTGATAAAGTTGTCGGTGTAATCGACTTTGCCGCCCTTGAGCGTGATCTTCCTCAGCTCGACGTCGGCGTTCATCGGCTGTCCCTGGTAAGGTTGCGCCGGACTCGCCTCGAGCCGCCGGAGAGGCTCCAGGAGCGGTCGCGGCTGCTACGCTCGGCGCCGCGGCCGGAGTCGGAGTCGAGGTCGCCGCAACGGAACCGCGCCCTTCGATCCTGGCTCGCCAGTCGCTCGCGTCAGCGAGGTGGGCGCTTCCTGCGGACTCGCCGTGATGTCCTTGAGATTCAACTTGCCGGTGCTGTTGAGAATGATCCGCGAATAAAAATCGTTCAGCGCGATCAGTCCTACGTGCACTTTCGGCGGACCTTTGCCGAGCGCGAAATCGATTCCATTCACGTTGAGCGCGGTCATGCGGAAAAACAGATCATTGGTCAGCTTATCGAGCATCCGCACGCTGCCGAGCGCCGCGTCGCCCTTGTAGCTGACCAGAAAATCCTTGCGCTGCTGCTCGAGTCCGACCGCGCCGTCCATCGTCAGGTTCGCGGTCGTAATCTTCGCGTTCATCCTGCTGCTCACGTACGGATCCGCGAAGGTCAGGTCCAGCCGCTTCGTCGCGACGCGCAAGTCGGCCTTGAGTGGCGCAATCGCTGCCGTGCCGGTGACTTTGAAAGTGCCCTTGCGATTCAGCGTGCCGTCGATATCGACCCCAAAGGGCTTGGTGAAGTTGCTGGTCACGTCCTTGAGATGCAGATTCAACGGCGCGACCGCGACCGTCACCGGTTGCGGCGCGCTTTCGTCGACGAAGGTGGCGTCGGTCTGATCCAGCGAAACGGAAGCGACCTGGAATTGAAAACTCGGCGACGCCGGCGTCGTCGGTGCGGCGGGCTCTACTGGTTTCCGCTCGACTCGCCTGCGTTCGCGCGAGGTTCGCCTCGGCGGGCGCGTCGCCACGTGCTCGGCGTGTGGCGGAGGTTCGTTGCCGCGCATCAGCGATTCGAGACTCAATTTCCCGTCGCGCTCCCGACGGACATACAGATGCATCCCGTCGGCTTTCACTTCGGTGACCGTCGCCTGGCGCGAGGCCAAATCAAACTGCCCGATCGCGACGCTGAAATTTTTCCACTGCACCGGCTTTTCTTTTTCGTGCGGCGCATCCACCTCGAAGTTTTCGATCGCGACGCTCGCCGGCTCCGAGTGCACGTTGAACTTACCACTCGCAAAATGCGTCTGCACATTGGCCTTCGCGCTGAACTTGCCCGATGCCACCGTAGCCGCCAGAAATTTCTGCGCGAACGGCTGCAGCCCGGCAGATCGATCTTGTCGATCGACACGTCGCTCGTAACCTGCGATTGCGATAGATCCAGCGCGCCCGTCACCGCCAACGCGCCCCCGCTGTGAACATTGGTGTTCACGTAAAAGGTCGCCGGCGACTTCCCGAGCGTCTGAAGGTTTTTTACACCGACCTCGAGCGCATCCAGCGCATCGGTCGCCGGAGTCGCACCGCTGTTGTCCTGGATGTTCACTCCGCTCTTCGTGAGGACGAACGACTCCAACTGAAAATCCATCGGAGCTTTCGCCGTCGACGGACCCGCCACCGGCACTGCCTGCTGCGTCACATTGCCCGCCGGCGTTGGCGCGGCTATTGGAGTGCTCGCCGCCGCGACTTGCGCTGGAGGACTCGCCGCCGGAGCCGAACCGCCGCTCGACGCCAGCGACGAGAGATTGTTGGTGCCGTCCGGATTCAGCTTGACGTTCGCGATCAGCCCATCGATCCAAATAGACCGCAGGTAGAACACCGCGCCGAGCGGCTCGACGTCGGTCAACTTCACCTCCGCGTGTTTCAGCGCGACCAGCGGCGCATCGGCGGTGTCGCGCACGTCCAGCTGATCCAGAGCCACCGTTCCGTTCAACCGAATCAGCGGCTGCGATTCCGCCTGCACGAAATGCAAATAAAGATCCGTCGAGAGCGTGCCACTCGGAATTTTCACAGGCAGCTTCATCGGCGCGTAACTGACGTAGAGCGGGAGATCGAGCCGATGCAGTTTCAAATCGACCACCGAGTCGCGCGTCGCCTGGAACGGCTTGGCGACGCCGGCAATCCGCAGCGGACTGCCGTCGATCACCATCTGCACCAGCGGCTGCACGAACACGTCGACGTCCGCCGGCAGGTTTGCGATGAACGGCACATTGATCTGAATCTTCTCGACCTTGTGCTGCTTGCCGAGCAGCTGATCGTCGATCGTCACTTCGCCGTCGCGCAGTTGAATATTGGAAACCGCAAATCGCTGCGGAGAACTGGGTGCCGCGGGTTTCGGCTTCGCGGGCGCCGGCGCGCTCTCGAGCAAATCGGAAAAATTAAATTTTTGCTGCGACAAGCGCACGACGTGTATCGCCGGCTTCTCGATCACAACCTCGCCGACCACCGGCGCAAGTCTGAAAATCGAAGTCCACGAAACCTTCACCGCCAGATGCCCCAGGTCGACGAACGGTTTCTGCGGATCGTCGCGCTCGCCAACGTGGAGTTGGTCGAGATCGAGTTTGAGCCGATAAAGATTGAAGCGGATTTTGCCGACGCTCACCTGGCGATGGATGCTGCCGGCGACGGAACCGGTCAGCACGTGTCGTAAAATCGGCGGAACCGCAATGTAAGTCGCCAGACCGAGGAACAGCACCACCGACACAACGATGATGCCGGTCTTGCGCACCCGTCGCGAACGCCCCAACTCCCTGGTGCGCGCAACCCACGGCTTGCTCGGATGAAACGCCGCCCTCAAACGTCCGAACGCGGCTTTTGTGGATTCGCTCGCTCTTCTGAAAAAGCCCGCCATTTTGCCCGTAATCGTCGCCAATGCCAGCAACCGGGAAAGGCGACATCGGCGCCGCTTCTCCAGATACTGGGTCGAGGGGTCACCCCTCGGTGACGCCGCCAGCGTGAGCCGTCTCGCGCCAATAGTCAATTCGTCGCAGACAGCTTAGATGTGGCTATCGGTTATGGATACCCAGCCAGCGCCTCCGATCCACGACTATCGGCCGCCGGCTCTTCAACAGCGCGTAAGCTTCGTCAAGCGTCTTGCCGCGCTTCGTTTTCAGAAACCACGCGACGACCAGCGGCGCGCGCTCGCATCCTTCCTCGCAATGCACCAGCACCTGATGCCCGAGTTCGAGCTCGTCGTCGATCAGCTCCGCCGTCTTATCAAGCGTCGCGACACCCTCCGCCAGGAACGGCATGTGAATAGCCTGCGGCGGTTCGCTCTCCGGAACGTCAGGCAGCACGCTGATTATAGTTCCGCCAAACTTTTGCGCGTCCTGCAAATCGCCGACGAACAGCCCCGGAATTATCTCGCTCTCTTGCCAGCTCGCCGCCATCAGACTGTGCAGCTTGACGGGCGAACGGACATTACGTCAACCTCGCGCCATGAACCTCCCACGACTGCATATTGAAGGACGATGGTTCGTCGACGAGCACGGGCGTCGCATCATTTTGCGCGGCGTGAACTTGGGCGGCGATTGCAAAGTGCCCTACCCTGACGGCGGCACCAATTTCCCTTCAGACTTTTCCAACCACCGCGAGGTCTCGTTCATCGGCCGCCCGTTCCCGATTGCCGAAGCCGACGAGCACTTCTCACGCCTACGCGCGTGGGGCTTCAACTGCATCCGCCTCCTTACTACATGGGAGGCGGTCGAGCATCGCGGCCCGAAAGACTATGACACCGAGTACCTCGACTACTTCGCCGAGTTGTGCCGGCTCGCGGGTGAGTACGGCTTCTATGTATTCGTGGATTTTCACCAGGACGTGTGGAGTCGCATGTCCGGCGGCGACGGCGCACCCTGCTGGCTATTCGAAAAAATTGGAATTGACTATAGGCGCATCGCCGAGTCAGGCTCCGCACATGTGATGCAACATCTATATGACTATTCGCGCGGCGGACGTCAGGAGGATCGCTATCCGACCATGAGCTGGTCGGCGAACTCGCGCCGTCCCGCCAACGGCGTCATGTGGACGCTGTTTTTCGCCGGCCGCGACTTCGCCCCCGGCCTGACCATCGACGGCGAGAACGCTCAGGACTACATGCTCGAGCACTACCTCGGGTCGATGCGCGAAATCGCGCGCCGCATCCGCGACCTGCCCAACGTCATGGGCTTCGACTCGCTCAACGAGCCAACTCCCGGATGGATCGGGCAGTCACTCACCTACCGTCATCTCGGACCGAGCGAAACCAATCCAAATCGTGCGATGCCCGGCCTCGCGTGGTCACCGATCGACGGCCTGCTGGTCTCTCACGGAGTCACACGCTCGGTACCGGTCCTCAGCTTTGATCCCGAGACCAAGGCGGTCGTGCACAAACGGGATCGCACGATCAATCCCGACCGCACCTCGATCTGGCTCGACGATCGAAGCGATCCATTCGAGCAGGCAGGTGCGTGGAAGCTCAATAAAGACGGCACTTTCGACGTTTTGCGCGACGATTTTTTCCAGCGCGTCGGTGACCGAAAGGTCAACTTTATCGAAGACTACATGGGACCGTTTTTCGCGAGCGTCGGCGAGTGCATGCGCGAAATTAATCCCGACTGGATTCTGTTTGCCGAGCTCGATCCGCTCTCCGGCTTTCTCGGACCCGGCTTTCCCGCCGATACTCCGCCGAACACCGTCAACGCCAATCACTGGTACGACGTGCGCACGCTCGCCACCAAAACCTTCAATCCGAATTTCAGTCTCGGCGCGATGACCGGCGAGATTGCGGAAGCCGCCGACGAATTGCAGTCGCGCTACGAACGTCAGCTCGGAAAATACGCGAAGATGTCAGAGACGGTGAACGGGGGAGCGCCCACGTTAATCGGCGAATGCGGAATCCCGTTCGATTTAAACGGCGCCGAGGCCTACCGCGCCTTCAAGGCCGGCGATCGCAGCGATACACCCTGGACTCCGCACATCGTCGCGCTCGATCTGATGTATAACGCACTGGATACTCTGTTAATCAATAGTACTCAATGGAACTATACTGCATCGAATCGCAACGATCTGGCTATTGGGGACGGATGGAACCAGGAGGATCTGAGTATCTTCTCGCGCGACCAACAGACTAATCCGGCCGACATCAATAGCGGTGGCCGCGCGCTCGCCGGCTTCGTCAGGCCCTACGCGATGGCGACGGATGGAACTCCGCGCAAGATGAAATTCGATCGCGTCACGGGATTGTTCGACTACACTTTCGAGGCCGATTCAGCCGCTGCCGGCGCGACCGAAATATTCGTTCCGCGCCTTCAGTATCCACGCGGATGCGAGATCGAGGTGATCGGCGGCGTCGCAGAGCTGGACCTCGACAACCAGCGCGCCGTCATCAAAGTCGAGCAGTCCGGCGAAGTCCGTGTCGTACTCTGTCGCAAGCCCTGAACGGGAGGTATTTCGCGATGACAACGGGAAGCTGCCTATGTGGCGGCGTAGCCTTCGAGGCCAGCGATCCGATCGAGCTGCGCAACTGCCATTGCTCGCGATGCCGCAAGGCGCGCGGTGCGGCATTCGCTGCCAACCTGTTCGTGCCGGCTGGATCTTTCCGGTGGCTTCGCGGCGAAGATCTCGTGATTGTCTATCGCCTGCCGAACGCCCAACGATTCGGAAATTCCTTCTGCCGAATCTGCGGGAGTCCGATGCCGCGCGCGCTTCCGACTCGCGACGTCGTACTGATTCCTGCGGGCGCGCTCGACGACGACCCGAAGCTTCGCACGAGCAGTCACATCTACGTCGGCTCGAAGGCGCCGTGGCACGAGATCGCTGACGACTTGTCGCAGTATCCCGAAGGCCCACCGTCCGCGTAGCCGCTTAGCTGTACTTCCTTTCTTGCCACCACGGAAAGTATGACGGCATGTCTTTCGAAACCTTGTCCGGAAATTTTGCCGGACGCTTTTCCAGAAACGACGCGACGCCCTCTTTCACATCCGCGGATGACCCGCGCGCAAAAATCCCGCGGCTATCCACCTTGTGCGCCTCCATCGGATGGTCCGCGCCCGCCATCTTCCAGAGCATCTGGCGAATCAGAGCAACCGACACTTGCGACGTGTTGTCGGCAATCTCGCGAGCAAGCGCCCGCGCCGCCGGAATAAGTTGATCGGGCTTGTAGATCTTCTTGATGAGCCCGCCTTCCAACGCTTCCTCAGCAGGAAACACGCGCCCCGTGAACGTCCACTCCAGCGCCTGCGAGATGCCGACGATCTTCGGCAGGAACCAGCTCGAGCACGCTTCCGGCACGATTCCGCGACGCGCAAAAACGAATCCGAAGCGCGCATTCTCCGACGCCAGCCGCACATCCATAGCGAGCTGCATCGTCACGCCGACTCCCACCGCCGGCCCGTTGACCGCCGCGATCACCGGCTTCAAAGAGTCGAAGATGCGCAGCGTCAGGCGTCCGCCGCCGTCGCGAACCCCTTCATTACTCCAGTCCACGGTGCCATCTGGCTTGATCGCGGATTTCCGCTCTGGACGATCCTCGCGCGTCGAATCGAACGTCCTGGGACCCGCCGACAAGTCCGCGCCTGCGCAGAACGCGCGCCCCGCGCCGGTCACGATGATCGCGCGCACGTTGTCGTCCGCGTCGGCCTTGTCGAACGCGTCGATCATCTCGTTCATCATGATGCCGGTGAACGCGTTGAGCTTCTCCGGCCGGTTCAGCGTGATCGTCGCGATATTGTCCGCGACCTCATAAATGATCTGTTCGTACGCCATCGACTGGCCTCCCGCCTACTTCACGAAAAGCATCAGCGCTTCGTAAACCACCGCCGGCTTCTGCTGTCCCACAACCTGGATCTCCGTCTCGCGCGTGAGCATCGTGCCCATCGGCCGCGGATCGACCGCGATCAACCGCGAGCGCGCATGGACGCTGGCGCCGGCCGGCACTGGAGACACGAAGCGCAGTTTGTTCGCGCCGTAGTTCACGACATTGCGAAATCCGGTGATCGCGTATTCATCGGTATTTTTGAACGCAGGGAGCAAGCTCAGCGTCAAAAACCCATGCGCCACCGGCCCGCCGAACGGACTCTCTTTCTTGCACCGCTCGATATCGATATGAATCCACTGATGGTCACCGGTCACGTCGGCGAACTGATTGATTTTTTCCTGCGTCACGTGAATCGGTTCGCTCCACGGCCCGAACTCCTTGCCAATCTTCTTGTTGAGCGCCGGTATATCGTCAAACTTGATCGTCTCCATCGTCGTTCCTCTCTCCCTGTTTTTCGATTGCGATGCGAATCCTGAAGCTTCCACGGTTCTAGCCGACTCGGGTTTCGAAATGCAACTGAAAGCAGAGACGCGCCGAATGCCGCCATAGTCAGTGGGACGGGCCGCCGTGCCCGCCATTCCGTAATTATTTTTTTGGAACTAAAGAGCCGGTTAGCGCGGTTACCAGGAACTAGTGACGCGGAATTTCGATCGGTCCGGGACAGAGCGCCACTTCGGGAGGACGACGAGTTATGTTGAGCGAAAAGCCTGGCGCATACATAGGAGAATCGCCGGCCTGCAAATTCGCCATCTGCTGGAAGTCGGGGTAGTCGGTACGCGGCGACGTGTTGGGCGTGCATCGACGACGACGAACGTCGTCGCTTGCGCCGAGATCATTCTCAAACTGAAAATGCTCATTCTCGTCCGGTGAAATCCACGATACAGGTGAAATCGACGACGCGCGCGTTGCATTCGTATAGCCGCAATTAATTGATCCTGCGCACTCTGAACCCCATGCGCGGTCAAATGCGTATCCAAGCGCGACGAAAAGCACAATCGTCATCCAGAATCCCAAAGACAAAAATATCTTGCCCATGATCGGCTTCCTCTGCAGGATTGATTGAGCATTTTTCGTGCCCAAAAAATCCCAGCAGAGTTAGCGACGACCCGCCTCGCTGGACCTGTAGAATTTACAGTTCGCAGAAAATTGCGACGGTAAGTCTGGCCTGATTACTGATTCGCCACTTCGAGCTCGATCTTGTCCGCGTACTTCTTGATCGCCGCCTCACGCAGCCGCGGAATATGCTGGGTCGGGAACAGACCGTCGGTTGCCTTGTAATCGCGCAACACCTGGCGCGCGAGCGTTATCTTGTGGACCTCGGTCGGCCCGTCGGCCAGTCCCATGTGAAAGCTCTGGATGACCTGCTCGACGAACGGCATCTCGCCGGTCGCGCCAAGCGATCCGTGCAAGTGCAGCGCGCGCGCCGCCACGTCGTGGAATACCTTGGGCATCAGCGCTTTCACCGCCGCGATATCCTTGCGCACCTTCAGATAGTCCTTGTAGCGATCGATCTTCCATGCGGTGCGCAGCACCAGCAGCCGGAACTGCTCGATCTCCATCCACGAGTCCGCGATTTTTTCCTGCACCATCTGCTTGTCCGCGAGCCGCGATCCCTGCGTGGTGCGCGACAGCACCCGCTCGCACATCATGTCGAAGGCCTTGCGCACCTGCCCGATGGTGCGCATCGCATGATGAATGCGGCCGCCGCCCAGCCGCGTCTGCGCCACCACGAACGCGCCGCCGCGAGGCCCCAGCATATGGTCCTTCGGCACGTGAACGTCTTCGTATCTGATGTAGGCGTGACTGCCGCCGCGCTCATGCGTGCCGACGCCGAGGTTCTTCAGAATGTTCACGCCCGGAGTATCCTTCGGCACGATAAACATCGACATGCGGTTGTATTCCTTCGCGTCGGGATCGGTCACCGCCATCACGATCAGAAACGACGCGAGATGCGCATTGGAGGAAAACCACTTCTCGCCGTTGATCACCCAGCTGTCGCCTTTCAGCTCCGCATTGGTCTTGAACACTTTCGGATCGGCGCCGCCCTGCGGCTCGGTCATCGAAAACGCCGACACGATTTCGTTGTCGAGCAGCGGCTGCAGATAGCTTTTCTTCTGCTCGGGGGTCCCGTAATGCGCAAGAATTTCGGCATTGCCCGAATCGGGCGCCTGGCATCCGAACACGATCGGCGCGTAGGTCGCGCGGCCCAGAATCTCATTCATCAGGCCGAGCTTGACCTGGCCGTAGCCCTGCCCGCCGAGTTCGGGTCCCAGATGGCACGCCCACAGCTTGCGCTTTTTGACCTCAGCCTGCAGCGGCCGCACCAGCGCGTTGCGTTTCGGATTGCGCACGTCATAGGGATGGCAATCGAGCACGAACTCGAGCGGCTCGACTTCTTCGCGCACGAATTTGTCGATCCAGTCGAGTTCCTTCTGGAACTCCGGTTCAGTTTCAAAATCCCAACTCATGATATTTCGTCCTCCGTGTAGAAGTGTTGTCCCGCCGAGTACGCGGCTGGAACTCACAGCCGGATTCTCGCCAATGCGAGAAGTTTTTACTAGAGCGCAACGCGAGGTTCTGACTTCTGTGCCTTGTCCGAGTTCTTGAGACATCCCGAGCAAAGCCGATGGACTCCGATCTTTCTCGTCGCCGGATTGGTGCACCCCAGGACGGCGCTACCAAGTGCGTTTCGTCTCATCCGAGCGGACAATGATCTTGCGCGTCAGCGGGTTCACTCGCCTCATCGTGTTCTCGCGGCCGGAAGGTTCCGGATGGCATCTGCGCTCCCTCCATCAATGGGCGCGACGTTTCACATCGACAAGGAGGGGTCTCGGCTTCGCCCGGGATGACACGATAAAAGTATGGCGAGGGAATCACACTGGAATCGTTCCACGCTCATAAGCAAGATGACTTTATAGCCCAATGAAACTCTCGATCATCGACCAGTCCCCCGTTCCCGCCGGATTCACCACTGCCGACGCCTTGCGCAACACGATCGAGTCGCTCGGCTGGCCGATCGCCTCGGCTACCAGCGCTACTGGATCGCCGAACATCATGCGACCCCCGCATTCGCCAGTCCCGCGCCCGAAATTCTGATCGCCCGCGTCGCCGCCGAGACTTCGCAAATCCGGGTCGGCTCAGGTGGCGTGATGCTGCCGCATTACAGCCCGATGAAAGTCGCAGAGACCTTTCGCGTGCTGCATGCGCTCTATCCGGACCGCATCGATCTCGGCATCGGACGCGCGCCGGGCGGCAGCCCGCTCGATTCATACGCGTTGCGCCGCGATCGCAACCGCGCAAACCGCTGACGACTTCCCTAAACAACTGCTCGAGCTGATCGCGTTCCTCCACGGCGGCTTCCCGCCCGATCATGCCTTCGGCCGCATCGAGCTTTCGCCCGCGATGCCCGGGGCGCCCGAGGTCTGGCTGCTTGGCTCGAGCATGTGGAGCGCGGCGGCGGCGGCGCAACTCGGATTGCCCTACGCCTTCGCGCACTTCATCGATCCGGCACATACCCGCGCCGCGATCGAGTACTACCGCACACACTTCAAGCCCTCAAACGACTATCCGCTCCCGTGCGATTCTGGGAATCGGCGCGATATCCGCGCCGACTGACGCCGAAGCTCAACGCATGGCGTCGAGCGTGCGCCTGTTCGTGCGTCATGCGCGCCAGGGAATCCGCGGTCCGATCCCGACTCCCGAGCAGGCGCTCGCAGAGCCGGGGCCCGGTCCATTACCCGCCGACGTGACGATGCGCGAGACCGGCGAATGGCCGCGCGCGATTATCGGCACGCCCGACCACGTCCGCGACACCCTGATCAACATCGCAAGCGTACTCCATCTCGACGAAGTGATGATCGTAACCGTGGTCCACGATCATCAAGCCCGCGATGCGCTCCCACGAACTCCTCGCCAGGCCTTCAATCTACAGCCGCGTTAAGGCGCAGCAGCTGAGCCCTGCTCCTGGCCGGGATTCAGCGGCAGGACCTTGCCGACCGCGATGCGGGCTTCCTCGTCCGCGAGCTCCCGGGTCGCGCTCATCGCCAGCGCCGATAACAAGGGCCATCGCGGTGAATAGAATCCAGGGACCGGAGTAGCTGCCGGTCACATCGAAAATCCGCCCCGCCATCGCTGGTCTCGGCGGCGAATCCGAACGTGGTGAACAACGCCTGTAGCCCCAGGATTGGGCCGACTTGCTGGATGCGCCGAGAGATTCGCCGATCACCAGCGGCAGCAAATGCGTTTCCCGCATGAGTCCGAACACCAGGATGAATGCTACACTACTGCGGCGAAGTGCGCTCGCGCCGAGCAGAGGACGCCATATCAGCGGCGGGACGCCCACCGAACACCGCCGCGAGCATCACTGCGTCCGCCGCGACGATCCGCGAGGGGATCTTCCCATTGGACAAACTCCCGATTGCGCTGATTACTCAACATCGCGGCAAACAAGTCCAGCCGCAAGTCATGGGCGCGTATCCCAGGCCGGTTAGAGAGGGAATCAGATGAACTCCGAATGCCTATGCCTGCGGTGGCCAACAAGACCTTCGGCTATCGCAATCATCCAGAACGATCGCGAGCGGAGTCGCTTCACGCAGCTTCAGGCCGGGAACTGCGAATCTGGCCGGTTGCAGCCCGCACCCCTCATCGCCTGCTTTCGGGTCAGGCCCGCATGCGCACCAATGCGGCGAGGTAGCGGCAGCACGATTCAAACACGATTGGGACTTGCCATCGCGACGTATCCCGCTCGAAATCCGTAGTGCAGCACCACGTAGTTCGCGCAGGCATCGGATTTGACCCCTGGGCCGCCCAATGGGATTCCCGGAAACGCAACCCCGAGCGCGAGTCCGCGATTCGCCTGAAACCAGTTCGTGATTACAAGCGCTGACGCGGAATAATCGCTCAAGGCTGTGATCTCCTAGCTCCAAGCAAGACAAAAGACGACAGAGAAATCGAGCCGGCAGAATTCGCACGGCTGAGTGCGAGGAAACTCAGGGCCACGATCGATGCGCCCGCGATGACCACCTGGCGTGCGCCATATTTGATTCATTAAAAAATTATCGATCTGCTCTTGGCCTCACCGCTGGGGAATGCGGTCGGCGGAGCGGTGGTTACGGGAGAGCGGCGAGAAAAAAAACCTTTGCTTCATCCCCAGCGGTTCCACTACCGGCAGGAACAGCATGCCTTTTGTGTCTGATCGTCCACTTTGAAATCAGAAACATGGTCGCCAATAACGCGGCAACGATAGGCCATCCTCGCTTTTTTCCTGCTCGCTCATATCGAACCGCACCTCGCTGAGGGTTTTCAGGATTCTTCGATGTGCTAAACACATCCCCAATCCTTGCGCGCGGCACGCGTCTGGTGAAAATTAGGGATTTTGCGCACATCTGTTGTGCAAAATTTCACAGTGGGTGATAGAAAAGGGATCTACTCGATGGAGCAATGGGACTACGTCCGCTCTTTTTCTTGCCATCGCCCGTGAACGGACACTGTCTGGCTGCGGCGCGCGCGTTAAGGGGTCTATTATGCCACCGTCGGATGCTGGTGCAGCGCCTTCGAGCTAGCGCCTGGAGCGCAAAACTTTTCAATCGCACACCCGAAGGGTTTGCTATTGACGGCGGCCTGGGCAGGCCATCCTGAACCAGGCCGAGGGAATGGAAGCCTCTGCGCTTGCCGTCGAGCGGCGGGGGACCGGCCACGACAACCAGGTCGAGCGGCCTGGCGCGCTTGACGACCCTGGAGATGCTCGCGCACCAGGTCATCTTGTGCCCGGCGCTTGCCCACGCTTCTGCAGAGTCATCCACAACTCCAGGTCGATTTGCTGGTGGGCATACGCACGCTCGACATCGCGCGACGCCAGGCCGATATCGCCGTGCGCATCGCGCGGCCTTCCGACGACGAAATCAATCTGCCGCAAGCTTGGCGAATTTGGAGTTATGGTCAGCTCTCTCTTCTCCCTCGCTACCTCGCGGCTCACGGCCTGCCCCTAACGCGGCGCGGGCCTGCGCGGTCATTCTCTTATCTACTACCCTGTCGCTCACGCCGTCACTTGGTGTGCCGTTTCACGGCGAATCGCTCCACGGCGCCCGAGTTGGCTATGCATACGACCTCGGGAACACCGCCCTTGTGTGCAGATCAGAAGGCAGTCGCGGACTGGGACTGTGAATTGCTTGAATTGCCCTGTTGCCTCGCCGACGATCTATCCAAAACTTCAAGCGCCTATGGCCTTCAGGGAGCGGCCGACGATGCGTCAAGCGTGGATGGTCATGCATCAAGACCTGCGGCGCGCCGCCAGGATTCGGCTGGTCTCAAACGCAATCGTTGAGGGCTTCGAACGCAACGCGGCAGTTTTGCGCTATGGCCGTCCGCACAAACGCCGGTACTCTCCCGCATTGACCTAAGGGCGCGACCTCTCTAAAGAAGGGACAAGCTGGGGACGGAGGATCACGATGGCCATCGACGGAAACAAACTACAGGAACTGATCAATAAAATGTTCGGCGACGTCGGCGCTGCAATGGGCTCGGCGCTGGTGATGCTCGGCGACAAGTTTGGATTTTACAAAACGCTCGCCGCCGACGGACCGATGACGTCCGCCGAACTCGCATCGAAAACCGGCACCGTCGAGCGCTACGTCCGCGAATGGGCCGCCGCTCAAGCCGCCGCCGGTTACATCAACTACGACGCCGCGTCAGGCCGCTTTTCGATTTCGCCCGAGCAGGCGCTCGTGCTTGCCGATGAAAACGGGCCGGCATTTTTCCCCGCGATGTACGAAATTGTCGCCGCGACGCTCCGCGACGAACCCAAAGTCGCTAACGCCTTTCGCAACGGCGGCGGCGTCGGATGGCACGAGCACGACCCGTGTCTATTCCACGGCACCGAGCGCTTCTTCCGCCCCGGCTACGCGATGCATCTGGTTTCCGAATGGATTCCCGCACTCGACGGCGTCCGCGAGAAGCTCGAACGCGGCGCGCGCGTCGCGGACGTCGGATGCGGCCACGGCGCGTCGGTAATCCTGATGGCGAAGGCATTCCCGAAATCGAAATTCTTCGGCTTCGACTATCATCAGCCGTCGATTGATCGCGCCCGCGAAATCGCGCGCGAGGCGGGCGTCGCCGAACGCTGTACTTTCGAGCGCGCTACCGCCAAGGAATTTCCCGGCACCTTTGACCTGGTCGCGTTCTTCGACTGCCTGCACGACATGGGAGATCCGGTCGGTGCAGCCGCGCACGTGAAAAGCGCGCTCGCCAAGGATGGAACCTGGATGGTGGTCGAGCCGTTCGGCAACGACCGCATCGAGGACAACCTCAATCCGGTCGGCCGCGTATTCTACGCCGCATCGACAATGATCTGCGTGCCGGGCTCACTCTCGCAGGAAGTGGGCCTGGGTCTCGGTACACAGGCGGGAGAAACGCGATTGACCGAGGTGCTCAAAGCCGGCGGCTTCACCCGAGTCCGCCGCGCAACAGCAACCCCTTTCAACCTGATCCTCGAAGCGCGCCCCTGACCTGGCTCGAGAGTCTCAGTACGCGACGAAGCCGCCGTTTTCGATTAGCTTCACCGGCACGCCCTCGACTTTTTCGGCGCGGCGGCTTGCGCCTGCGGCGTCATCTTCGTGACGTAAACTTCGATGCGGGCTTTCCGGCTTGATCGCTCATCCCGATGGCGGTTCCGACGGCGCCCGGAATTTTCATGAGCTGGTCCTCATGCCGGTCGCGAACCGCGGCAGCCGAATCGGCCACCTCCTTCGACAGGCCCACGTTGCCGGCCAGCAGATCTGATTGAGCCGTAGCCGATGCCGCCGCCGGAGTGCAGCTACCCACCATCGAAACGCCCAGCCCACTCAGTACATCAGATATCGGATTGGCTAGCGTCTGGCTTTGATTAGCCGAACCGGCGAACAGGAGCGCGACCGCCTGCGGGCAAGCGTCCTGGGTTACGATCAGCGATCCGGAGTCGCCGGGCCCGCCGAAGTCGTCAGTGTTAATCACAATCTGGTCGATAAACTTCGCTACCTTCCCTCCGCCGTAATTTATCTTGAACCGGCCACTAACCGATGAAATCGTTCCGGTCGTGAGGCATGTCGTACGTCCCATCTTCTGCACTGCTAGCCCGACCGTTGGCGTGGCCACCGAGCTTGCGATGCCCCCGATGTTCAAAATTTCTGAGCTCACGTCGCCCGGATCACCGCCGCGATAGCCGCATCGATGTGTTCTTCCCGGAGAATTTGACTTTAACGGTGCGGGTGAAGGTCGCCACCGCGTCACCCGGCATCTTCTGGCAATTAATTCCGTTTTCCCGCCAGGGCCGGCTGAACGATCAGCTGGCCGGGCGTCGCCTTGTTGATGTCCGCGAGTACATGATTGTTGCTCAGGATGTACTGATTGTCGCTCGAATCCTGCACCAAAGAGCTCAGCGTCCCGCCGAAGCAGAATTCCTGGTGATTCATCTTTCCGAACGCATGATATTTCCGCCCGAGACGCCAAGCGGAATCGGTCGGGCGACGTCGTTTGTTGATCTCACGTAACCGCGCCCGCCGGCATCGACGCTGCGCCAACCGCCAACACACCAACCGCGAGAGTAGCCGCTATTGCTGAATACTTCGTAGCGATCTCCCCTTTCTTGAAAATAAAACTTCGGGGAAATTACACCACGTCCGATGCAGCTGCGCCAGAGTGCAAACTTTCCAACTACGAAGATGCACCGATTAGCGTTCCAAATACGCGTTACGGCGCGTCGAGCTTCGACCGCAACTCGCTGGCGCGAGTTAGTAGGCTACGATTTCGCCGCTTTCGATCACTTTGACCGGCGTCCCTTCGACTTCTGTCGGCGCAGCGGCTTGTGCCTGCGGCGTCATCTTTGTGACGAAAATTTCTATCGCGGCCTGACCTGGTTGATCGCCCGCCGCGATTCCACTGCCGACCGCACCCGGGACGCTCATAAGCTGACTCTCATGCCGGTCGCGAACCGCCTTGGCCGGCGCCTCGACTTCTTCGGCACACCAATATTCGCCGCCAAAACATCGGCGCCAGTTCCCTCGGACGCGACATCCTCGCTGCAGGTGCCCACCATCGAAACACTCAACCGGCTCAGCACTTCGGTAATTGGATTGGCGAAGGTCAAGCCTCCGTTACTGGACCCCGCAAACAGCAGGGCAACCGCCAACGGGCAAGCATCACTGGTGACGATCAACGAGCCGGAGTCGCCAGGCCCGCCGAACGTAGGAGTCTTAAGGCTGCCAGTTACCGCAATCTGGTTAATGAAGGTGGCCACATGCGGCTTTTTCGTATCGGAGTAATTTACCTTCAAATTGGCATCGAGCACCGCAATCACTCCGGTCGTGAGGCAGGTCGTGCGGCCCATTTTCTGCACCGGCATCCCGATCGTCGGGTCACTGTCAACGTCGCTCGAGATCGGCCCTATAAACAAGATGCTGGGACTCACCTGTCCAGGCTCAACCGCCGCGAGCGCCGCATCGACGAAGTTCTTGTGACCTCCGAACCTGAGCTTGATGGCCCTGCTGAAGGTTGCGACCGCGTTGCTCTGCGATCTCACACATTCGACGTCCACCAGGCCGGGCTGCACGATAAGCTGGCCCGGTTTGGCCGCATTTTGGTCCGCGAGCACATGATTATTGCTCAGGATGTATTCAGTGTCGGTTGCGTCCTCGACCATCGACCCCAGCGTCCCACTGAAACAACCAATCAGCTTGTTATTGCCTTTCTTCCTGATGAGCGACTGGATATTTCCGCCCGAAGTTCCGAGCCAAATCGGCCGCTGCTGGGCCGTTTGCTGAGGATTGGTAGAGCACATCAGCTGCGCGCACGCCTTTTGTGGCATCGACGCAACACTAATCGCAAGCATGCAAGCAACCAGCGCTGCCCCCTTCGTCTTATAATTCATAGATTCTCCCCATTACTCCCCATCTTTCCCCGCTCTGAAGTCGAGAACCGGAAGTGATCACGCCGTAACAGCAAGATTTGCACCAGAGACCAGAGTCCAGCTGGCAAAAGCTCACTAATAGTATGCTAACCGCTCGTTAACAGGCGTCGAGCAGCGCCCTCAGGAACCCCGATGGCCCGCTATGATGCTCAAGCGTGTCGCAGGAAGCAATGGCCATCCCGGTACAAATGAACGCGCCTCAAATTCCCTTTGCATCTCCTGAAAGGAGACGGGCTAGCGGAGATTCTCTTCCCCTCTCCTGAAGGGAGAGGGGCTAGGGGAGAGGTTGCGGATGCCTGTCCTTCCACGGGCGCGTGCGTTCGAACTCTGCCGCCAACGCGATTATCCCCGCTTCATCGCCAGGACGTCCGACAATTTGAAGCGCGAGCGGCAATCCTGCCTTGCTGAAGCCATTGGGAATCGAGATCGCCGGCTGCCCGGTCGAGTTGAACGGGAACGTAAACGCGATCCAGGCATAAATTTCGTCCGCACCCGTCGCCGGGTTCGACGCCAACGTGCCGATACGGACCGCCAGCCGCGTGAGCGTCGGCGCGATCAGCGCGTCGTAAGGCATGAGCGTGTGGATGATCTCCCGCGACGTGTTGTGCATCCCGGTGACCGCACGGATGTAATCCGCGGCGGAAATTTTCGCGCCCCACTCAAAGCTCCCGCGCACAACCGGATCGAGCAGGTCAGGATTCGGAATATTCAGCGCCGACACCGACGCGCCGACAATCACGCGCGCAAATTTCCCCAGCATCGCGCCGGGATCGAGCGTTATCGGCTCGATGCTGTGCCCCATATCACGCAGCACACCGCATGCAGACTCGAGCGCCACGAGCGTTTCGGCGTCGACCGTGCCGAGAGCGCTCTTATTGATAAGCGCCAGCCGCAGTTTTTTCGGATGCGCCGAAACTTCCTCGACGAACGGACGCGTATGCGGCCGCGCCGCGTAGGGATCGCCCGGCATCATCCCCGCCATCGCATCGAGCATCAGCGCCGCGTCGCGCACCGTGCGCGCAATCGGACCCGTGGTCGAGAGCCCGCCCCATGATTCGCCCTCCGACGGCGCCCGCGTGATTCTCCCGCGCGACGGCTTGATTCCGACCAGCCCGCAGCACGCCGCCGGTATCCGCACCGATCCTCCGCCGTCGCTGCCCTGCGCGACAGGATGCAATCCCGCGGCGACCGCCGACGCCGCTCCACCGCTGGATCCGCCTGCAGTATGCTCGAGGTTCCATGGATTTCGCGCCGGCGGGCAAAGCCCGCCCTCAGTCGTCGGCCGCAATCCAAATTCCGGCGTCGACGTTTTCCCCAGCAGGATTCCGCCGGCATTCGCGAGCCGCACCGCAAGTTCCGCGTCAGCAGGCGCATGCCAGTTCTCGTAGTTCTTCGATCCGAAAGTAGTGCGGATATCCTTCGTCCACAGCAGATCCTTAAGCGAATAAGCGACGCCAAACAGCGGCAGCTTGACCGCATCCGAAGTATTCATCTTCTCGAGCCGCGCCGCATCGGCCATCGCGCGCTCCGCAGTAACCGTAATGAACGCCCCCAGCTTCGGATTCAGCTCCTCGACGCGCTTCAGAAAAAACTCCGCCACCTCGCGCGGCTTCACTTCCTTCTTGAGCACCAGCTCGCGCAAATCCCAAGCTTCGATAAATGGATCGAGCATCGCCTTCACCTCCCAACAAAAACCTGGTGAGCCAAAACGCGACCTTGTTCCCCTCTCCTGAAGGGAGAGGGGTTAGGGGAGAGGTCGTGTGCGAGCGCACCCATTTCAACGAAAGTTAGTCCTCACTAATCGATCGGCGGATGTTTGTCCTTCCACGGCCGCGCCTTTTCGAATTGCGCCGCAAGCCCAATGATCGTCACCTCGTCCGCCTGACGACCGACAATTTGCATCGCGAGCGGCAGCCCCGACTTGCTGAACCCATTCGGCACCGAGAACGCCGGTTGCCCCGTTGCGTTGAACGGGAACGTAAACGGAATCCATTCGGGCAGCTCGTCCAGGTATTTGCTCGGATGCGACGGCAACGTGCCGAGCTTCACCGCGGGCCTGCTCGTGACCGGCGAGATAACGGCATCGTACGGCGCGAGCTCCTGCACGATCTCACGCGAGACGTTGTGCATCTGCGTGACGTTCGCAATGTACTCCACCGCCGTGATTTTCTGCCCGGCCTCCCACAGCGCGCGCACCACCGGATCGACCAGATTGATATCCTTGACCGGCGTCGACGCCACGCCCGCGCATATCAGTGACATCACGATATCGCGCATGCGCCCGCCCGGGTCGGTGCTGATCGGCTCGACGCGATGGCCCATCTCCTCGAACAGCTTCGCCGCGGAATCGAGCGCGTCGATCGTCTCCGGATCGACTTTCGCCAGCGAGGTTTTCGAGATCATCCCGATTCGCAGATGACGCGGCGCAATTTCGACCGCGGCCTTGAACGACGTCACAGGTTCCGGCGCCCAGTACGGATCACCGACCACCGGCCCGTGCATCACATCGAGCATCGTGGCGACGTCGCGCACCGATCGCGCCATCGGTCCGAATGTCGCGAATCCCGCCCACGCCTCGCCCGCCACCGGCGACAACGAGATACGCCCGCGCGACGGTTTGATTCCGACCACGCCGCAGCATGCCGAGGGAATTCGAATCGATCCGCCGCCGTCGCTGCCCTGCGCGAGCGGTCCGAGTCCTGCCGCGACTGCGCTGCCGGCGCCGCCGCTCGACCCGCCCGCCGTATGCTCGAGGTTCCATGGATTGCGCGCGGGCGGACAGTGTCCGCCCTCGGTCGTCGGACGCGCGCCGAACTCGGGCGTGGTGGTCTTGCCAAGCAGAATTCCGCCAGCATTGCGCATCCTGATGACGATTTCATCGTCCGCGGGCGGCATGAAGTTCTCGTAATTCTTCGACCCCATCGAAGTCGGGATATCTTTGGTCCAGTTGAGGTCCTTGATCGAGTACGGCACCCCAAACATCGGCGCGCGATGCCGCTCCGCATCGCTCATCTTCTCAATCCGCTCAGCGTCGGCGATCGCGCGCTCCGGCGTAATAGTCATAAACGCCCCGAGCTTCGGATTAAGCTTCTGCACGCGCGCAATAAAAAATTCAGCAACCTCCCGCGGCTTGATTTCCTTCTTAAGGATCAAGTCGCGCACTTCATGAGCCTCGATGTACGGATTGAGCATCAAATTCACCTCCGCAAAAATCCTAGTTAGCCCAAAACACTGAAACCCGCCAACGCATGCATACCGTCCGCGTCTTCCCCTCTCCCAGGATGGGAGAGGATCAAGGTGAGGGTCCGATTACAGCGCGCCTCGCGCGATTCACGATTCTGCCTCTGGAACGAGCAGACCTACACGTCGTATTTGAAGGCGTGCGGGAAGTTATGCAAGGGTCATCTCTGTATGACGCATTCCGCGGAATCTTGAATCGCGCGCAAAAAAATGCGCGCTGAATAAGGACCCTCACCTTCATCCTCTCCCTTGCAGGGAGAGGGGAAGCAACGGATGAGATCTGATTGTTCCCTTCCCTGATTCTCTGGACCCATGCTGCTGCCGGCGCTATCTGGGTCGGCGCGTGCGCATGCTTCGTTATCGCGGGACTCGCGCTTTCAGCAGGCAGCGTCGATCAGCGCAATTTCGCGACCAACGCGGCGCCCAAAATCGACCTGCTCGGCCTCGTCGCCGCGATCGTCCTGCTCGTCACCGGATTCATCAACCTAATGACCGCAGGCGTTGCGCGACGCTTCGTCTTCTCGACTGCCTTCATGACCGTGCTCGCGATCAAGATCGCATTGTTCATCATTATGATCATGGTGATGACGTGGTCGATGAGAATCGGCGCCGTAATCAAAGCGGCTGTCGCGCGCGAACGTGCCGACGCCGTACCGGGCGCGATGACTCGGATGGTACGCGCGCACATCGCAATTGTCGCAATGGGCGGTATCGCGCTGATACTTGGAACCTGGCTGATGGGGTCATGACGTGATGCGCCATTCCGGCACAGGCAAGCGAATCGGACCGCTGCTCGCGGCGATATTGCTCCTGGCGAATGTGCTGGTGACCGACGCCACGTCGGGCAATTCACCGGCGCCGAACCAGGCACCGATGCAAATTCCGATGCAGCCCGCTCCCGCAATGCCCACGCCTGCCGGGAAAAATGAATTGCAAATCCCGCAACAGCCGCCGCCCGCGTCGAGCGCGCTGACTCTCCCCGCGCAATCGATGCTCGATGCGGCCCGCTCGCGCGGTGCGACCGACTACTTGCATTCGCATCGCCTGCCCTTCGTCACCGCCAAGGTTTTCCGCGACCCGTCGGGAGCGCCCGCATCTCTTACACTGTCGGGGCAGGTCGCATCCGAGTTCGGCCGCGAGGACGCCGAGCGCAAGGCGCTCAAGTTTCTCGGCTTGCAGAATTTGGCGCTCGACAATCAGATCCAGGTCGAACCCAACCTCGCCACGCGCGAGATTCCACCCGCTAACCAAAACTCCGTCAAGCTGCCGAGTGTGTTCAACGGATGCTGGGAGCTGGTGAACGATCAGCAGAACGGTCCCGTCCGGCTGCAGCCCGGCGCGCCCGAAGGATGCCTCTACACGCACGACTCGGGACGCTTCTGCTACCAGCGCGGCGCGGACGGAAAATATGTCCCGAGCTTTTCGTCGCTGCGCCTGACGCCGGGCCTCTATGGAACCCAAACCGAACAATGGTCGCGCCTCGAATTGGTTTCGACCGACGGCGTTGCTTCGATGCGGATGCGGTTCCTGCTCCATCATAAGGAACAAGGCGGCAGCTTTTTCGGACTCCTGTTCTCGAATCCTACGGCGATCGACGAGACTCACGAATTTTCCTGCCGCGTGGAGGGCGACACGATGCATTGCGAAGACCGCGAATTCGGCCGCATCGCCGGCCAGCCATGGTGCAACGCCTCACACCTCGACGAATTCAAGCGCATCGCAAACGTAGCGCACCGCTAGCAGATGGCCCCCGTATCACCCAGGCGATCATCGCGCTCCCTCTGTCACCCTAACAACCCGAGAACGCGACGCGCCCACTCTGTCTCCCCGACAACCCAAAAGCGCGACGCTCCACTCTTGTCACCCTGACGACGGGAGCGTCAGCGACGGGAGGAATGGGCCTCGGACAGCGGCGCGTACGCGCCGCCGGTTCCGGTTCCAAAATCGCGCAGCGCTCCACCATTAATCCTCTACACTCACTAAAAGCGCGGCGCCCACCTCTGTCACCCTGACGACGGGAGCGTAGCGACGGGAGGAATGGGCCTCGGACAGCGGCGCGTACGCGCCGCCGGTTCCGGTTTCTGAAATCGCGCAGCGCTCCACCATCGATCACAGCACTCTTGCACTTTCAACCTAAATCGCGTTGATCCTCGGAACGTGATTGATCGGAAGTTGAGCACGCGCGATGGCTGAGACACCTCCACAAATCAAAATCGGCGCGTTCACCGTCGCGTTCCTGGCCGACGGGCTATGGCGCAACGACGGCGGATGCATGTTCGGCGTCGTGCCGCGCGAACTCTGGAAGGGCAACCATCCGCCCGACGAGCGCAACCGTATCCGCCTCAACCTGACGTGCCCGCTTATAATGAAGGGCAGCGACGCTATCCTGGTCGATACGGGAATCGGCAATCGGCTGAGCGACGTCGAGCGCAAGATCTTCGATCATGGCGACGGATGGCTCCCGCAGCATCTGAAGGCGCTGGGGATGGAGCCGGGCGACATCACGCATCTGATCGTATCGCATCTGCATTTCGATCATTGCGGCGGGATCGTGCGGCGGCGCGATTCCGGCGCGTTCGAGGCCGCGTTTCCGCGCGCGCGAATTTTCGTGCAACGCGGCGAGCTCGAAATCGCCGACAATCCGCGCAACGAACGGCTTCGCGCGGCGTATCGTCATGCCGAGGAAATTCTCGCGCCGGTGCGCTCGATGCTCGAAGCAATCGACGGCGACACCGACGTCGTCGCTGGCGTGCGCGCCGTCGTCACCGGCGGCCATACGCGGGATCATCAGGCTGCCATCGTCAGCGACGGCGGCGAATGCTTCATGCATCTCGCCGATATCGTGCCGACGCGCTCGCATATTCGCGGCCCATGGAACCAGGCGTACGATCTCGACGCGCTCCGCACGATGGAACAGAAGGCGCACTACCTCGGCCTCGCCGCGGAGAAGCGATGGTGGCTGTCGTTCGCGCACGACGACACCGTCTTCGCCGCGACGGTGCGAAACGATCGCGGGCGTATCGTGCTCGGCGACACGGTGCCGGTGTCCGAACGGTTATTCGAGTGATGCTGATTTCAGTCGGCTGCAAGTCTATTAACATTCAATGTGTCTCTGTGCGTTAGTTTGCACCTACCTTGCTTGTTGCAAATCACCGGCTCCGATATACTCGCTTTCAGGATGGGCTCCAGAAATAGTACGGCCCGACCAGTACCCGCTCTCCCAGGCAGTATTCCTGTCCAAAATTCTATAACCCGAACCCGAAGGAGATAGCCGATGGCGGATCTCAATAACTTCGAGCGAGTGATCAAAGAAGACCGCGCTGCACGCGAGTCGAAGCAGTGGCGCGGCACTTTGCTCGAATATCTCGAGGTCGTGAAAGCCGACCCGATCATGACCAAGCTCGCGCACGCGCGGATCTACGACCTGATTATCTCGATAGGTCTTCATCCGCTGTCGGACACCGACGATCCGCGCACCAAGCGGCTTTTCAAGGATGAGCCGCTGAAGGTGTTCGATTTCTTCTCGGAGGAATTTTTCGGAATCGAGCGCACCATCGCGCAGATCGTCCGCTATTTCCATTCGGCGTCGCTCAAGGGCGAAGAGAGCCGCCAGGTCCTCTACCTGATGGGCCCGGTGGGTTCGGGCAAGAGTTCGCTGGTCGAGCGGATCCAGCGCGGGCCTCGAGCAGGTCGGGCTGATCTACGCGATCGAAGGATGCCCGATGAACGAGGAGCCGCTGCATCTCGTCCCGCGCCATCTGCGGCGCGAGTTCGAGAAGATGCTCGGGGTGCATATCGAGGGCGACCTCTGCCCCGTGTGCCGCTATCGGCTCAAGTCCGAGTTCAATAATCGCTACGAAGAATTTCCGGTCGCCGCGCGCAACTTCTCCAAGCGCAACCGCGTCGGCGTCGGCGTGGTGCCGCCGGTCGATCCGAACAACCAGGACACTTCGGTGCTGATTGGATCGGAAGATATCTCGAAGCTCGATCAATATTCCGAGGGCGACCCGCGCGTGCTCGAACTGAACGGCGCGCTCAACGTCGGCAACCGCGGAATCGTCGAGTTCATCGAAGTTTTCAAGAACGAGACCGAGTACCTGCACGCGATGATCACCGCGACGCAGGAAAAAGTGATTCCGGCGCCCGGCCGGCACGGGATGGTCTACGTCGACACCTGCATCGTCGCGCATTCGAACGAGGCCGAGTGGCAGAAGTTCAAGGCCGATCACACCAACGAGGCGATCCTCGATCGTATCGTCGTCGTGAAAGTGCCGTACAACCTGCGCCTGTCGGAAGAGGTCAAGATCTACCAGAAGATCATCAAGAACTCCGATTTCCGCGCGCACGTCGCGCCGCACACGCTCGAACTCGCCTCGATGTACGCGATCCTGTCGCGGCTCGAGCCGACTTCGAAGTGCGATCTGATGACCAAGCTGCGGCTCTACAACGGCGAAGAAGTGGTGGAGAAGGGACGAACCAAGAAGATCGACGTGCAGGAGCTGAAGGAAGACACCAAGCGCGAGGGCATGTCGGGGATTTCGACCCGCTTCATCATGAAGGCGCTCGACAACGCGCTGTCGGACAACGTCACCGGCAACTGCATCAATCCGATCAACGTGCGCGAGGCGCTCATCTCGATGACCAAAGAGGGCGACCTGCCCGACGACACGCGCAAGCAGTACCTCGAGTTCCTGCAGGACACGCTGCACAAGGAATATCTCGACCTGCTGGAAAAAGAGATCACGCGCGCGTTCGTGTACTCGTACCAGGAGCAGGCGGAGTCGCTGTTCCAGAACTACCTCGATCACGCCGAGGCATACGTCAACAAGACTCGCGTGCGCGACCGCAACACCAACGAGGAACTGTCGCCGGACGAGGGCTTCCTGAAATCGATCGAGGAGCAAATCGCGATCATCGGATCGGCGGCCGACGGATTCCGCCAGGAAGTGATCGCGTACCTGTGGGCAACCTCGCGGCGCGGCGAAAAGATCAGCTACAAGAGCTACGAGCCGCTGAAGGAAGCGATCGAGAAAAAGCTGATGACGTCCGTGCGCGACATTTCACGCATCATCACCAAGGCACGCACCCGCGACGAGGAGCAGGGCGAAAAGTACAGCTCGATGGTGAAAAACCTGCTCGAGAACGGCTACTGCGAATCGTGCGTAGATGTCGTCGCTGAAGTACGCGGCAAACAACCTGTGGAAGGATTGAGCGCGCGCGGATGAGCGGCCGATGAGCGGCGATACTATCTTTCGCGAGTACCGGGTCTCTGACGCTGAGCGATCTGATCGCTCGGCGGGTGACCGGCTGCGGCATCGGCAGAAAGTTCGCGAATCGATTCGCGAGAATATCGCCGACATCATCGCCGAAGAATCGATCATCGGCAAAAACAAGGACCGCGTCATCAAGGTTCCGCTGCGCGGAATCAAGGAATACCGGTTCGTGTTCGGCGACAACTCGCCCGGCGCGTCGCAGGGCGACGGCGACTCTCGCCCCGGGCAAGTCGTCGGCAAGACCGGCAAGGACGGCCCCGGCAAAGGCGACGAGCACGCCGGCGACCGTCCCGGCGTCGACTACTACGAGACCGACGTCACGCTCGAGGAATTGATCGAGATCATGTTCGAGGATCTCGAACTGCCCAACCTCGAACGGCGTGCGCTGCGCGAAATCCAGTCCGACTACTCGTCGCGGCGCAAAGGATACCGCAAGGTCGGCATCCGCATCAGGCTCGACAAACGGCGCACTGCCAAGCAGCGCGTGATGCGCATGCTCGCGTCCGAGAAGCGCAACGACGCCGTCGCGCGCGCACTGGAAGAATCGAAAGCCGACCGCGAGATTGGCGCCGATGCCGACGTCGAAGGTGCGCTCGATGAGATCGCGCTCGAGGAAGGCACACTGGACAAGGCGTCGCTCGACGAAGAGGCGCCTCGCGCCTTCGCCCGCGACGGCAGCATTTCAGCGCGTTCGTCACCGGTACCCGTTCCATCAGAACGACCTGCGCTACAAGCACGTCGAGATCGACACCAAGGAAGAATCGAACGCCGCGGTCATCTGCATCATGGATACGTCGGGCTCGATGGACACGATGAAGAAGTACCTCGCGCGCAGTTTCTTCTTCCTGCTCTACCAGTTCATCTCGACCCGCTACCGCAACGTCGAAATCGTTTTCATCGCGCATCATACGGAGGCCAGCGAGGTCACCGAGGAAGAATTTTTTCACAAGGGCGAATCGGGCGGCACCTTCATCTCGTCGGGCTACGCCAAGGCGCTGGAGATAATCGCCGAGCGATACCATCCGTCGCTGTGGAACCTGTACGCGTTCCATTGCTCCGACGGCGACAACTTCGATTCCGACAATCCCGCCGCGCTCAAGGACGCCGAAGAGCTGGCCGAGATTTGCAACCTGTTCGGCTACGGCGAGATCAAGCCGCTGGGCTCGCGCTACTACGAATCCTCGATGCTCAACGTGTTCCGCCGAATCCAGGCGCCGAATTTTCACACCGTGCTGATCGAGCGCAAGGAAGACATCTGGCCGTCGTTCAAAGCGTTCCTGGCCAAGGACAGGGTGAAGGAAGCATGAGCGCCACTCCGCGTTGCGGGCACGTCGCCGCGCATCGCGACCTGGGATCTGCGCGACCTCGTCGAATGGGATCGCAAGATTCGCGACAAGGTCGCCGAGTTCGGGCTCGACTGCTATCCGCAGGAGTTCGAGCTTTGCGATCACAACGGGATGCTCGGCTACATGGCGTACTCCGGCATGCCGTCGCATTACCCGCATTGGTCGTACGGCAAGTCGTACGAAAAGCTCAAGACGCTTTACGATCACGGCGTCAGCGGGCTGCCGTACGAGATGGTGATCAACTCGAATCCCGCGATCGCGTACCTGATGCGCGACAATTCGCTGCTGCTGCACATCCTGACCATCGCGCACGTCTACGGGCACAACGACTTTTTCAAAAACAATTTCACCTTCAAGTCGGCGACGCGCGCCGAGCTGACTATTGAGAGTTTCAAGGCGGCGGCGATGCGCGTGCGGCGCTACGTCGAGGATCCTTCGATCGGCGTCGAGAAGGTCGAGCGTATTCTGGACGCGGCGCATGCGCTGTCATGGCAGTGCCGGCGAAATTTTGCGATCAAGAAGCTCTCGCCGTTCGAGCAGATGGCCCGCGCCGAAGATACCGCGCAGGGGCAGCCCGATCCGTTCCAGAAAATCCACGCGCGCAAGACCGTCGAAGTTCCCGACTTCCACAAAGTCCCGCTCGAGCCCGACGAAGACATCCTGCTCTTCATCCGCGATCACAATCCGTTCCTCGCCGACTTCGAAAAAGATCTGCTCACCATCGTCGATCAGGAAGCCAAGTACTTCATCTCGATGATGGAGACGAAGATCATGAACGAGGGATGGGCGAGTTACTGGCACAAGAAAATCCTGGAATCGCTCGACCTCGACCAGGGGCTGCATCTCGAATTCATCGTCAATCACAACCAGGTCGTTCGCCCGATTCCCGGCCAGATCAACCCGTACCACCTGGGCCTCAAGCTTTGGGAAGACATCTATCGCCGCTACACGAATCCGACCGCCGAGGAAATCAAGCGCGACGGCAAGCCCACGAAATCCGGCAACGAGAAAATCTTCGAGGTTCGCGAGGTCGAGCGCGACGCGTCGTTCCTGCGCCGGTATCTGACCGAAGATCTCATGCGCGAGATGGATATTTTCGAATACGAGGCGCGCGGCGAGGAGCTGGTCGTCAGCAAAGTGGCGGACGACGACGGATGGAAGGACGTCAAGGCGACGCTGATCAAGAACGTCGGCACCAACTCGATACCAGTCCTGAAGGTCGACGACGCCGACTTCGGCCAGAACCGCACGCTCTACGTCAAGCACGATCACGACGGCCGCGATCTGCATATCGAGTACGCCGAGAAGAGCCTCAACTACCTGCAACGGCTATGGGGCCGCGAGGTCGTGCTCGAGACCGTGCTCGACGGCAAGCGCTCGCTGCTGTGCTGCAACGATCGCGGCTTTTCGGTCCGCGCGCTCAAGTAGAAGTCACCTGCCCGCACATCAGGCGTCGTTTCAGAACGCGTTTCGGCAAGCTTCAGGACGGCTTCGCGGCACGTTGCTTTAGATTTGATGGTCGGATAATTTCAGGCACGGACGATGCGGTTCGGGTCGGCTGAAAGGAGGCGCGGATGATGGAGTGGCCGAAGTGCCAAAAGTGTAACGCGGGCGCGTTGATTCCCCTGTCGGACTACGGACAGGAAGGCGCTTCGGTGTTGTTCAAGGCATGGGTTTGCACGAATCCCGATTGTGGTTTCAGCTTGCGCGTAGACAAGGGGGAAGTTACGTACGGCAGGCGAATCGAGACGAAACACTAATTGCTTTCCTGTTTCGAATGACAAGGCAGTCCGCGAGGGCTGCCTTTTTTCATCGTTTTTTCGCCCTTTTGAAACATTCGGCAGCGCCCGTCGTCTTTAGATTGTGCGCAATTGGTTTCCAAATTGCCGAGGTGCTTTTGCGCTCGCGGTTGTCGCGGCGGCGGCGTGCTCGCTTGCTGGATGCATGTCGTACGGCGAGTCGGTCGTCTATCGGCTCTACCAGACCAACGCCGACCGATGCGCGCAAAACGAAACTGACGCTTGCGTCGCGATGCTCCAGTCGAGTTGCGAGGCGCCCGCGCGCCTATGCACCGACTACGTTCCGGAATTCCAGGCGCAGGCCAGCAAGCAGCTCTCGCAAAAGTGTCGGGCTAACGACGAGGCAGCCTGCCAGGCGCTCGACGCGGTCGCATGCGACGGGGGCGACGCTGCGGTATGCAATCGCCTCGGCGAGAAGTACGCGAATCTCTACGCGTCATGCAAGGCGGACAACGCCAACGATTGCGAATCGCTCTCGCTCTTGGTGTGGCCGAAAAAGCAGACCGACGTGGCCGACAATGCGTGCAAGAACGGCGATTCAATCGCGTGTCGCGTCGTCAGCTCCAGCGCCAGCGCGATGAAAGTGAACGTCGACAAGAACGCCCAGTTCGCGATGTTCTAAGCTCTCTCGTTGCCGCGTCACGCGCCGTGTCCGCGTAAGAAAACTTCGTCTTGATTTCCTTCTGCGGCACCGCTGCTCCGTCGATCTCGGCGTAAGGATAAATCAGATAGTTGAGCGGCTCTCCCTGCTGCGCAGGCTTCAGCACCAGGTCGCGGCCCATCGTGAATGCGACGCGGGCCGCATCGAGATGCCCGAAGTAGTAGTCGTGGCGGTCGGGATGCTTCGACGCTTCGGACGCATCGACCGGCACCCATACTCCGCCCGAGTAGAATTCCGCCCAGCAGTGGTAGCCGGACACGTCGCCGGACTTCGCCGAGCCAATCTGGAAAACCAATCGTGAATCGCGCCGGGATTCCGCGGGCGCGCGCGAGCCCGATGAACAGCGAATGGAAGTCGGTGCAGTTGCCGCGCCGGACGTCGCATGCGTAGAGCGCGTCGCCACGGCCCCATCCGGTACCGCTCTTGTCGTACTTCATGATCGAAGTCACATACTCGTAATCGACGCGCGCCTGTTGAAGCGGCGACACATCGGTCTCGGCGAGGTTCGCACTGACCTGCGCGATTCTGCCCGTCAACGGCACAAGGCGATTGGGTCCGAGGTACGCAGCGAAAGGTCCGTCGGTCGGCTCAGGAAAATCGCGCGCAGCCGCAACCATGTTGGCGGCCTCCTCGCGCCGAGTTATCGCGAAGGTCATGGTGACGGGCACCGAAGTCGGCAAAGGTGCGGCGGCCTCGAGGTGCGCGATGCGATTTCCGTTCGAACCCTGGTCAACGATTTCGAAATGCACCGGCGTCTCGATCTTGAGATCGCGAATCTGTTGGAAAGCGTCGTCGCGAGGAAGCGGAATCCATGCTTCGAACTTCTTCGCCGCCGGATTCGAGACCGGGATATCCGCGTGATAGATGAAATTGAAGCTGCGTACTCGATCAGGTGACGCACTCGACTTGGTCGGAGACTCGGCACGCGCTCCCGAACTGAGAGCCAGCAGGAGAATGATTCCAACCAACGAACTGAATAGCTGTTTCGCGTTCATAGTCGGACCTTCCTACGAGAACGAATAGACGGTGGCGTCGGTGACTGGTTCGTAGCCGATCTTCAGATAGACGTGATTCGAGATCGGGTTGGCGAGGTCGGTGTACAGAAAGCAGAACTTGCGGCCTTCATCGAGCAGCTTCTGGCTGAGCGCTGCGACGCATGCGCCGGCAAATCCTTTGCCCCGATTATCAGGTGGCGTGTAGACCCAGGCCACGCGGATGCCGTTTGGCGTCGGGCCCGCGAATCCCGCCATCGAGACTACGGTTCCTTCGACCTCCCACAGGAGTAGCCGTCTCGACTTCGGCAATGGCAGAGCCGCGGCTTCTCGGGCCTGGCCGGGATCCATGCCCTCGGCATCAATCGAAAAAGCGGCGCGCCATTCGCGCAGCAATGCGTCATCAGATTGATTGGGTTCGCGGAGACGGCCCGCCGCTCTCGTTTCGTTTGTGACTCGGCTCAACTGGTAAATCCGCTGCGCCATCTGGATGCGGACGGTATGCCCTGAGAGTTCCGACCACTTCAGCGCAAACTTCCGCGCGATGTCAGCAGAACTATTGACGCCGGGAACCGCCTCCGCCTTTGCGTGAAGTTCGCGAGCAATCGCGTCGAGAGTGGAATCGTCGGCCGTCCACGAAACGATGAGATTGTGCGGCGGCGTCATCAGAACAACGGCCGCAACCTCATCATGATTTTCAACCAACGTCATCAGAGGCGGCTCTGTCCCCCATTGCTCGCCTGCCCGAAGCCCATCGAGCAGCCCGAGGATCAAGCAATGCTCAGCCTCGCGCTTCAAGAGAAACGGCTGAACGAGCTCGAGGAACTCGCCCGCATCTGAGAAGCGCTTCATTTGATTGGCCGAGGCCACAATGCTGAACAATATTTTGCGATCGCAGCCGAGGCAAATATCATCGGCCGTATTTGCGCATCACGTCGGCGAGGCGATCGTGCGGGATGGCCTCGACGCGATGGCCGTTGATTCCGACCATCGTGCGGGCTGCAACGAGCGCGTTGACTATCGCTTCTTCGGTCGCCTGGACGGCCGCGGTGAAAAGCGGATCCATCCGCGAGTTTCGGAGCATCTTCATGGTCTCGACGTCGGAGCGTTTCCCGCCTAGGGCGTTGGCTGTCGAGAACGCGATGAACAGATCGCCTGAGCCGTTGCCGGACACGCTGCCGGTGCGCGCCAAGCCCATCGCGAGGCGCCGCGCAATTCGTTTGAGTTGATGCGGCATCAGCGGCGCATCGGTAGCCGCGACGATGATGATCGATCCGAGTTCCTGCGTGCTGAACGGGTCATGGCCGGGGCGGAGCTCTTTGCCGACCGGGACGCCGGCAACTGTCAACTCGTTGAGACGTCCGCAGTTGAGTTGGACCAGGACTCCCAACGTGTAGCCGCCGGATTTGCGATCGAGCCGTCGCGACGCGGTGCCAATTCCGCCCTTCCATCCGTAACCGATCATTCCCGTGCCACCGCCGACGCATCCTTCGACCACGCGTCCGCCGCGCGCACTCGTAAGGGCGGCCCACGCATGATCGGCGGTGACGTGGAATCCGTCGATGTCGTTGAGCAACCCGTCGTAGGTCTCGGCGACGACTGGCAGCGACCACGGCTGCGTCATCTTGCGATGTCGCACCTGCCACGCGATTACCGCGTCGCGCACAACGCCAACGCTGTGAGTGTTGGTGATCATGATCGGCGTCGTCAGCAGGCCCGACTCCTCGATCCACGCCGTGCCGGTCATCTCGCCGTTGCCGTTGAGCGAGAAATATCCGGCGAAGGCCGGAGATGCGTCGCGCCTTCCGCGCGGCAGAATCGCGGTGACGCCGGTGCGAACCGGCCCGCGCCCACGACAAGCTTGCCGTTGCCGCGAATGATCGTGGTGTGACCAACCTCGACCCCGGCAACGTCGGTGATTGCATTGAGCGGCCCGGGATCTCCGTCAAACGGAATTCCAATCTCCCGCGCGCGCGTTTGGCGAACCTTGCGATGAGATCCGGTCACCATGCCGAAAAGTCATAGCGGAGAACCTTCGCGAGTGACAGAATGCGGGACGCCGAAGGTGCATGATTAGTCGCCGATCACATTTGCTGTTGCTTCTGGTTGCGATCGCGTTGTCGATGCCACGTCAAGCGAATGCGAGCGTGGTTTTTATTTCGCAGGAGGACAATGGGCGCGAGTTTGCGCTCGATCGCGGCGATGCGCTGGAGATTTCACTGCCTGCGACTTCGGGGACCGGATACACCTGGCAGGCAGAGCCCGTTGCTGGCGGGTTCGCCAAGCAGGTCGGGGAGCCGGCGTTCACGCTCGACAGCGCGATGCCCGGTGCGTCGGGGCATCAGATTTTCCACTTCGGAATCGATGCGACCGGGACCGGTGCGCTCGAGATGCTCTATCTGCGGCCGTGGGAGAAGGGATCGAAGCCAGCCAAGGTCTTCAAGATCATGCTTATCGTTCGCTAGCCACGCCACGCGACAATCGGAACTGCCGCTCGTATTCCAGTCCTGCTGCATCGCCATATTCGGGACTGTTGAGAGTGGCGAGAAACGCGACCAGGTCATCCTCGTCGGCTTTGGAAAGATCTAGTGGAACTATCGCGGGGTCGAGATATGGATTGCGCACGCCGCCGCGATTGAAATGTGCGACGACATCCCACAGCGTCGCGGCTGATCCGTCATGAAAGTACGGCTGCGTCACGAGCAGATTGCGGAGGTCAGGCGTGCGGAACGCGCCAATGTCGGCGGGCTTGCGGGTTACGAGATAACGGCCGAGATCGCTCATGCCGCTATCGGTCGCGAGGCGATCGAGCTGCGTCGAGTCGTCGCTATCAGCACGCATCGCAGTTGCCTTGTGCGCGAGCGCCGCGCCTGCAGATACGCCGACGTTGTGGAAAAGGCCGTCAGTGAATAGTGG
>CAVTEN010000035.1:102500-519662 GCA_963733715.1 uncultured delta proteobacterium
AGACTCCGATCCGAACTGAGGATTACTTTTTGGGATTAGCTGGCTCTCGCGAGTTTGCGACCCTTTGTGTAATCCATTGTAGCACGCTTGTAGCCCTGGACATAAGGGCCATGATGACTTGACGTCATCCCCGCCTTCCTCACGGTTGACCCGTGCAGTCCCCATAGAGTGCTCGGCATTACCCGGTGGCAACTAAGGGCAGGGGTTGCGCTCGTTGCGGGACTTAACCCAACATCTCACGACACGAGCTGACGACAGCCATGCAACACCTGAACCGGCAGTCCCCGAAGGGAAAGCCTGATTTCTCAGGCGGTCCGCCGTTGTCTAGCCCAGGTAAGGTTCTTCGCGTCGCGTCGAATTGAACAGCATGCTCCACCGCTTGTGCGGGCCCCCGTCAATTCCTTTGAGTTTTAACCTTGCGGCCGTAGTCCCCAGGCGGGGTACTTAATGCGTTAACTGCGGCACTCAGGGGGTCAACACCCCGAACACCTAGTACCCATCGTTTAAGGCGTGGACTACCAGGGTATCTAATCCTGTTTGCTCCCCACGCTTTCGCGTCTCAGCGTCAGCAACGATCCAGAGGGCCGCCTTCGCCGCCGGTGTTCCTCCTGATATCTACGCATTTCACCGCTACACCAGGAATTCCACCCTCCTCTATCGCGCTCTAGCTCGCTAGTTTCGGATGCACTTCTGGGGCTGAGCCCCAGGCTTTCACACCCGACTTGACAAACCGCCTACACGCCCTTTACGCCCAGTCAATCCGAACAACGCTTGCACCCTCCGTCTTACCGCGGCTGCTGGCACGGAGTTAGCCGGTGCTTCCTTTGAGGGTACCGTCAAAGGTCCGCTGGATATTAGCCAGCGAACTTTTCTTCCCCTCCGACAGGGCTTTACGACCCGAAGGCCTTCATCACCCACGCGGCGTCGCTGCGTCAGAGTTTCCTCCATTGCGCAATATTCCTGACTGCTGCATCCCGTAGGACTCTGGGCCGTGTCTCAGTCCCAGTGTGGCTGACCATCCTCTCAGACCAGCTACCCGTCTTAGCCTTGGTGAGCCGTTACCTCGCCAACTAGCTGATAGGACGCGGACCCCTCTCAAAGTGATAGCTTGCAGGAGCAGAGGCCATCTTTTACCTCAGGAAGCGAACTTCCCGTGGTCTTATCCGGTATTAGCTCGTCTTTCGACGGGTTATCCCAGACTCTAAGGCAGGTTGTCCACGTGTTACTCACCCGTGCGCCGGTTTACTTGCCGTATTGCTACGACTTTCTCCCACGACTTGCATGTCTCAGGCACGCCGCCAGCGTTCGTTCTGAGCCAGGATCAAACTCTCCATTATAGCTCAGTATATCCACCGTTCGAGACGCTGCTAACGCGTCATGGAACGGCAGGACTGACCGCATATTAAATCAAAGAAATCGGTCGGGCATCGAGTCCATTTCTGGACCCCCGCCGCCGATTAAGGCATGCACTACTATTCAGTTTTCAAAGACCAACCCTTTTCAGGGCGAACGGAAACAGTACTCTTCTAATCCGGTCCGTGTCAACGGGTATGTGAGGATTTCTGAAGCGAACTTTCCACAGGCCGCGCCGCAAAGCGCCGCCGAACACGAATCTACGCACTTTCAGGATCGAAGTAAATACCTCTACTCAAAAAAATCGACCCCACCGCCAAAACGCTGGTGCACACTATGATTACATAATCCGTTCATACTATAATCTGCAGCTACTTGAAGGCATAATTTGATGCTTTTTGTGAGCGGCGCGGGATTCGGAGGGAATTCGGCAGAAAAAAGGACACCTCGATGCGACGACTATTGAGCTTGGCGGCCTTCGGTTTCGGCTTTTACTACCTCTGGTACAACACCGATCCAACCACCGAGATGCTTGGCATGGGCGCAATGGGTTTTGCGCTTCTGCTCGAGTTCATCGCGCCGACTGATCGATTTCGATCAACGCCGCGATTTGTGCGGACCCGGCAACGGCGAAAACTCTCCCCTGAGCGCGATCGGCCCATCAGGCGCATCGCTGTAAGATTCATTTTCGAGCGTGATGGCGAGCGACATTCCTTTCTCGCGTCCGGGCGGCAAGTCCACCGGCACCATCGCGAGCCCGTCGTCACCAACCAGAAAGTCCGCAGCCCAAATCGGCACACCGCGTTTCGGCATCCACCAGATGCGGTAAACCTGGAATGGGCCGGTTGGCTTTAGCCCGCTTGCTTCCAGCATCGCGGAGTCGGCCGACTCGCTCATCGCAAGTTTGCCCGCCGGAAGATCGAGCGCACTTGATTGCGGGATCGATTTTTCTCTCGCCCGATCCTTCTCGATCGGTACGGCCAGCTTGATCGTGCGCAGGTCTGAGGCGAAAAGAATTTTCTCGAACACTTCGCCCACGCTCGCGCGTTCGCGCACGGATCCCAGCTTGCGCTGCTCGACCGCCGTCTGATGGCGCAAACCCCGGACGGTTGCGTTCAGAGCGGCCACTCGCCGATTCACGTAATTGGTGCGTCGTGCGAGCGCGCCCGCCAGCTCCAACATCACGATAAAAGACGCGATTGCGATTGCGACGGACATCCCGGCCACTGCCTGCCAGAGCCGGACGCGAAGGAGTCGCGGCGGACGGCCATCAGACGGCAGTTCTCCGCTCTGACGCTCTTCGGAAATCGGTACCGGTTCGCCCTGCTCCATCACGGTTTCTGCCGTCGGTATTATGCCGAATGGGTGGCGTCTTTGTTAGCCGCATTCTTTCTTATAGAAATAAGCATTACCTATGCGCCGAATTCAGGACGTTCATGTCCTCGCCACGGAACCCTTGATCGCACCGAATCTGCTCAAAAACGAGATGCCGGTGGACGAGGGGATTGCGCGCACCGTGGTCGAGGCGCGCGAGACGATTCGCGAAATCCTGGCGGGGCGTGACCGCCGGATGCTCTGCATTGTCGGCCCGTGTTCGATTCACGATCCTGATGCGGCGATTGATTATGCGCGGCGGCTGGCGAAGCTGAAGAACGACACCTCGGATCGTCTCTTCATAATCATGCGCGTGTACTTCGAAAAGCCGCGCACGACCGTGGGATGGAAAGGCCTGATCAACGACCCGCACATGGACGACAGTTGCGATATGCGCGAAGGATTGCGCATCGCGCGGCGGTTGTTGATCGAAATAAACCGGCTGGGTCTCGCCGCGGGAACCGAGCTGCTCGATCCGATCACGCCGCAATACATCGCGGACCTGGTGGCGTGGGCTGCGATTGGCGCGCGCACGACCGAGTCGCAGACCCATCGCGAGATGGCCAGCGGTCTGTCGATGCCGGTCGGATTCAAGAACACGACCGAAGGAAACCTGCAGGTCGCGATCAACGCGATTCAGTCTGCCCGACGTCCGCATTCTTTTCTCGGCATCACACAAGAGGGAATGTCTGCGGTGATTCGCACTTCCGGAAATCCCGATACGCACGTCGTTCTTCGCGGCGGACGCAAGCCGAATTACGACGCCGGCAGTATCGAGGAGTGCCGCAAGATACTCGCGAGCGCCGCGCTCGAGCCGCGCATGATGGTGGATTGCTCGCACGCGCAGACCAGCAAGGACTACACCAAACAGCCCGAAGTGTTGAGGACGCTGGTCGACCAGGTATGTGCCGGCAGCAACGCAATCATGGGCGCGATGCTCGAGAGCAATATCGAAGCGGGCAGCCAGCCGCTCAGCTCGAATCGCGCCGAGCTCAAGTACGGCGTGTCGATCACCGACCCATGCATCGACTGGCCAACGACCGAGCGATGCCTCCACGCCGCCGCCACGGCATTGAGCGCCTCCGGCACGCTCGGGGTTGTAAGACACCGCGCATAAGCATCGCGCGCGTCTACACATAAATGGCCCGCTCCGATCGCCCCGACGGCCGATACGAGTCGCTCGCCGCCTTTCTGCTTTACCTCGCGTTCTCGCTCCTGGTCTTTGGGCGCGGTGTTCCGGGCCGGACCGGTGTTGCATTCATTGGAAAGGGAAGCGACCCCGGTATGTTCATGTGGTACTTGCGCTGGTGGCGCTATGCACTTGAACATCGTATCAACCCATTCTTGACCGACCTGTTGTGGGCACCGCTCGGGTTCAATCTCGCGTGGACCACGTTCATACCAATCCCAGCATGGATCGTCATGCCGATAGGACCCGCGCTCGGTGAGGCGGCCGCTTACAACATTCTATGCGTCATCGCGCTTCCACTAGCCGCGGCTTTTACGTTCATGCTGTGCCGTCGCGTCGGGAGCGCGTTCTGGCCGTCGTTACTCGGCGGCTATATCTTCGGTTTTTCGCCGTACATGCTGGGTCAGCTGCTCGGAGGGCATTTGCACATGGTGTTTGCCTTTCCGATTCCGCTGGCGATTCTGAGCGCACTGCGGAGGCTCGATGGCGACATTTCGCCGCGGCGCTTCGTGGTCGAAATCGCCGCGATCCTGACGACTCAGTTTCTGTGCGGGATCGAACTCTTCGCAACCATGACAATCTTCGGCGGGTTCGCGATGTTGCTCGCCATGATTATTTTCGATCGCGCCACTAGAACAAGACTGCTCGGTTTGATTGTCCCGCTCGCCGCTGCTTACGCGATAACCATGGCCGCAGTCTCACCCTATCTTTACTATCTCTTCGCGCTTGGTTTTCCGCACACTTCAATTTTTTCGACGAACAATTTCTCTGCCGACCTCGCGGCATTGGTAGTGCCGGCCAAGACGGTCACGCTCGGCACGACGCGTTTTGCCACGGATATCACGCGCACGTTCAAGGGCGACGCTTATGAAAACGGCGCGTATCTGGGGCTCGCGCTGATCGTCTTGGTCGAGGTCTTTCGGCGCCGATATTGGCGCGAGCCGGTCGGAAAATTTCTGATGATTTTTTTGGCGGTACTCATTGATTGCATCGATGGGTCCGTCGCTGCATGTCGCCGGGCACGAGGGAATTTGGATGCCGTGGGCGATTTTTGGACGATTGCCGATTCTGCCGATCGCGCTGCCGGGGCGCTTCATGATGTACGCGTTTCTGGTCGTGGCGATAATGGTTGCGATGTGGTTCGCGTCGTGGTCGGCTCGACCATTGACGAAATTCGCGGCGGCCGCGATCATCCTGCTATCAATCGCTCCGAATCTGCATGCATCCTTCTGGGTAAACGGTCTCGACATCCCCGCATTCTTCTCCGACCGAACCTGCGCAAGCGAACTTGAACCGCGCGAGATCATTTTGCCGCTGCCGTGGGGAACCCAGGGCAACAGCATGTACTGGCAATTGCGAAGCGACATGTATTTCCGGATGGCCGGCGGATGGACCGGAATCGCGCCGTTCGAGTTCGCTCGGATGCCGGTGGCGAACTACTTCTACGGCGGGATCGATCTGCCTGAATCAGGCGATCAGTTGAAGGCATACATCGCGCGCTTCGGCGTCCGTGCGGTGATCGCGGACCCGAAGGAAGAAAATTTCGACAGCTTCAAGCGGACCCTGGACTCGCTCGGAGTCGCAAGTCAGAGCGAAAAAGGTGTGTGGATTTACAAAATCCCCGGCGATTCATTCGCCGCTTATGCCAAACTTCCGGCGGCGCAGGTCGAGGCGCGCGCCAGCGAATTGCGATTCGATACGATCCTCGAGGCCGCGGGAAAATATCTCGCCGACGGACACGATCTGTCGAAGCTCTCTCCGCTTGAACTCAAACGCCTCGATCTCCTCCCGCGCGATTGGCTCGTCGATGCTGCCCCCGACGCCTATATAGACTGGCAAATCGCGCCGGCCAGTGGCGGCCAGATCGGCATCATCGTCGTCGGCTCGTATGACGGAGTGCGACCGCTGATCGAGCGCTACCGCACGACTGCGTCAGAGATCGATTATCCCGCGCCCACGCGATGGACGCCCGATTCGCATCCCCGCCTCGACATAATCAAACCGTTACTCGTGACTTTCGATTCCGCCCATCTCGCTGCCGCGGCGCAAAAGCTTCACGATTCGCCACCGCCCGAGCGAACCACACCGTTCGTGACCGGCGTCGCCGCCGGCTTGTAGGATTTAATCCTGCCGTTTTTGCGCGCGCAGCTTTTCGCTGATTGCCAGCGCGCCGAGCGCCGCGGTCTGTCGCACCGGAAAGTCCGCGGGTCGTCGGAGCGTCTTGTAGCGGGCGTCGAGGGTCCTGAGTCCGTTCATCACGCGCTCGCGCGCTTCGGCCAGCGTAGGACGGGGCATGACGCGGCGGCCATTTTCGAAGACAGTCTCCATCAGCTGAACCGTTTTCGACGGTACCGGCTTGAATTCGCGAGCGACCGTAGTGGTACCCTCGTCGACAATTCCGACCAAGTCCGCAAAGAACGATCCGCTCGGAGCGTAGGCGCGGAACAGTTGCTTGCGTCCCGGCGTTGAAATTTTCCCAGTCGAGGTCTTCAGGCGCGCGCGATCCTTGTACTCGACCAGCTTGTAAACGAAGTCGGCCGACGGCGCGTCGTCGCTGACGGCGAGCGCGGTGCCGACTCCGAACGCGTCGATCGGCGCGCCCGCATCGACGAGTTCCGCGATTCGGTATTCGTCGAGGTTGCCGCTCGCGACGATCGCAATGTCGCCGAAGCCGGCCTGATCGAGAATCCGGCGCGCCTTGCGGCTCAGGTCGTGAAGGTCGCCGCTGTCCAGCCGCACGGCCTGGATTTTCGCGCCCGCCTCGCGAACCTTCGCAGCGACTGTGGCGGCGTCCTCGACGCCACGGATCGTATCGTAGGTATCAACCAGCAGCGTGCTGAGAGTCGGGAAGCTCGCGACGAAATCGCTGAATGCGTCGCGCTCGCTTTCGTGCGCCATCACGAAGCTGTGACTCATCGTGCCGAAAACCGGAATGCCGTAACGCTTGCCGGCGAGCACGTTGGCGGTACCGTGAAAGCCCGCCATGTAGCTCGAGCGCGCCGCGATAAGAGACGCGTCCGCACCCTGTGCGCGTCGCGGACCGAAGTCCACCACGCGCCTGCCGCCCGCGACCGAGAAGCATCGCGCTGCCTTGGTCGCGACGACCGACGCGAAGCCGAGCTGGTTGAGCGCCAGCGTCTCGATCAGCTGGGCTTCGATCAGCGGTGCGCGGATCTCAACAATTGGTTCGCCGGGAAAATAGATCGTGCCTTCGGGAAGCGCGCGGACCGAACCGGTGAAGCGAAGCGTCGATAGAAATTCCAGAAACGCCGGCTTGAAGATCTGAAGCGATTCGAGATGCTCGATCGCGCTCGCGTCGAAACGATATTCCTCGAGTGCCTCGATCAGCCGTTCGATTCCCGCTGCGATCATGAAGCCGCGCCCGGGCGGCATCCGGCGCATCGCAACTTCGAACGACGCCGTGTCGTTGAAGCCATGCTCGAAGAACGCCGCGCCGACCGTCAACTCGTAGAGATCGGTGAACAGCGCAACCTCCGCGGGGTCGAGTCGCAGATCTATCGGCATCAGGGATTTGCCCCTCTAGCTCGGAGGCTCGGGCGGCGCTGGCGGTTTGGGTGCGGGGGTATTCGGCGCAGGCTCATGCACCACGCGAGTTTCACCGAGCGGGCGATCGCGCAGAATGTTGGCCATGTTCTTGAGCCGCTGATCGACGAGATAGTTGATTGTACCGGGCTGGTCGATCGTTCCGGCGCGCACGCCGGTCAAAGTCTCGATGCCGCGATCGACAGTATCTATCGGGTAGATGTGAAATTCGCCGCGCTCGATTGCGGCCGTGGTCTCCGGCTCGAGCATCAGGTTCGCAACGTTCGTCCGCGGCACCATCACGCCCTGCGAGCCGGTCAGGCCAATCGCCTTGCACACGCGGTAGAAGCCCTCGACCTTCTGATTGACGCCGCCAATCGCCTGCACGGTGCCGTATTGATCGACCGATCCCGTCACCGCGAGATCCTGCCGGATCGGAACGCCCGACAGCGCCGACATCAGCGCGTACAGTTCGGTCGAGCTGGCGCTGTCGCCATCGATTCCCGAGTACGATTGCTCGAAGCAGATGCTCGCCGTCATCGCGATCGGATGCTGCTGTCCGAATCGCGCGCGGAGAAATCCGCTCAGGATCATGATTCCCTTGTCGTGCGTCGATCCCGACATGCGGGCCTCGCGCTCGATGTTGATAACGCCCGCCTGCCCGAGCGCGACGGTCGCCGTCACGCGCGACGGCCGCCCGAAGCTGTAACCGCCAACGTCCAGCACAGCCAGGCCGTTGATCTGCCCGACGCTGGTGCCGCGAATATTTACGATGAGCGTGCCTTCCGCGATCAGCCTGCGGATTTCCTCCTCGATAAAATTGAGCCGCAGCATCCGCTCGGTGAGCGCCCGATCGACATGCGCCGCAGTCACGCGCTGAGCAGCTTCACTCCGCGCGAAGTACGCCGACTCGCGCGCGAGGTCGTCGATCGGCTCGAGCATCGCGAGCACTCGCGATCGGTCGCCGGCCATCCGCATGCCGAATTCGACGATCTTCGCCAGCGCGCCCGCGTCGAACGGCGGCAGATTCTCCCTGCGCGCCAGCGCTCCGACGCGCGCGGCATAATGCGCCGCCGCCGCGCCGTCGGCAGCCACCGACGGCCGCATCTCGGCTTTGACTTTGAAGAGTCCTGAAAAATCCGGATCGTAAAAATAGAGCATGTTGTAAAGGTACGCGCCGCCCAGCGTCACGAGCTTGTTGTGAATCTCGATCGGCTCGGGCTTCAGCCCGCTCATCGAGAAAAACGGCAGCGGCTCGAAAGTCTCGATCGTCATGCGCCCCGACTTGAGAGTGCGCTTGAGCGTCTGCCAGACGCCGGGCTCGACCACAGCGTCCTCGAGGTCGAAGACCAGGAAACCGCCGTGCGATTTCAGAAACGATCCGGCGATGATGCGCGTGAAGTTGGTGCCCGCCCGCCCCAGCGGATCGACCCACCGCTCGATCGTGCCGAACAGATTGCGATAGGTCGGCGCGTCCTCGACCACGACCGGCGCACCGCGCGTGGCCGAGTTGTCGACCATCACGTTGACCTGGTAGTCGAACCATCGCGCTTCCTCGGCCCCGGGAAGTCTCGGACCACCCTGCCCCTGTTCAGGCGGCTGTTCGCGAAACCGATCGAGATTGCCGAGCATGTGTTCCGCAACTTGATCGAGGTATTTATCGACCGCGGGATTGTTAAAGTGATGCTTTAAGTCTTCGACGGACGGCGTGATTAGACGCGCCGCGAACGCCCGCTCGATTGCGCGGATGTCGTCGATCAGCTCGCGCATCATCTCTTGCTGCCGCATCGTCAAGGTCGCCAGCTCGTCCTGCAGCTCGCCCTGCGCTTTCGTCAGTTGCTCGCGCTCGGCGTCGGTCTTCGCCGCCATCGCCTTGTTGAGCGCTTCGGGCGACTCGGGCATCTTGCCGTCGATCAGCGGGATGAAAATCACCTGGCCGGTCGGCGCAGTCTGGATCGCGAATCCTCGCTCGCGCGCCTTCGCCTCGAGATTGCCGAACAGTTCCTGCGCGCGCTTGTTGTACTTGTCGCGCAGCGCCGCGCGTTCCTGATCGAAATCCTCGCGCCGAAACGCCTTCGGCAATTGCTCGAGCACGAAGGTGACCAGCTCGGTCATTCGCGCGCGCAGCTCCACGCCCTGGCCCGGCTGCAGGTAGATTGCGACCGGAGATTCAGGATTGCGAAAATTATTTACGTAGACCCAGTCACCGGGCGTCGGCATCGTCGCTGCTTTTTCTTTGAGGATGCGCAGGACCGATTCGCGCTCGTGACGCGAGCGCAGGCCGCTTACATAAACGTTGTAGCCGGGCGCGTCGATTCCGATCGCGAGCCGAATCGCGTCGAGCGCACGGCTCTGCCCGAACAGCTCGCCGTCGCCGTCGCTCGCCGCGGCGCGCTCCAGCGCAGCTGCATCGAGCGGTGCGTGCCCGTTGAGCTCCGAAGGGGCAAGCTCCGGCGGCGGTGGTACGTGAATCAGCGCGGCGCTGGCGTCGGTAGCGATGAGGTCGCCCTTGTCAGTCATATTTGCCTGCGGTGTTCGCGGCGCGCGATCGCTAAACCTTGAGCGCGATACGCCGGCCCTTCTTTTTCGGCACGGTGATGACGAGTGTTCCTTCAGACCACTTCGCGGTCGAGGCTTCGCCGTCGATCGAGTTGGAGAAAGCAAATGAACTTTCGAGCGTGCCGCCGAGTTTGTCCGGCATGCGAAGCGCCAGCCGCTGACCCGAGACTTCGGCCTGGATCTTTGCGGGATCGACGCCGACCGCGGCGACTCGCACTTCGTAACGATCGGGATGGTCGATAACCTGCGCGCGTTCGAACTCGACGGCGGGCGTTCCGCACTTCCATCGATCGATCAGCAGTTCATCGAAGAACTCGTCGAAGGCGCGCTCGAAGTCTGCAATCCCAAATCCGCGACTGGTAGGCATAGAATCTCAGTTTCCCACGATTTTGCGTAAATTGTAATGCAGCGCCACCGCGTGGGTCGAGTCCGCGCGCAGAACAAACGTCCCTTGCCACGATTGCGGTCCCGGCGTTATGGTTTCCGTGTGCCAACTTTTTCAAAAATTGTAGCGGCCACGGATTTCTCCGAAGATTCGAATCTGGCGCTGAGCTACGCCCAGGAGCTTGCCCTCAAGTACTCGGCCGAGGTCGTGGTGCTGCACGTCGATCAGCCGCTTGCACCGGTAATGATGACGCCGGAGCTGGGACCAGCGATGGACGTCGGCGCGATGGGCCGGATTGCCGAAGAGCAGCGGATGCTCGCGCAGAAGGAACTCGACAAGATTGCGGGCAAGCTGCGCGAAGCCGGCCTCAAGGTGAAGGTCCACCTCAAGGTTGGCTCGCCGTTCCTGGAGATTCTGCACACCGCCCAGAGCGAAAACGCCGACCTAATCGTGCTCGGCACTCACGGACGCACAGGTTTGGCGCACGTCCTGATGGGCAGCGTCGCCGAGCGCGTCGTGCTAAAAGCCCCCTGCCCGGTGCTGACGATTCGTCACCCCGATCGCAAGTTCAAGCACCCGCTCGACAAGTAGCTCTCCGCTCAGCGCCGGGGACTGACGGAATAAATTCCGTCCTACCTTTTTCCGACAGTATGACGAAATTTATTTCGTCGATTCTTTATTTTTTGTTTCTCTCCGAGAGCCCTCATTTCCCCGTGAACTTTGGCGCGCGCTTCTCGACGAATGCCTTCACGCCCTCTTTGAAATCTTCAGAGCGCGTCATCATCTCCATCGACGCATCGTCGTCGCGCACGGCCGTGGCGAGGTCGGTGAACAGATGCTGGTAGATCATCTTCTTCGCCTGCGCGACTCCGAGCGGTGAGCACTTGGCCGCGATGCCCGACGCGATCTCGCGCACGGTCGCCATCAGCTTGTCCTGCGGGACGACGCGGTTCACGAGCCCCATCTCGAGCGCCTCGCTCGCATCTACCAGCCTGCCCGTAATCGCCAGCTCAGTCGCACGCGCCAGGCCGACAATTCGCGGCAGCATCCAGCTGCTGCCATGTTCGATCGCGAGCCCGCGCTGCGTGAAGATCAATCCCATCCGCGCGTTCTCCGATGCGATGCGAATGTCCTGGTAGAGGCACGTCGTAAATCCGAGCCCCACGCATGCGCCGTTGATCGCGCCAATCACGGGTGTGCTGAGCGCCAGCGGCCACGAGTACGAGGTGCGGTAGTCGGCACGCTGCGCAGCCAGCCATTCATCGGGCGCCTCAGCAGTACGCGCTCCCGCGTGTCCCGACGCGATATTCGACAGCGCGCCCATGTCCGCGCCGGCGCAGTACGCACGTCCCGCGCCAGTCACGATTATCGCGCCGATCTCTGGGTCGCGCTCAGCATCAAGCATCGCCGTGCGCATCTCGGCGCCCATCTTCGGCGTCCACGCATTCATCTTCTCGGGCCGGTTCATCGTCACCGTGGCCACGCGATCCTTCTTCTCATAAATGATTTCGGCGAAATCCATTTTGTCCCTCCGATTTTGTGATCTTCGCCGCTACTTTAACGCGAGAGAAGGCTGGCCGGTAGGTTTGAGGCTCTGCGGCACCATCGAGTTGCGAGACTTGCCACGAAAATTATCGGCGCGACGGTCTGACACCGCCGCGCCGAAATTGTGTGAGCTGCCTGTCGCTGAACGCAGACCTACATGATGAACAGCATCTCCTGGTACGTCGCCAACGGCCACAGGTCATCTGCGACGATGCCCTCGAGCATGTCCGCGGTCTTGCGCACCGCCGCCATCGCAGGAAGCACCGCGTTGCACAGATGCTTGGCGTGATCGAGCTTGCTGTGACCGCCGCCCTCGGCCATCATCCCTTCGAGCTTCACGATTCCGTCTTGCAGGTCCTTCACCAGCACGGTGACTTTATCGAGTGTGTCGGTATCGAAGACGTAACCGACGGCCTTCAGATTCGCGCATGTCTTCGCCAGCTCGCCCTGGTATCGAATCGCGGCCGGAAAGATGATCGTCCTGGCCATCTCGATCACGGTCCGCGCCTCGAGCCCTACCACGAGGCAGTACTGCTCGAGGTACACGTCCATCCGGCTATGCAGCTCGCGTTCCGTCAGCACGCCGTACTTCGAAAAGAGCTCGGTCGCTTCTTTGGTTCCGAGCAGCGGGATCGCCTCCACGCAGGTGCGCAGATTGGGCAGACCGCGCCGTTCCGCTTCCTTGTGCCAGACGTCGGTGTAGCCGTCGCCGTTGTAAACGACGCTACCGTTCTCAGCCATGATCTCTTCGAGCACTTTCTGGATCGCGCCGTTGAGCTTCGACGGATCGTCGCCGACCGCTTTCTCGAGTCTGCTCGCGATAAAGTCGAGCGACTCGGACACGATCGTATTCATCGCGATCATCGGTCCCGCGATCGACTGGCCGGATCCCACCGCGCGGAATTCGAAACGATTGCCCGTGAAGGCAAAAGGACTGGTGCGATTGCGATCGCCGGCGTCCTTCGGAATGATCGGCAGCGAGTCCACGCCGACCTTCAGCGTCTCTCCGCCTTTTGAGCTCTTCGCACCGCCCTTGGTCACCTGCTCGAAAATATCGTTGAGCTGCTCGCCAAGGAACACGGAAATGATCGCCGGCGGCGCCTCGTTGGCGCCGAGACGGTGATCGTTGGATGCGGTCGCGACGACGGCGCGCAACAGCCCGCCCCATCGATGAACCGATCGGATGACTGCCGCGCAGAAAATCAGGAACTGCGCGTTGGCGTGAGGGTTGTCGCCCGGATCGAGAAGGTTGCCCTGAGTCGCATTGCCGAGTGAGAAGTTGACGTGCTTGCCCGATCCGTTGACGCCTGCAAACGGCTTCTCGTGCAGCAGGCAAGCCATCCCGTATTTCTCAGCCACCCGCCGCAGCGTTACCATCGTCAACTGCTGATGGTCGGTCGCGAGATTGCCATTCTCGAACACCGGCGCGAGCTCGAATTGCCCCGGCGCCACTTCGTTGTGCCGCGTCTTTGCGGGAATGCCGAGCTTGAACAACTCGCGCTCGCTATCGAGCATGAATGCGAGCACGCGCTCGGGAATCGCGCCGAAGTAATGATCCTCGAACTCCTGGCCCTTGGGCGGCGGCGCTCCGAACAGCGTCCGCCCGGTGCCGAGCAGATCCGGCCGCGAGAAAAAGAAATGCCGGTCGATCAGAAAATATTCCTGCTCGGCGCCCGCGTAGGAGACCACCGTCGCTGGATTCTCGTGGCCAAAGATTTTCAGAATTCGCTGCGCCTGCTTGTTCAGCGCCTGCATCGAGCGCAGCAGCGGCGTCTTTTTGTCGAGCGCCTCGCCGGTCCACGAAACGAACGCGGTCGGGATACAGAGCGTCGTGCCGTTCGGATTCTCGAGGATGTATGCGGGACTCGTCACGTCCCACATCGTGTAGCCGCGCGCCTCGAATGTGTTGCGGATGCCGCCGTTGGGGAAACTCGACGCGTCGGGCTCACCCTGCGTCAGCGTCTTGCCGGAGAATTCGGCGAGCGCGCCACCGTCGGCGTCGGGCGACAGGAAGCTGTCGTGTTTTTCGGCGGTGAATCCGGTCAGCGGATAGAAGACGTGAGCATAGTGCGTGGCGCCTTTTGAAATCGCCCAGTCTTTCATCGCCGACGCGACCGTATCCGCGATCGATGGGTCCAGGTGCGACCCCGTTTCGATTGTCTTCATCAACGATTTGAAGACGGGCTTGGGAAGCCGCTCCTTCATCGCCGACTTGTTGAAAACGTTCGAGCCGAATAGCTCGCTGGCCGATACGTTCGAGAATGAAAGTGGCTCCGCGACCGGATGGTAAGTCGTGACCGCCTCGATAGCCTGCAAGCGCGCCGAGCTTCCGCTCAATATCGTGTCCTCCGAAATTTTGAGTTACTGATCTCGCAGGCGACGATCCTGGTGAGACCAACCTGACAGACATTGCAAGGATCGCGCCCCGCGCGAGAACGATCGAAGGATCAACCAAAAGATGGAGATTTCCATTCCTCGCCGCGCGCGATGCCTCAATTTCCAACATGATGCGCGACGAACGAGCGGTAGTCGCTTGCGAAAACCAGATTCGTTACGAATGATGTTGAGCGGGAAGAAATTCGAATCGTGCAAAATGAGTCGCGCGGAGAGTGATGTGATCGAAGCAGTGATATGGGATTTTGGCGGCGTGTTCACGACTTCGCCGTTCGAGGCCTTCGCGCGCTATGAGCGCGAACGCGGCATACCGGTCGGCGTAATCCGCAAGATCAATTCGACCAATCACGAGAGCAATGCGTGGGCGATGTTCGAGCGCTCGGCGATCGACTTCGCCGGCTTCGACGCTGCGTTCGCGGCGGAAGCTCATGATGCTCGGCTACGAGATTCCGGGACGCGACGTCGTCGCGCTGCTGGCTGGAGACTTCCGGCCCGAGATGATCGAAGCGTTGCGCACGGATCAAGACCAGGTTCAAAACGGGATGCATCACGAACAATATGCCGGCGGACGCGGCCGCCGCGGTCGCCACCAGCCGCTCGATCTATTCGCGCGAGATCATGGACCTGTTCGATGAGCTGATCGAATCGTCAAAGATCGGAATCCGCAAACCCGATCCGCGAATCTACCTGATGATGTGCGAGAAGCTCGGAGTGAAGCCGGAAGCCTGCGTTTACCTCGACGACCTCGGCGGCAATCTCAAACCCGCGCGCGCGCTCGGCATGACGACGATCAAAGTCGAGAGCGGCCCGCAAGCGATTTCCGAACTCGAAGCCGCGACCGGAATGAAATTGATCTGATCTGATCGCGACACTCCTCTGTAGCTCCCTCCCCACAATCAGTCCGTGAAATTTTTTCATGCTTCCCCAGTCTTGGGCAAATGTGACGGCAAATAGCCGCGTTTTGGCTACTTATCGGTCTGGCAACGCTTTTGCTCACACTGGTGAAGCTCACGATGACGAGCTAGAAGAGAAGCGGAGGACAATCATGGAAGCCACCACATACGCAGCCCACGACGACCTGCCAAACATATTTAGCGGCGTGGGAATCCTGCCGGTTCAGTTCGGCGAGTCTCGACGAAGGAGGCTGCCGTCGGAAGGCGAACGTAAGCTGCTGTTCGCTGTGCTCGAGGACGCCATCCGGACCTACCTGCGACATCGCGACGCCGGCGCGGCGGCGCGCAATAACGAAGAGTTCCTCGAGGCGGTCGAATGGCTCAGTGTCGATGACGACTCGAGTCCGTTCACGTTCCTGAACGTCTGCGAGGCTTTGGAAATCGACCCGGATTGCCTGCGCCTGGGAATCTCAAACCATACCGGCCGGCTGGAAGAGATCCGCACCTGAAGAGCTGTCTGATCAACCCAGGGCGCGGGTAAACTCCTCCAGCAGGTCGCGCCAATGCTCGGTGCCGACGGAGATGCGGACGAGAGCCTCGTTGATTCCCGCGGCGGACATCTCCTCCGGTGACAGTTCGCTGTGAGTAGTGGTCATCGGATGGCATACGAGAGTCTCGACGCCGCCGAGGCTGACCGCGTTTTTGGCGATTTTCAGACGGCGCAGAAATTCGAACGCGCCGGTTTTTCCACCTTCAACTTCCAACGACAGCAGCGAGCCCGGATAGTCGGTCTGCGCGTCGCGAATCTTTATCTGCGCGTCGTCGGTGAACAGCGACGGGTAGATGACGCGCTTGACGCGCGCATGTTTGGCCAGCTGCTCGGCGATTCGCTGCGCGTTCTTGCTCTGTCGATTCATCCGCAACGCAACGGTCGATAGCCGCGAGTCGAGCATCCAGCATTCGTCAGCCTGCAGGATATTGCCGAGCAGAGCGCGCATTCCAGTCAGCGTCTGAATCAATTCAGGATCGGTGGCGACTACGGCGCCGGCCAGCAGGTCGCTGAATCCGCCGAGGAACTTGGTCGCTGAGTAAATCGCGAGGTCCGCGCCATGGATCAGCGGATGCTGAAACGTCGGACCGAGCAGAGTGTTGTCGATCGCGAGCAACGCGCGCTTCGGCCTTTTGCGGATTGCGGCTGCCGCTTGCGCGATGTCGGTCATCATCAGCGTGGGATTCGCGGGAGTCTCGATCAGAACGAGACTCAGATTGGTCGCATTCTCAATCGCCTCGGTCAGCGCCGTCGTATTGCCTGCAGGCACGCCGCGCGCTTCGAAACCGAGCGGCTCGATTACCTGGTGGATCAGGTGCTGGGTGCCGCCATACAGCGGCTGCGTGTAGATGAGCGAGCCGCCGCGCTCCAGGAACGTGAGCATCACGGTGAAAATCGCGGCCATGCCGGAATTGAAGATGGCGGCGGAGTTGGCGCCGCGCTCGAGCGGCACCAGTTGCTCTTCGAGGATTTCGGCGTTGGGATGATTCAGCCGCGCGTAGATCAGGTCGGGACGATCGTCGCCGAGCGGCTTGATTTTTCCAAGCACGATTCCAAACGCGCGCTCAGCCGCTTCCGGACTTGGAAAGACAAAGGTCGAACTGCGATAAACCGGCGGCCGCGCCGATCCGACCGACAACTCCGGGTCGAAGCCGCGCGTCAGTACTGCGGTCTCCGGCCGCACTCGGTATGAAATCTTCGGCATCAGCGCTTCTCGCCGCGCTTCGCTCTCACTGATACATCCGCGTAGCCGATTCCAAGGTGCATCTTGTAGCCCACAAGGTCGCGCACCTGTTTGTCGAGTGTCCGCGCGATCTCGCCGGGCACGTCGATATACTGATTCTCCTCCTGCCGCAGCCATCCAAGCGAGTACGAAAGGAAGACGCCGTAGCGCCACTCGTCGGTTCGATTCGCGCCGGCGCCATGAAGAGTACCGCCCATCCAGAGCAGGACCGACCCGGCCGGCATCGCGGCCGCAACGACTTCGTCGGGCCGCGCGACGCGATCCGCAGGCCACAGATGGCTGCCGGGAACTATATGCGTCCCGCCGTTGGCCTCGGTGAAATCAGTTATCGCCCACATGCTGGCGAGAATCATCCGCGGGCGAGGCACTTTGAAAAATTGATACGGATCCTCCTCGCGATGGAGCACTTGCTCGCGCGCGCCGGGACCGATTTTGAGCGCCGCGGTCGCATGCACCTGGTAATGCACGCAGTTGGGTTTCAGAATCGCGTCGCACGCCGACAGCATCAACGGATGCGTCACGAAAGTGCGGAAAGTTTCCGAGCGGGCTACCAGCGCGGTGATCCGCTTGGTCTTGCCGGGATAGAAATTCGCCGTACCGCCGTCAGCCTCATAAACCTTGTTGATGCTGGCGTCGGGATCCACCACTTCGAGATGCGGCGCGAGTTCGCGCAGGACAGCGTCGCGGGTGGCGCGATCGATCACGCCGGAGACGACGACTGCACCGTCGTGCTCAAGGCATTCGACGACCTTGGCGGGAGAGTCCTTGGCACTGACTACGGGGATCGACGGCATCGACAAGTCCTCCGATGAGCGCGCGAACAGGCATCGACGCGCGCGTCCCATCTATTTTCTTATCAACTAGCGCCGGCCGACGACACTCGCCGCGGCAAACCTCGACTACATCGAGGCGTAAAGGGCGTCGATAAGCGCGGTCGGGCGCGGATCGATCAGCAAGCTGTTCTGCATCTTGTTCATCGTGTAGCCAAACCCGATTTTCGCTTCGGGGTCGGCGTATCCAAGCGAACCGCCCGCGCCCGGATGCCCGAATGATTTCGGATTCGGGCCGAGCGACGCGCCCGGCTGTGACATCATGAAGCCCAGCGAGAAGCGCGTGTTGATTATCAGCAACGCGTCGGGACCGTTCGATTGTTCGATCGAGCACTTCGCGATCTCGTCCTGCGACATCACGTGAACGCCGTCGAGGTCGCCGCCCCGCGCCAGCGCTCCGTACAATCGCGCGAGTGATCGAGCAGTGCCGTGTCCGTTGGCCGCGGGAATTTCTGCCGCGCGCCATTCGCGCGAGTTGACCAGCCCCGGCTTCGTCAGCACCGGCGGATTCATAAACGCCTTGGCGCCGGCCGACTCCGGATTCTTCATCATCTCGGCGAACATGTTTGGCTCGCCCGGTCCCGGCGGCGCCGCGGGAATCAGGCCTGCGACGCGAGCATCATGCTTCGCGTCGAGCCCGATATGAAAATCCAGATCGAGCGGCCCCGCGACTTCGTCCCGCAAGTACGTTCCCGGACTCTTGCCCGTAATGCGCCGAATCACCTCGCCGACCAGGTAGCCGAACGTGACCGCGTGATAGCCATGCGTGGTGCCGGGCTCCCACCACGGCTCCTGCTCAGCGAGCGCAGTCGTCATCGTGGTCCAGTTGAACAGCGCGTTGTCGTCCAGAATTTTGCGCACCGCGGGAAGACCCGCGCGATGGCTCAGCAGATAGCGCACCGGAATCTTGTCTTTGCCGGCCTGCGCGAACTCGGGCCAGTACTTCGCAACAGGCGCGTCGAGGTCGAGGAGGCCTTTGTCGGCCAGCCGATGCGCGCAAATCGCGGTGACGCCTTTGGTGGTCGAGTAGACGTTGACGAGCGTGTCGCGCGTCCACGGCTTGGTCTTTTCCCTGTCGGTGTGTCCCGCCCAGATGTCGACCACGCTCTTGCCGTCGAGCATGACCGCAACGGCGGCACCGACCTCATTTCGCTTTTCGAAATTCTCGGCGAACACGTCCTTGACGCGATTGAATTTAGGATCGCAGGTACCTTCGATTTTCACCGCCATGAAACACTCTCCCGTGGGTTCGCGCGCCGACTGCGGACGCAGCGTTCGTTCCTCATATCATTAATATGAAAGCAGGCCCAAAAGGCGGGAGTCCTACGCGATCGCGCCGCCGCAGCTCGAGCCCGCGCCCGCGGTGCATCCGAAACAATGCGATCCGGTTGCGATGCGCGCGCCGGCGAGTTCGCCGACATCGCTCGACGTCCCAGATTGTCGATGCGGCGCCGGCGCCGAGCGGAATTTCCAGCATCTGATTGAAGTCGCAATCGTAGAGCCGCCCGTCCCATCCTGACGCTCACGAGGTCGCGGCACATCAGCGCGTCCACAGTCGCCGGGTTGAAGTGATTCACCAGCAGGCTCATGTACGCGGCGTGATTGCCGGCGATGCTCAACTGGTTGGCGAAGCGGGCGATCGGCATATTCGTGATTGTCAGCAAGCGATCGAATACGATTCCGAAATTGCGCGCGAGTTCGTCGCGATATTGCGCCTCAAGCTCAGCCTGCGGCGGCGGCAGCGACGCGCCAATCGGGTTGTACACGAGGTCAAGCCGCAAGGTGCCGCGCCCGAAGCCGGCGGCATTCAGATTCTTCAACGCCACGATGCTCTTGTCGAACACGCCCGCGCCGCGCTGACGATCGGTATTCTCGGCGGTGTAGCATGGAAGCGAGCAAACCAGCTCGACGCCCGACCGCCGATAGAATTCCACCAGCCATTCCATGCCGGGTTCCAGCGTCACCGTCAGGTTGCATCGAACGATAACCTTGCGGCCGAGCGCGCGCGCCCGCTCCACCAGCATCGCAAAGTTCGGGTTCAGCTCGGGCGCTCCGCCGGTGATGTCGAGCGTCTCGACGCGAGGACTCGCCGCGAGCACCTCGATCACCCGCTCCGCCGTCTCACGCGTCATCCGTTCGGTACGTCGCGGGCCCGCATCGACGTGACAATGATGGCAAGCCTGATTGCACAGCTTGCCGACGTTTACCTGGATAGTCGCGGGCGATTTGCGGATAAGCGCGCGAACTCCATGACTCGCAAGCGTCGCGCTGAAGTCCTGATTAGAGACTGACTCGAATGCCGCGCCCATCGTGCGAGTCTAACACGCGTAGCGTCCAATGGTCACGGCACGCTCTACCACTCGTTTCACTGAAAGGGAAAAGCAGGAGACCGGGCGATGCCGGCCTCCTGCGCTATGGGGGGAATCAGACTGTCGAGTCAGTTCTAGTGGTTGTGATGCTTGTTGTACGCTTCCGATCGATGCATGAACCGGTATGGGTGCGACTTGAAGTCGTGACGCACACTCGGATTGTTGTGCAGGTATTCGTGAAGGCCCGGATGGCTGTCTACGAACTGCTGATTGTCGATCAGTGACGGATCTTTCCGGAGTTTCCGCGCGACGTCCGGATGTTCGTCGAAATAGCTGGTGTCCGCATTTGCGGCTGCAGGACGCATCGGCTCCTGCGCCAACACCGGACCCGCCATCGCAAAAGTCAGCGCCACCGCAGAAAAAATCATCGTTGCTCGTTTCATTTTCGTGGACCTCCTCCGCCCGCTAAGTTAGTACGACAATTGTAATGTCTGGTTTCAGAAATAGGCAGCCTGGCAGAAAGAAGCGATTTGCATGCCACGTTGACGATAACGCTTTTCCCTTGAAAATCAGCCGTTTTCCGACTCCGGGAAGCAGTAGCGTGGCGAATTTACATATTCCAGATCGTGCAGGGAATAACCTATTTACGCATGGTCAAGCGGGTTTCCTTGCGCCGAATGCTGGGTTAAAAGAGCGGTGATGAAAAAGACGGCAAATGAACGAACCTACCGCGGCGGATGCCATTGCGGACGCGTCCGCTTCGAAGTCAGGGGCAAGCTCGAGCGCGTGTCGGAATGCAACTGCTCGATTTGCACCAAGAAGGGCTACGTCCACTGGATCGTCGAGCGAGCCGCGTTCCGGCTGCTCACGCCGTCGGACAATATCGCTGCGTACACATTCAACACGAAAGTCGCAAAGCATCTCTTCTGCCCGAATTGCGGCGTCGCGTCGTTTTATATCCCGCGCTCTGATCCCGAGGGTATCGACGTCAACGTGCGATGCCTTGACGGCGTGAACCTGGACAAGCTGGAGCACGACCATTTCGACGGTCGCAATTGGGAGAAGAGTTTTCAGGAGCGCGAGGGCGGCCGAGTCGCGAAGTGAAGTTGGAGTCAGATTGATGGCGACGCTGGGTTTTCTGCGCCGCGACTTCGACGTATTCAAGATCGACGACTTCAGCACTCGCCTGGCGAAGATCGACGAGCTGGTGACGCCGCGCCTGACGCAGCTTGCGCTCGATTTCAAGGGAGAATTGTCGCGCAGCCTCAAATTGGATTTCTTTCCGCATTACGCCCGACATATGCGACGCGCGTCGAATCCTCCCGCTGAAACGTGGGCCGCATTCGGGCCGTCGCCCGTGGGATACAAGCGCTACGGATATCTCGCGCTGTGCGTCTCGGGTGTGGGCGTCCATGCGCGCGCCGTCGTGAAATCAACGGCAGACCATCGTCCCGAAATGGTGCGAGCGATCAAGTCGAAGTCGGCTGATCTGGAGAGGTCGTTTCGTGGCACCAAAATTCAGCAGTACCAAGACTGGGAAGGCCGCGAGTTGCCTAAATCGATCGCAGCGAACGCCGGCTTCTTCGACGGACTCGGCGATGCGCTCGCGAAAAAATCCGGCGGCATCGACGTCGGCTTCGGATGGCCCGTGCGCGACGCGCTGACTGTTGATCGCGCCGAAGTACTCGACGCGTTTCGCGAGCTCGGACCGCTCTACCGCTTGATCCTCTCGGCCGCATCGTGACTGCGCGCGTGGGGACATTGGACGAGGCGCGGTTGTTGAGCCGCGAGGGAACGATCACGCGGCTGGCGTATTCGTGCATGCTGATGGTGGGCGTCAACAGCGGCTGGGTCGGCCCCTTTCTGCCCGAGATCTCGCACGCGGTTCATTTGCCGATCGAGCGCGCCGGATTGATCGTCAGCGCCTCCGCGTCCGGTGCTCTCATATCGGTGCTGATCGCCGGCGAGATCAATCAACGACTGAGCGCGCAGAAGATCCTGGTCGGCGCGATGGCGCTCTTCACAGCCGGATTGGCGGGGCTGGCCACGTCTCCCGGACTTGCAGGACTGCTGTGCGCAGGATTTCTGCTCGGCCTCGCCAACGGCGGCATCGACATCGGCGCCAATGCGCTCATCGTAGAGCTCAATCGCGAGAGGCTTGCCTCTGCGCTGAACTACCTGCACGTCCTGTTCGGAGTTGGGGCTCTTCTCGGCCCGCTGATCGTGAGCGCCGCGTTCGCGACCCGCCTGCCGTACTGGTGGGTGTTCGGTGGAGGCGCGCTGGTATGCGCGGCGATCGCATTTCGTCTGAGACTCACCCCGGCGCTCGAAGTTCGAATGGCGCCGGCGGCGGGTGGTGGATTTATCGCGATGCTTTCGCGTCCGCTGATCTGGGTAATAAGCGGAGTGATGTTCCTGTACGTGGGCGCCGAAATCGGGATCGGCGCGTGGCTATTCCTGTACTTGCGGATGGCGGGCGCGCTCGGCCCCATGCTCGCGTCGTCCGGCGTCTCGCTATATTGGCTCGGATTGGTGTGCGGACGGGCGTTTAGCGGACGATTGGGGCATCGCATCGCGTTGCCGCAATTCACGATGCTGGCCTCCGCACTGTCTGCCGCAGCGCTGGTGATTTTGATCGCGGCGCCGACGACGGGGAGCTTTGCGGCATCCGCCGTATTCCTGATCGGCTTCGGATACGGCCCGGTCTTTCCCAACATGATCGCGGTCGGCGCGGCGCGATTCCCCGCCGAGGTCGGCAGGATGACATCGATCGTGGTAGCAGGGGGCGCGCTCGGCGCAATCGTCGCGCCGTGGATAATGGGCCAAGCGATCGCGCATGTCAGCGCCCGCGCCAGCATGGAGATAGCGCTGGCATTCACAATCGCGATGGCTGCGCTGTCGCTCTCACTGCGCGCTTTCGATGTCTCCGCCAGAGAGGAACTCTCGATCTAACTGCGTCTCGGATTAGTGTGGGTGCCAGCCTGAGAGACGCGCTGGCGCGCGAGATCCTTCGCTGCGCTCAGGATGACGGAAAAAACTCGTGTCATTCTGAGCCGCTGCGGCGAAGAATCTCGCCGGGCGCTCCTGCGGCTGGCGCTCTCCGGGGTCCCTCGGCTCCGCTCGGGATGAAACGATGAAAGAACGGTCAGATCTTTTGATTCGTTTTGCGCCAGTCGGCCAGGAAGCGCTCGAGGCCCAAGTCTGTCAGCGGGTGGTGGAGGGTTTGCTTCAGGACTGCGAACGGGACGGTTGCGATGTCGGCGCCGACTTCGGCTGCGCGGATCAGGTGCGTCGTGCTGCGCACGGATGCTACCAGCACTTCGGCTGGGTAGTCGTAGTTCGACAGGATCTGCACCATGTCCTCGACCAGCGCGAAGCCGTCCTGGCCGATGTCATCCAGGCGTCCAATGAAGGGTGACAGGAACGACGCGCCTACCTTTGCGGCTGCCAGTGCCTGGAGCGGACTGAAAATCAGAGTGACGTTGACGCGGATGCCGCGTTTGGCGAGCGCGTGGGTCGCCTTCAGCCCTTCGATGATCATCGGGCACTTGACGACGATGTTCTTGTGGAGCTTGGCGAGCTTCTCGCCCTCGGCGATCATCGCGGACGCTTCGGTGGCGACGACCTCGGCGCTGATCGGGCCGTCGACGATTTCGCAAATCTCTTTGAGCACGTCGTGATAGGGGCGCCCGGTTTTCGCCATCAGCGACGGATTGGTGGTGACGCCGTCGATGAGTCCCCAACTTGCGGCCTCGCGAATCTCGGCTACGTCGGCAGTATCAATAAAATATTTCATCGGGATGCCTCTTTCTTTGTTTTCGCCGGTTGCGGCCTCAGCAGGTCGGCTCTCGCGAGAGTAACACGAAACGGCGACTTAAGTCCTGCCAGCATTTCGGAAATCGACGCGTTTAGTTTCGGATGGATCAGCGCCGGCGCCAGCTCGCTCATCGGGGCGAGCACGAAGCGGCGCTCGTGGAGGCGCGGATGCGGCACTTTGAGGACTCGCGTATCGATCGTCTCTTTATTGAAGAACAGCAAATCGAGATCGATGACTCGCGGCCGATACTTGCCGCGCGACTGCTTGCGGCCTTTGACGCGCTTGCGCCCCATGATGCGCTCGAGCGCGAGCAGCCGGCGCATCAGGACTTCGGCGGGGAGCTCGGTTTCGACTTCGATGACGCCGTTCAGGAATGCGCCCTTGAGATCGCCCATCGGCTCGGTCTCGTAGATCGAGGATTGGCGCACGACCCTCGTGTCCGGGATCGACGCGATCCGTTGAATCGCCTCACGATAATTGGCGGCTCGATCGCCTAGATTACTGCCTAATCCGATGAAAGCCCGATTGGGCATTCTCCCCGTTACAACCGCAGCGCTTTTAGTCGGTCCACCGCCTCGACCAACCGTTCGCTCGTAAGTGAAAAGCGAACGTATCCCTCACCACCCTTGCCGAACCCGGAGCCCGGCGTAATTGCAATGCCGGCTTCCTTCAAGACGCGCTCGGTAAACGAAACCGAGGTGTAACCACGTGGAACTTTGGTCCAGACGTAAAAAGTCGCGCGCGGGTTCTCGCATTCGAGCCCGAGCCCACGCAGCGCTGTGACTAGCAGGTCGCGGCGTTGCTTGTAGATTGCGCAATATTCGGCAAGCTTGTCGCCGTCTCCGCCAGTGAGGCCGGTGATTGCGGCTTCCTGCACGGCCTGGAACACGCCGGAGTCCATATTGGTCTTGACCTTGCCGAGCGCGCCGATTAACTGCGCGTTGCCGATCGCGAAACCGACGCGCCATCCGGTCATCGAGAAGGTCTTCGACAACGAGTGGAACTCGATTGCGCATTCGCGCGACCCTTCGGCCTGGAACACGCTCGGCGAGCGATAACCGTCGTAGGCAATTTCGGAGTACGCGCTGTCGTGCGCGAGGATCACGTCGTGCTTGAGGCAGAATCTGACTGCGTCCTGAAAGAAGGAGAGATCCACGGTCGCGGCGGTCGGATTGTTGGGATAATTGAGCCACAACATCTTTGCGCGGCGAGCGATTTCAGCGGGAATCGAGGCGAGGTCGGGAAGGAACGCGTTTTCTTTTCGAAGCGGCAGGAAGTATGGCTCGCCGCCATTGAAGACGCATCCCGAGTAGTACACTGGATAGCCCGGGTCGGGGATCAGCACGATGTCGCCAGGCTCGACGACGGCGGTCGCGAAATTCGCGATGCCTTCCTTCGAGCCGATCAGCGCGCATACCTCGCGCGCAGCGTCGAAGCTGACGCCGAAACGACGCCGGTACCAATCCGCGGAGGCCTCACGAAATTGCGGCAAGCCTTCGTAGTCGGGATAACGGTGATTCTCGGGGTCGTCGGCAGCGCGCTTGAGAGTTTCGACGATGTGACGCGGAGTCGGCAGGTCGGGGTCGCCAATCGAGAGGCTGATAACGTCGACGCCCTTGCTTGCGACCTCTTTTTTGAGGCGATCAAGCTCGGCGAAAAGATAGGGCGGTAGAAGACCCAGTCGGGAAGCAGTCTTGATTTGCACCTGTCGAAGCAGCCTTAAACCCTGATGATCCAGTCATAAGTAACATAGTTTCGTTACCGTCGGAACCACCTGCTCCAATAAATCGGCGTTCTCGCACAATGGGAATCCACAGGCGGCTGCTTCGATAAGAGGAGGGATCGGCGCGGGTACTATTAATTTTGCTTGATTAACGACGCCTCCATTGTTAGAAATTTTGACTGACGCGTGGTGGCCATCGGTCCTGTTTCGGATTACTTTCGGATAATTCGCCAAATCTGATCGTCAGCATGAACCGGTTAATCCTCCCGCTGGCCCTCTTGATGCTCGTTTCGGGCGGCGCCGTCATCGCCCTGTCGCAAAGGCCGTGGGCGCCCCGCTCTGACGTGGTCCAGCCGATACCGTTCAGCCATCGAGTACACGCCGGGGTGAACAAGATTCCCTGTCAGTACTGCCATGCTTACGCGAGTCGGTCGTCTGAACCGGGGATTCCGGCGGTGGCGCGATGCGTCGGATGCCATGGCAACGGGATTGCCGGAGGCGGAATCGCGCCGGTGACGCGGGCGTGGACGGACGACACGCCGGAGGCGTTCGAGATTCAGTGGAACCGCGTGTACACGCTGCCCGACTTCGTGCGCTTCACGCATAGGCCGCATATTCATGCCGGTATCGAATGCCAGCGCTGTCACGGGCCAGTGCAGACGATGGATCGCGTGGTACCGGTACATGAAATCAACATGGGCTTTTGCGTGGACTGTCACACGGAGAAAAAAGCGACGCTCGACTGCGTCGGCTGTCATCACTGAGCGAGGAACCTGATGCGCAAGGGACCGTCGATATCCAGGCGAGCGTTCATCAAGCTGGCCGCGACTGCGGGCGCAGCATCTGCGATACCCGGCTGCGAGCCGGCAGCGCGCAAGCTGATTCCGTACGTCGTGCCTGATGAGAACGTCGTCCCCGGCGTCCCGAGTTTCTTCGCGACTACGTGCAACGAGTGCCCGGCCGGATGTGGTGTCGTCGCGCGAATCCGCGAGGGGCGCGTGGTCAAGCTCGAAGGAAACCCCGAGGACCCTATCGGCCAGGGCGCTTTATGCGCGCGCGGTCAGGCCGCGTTGCAAGGCCTGTACAATCCGGACCGGCTGTCGAGTCCGCAGGTTCGCGGCGGCGATGGCGCGCTGCGGACAGTGTCGTGGTACGAAGCTGAGAAAATGCTCGGCGACAAGCTGGCGGCGGCGTCGAAGGCGGGCAAGGATCGCGTCGCGTTCTTCGGCTCGCCGAATGGACCGACCTTCGGAAAAATCGCGCTGGCGTTTCTCGGCAGTTTCAATTCGTCACGGGCGATATTCTACGAAGCAATCAACAATGAGCCGGCGCGCGCTGCGGCCAAGACTCTGTTCGGCCGGCGCGATCTGCCGGTCTATCGGATCGATCAGGCCGAAGTGCTGATTTCGTTCGGCGCGGACTTTCTCGAGACGTGGCAATCTCCGGTGGAACTCGCGCGGCAATACTCACTGTTCCGTGTGCCGCAAAAACGGCGCGGTGCGCTGACTATCGGCCGAGCCACGTATGTCGGCCCGCGGCTCAGCATGACGGCGTCGAAGTGCGACGACTGGATCGCGACGGCGCCGGGTGCGCAGGCCGACGTTGCGTGGAGCATCCTCAACGTCCTGGTCAAGAACGGTAAGGTCTCGCCGAATTCAGGCTTCGATCTCGCGGCTCTTACCAAGGCGGTCGAGAATTTCGATCCGGCATCGACGAGCGCGCGCACCGGCGTGCCGGTCGAAACGATCACTCAACTGGGCGAGGCGTTTGGCAACGCGGACGGAGCGCTCGCGATCGCGGGCACCGACGATTCGTCGGCGCATCTGGCGGCGATGATCCTCAACTCGGTCACCGGAAATTTTGGCAAGACGATAATGTTCTTCGAGGATTCGCCGGCCGAGCAGACCAGCACGCCGGACGAAGTCGACGCCGCGGTCGACGCGATGCGCGGCGGTCAGATCGACGTGGCGTTCCTCGCAGGCGGAAATCCCGTATTCACAATGCCACCATCGGCGCGAATCGCCGAGGCGCTGCAGAAAGTTCCGTTCGTGGTCTGGGCGGGCGGCGTGCCGGACGAAACCGCCGCGATGGCGAATCTGCTGTTGCCGGCGCATCATCCGCTCGAATCATGGCGTGACACGGCGCCGCGCGCGGGAATTCGGGGACTAGGACAGCCGGTGATGCAGCCGGTATTCGAGAGCAAGCCGATCGGCGACATCTTGCTCGACGCCGCTGCGAAAGCGTCGAGCACGAAACTACCGTGGGCGACGACTGCGGAGGCCGTCAAGACTGAATGGCTCGCGCTGGCTCCCAAAGCGGACAACGCGAATCCCGCAGATTTCTGGACGACCGTCCGGCGCGAAGGCGGATTGTTCGAAGAGCAGCATCTGTCTGCGCTCAAGCTCGACACGTCTCCGTTCAAAGGGGCCGTGCCGACCGCGGCGCAGATGGAACTTTCCGTTTACGCCTATCCGCATATTTTTCTTTACGACGGGCGCGGCGCCGACAAGCCGTGGCTGCAGGAATTGCCCGAGCCGGTCACGCAGATCGTGTGGGATAGCTGGGCCGAGATGCATCCCGAGACCGCGCGCAAGCTCGGTGTCGCGAAGGACGACGTCATCGAGATCAAAACCGAGCATGGCGCGATCGAGGCGCCGGTGCTGGTCGAAAGCACCGTGCGTCCCGGTGTGATCGCGGTGCCGATTGGGCAGGGACATCGCGCATACGGCCGCTATGCGAAAGACGTCGGCGCAAATGCGTGGGCGATTCTGGCGGCGGGCGCGACCTATGCCGCTGCCACCGCGCGCGCGACCGGCAAGACTCGCACGCTGGTTACGCCGCTGGGCAACAGCGACATGATGGGCCGCTCGATCGTCGAGGCGATGAGTATCGAGCAGCTCGCGAACGGCGTGATCCCGAAAAGCGAGGCGGAAGAAGTCACCGGTCCTTCCGAAATGTATGCGCCGTGGAAATACGCGGGACACAAATGGGGCATGACGATCGACGTCAACGCGTGCACCGGATGCAGCGCGTGCGTGACGGCGTGCTACGCGGAAAACAATGTTCCATGGGTCGGTAAGGAAGGCGTCGATAACGGCCGAATCATGTCGTGGATTCGCATCGAGCGTTACTTCCCGCAGCCAAAGGAAGCGGCGGAGGCGCCGCAACTCTACCTCGCGCCGATGCTGTGTCAGCAATGCGATCACGCGCCGTGCGAGCCGGTCTGCCCGGTGTTCGCGTCGTATCACACTGAAGAAGGGCTCAACGGCCAGATTTACAATCGATGCGTCGGCACGCGCTATTGCGAAAACAACTGTCCGTACAAGGTGCGCCGATTCAACTGGTTCGTGCCGGAGTGGCCCGCGCCGCTGAATCTGCAGCTCAATCCCGACGTGACCGTGCGCGGCGCAGGCGTGATGGAGAAATGCACCTTCTGCGTGCAGCGAATCCAGTTCGCCGAGCTCAACGCGAAGACCGAGGATCGCCAGCTGCGCGACGGCGAGATCGTCACCGCCTGCCAGCAGGCCTGTCCGACGCGCGCAATCACGTTCGGCGACAGCAACGATCCCGCGAGCGCGATGATGCGTCGTCGCGATGACAACAAGCTGCGCAACTACCGCGCGCTGGAAGAACTCAATACGAAACCCGCGATCACGTATCTGCGCGATCTCTATCGCGAGAAGGGAAAGGCCTAGGTGGCAGCGGCGCCGAAAATAAATACAGAGCCGAGTTATCGCGACATCGATCGCAGCGTGCTGCGGGTGATGGAACCGGCAGGCCGCGCGTATTGGGCGTGGATCGGATTCTGCTTCACGCTGGTGGGGATCGCGGCCGGGTTCTGGATGCGTCAGATCTACTCAGGGCTGGGCGTGACCGGTCTTCGCCAGCCCGTGATGTGGGCAATATACATTACTAACTTCGTTTTCTGGGTCGGTATCGCGCACTCGGGAACGTTGATCTCCGCAATACTATTTTTGTTCCGCACCAAATGGCGCACCGCGGTTTATCGCGCCGCGGAAACAATGACTATATTCGCAGTAGCTACTGCGGGACTGTTCCCATTAATACATCTCGGGCGCGTGTGGTTTTTCTACTGGCTATTGCCATACCCTAATGAGCGATCCCTGCAACCCGACTTCCGCTCGCCACTGGTATGGGACGCTTTCGCAGTTAGTACCTATCTGACTATCAGCTCGCTGTTCTGGACGATGGGACTGATTCCCGATATCGCGAACGCGCGCGAGGCCGCGACCGGCTGGCGCAAGAAGTTCTACACGGTGCTGGCGATGGGCTGGCAGGGTACCGATCGCCAGTGGCGGCATTACTCGATGGCGTACTTGCTGATGGCGGGGCTGGCGACGCCGCTGGTGCTTTCAGTGCATTCGGTGGTGTCGTGGGATTTCGCGATGGCGATAAATCCCGGCTGGCACAGCACGATCTTCGCGCCCTACTTCGTCGCCGGCGCGATCTTTTCCGGCGTCGCGATGGTTATCACGCTGCTGATCCCGATGCGCCGGCTGCTCGGCATCGAGGACCTGCTGACGGAGTGGCATTTCGACAATCTCGCCAAGGTCGTTCTGCTCACGTCGCTGGTCGTCTCGTACGCGTACATCACGGAAGCATTCATGACCTGGTACGCGGGCGATCCAATAGAACAAACTACCTTCCACATGCGCTACTTCGGGCCATGGGGATGGATGTACTGGGTAATGGTGTTATGCAACTGCGTAATACCGTTGTTGCTATTCTCGCCGCGCATCCGGGTTAACCTGAGAGCGCTGTGGGTAATCACAATTTTCGTGAACATCGGGATGTGGTTCGAGCGCTTCGTGATCATCGCGGGCTCGCTGACCGCGAACTTCGAGCCGTCGCAGTGGGCCAGCTATCGTCCGTCGATCACTGAAATCATGATCACGGTCGGCAGCTTCGCGTGGTTCCTGGGATTGTTCTCGTTGTTCTCGAGGTTCCTGCCGATCATTTCGATGACGGAACTCAAAGAAGGAATCGTCTGGCTGCGGAAAGCGCTCAAAATGGATCGGGCCAAGGCCGCATGAGCACGATTGCGATCATAAGTTCGTTTGCAGATGAGACTCGATGCGCGCAAGCGATCGAGGAGCTGCGGGCTGCGAAGGTCGGCAACTTCAATACCTTCTCGCCGATCCCGAGCCACAAGATCGAGCACGCAATCGGCAAGCCCAAAAGCCCGGTGCGATGGATCGTGCTGATGGGCGGAATTTCAGGCGTTCTTACCGGTCTCGCCATCACGATTGGAACGACTTACGAGTGGCGCCTCAACGCGGGCGGTAAACCGCTTTTGTCGTGGCCGCCGTTCATCATCATCTGCTTCGAGTTGATGGTGCTGTTGGGCGGAATCTTCGGCTTCACCGGAGTGCTGGGCCTGTCGGGGATTCCCGCGACGGAGACTGCACCGGGCTACGATGGGCGCTTTGGCGAGGATCGATTTGGGATCGTGGTTCTATGCGACGAACAAGAGGCGGCGCGCGTCGAGTCGATTTTGAAAGAGTCGGGCGCGGAAGAGGTCGCGCGTGAAGGCGTCTAGCAAACTGCGATGAGCACTAGTCTTCAACAGGCGCGTCACGAGCGCGAGGCAATGAAGCCGCAACCGGTGGAGTCGGTGGCCGGTGCGACGATGCGGACGCTGGCCGGCGCGATGACCGTCGTCGGCGCGATCGCATTCGCACTTGCGCTGATGGGCGGCGGCGCCGCGATCGCATGGCAGGCCTATCTCGTCAATCTGCTGTTCTTCCTCGGAGTCGCGCAGGGCGCGTTGGTCGCGTCGGCGGCCTTCTATCTGACGCAAGCAAAATGGGGCGGCTCGACGCCGTATCGCCTCGGTGAGGCATTCGCGCCGTTTCTGTGGGTTGGATTTTTTCTATTCTTCGGATTGTATTTCGGCCGCACCTTTATCTTCCCCTGGGTGACGCATCCAATAGCGCAGAAGGCCGCATGGCTGAACATTCCGTTTCTCTTCGCGCGCGATGGAATCGGGCTGGGCGCGATGGCCGCAGCGAGCTACGCATTCATTCGTGTCTCGCGCCGCGACGACGCAAGGGCGTGGACGATCGCGACCGATGACATCACCTTACCGCCGCATTCGATCCGGGTGTTCGCGCCCCTGGTCGCTGTCTTGTTCGCCGTCGTCTACACGCTGATCTCATTCGATTTGGTCATGTCACTCGCGCCGGTTTGGCGCAGCACGCTTTTCGGCTGGTATTTTTTCGCCGGCGCCTTCTGGAGCGGATTGGCCGCGATGGCTCTCACAGCGGTCGTGCTGCGAGGCCGCTTGGGCGAGCACAACCTCTTCACGAATCCCATCGTGATGCACGATTACGGCAAGATGGTGTTCGCGTTCTCGGTGTTCTGGATATACCTGGTGTTCGCGCAGTACATCGTCATCTGGTACGGGGACTTGCCGGTCGAAACTTTCTTCATCGTTCAGCGGGTGCATCACATGCCGTGGTCGCCGCTATCGGTGGCCTGCGTGGTTTTGATCTGGCTGATCCCGTTCACAGTGCTGATGAGCGTGCGGACCAAAAAGACGCCGATGATTCTCGGCACCGTGTCAATTTTGGGGCTCGCCGGGATGTGGCTCGAACGATACGTGCTGGTGGTTCCGTCGTTGTCGCTCGACGCGATTCCGTTCGGGCTGACGCAGTTTTTAATCTCGATCGGCTTCCTTGGCGCGTTTCTCTTTTCGGCAGTGCCGGGACTTAACCGAGTCGCGCAGGCCGCGACCTCGGGAGAACCGGTTGGAGATGATGAGGAATGATCCGCCGCGCTTCAAATAGGCATCTCGATCGCCTCAGTAGCTATGCGAGTGGCTATTGCACTGGCTATCGCTGGATGCTCGGACACCGACCGTCCGATGACGACGCTCGCACCGAAGTCGGACCTCGCGCAGTGGATCCAGAGTCTCTACATCCAGGTAACGGTGTGGGACGCGATCATTTTCGCGATCGTGATCGTCGCGTTCTTCCTGGCCGTGTTCGTCTTTTCTTCCCGAGTGGGGGAAGCGGCTCCTGCCTCGACCGCGTCGTCCGATTTGGGTCTTGAAATCGCGTGGACGCTCGGCCCCACGCTGGTATTGCTGATGATCTCGGTGCCGACGATACGAACGATCTTTCGCTCGCAGCCGGCGGTTCCGCCCAAGGGCGCGCTGGAGATCAAAGTAGTCGCGCATCAATGGTGGTGGGAGTTTGACTATCCGGACGGCGCGAAAGCCAGCAACGAGCTGCATATCCCCGTCAATCGGCCGATTCGCCTGTCGCTGGAATCGGGCGACATCATTCATAGCTTTTGGGTGCCGCAGCTCGGCGGCAAGCGCGACGTGGTGCCCGGGCAAATCAACGAGCTGACCTTCGTCGCGACGGTGCCGGGAGTGTATCCGGGGCAGTGCGCGGAGTTTTGCGGTCTGTCGCATGCGAACATGCGCTTTCGAACGTTCGTCGATTCGCCGGACAATTTCGCGAAGTGGGACAAGGATCAGCTTGCCGGCCCGGTCGCGATTTCGGCGAGCGATTCGTTGGCGTCCGATGGCGCAAAAGTTTTCGCCGACAGTCCATGCACGACCTGCCACATGATCCAGGGCGTCTCGAAGGGATACATCGGACCCGACCTGACGCATTTCGGCGGCCGCACGACGCTCGCTGCCGGAGTGCTGAAGAACACGCCCGAGAACGTCGCGAAGTGGATCGAGAACCCGCAGGAAATCAAGCCGGGCGCGAACATGCCGCCGTTGCTGTTGCCGGGACCGCAGCTGAACGCGCTCGTCGCTTATCTCGAGAGTCTGAAATAGGGAGCGTCCAATGGCTGCGCAACCGAAACCATTGCCACTGCATCAGCCGAGCTACCTCGAAGGCGGCGGGATCATCGGATGGCTGACGACCATCGATCACAAACGCGTCGCCGTGATGTATCTCGCGAGCGCGCTGTTCTTCATGGCGTTCGGCGGCCTCGAAGCGATGGCGATTCGCGTGCAGCTGTGGCATCCCGACAATCACGCGCTATCGGCGGCGACCTACGACGCGTTTTTCACGATGCACGGGACGACGATGATCTTCCTCGTCGTGATGCCGCTGTTGCTTGGATTCCTGGGCAACTTCTTGATCCCGTTGCAAATCGGCGCGCGCGACGTCGCGTTCCCTCGCCTCAATGCACTGAGCTTCTGGCTGGCTCTGGTCGCGGGCATCCTGCTCCATCTCGGCTGGATTCGCGGCGGACTTCCCGACGCGGGATGGTTCGGTTATGCGAACCTCACCGAGCGCTACTTCACGCCCGGCCTCGCGATCGATTGGTGGGTGGTCGGTCTGCTCGTGTCAGGGGTCTCGACGGTCCTCACCGGCCTGAACTTCCTGACGACGATCATCGCGATGCGCGCGCCGGGCATGACCTACATGCGGATGCCGATGTTCATGTGGTCGCTGTTGGTGACGTCGATCCTGATCCTGATTGCATTTCCGGCGCTGACGATCGGTCTGATCTTTCTGCTCTTCGATCGTTTCTTCGACACGCACTTCTACGTCGCATCCGCCGGCGCCACGCCGATTCTCTGGCAGCATCTGTTCTGGCTATTCGGACATCCCGAAGTGTACATCATGGCGCTGCCGGCCTTCGGGATAATCTCGGAAGTCGTGCCGACGTTCTCGCGCAAGCCGCTGTTCGGCTATCCGATGATGGCCTATTCGATCTGCCTGATCGCATTCCTGTCGTACGGCGTGTGGGGACATCACATGTTCGCGACGGGGATGGGCCCGGTTGCCGACTCGGCGTTTGCGATCACCTCGATGCTGATCGCAATTCCCACCGGCGTGAAAGTCTTCAGCTGGATCGCGACCGTCTGGGGCGGCTCGCTGCGCATGACGACCGCATTCTATTTCGCGCTCGGGATGGTACTCGAGTTCACCATCGGCGGCCTCAGCGGAATCATGCATGCGTCGGCGCCGATCGATCTCCAGCAGACTGACTCGTATTTCGTCGTCGCGCATTTTCACTACGTGCTGTTCGGCGGCGCGATGTTCGCGATCCTGTCGGCGTTCTACTACTGGTGGCCGAAGATTAGCGGCCGCATGATGGGCGAGACGATTGGCAAGTGGCACTTCTGGCTGACGGTTCTCGGCTTCAACCTCACTTTTTTCCCGATGCACATTCTCGGGATGTGGGGGATGCCGCGGCGCACCTACACTTACGGCGCCGACATGGGCTGGACGCATCTCAACCAGCTCGAGACGGTCGGCGCGTTCATCCTCGGTATCGCGTTCCTGCTTTTCTACATCAATATTTTCAAGAGTCTCATCAATGGCGAGCCGGCTCCCGCTGACCCATGGGACGGACGCAGCCTCGAATGGTCGACGCCTTCGCCGCCGCCTGCGTACAATTTCGCGACGATTCCGCAAATCCGCGGCCGCGACGCTTGGTGGATTATCAAATACGGACGCGCCGGTTCGCGCGGCGTCGCGGCGTACATGTCGGGGCAGGCGCCCCCGCAACCGCAGCCGATTGAGCCGCCATCTGTCGAGCACATCCATATGCCCGCGCCTTCGATCTTCCCGCTGGTGCTGAGTCTCGGCGTCGGCATGATGGGCCTCGGCCTCATCATCGACTGGTATCGCATCGTTCTCATCGGCGCGGCGGTCGTCGTCATGTCGATCATCGGGATGGGATTCGAATACCCCAACTTCGGCGAGGAGGTGCACGATCCGGAGCACGCGCCGTCGTCGGGTGGAATCGACGTGCGCAAAATCGGGATATGGTCGTTCATAGGCTCCGAGTGCGTGTTCTTCGCGAGCCTGATCTCGACCTTCATCGTTTACAAATCGCGCAGCATCTCGGGGCCCGGGCCGGAAATTCTCAACATCCCGCTGACCTCGTTCAGCACTTTCATTTTGCTGATGAGTTCTCTGCTGATGGTGCTCGCGCTCGCGGCGACGCAGCGCGGCGACAAGCGATGGGAACGAATCTGGCTCGGCGGCACCGTCCTGTTCGGCGCTGATTTTTCTCGGCGGCCAGGTTTACGAATTCACCAGCTTCTATCACGAGGGCATGGGCCTGACGACCAATCTCTTCTCGCAGTCGTTCTTCGTGCTGGTTGGATTTCACGGCGCGCACGTCGCGATCGGAGTGCTGTGGCTGTCTGTTCTGCTGGTTGCCGCGATGACCGGCAAGCTCGGCAAGTCGCGCGCGCTGTCGGTCGAGCTCGCCGGACTTTACTGGCATTTCGTCGACGTCGTGTGGATCATCATTTTTACTCTCGTCTATCTGATGCAGGCGGTGCCCGGAGCATGAGCGATATTGCAGATACCCACAGCGCGCAGGTTCATCATCCCGGTCCTGCCCTCTATCTGATCATCGCGGTGTTCCTGGTCGTGCTGACTGCGATGGAGATCACCGTCTTCTATGTGCATGCGCTCCGACCCGTGCTGGTGCCGGTGCTGATCGTGCTGGGCGCCGCCAAGTTCGCGCTGGTCACGATGTTCTACATGCACTTGAAGTACGACGGCTGGCTGCTGACGGGAGTGTTCGTCTTTCCGTTGATGATGGCGACAGTTCTGCTGGTTTCGCTGATTCTGCTGTTCGCATATCTGTCGAATCACATGGCGCCGATCGGATAGCGGTGTTCTGACGATGGACATCTTCGGCGAACATCCGAGCATCCCGATAGGCATCGCGATCCTGATCGCGATTTACCTTGGCGCATGCCGCGTGACCGGACGCCGACCGACGCGGCGTCAGGCGATGTGGTTCGCGATCGCGATGGGCGCGATCTTATTCACGCACACCGAATTGGACGAACTCGCGGACGCGCGAATCTTCTCGATGCACATGCTGCAGCATCTGATGCAGACCTTCCTGATTCCGCCACTGATCCTGCTCGGGACGCCAGGATGGATGATCCGTCCGTGGATTCTCAGCCGTCCGATTAAGCCCATCGCGCGTCTGCTGACGACACCGGTCGTCGCGTTCCTGATTTTTTCGGCGGTCTTCGTCACCGCTCACTTTCCGCCGATCTTCGACCGGATGTGCCGCGACGAGAACTTTCACATCTTTCTGCATCTGCTCTTCATGGCGGCCGGCATGCTGCTGTGGTGGCCGATCCTGAGTCCGCTGCCAGAGCTGCCGCGGCTCTCGTACCCCGCGCAAATCCTTTACCTGTTCCTGCTGATGATCCCGATGACCGCAGTCGCCGCGCCGATCACGCTCGCAACCCGCGTCATTTATCCGTGGTACACCGAGGGCGCGCACGGATGGGGTCTCAAGCCGCTCGAAGACCAGGTGCTGGGCGGGCTGATCATGTGGATCGGGCAGGGCACCTACCTGATGTTCGTCTTCACGTTCATTTTCTACAAATGGCAGCAGCGCGAAGACAGCGACATTCCGGTTCTGCCGGCGCCGACTCCTCAGCTTAGAGTCCTACGATCGCATCGCGGCGCCCGCGCATAAACGCAGCTCAAGTTTTAGCGAGCAGCGCGTGCATGAACGCGGGATCGTCAAACAGCTTTGCAACTCCTTGCTGGAGCGCTCCGCTGAGTGCATCACCGAAATCTTTGGACACACTGCCGAAGACAGCAGGATGGGTCGCGTCGGTCGCATCGAAACTCTGCGAGTAGGCGATCACTTTGCCCGGGCGCTGGACCTCGACGTGCATGGTCAGTTCCGCTGTATAACTGGAATAGAAGAGCGTGCTGAAAAAGTGACCGTTGAGCTTTTCCACCCGAACGCGCACTTCCGTGCTCGCCGGTCCATTGTCGATGACAAATCCGCGCGCCCGCAATTCCGATTGCATCGCGTCCCGCGCCGTATCGGCGACGTTGTTGCTGGTAACCACGCTCTGTCGGTCGTTCGCGCGCTGATCTTCGCCGACGACGTGCACGTGCACTGACGACGCCCCCGGAACCGGCGAAACGTTCGATGCGGGTTGGTAAGTGATCGGCACCGAGAGCGGAGCCATCAGACATCCACCGACGGCGGTGATCATCAGCAGAGTTAAGATCCGAGCGGAGTACGTCGGCATCATCGATTTACGGCTACTCTGCGCTGTTTCCGAAGTCAAAATCGTTGAGTTTGCGATGCTTGCCGGGTGCGGATCTTGTGCGCTAGTTGAGTAGACACGAGGTTAAGCCGGCCGCTTGGCCGGGCGCGTGACGAGGCATATGGAACACTCGAGGACGCGGATCATTATCGACGGCGCGATCGCCGGCGTCATCGGCGCGGTTGTCGTCGCCGTCTGGTTCCTCATCTTCGATCTGATTCGCGGCCACGCACTCGAAACCCCGGCGCTGCTTGCCGCCACGATTCTGCATGGATCGCACAGTCACGAGGTCCATCACGGGCTGGCGCTGTTGGCGCTCGAGTATTCGCTAATCCATTTCGGCGCATTCATTACCTTCGGAATCGCCGGCGGGTTGCTGCTCGAGGCCTGCGAGACCGAATCGTCGCTGCTGTTTTCGCTGGTAATTTTCTTCGTTGCGTTCGAGGTCTTCTTCATCGCTGTGGTGCTGTTCCTCGGGCCGAACGTGATGGTGGAGTTGACCTGGTGGGGCATCATCATCGGCAATCTGCTCGCCACGGCCGCGATGCTCTCGTATTTCTTCTGGCGGCATCCGGCGCTCGCGTTCAATCTGCTCGGCGGCTGGATCACCATTGCGCGCGAAGGTATTACGGCCGGCCTTGTGGGCGGCATCGTCGTCTCCCTCTGGTTCATGGCCTACGACCTCGCATCGGGCAATTCTTTTCACACTCCGGCGATTCTCGGCGCGATGGTTTTTCAGAACGCGACCGTGAGCGACGGCATCCAGGCTACGCTGCCTCTCGTACTCGGCTACTCGATTCTGCATTTCTCTGCATTCGTGGGGTTCGGGCTGGCGCTGGCGGTTTTGCTCGCGGCGTCGGAGTGGGAACCGTTCATGGTGCTCGGCGCGCTGTTACTACTGGCAGTATTCGAGGTCTTCTTTGTCGGATTCGTTTCGTTGATCGATCAGTCAGCGCTGGAAGCACTGGGATGGTGGAAAATCGTCGCCGGAAATATTCTCGCGCTGATCGCGATGGCGACCTACTTCATCCGCGGCCATCGCGGACTCGGCGTCAAGCTGGTCGAGCGATGGGCAATGCTCGATCACGAGGGCGCAGAAATGGGCGAACCGCCGCATCACCCGCCGCACGATCACGAGCCGACTCATCCGTCACATCTGTAAGAGCGTGGCACCTATCAGAGAATAATCGCCTGCGCGGCGGGCGGCAGGGGTGACCCCTGCACCCAGTGAAAGCTCGCGCCGAGACCGCTTAAATTCCGAGGACGTCGCGCATTGTGTAGAGGCCTGGCTTGCGGGTTGCCAGCCAGCCGGCGGCGCGGAGGGCGCCGCGGGCTAGTGAGTCGCGGCTCTGTGCGCGATGGGTCAGTTCGAGGCGCTCGCCCTGGCCGCCGAAAATCACGGTGTGGTCGCCGACTGCGTCGCCCGCGCGAATTGCGAGCACCGCGATCTTGCCGTCGGGCCTGACGCCTGTGATTCCTTCGCGGCCGTAAATTGCGTTCGAGGCGAAATCCGCGCCGCGCGCCGACGCGATCGCCTTGCCGAGCGAAAGCGCGGTGCCGCTGGGCGCGTCGATTTTCGTGCGATGGTGGATCTCGAGAACTTCGGCGTCGAAGTCAGGAAGAATCGCGGCGACTTCGGCGACAATCTTGGCGAGCACATTGACCCCGATACTCATGTTGGGTGCGATCACGGTGCGCGTCTTCTGCGCGAGCTCGCGCGCGCGGGTTTCCATCTCGGGCGTAAAACCGGTCGATCCGATCACGATCGCGGCTCCCGCTTTCGACGCGACTTCGAGATGTTCCATCGAGGCGGGCGCTGTCGTGAAGTCCAGCGTGACGGTGTCGGGCTTCGCGAGCATCGCGTAGTGGTCGGTGATTTTCACGCCGAGCTTGCCGACTCCCGCCAGCTCGCCCGCGTCGGAGCCAAGAGCGCTGTTGCCGTGCGCTTCGAGCGCGCCGACAATCTTGTGCTGCGGATCGCGCGACCCGAGCGCGACCAGCAGACGGCCCATCCGGCCCGCTGCTCCAGCCACGATTAGATTAGCCATCGGAAGCCACTCTCACGTTTTTCACGTGCCCGCATGACGCGAGCGCGATGCAGACGCTGCGCAGTATCAGGCTGCTGGCGCTGCTTCGGCGGCAGGCGCTGCCGCCGCTGCTGCATCTGCCGGCTTGCCGTGCTTGGCCTTGAAGTGTTCGTCGCACAGGCTGGAGGTGCCGTGGCGATGCTTGCGGCATTTCTCGAAGGTGCAGGTTTTGTAGCGCGCCTTGGGCATCTCGCCGGCCTTCCAGAGCCGAAAGTGCTGCCGGCAATAACCCTTGCCGACCGCCTCGCGCGCGCAATCTTTCGCTTTGCAGTTTCCTTTAGTCGTCATGAATCCCTTCTTGGAAGCCGCTTTCCCGACGCAAGCGCCGAAAATCGCAGCTGAGCAATCCATCTACAATAGTGTTTGGCGCGGATGCTTCATAGAGGGTTGGAGATTTCGGTAGTGGGGTCAGTTTGAAATTGATCGGTCACGATACTTGATGAGTTCATATACCCAACCCAAAATCTGCACGACGCTGGCAGATGCAGAGGCGAACATCATCATTCCCGTGAGTCCCTTCCAATCCCAATCGGGCACAAATTCTAAAACTAGAAGTGCGACGATAAAGGGCGCAGCGACGAACCAAATCAGGATCACGCGATTCCAGGCATCCGATTGAACTAAAGGGCGATACGGATCGCTTTCGAATTGCTCACGTCGAGGGTCGCGCATTTATCTACTCGTTCCGCATCCGAGCATTAAACTGACCCACTATCCTCGCCGAAGCGAGTCGCTCTAATTCGTAGCTGCCGCGGAGCGCTCTGCGATTAGACGATCCAACTCGGCGCGCAACTTCGGGAGCACCTCATCGTAGCCGAAATAGCCCAGCTTGCGATCCTTTTTCTTGAGATTCACCGTCGTCGGACCGCACCACAGGCCGAGGTCGGCGTCGTCGGTCTCGCCCGGGCCGTTCACGCGGCATCCCATGATCGCAATCGTGATCTTGTACTGCTCGGCGTAAACCGTGAGCTCCTTCACCTGCTGCGCCAGCTCGACGAATTTCATGTTCTCGACGCGCGAGCACGACGGGCACGAGATGATATTCAGCCCCGCGCCGAAGTCAGGCACCGAGATGAAGCGGCCCGCGGCAACATCCTCGATAATTTTGTGGCCGACCAGATCACTTCCTCATGCTTGCGCTCGTTGGGCAGCGTCAGCGAGACGCGAATCGTGTCGCCGATACTCTGCGCGAGCAGTTTCTCGAACGCGATCCGCGTCTTGATAATCCCGTCGGGCGGCAATCCCGCCTCGGTAACTCCTAGATGTATCGGCACGTCGGGCCGGCGCTTCGAGAAGCGCCGATTCGCGTCCATCACCTTGTTGGGATCGGAATCCTTCAGCGAGACGACGAAGCGGGTGAAGCCGAAACTGTCCATCAGATCGCAATGGTACGCGGCCGACTCGACGATCGCGGCGAGCTGATCGCCCGGATACTTGTCCAGGAACGCCGGCGCCACCGATCCGCAGTTGACGCCGATGCGAATCGCGACGTCGTTGTCGCGCGCCACCTCGACCAGCCACTTCACCTTCTGCTCGATCGTCTTCGACTTCTCGATATGGTGCAGATGGCCGGGGTTGTAGCGAATCTTATCGACGTGCGGCGCGACCCGGTCCGCGATTTTGTAGTTCTCCTGCAAATCGACCGACAGCACGATGCCGTTGGTCTGCGCGCGGATTTCCTTGACCGCCGGGATTTCCTTCTCGCTGTCGATCGCGATGCGCACGATGCCCGCGCCCGCGTTCGCCAACTGATGCGCCTGCGCCACCGTTTCGTCGACGTCGATGGTCCGCGTCGCGCACATCGATTGCACCACGACAGGCGCGTTGCCGCCGACCTTGGTGCCGCCAATCGTTATCTGCCGTGTCTTTCGATCTTTTAATGCCTGATCCATTCCTTCCTATGCTGCCGAATGCGCTGGCTTCTTGCTAGTGCTTGTGTTCGTCCGCCACCGCCATCGCGATCGCGCCGTGACTGAACGCCGCTCCCGCACGCATCGCCGCCGCGACCCAGACGGCCTCCGCGATCTCCTGGTCGGTGCATCCTTTCTCTTTGGCTCGCGTGACGTGCGCCTCGATACACCACGGGCATTGCGTCACATGCGCGGCCGTAATCGCCATCAGCTCTTTGGTCTTGCTCGGAATCGCGCCGTCCTTGAAAACTTCCTTGTCGAATTCCATGAAGCCCTTGAACGCGTCGGGCGCATTCTGGCGCAGGTTGCGGAGGTACTTCGAAGTTTCCTTGCCATAAAAATCTGCCATCGTGATTCTCCTAAAAGTTTTCCGGCTGTTGCTCCTTCACTATAGCAGACCCACCGGTTCGTAAAGATAAACAATTGTTTATCTCACGCTGCAGTCCTGTTCGTATGCGCTATCCTGTCGTTCATCATCAGACAAATCTTGCTTACCTTAGGCGTGCGACGGCAATTTTTATCTCTGACCTTTCCCTTGCAATGAGTCACCGTTCCAGTTAGTTTTCTTCATCCGATAGGCTCTACATTAGACGGAGAGAGGCTTTGCATAAGAGATAGTGATCATGCTCGTCTATCGCGTGCAGCCAAAATTTCACGTTCCAGCACTTCGCTCGGGGGAGGGAGGATGCTGAACAATGGGTACCGTAGTCTCAACACTCGCCGCTGCTGATCCGCGCCCGTTCCCGGACGTCATTCTTCGCAGCCAGTTCTTCGAGATGGTCGGCACGCGTTCGCTTTCGAGCGAACAGCGCCTGATGCTCGCGGTGCTGGCCGACGCGATCAACGTCGTGCAGGAATTCGGCGGCTCCTCCAGTATGCGCAAGCGCAACTCGTTCAACGAGGCCTGGAACTGGTTCTTTACCAAGGGCGTCGCGTGTCCGTTGTCGTATGACAGCGTATGCGACGCGCTGGGCATCGACGCTCAGGGGCTGAGATGGCGCCTGTCGGAACTGGTGGCGGGCCGGGGAGGCACCCCACTGCGTTTGCGGCTGAAGGAAGCGAGCCGGATGCAGCGCCTGACGGTGAATCGAGTGCGCCGCCGAGACCCGCGCCGAGTGCATCGCGCAACCCGCGCCCGCTAGCGCTTCGATTCAACCGGGCAATCGAGGCGCGCGCTATCGGAAATGGCGCGACAGTTCCGATTGGTATTCAATACCGATCTGGTCGGCGTTGGTCCGGAGCCATTCGCTGAAGCGCGTCGTTCCATTCGGCGGTGAATCCGTAACCAGCAGATTGCTCATCAGCCCGCGAGCTTCGTCGCGCGTGAGCGTAACGTCGCGCACGAACCATCCGACAATCCAGGCGAACGCGACCGCGACGCGTGGATCGACGTGCACGATGCGCGATTTGCTGCGCACCGCACTCGCTATCTTTCGAACCAATTCGTCGAAGGTGAAAATCTCCGGCCCGACTGCGTCGAATGTGGCGGATTGATCGTCGCGCGCGGCGTTCGCGGCGATCTCACCAAGGTCGCCCGCGAAGATCGGCTGAACACGATAGTCTCCGCGCCCCGGAATCGCGAAGAACGGGAAACGCCGCAGGAGCCATGCGATGTTGTTGAGCAAAATGTCCTCGACACCGAAAATCAACGCCGGCCGAATGATCGCGTAGTTGAGCGCCGACCGTTTGATGGCGGCTTCGACCATCGCCTTGCCATGAAAATATGGGAGCGGCGACGACTCCGCCGCGTTGGTCACGCTGATATGAACGAACTTGCGGACGCCCGCCGCAGCGGCCGCATCGAGCATGACGCGAGTGTTCGCAACCGCAGTGTCGAAGGTCTGGCCGCCATACGGAAACCTAATCCAATAGGTATTGAAGAGCGCGCGGGCGCCTTCGAGACTTCGCTTCAAATCATCGGGGCGATCGAAATTGAACGGCACAGCTTCGATCTGATCGCCAAAAGGAGTCGCCCTCGTCGGATGTCCTGTGAGCGTCTTGACCCGCCGCCCGCGCGACAACAGCGCGCGCGCAATGTATCGACCGGTATATCCTGAAGCGCCAGTGACAACGTCGAAATCATCTGCCATCGCGCATTCTCGTCGATTCAGGCGCTGCTCCGGGATTCTTCGCTACAGCAACTTCCGCTCTAGAATGACACAAAAAAAGATCAGGCAAAGGAGAGATGAAGAAGGAATGCGGCACCCAGTCGCGCTGGTAGCTCGAGCCGCAGAACCCTCACCTACCGGCCGCGATGCGGCCGGCCTCCTCTCCCGTAAAATAACGGGCGAGGTAAGAGTCGGACGCCGCCACACTCTCCAAAAAGAACCTGAGAGCAAAAGGGCGTCCTCGCCATTTTGCGATTAGTACTAAGGTGCAGGGGTTAGCCCTGCCCAAGGAAGTGTGAAACCCAGGAGGGGTTTCACTACAATCAAATTCCTATGGACCGTCCGCTAGAAGGCATCAGGGTCGTCGAAGTTGCGATGTGGGTAGCTGGCCCCTCCACCACCGCCGTGCTCGGCGATTGGGGAGCCGACGTTATCAAGCTCGAAGATCCGACCACGGGAGATCCGATTCGCGGCTTCGTGACGCGCACGATGGGCGATCCCAACGCGCGCATCCGTCCGCCGTTCGAGCTCGACAATCGGAACAAGCGATCTGTCGCGGTTGATTTGCGCACCGCTGATGGCCACGCCTTCGCGCTCAAGCTGATCGAACGTGCCGACGTTTTCGTCACCAGCCTGCGCCTCGACGCTATCGAGCGCATGAAGCTCGACTACGCGACGCTGTCCGCGAAGAATCCGCGCCTCATCTATGCGTCCATCAACGGCTACGGGCATCGCGGGCCGGATCGCAATCGGCCCGCCTACGACTACGCCGCAGCGTGGGCGCGTTCGGGCCTGATGGCGACGATAGCGGAGCCGGGACAATCGCCGCCTGCGCAGCGTCCCGCGATGATCGATCATGCCGTCGGCCTGGGACTGGCGGGCGCGGTCTCCGCGGCACTCCTCGCGCGTGAGCGCACCGGCCGCGGCCGCGAGGTCAACATCTCGCTCTTCTCGATGGGCCTGTGGATGAACGCGTCCGATCTCACGGTCGGCCTGATGACGGGTCGCTCACCGCAATCCGAGTCGCGCACCGAGCGCGTGAATCCTCTGTGGAGCTCCTACAAATGCGCCGACGCGCGATGGATTTACTTCGTGATGATCCAGAGCGATCGGCACTGGCCGGATTTCTGCCGAGCACTCGAAAAACCTGAGTGGCTCGACGATCCGCGCTTCAAGGATTCATCTGCTCGCGCGCAAAACTGCGCGACGCTCACCGGCGAGATCGATCGCGCCGTCGCCGCCCGCACCTCCGGCGAATGGGCCCCCATTTTCGATCGGCACAATCTGGTCTGGGCGCCCGTCCGCACCGACGCCGAGGTCCTCGACGATCCCCAGGCGGCCGCCATCGGCGCTTTCGCCGCAGTCGATCACCCAAACATCCCCGAATGCCGTGTCGTGAACAGCCCGGTCGAGTTCGGCGATACGCGTTCGCAGCCGCATCGCGCCGCGCCCGAACTCGGCCAGCATACCGAGGAGGTCGCGCTCGAAATGGGGCTGACATGGGACGAGATTGCACGTCTGAAAGCCTCCGGCACGCTCGGTTAGCTTTCATCTGGTGAGACGCGTCAAACCTGCTCCTGATTGGATAAATGAACTTAAGAAGAAATCAAACATCGGTATAAAGTGAGATTTTACAAAGTTTGTTTGACTCTAATAGACCCCCCTCCATATGATCTTTCTCAGTCGTCTTCCGGAGGTTCCCCGCTCGTGCGAATGATTGTCCCTCCTGTCGCCCATCGCCGCGAAATTGATCGCAACCTTGCCGAATTTTTCCGCGGCCATCGCGCCGCGCATTTCAACCGCGCCGTCTCCTCGATGTGCCGATATTTCAAATTGCGCCGCCCGCGCGTCGAATGGTTCGAGTACATCGATTGGGGCAAGACCGCCGGCCGCACCTACGAAGACGGCCGCATCCACCTCGTGCATCCCGAAAACTGGAAGCGCGGGCGCATCTATTTCAGCGAGCGCAAGTGGATCCAGATGATCTACCACGAGCTCGGTCACTTCCTGCTCTGGAGCGACCCCGAGCGCAAGGCCGACTTGTTTTCGCGCCGAATGATCACCGGCCTCAAAGTCCGGAACCGCCGCGCTGCATCGCGCACGCGTAGCAGTCGCACCGGAATTTCGAGCACGCGCCGCTCCGCAAATCGACTGCGCAAACGCCGTCCGCGGATCGCGAGCGCACGAAAATCGCGACGGGCTACTCGTGTCGCGTCTCGGCGCATCACCTCTCGCAAATCCCGGCGGGTCGCCTGATGCCCCAGAAGCCGACCGTCGAAAATCGTTGGTGGGTCGAAACTACCTTCAAGAAACCGAAACAGGCCAAGTCCGAAACCGAGATGCCGCAGTTGCCGGTCGCGATGGCCTTTTACCAGGTCGCCCGCGACTACGATCAGGATCGCGCCAAGGAAGATCTCACCGACAACAACTTGCGCATCGCGCGCGAGGCGAATCCTCCGCAGGGCGGATGGGCTTACCTCGCGATGACCGAGCAGCACGCGCCGGCCAACGTGATCAAGCGCGTCAAGGACGAGTTCCGCATCCCGCGCGAGGCGCGCGGCATCGTGATCGATCACGGCCGGGTCGTGCGCCTGCTGATTTGCGGTCCGCAACTCGAGGACTGGATGCTCGACATCACGCTCGGCGACGAACCGTCGGTCGACGCGTACGTGTGGTCGGTGATGTATCGCGAAAGAATTTTCCGCCGCGCCGAAGACGCACTGCGCCAGGCCCGCAAATGGGCCATCAACCTGCTCCAATTCCCGCCCCCAAGAGACGAACCCTTCCGCGGCGCCCTACTTGTGTAATGAATCCTAAGTAGGACGGAATTTATTCCGTCGATTCCACGTCGTTTCCATCGCATTTCGTCGATTTCCAGGCAATTCTTCCATTCATATCTCTTGTATTTTTGTGAAGGGGCTGACGGAATAAATTCCGTCCTACTGGTTTGACTAAGATTAAATTTGCCCCATGAACTATCTCTCCCTCGTGCTCCGAAACCTCACCCGGAACAAGCGCCGCACGATTCTTACGACGCTGTCGATTACCGTCTCGATTTTCATTTTCGCGTCGCTGATCAGTCTGCCCGGATTGCTAAACCAGGTCCTGCGCGACCGCGCCAACTCGCTGCGCCTCATCTGTCACAGCAAGGCCAGTCTTTTCTACATGCTGCCCGAATCTTACCGCCGCCGAATCGAAGCGCTGCCGCACGTCGAGGCGGTCGCGGCCTACAGCGTCTTCCTCGCGACTTACCGCGATCCCAACGAACAGCTCGGCGTGCTGGCTGTGGATGACGACCATATCGGCGAAATCTTTCCCGATTGGGATATCAGCGCGAAAGCCGATCACGATTTCAAAACCATGCGCACCGCGGCCCTGGTCGCCACCAATCTGATGAAGGTTTACGGCTGGAAAGTCGGGCAGACGTTCATGCTGCGCGGCACGATGTATCCGGTCGATCTGCAACTGACGATAGTCGGCGTGCTGAACGAGGAAGCCGCCGGCCCCCGCATCATCTTCCGGCGCGACTATATGGAAGAACTGCTCGGCAGGCCGGGGACAGCGAACCTGTTCTGGGTAAAGGTCGATAGCTCCAAATCGTCGCCCGAAGTGATCGCCGCGATCGACGAGATGTTCGCCAACTCGCCCAATGAGACGGCCACCGAAACTGAAGTCGCGCTGATCAAAAGCCAGGAGGGCGGTAACCTGGGATTGCTGCTTAACGGTGCAAAATTTCTCGCGGCGATCGTGATTTTCACGATTGCGCTGGTCGCCGCAAACACGGCCGCGATGGCGGTGCGGGAGCGGCGTCACGAAATGGCGGTGATGCGCGCGATTGGTTTCACGCGCCGCTCGATCGTCGCGCGAATCCTCGTCGAAGGACTGATAGTCGGTGTGGCGGGCGGAATACTCGGATGCATCCTGACGCTGTTTGGCTTCGAACTGTTGCCGCGTGTCTCCGGAGCGCTGGGCCCGCTCGCACTCGCGATGACGCTGCAACCGCGAATAGTAGCCTACAGCTTTCTGATCGCCACCCTAATCGGAGCAGCCAGCGGCTTCATCCCCGCAACGCTGGCCACCCGCGGCGACATCGCAACCGAACTCCGCGCCATCTAGTTCGATCTAAGCTCCCCTTGCCGAGAGGAGTCGGCGTACGCCAGGAAAAACTTGAAAAGGAACCGGTGAGAGCAAAATGGCGTCCTCGCCATTCTGCGAATTAATACTCTTCACCGGGTGCAGGGGTCACCCCTGCCCAAGGAAGCGTGAAACCCGAGGCGGGTTGCACTAAAGGATTAAGTGCCCTCCTACAATTCTTTTCTGAACTCGACGGTTGCGGTGCCCGTCACGAGGCGCTCGGCCTCCTCGTTCTCCATCCAGACGTCGATCTCGGCCGTGCGATCTGCGGGATTCTTGTTGGTGATGAATCCGTGAATCGTGATCGTGTGATCGGGCTGCACCGGCACGCGATAGGTCGTGCTCATCTGCTTCAGCCACGCGTTGCTCGAGCCGATCCAATCCGTCACCAGCTTTGAGAGCAGGCCCAGGCTCATGTTGCCCGGCAGGATAATCCCGGGCAGGCCTTCTTTCTTCGCGGCTTCGTCGTCGGTGAAGCGTCCCGCGACTTCGCCCATGCCCATCAGCTTAGCGTACGCACGACATTGGTCCTTGCTGACCATCAACTCGAGCGGGCCGAGCGTGTCGCCGATATTGATCTCTTCGAAACTGCTCACGTGCGGTTCATGAAGCGATGGTCGATATGGGCCAGCACTTCGTCCTTCTGATTTTTCAGCGTCGAGCGGATCACGACGAACACCATCGTGCCCGTGCGTCCGGTCTTCTCGAAGATTTCCTTGACGTGCGAGGTCAGCGTCACCTTGTCGCCCGGCCTTATCGGCGCGACGAATTCGACGTCCTTGCCCGCGTCGAAGCCGCGGCGTCCGAAGCGCGGGACGTTCTCGAAAAAATGCCGTCCGTTGCGGAACGTCACCGCGAACGACGGCGGCGCGACGATCCCGCCGTACGGCCCTTTCTTCGCCGCTTCCTCGTCGGTGTAAATAGGATTGGTCTCGCCGAGCGCCGCGCAGTACCGCTCGATCTTGTCGGCCTTAACCTCGACCGGCTCCGTCACTTCGAAGACCTTGTTGATCAGCGCCGGATCGTATTCGACTGCCATCGTGATTCTCTCATCGACTCGCTATCGAGTTTCCATCGCGACCGCATGCGGCACGGCTTTGCGCCGCGGCCTGAAATCCACCGCCTCGTAGTTGCCGGTTTTCAATTCCTGCACCAGGTCCTCGATCGTCTTGATGTACGCGCTGAACTTCGTCGCACACAGTCCTATCAGGCTGACCAGATGGCTGTCCGAACCGCCGGTTGCCGCAAAGCCGTACTTCGCGATCAATTCCGCACTGCGCTCGTCCTCGCCCTTGCGCGATCCGCCGTTCAGCGCCTCGACCGCGACCACGTTCTCCAGCGGCCCCTTGCTCTGATAGTGCTCGTAGAGCCCGATATTCGGACGCCCCGGATGACACGGGACGACGATTCCACCCATCCGCGCGACTTCATCGATCAGGGTCTGCGCGTCGAGGTGGACGTCGGCGAAATCGAAGCGCTTGACCATGTCGTCGTTCACGCCGAACACCAGCATATGCCCGTAATTGGTCTCGACTTCCGACGCGCGCAGCACCAGCGTGCCGAACTTGTCCTCGAGCGCGCGGTAGTCGGCGTCGCGATTGAACTGGCGATGCTCGGTCAACACGATTCCGTCGACCGGACGCTCGGCGGCTCGCAGCTTGATCCAGTTGAGGTAGGCCTCTACCGGTGCGCGGCTGTCTTCCGATGCTTCACTGTGCGTATGCAGATCAAGGATTGTACTCACCAGGAATGTGCCCTCACCTCGCCGGGCGAAATTTCGCGAGCGTCACCGTTGGCGTGACGTCCTCGTATACGACCTCGACGGGCATCCCTATCTTAGCCTGATCTGGCGCGCAGTCGATAATGTTGGTGAGCATTTTCACGCCCTCCTCCAGCTCGACGTACGCCATGATATACGGGATCGATTCGCGGAACCCCGGCGCCTGGTTCTGATAGGTCGTGGTGAAGGTATAGACCTTGCCGCGTCCGCTGCACTTGATCCATTGCGTCTCCGACGACATGCAATTCGTGCATAGCGCGCGCGGATAGTAACGCAGGTCGCCGCACTTCCCGCATTTCTGAATATAAAGCTCGTGCCGCTGGAGCGCTTCCCACCACGGCCGATTCTCTTCGTCGAGATGCGGCAATGGCTTCGAGTATTTCTTCGGTTGGATCTGTTCCGCCATGATTTTTTCTCGCTACTGATTACTGAGAATAAGCGTCGCGCCCGAATGCCGCGTGCCAAGGGTGCCGCCGGTGCCGTGCGCCAGCGCGATTTTGCAGTCCTTGACCTGCCGCGGTCCGCATTCGCCGCGCAGTTGTTTGGTGGCTTCAATCACTAAAAAAATTCCGCGCATGCCAGGATGGTTCGACGACAGTCCGCCGCCATCGGTGTTGATTGGAAATTCGCCGTCGAAGCGCAGCCGTCCGCCCGACACGAACGCCCCGCCCTCGCCGCGCTTGCAGAAGCCGAGATTCTCGAGCGTCGCCAGTACCGTGATCGTGAACGAGTCGTAGATCATCGCCATGTCGATATCTTTGTGCGCGACGCCCGCGCGCTCGAACGCGAGCCGCCCCGATTGCGCCGCCGCAATTTCCAGGAAGTCGCGCTGCCCGCGCGCCGCGTGCCGCACCGTCTCGCCCGTGCCGAGGATGTAAACCGGCTTCTTCTTCAAATCGCGCGCCCGCTCGGCAGACGTGATCACCAGCGCGCCGCCGCCGTCGCTGATGATGCAGCAATCGAGCAGATGCAGGGGGGACGAGATGATTCTCGACGCGAGCACGTCTTCCACCGTGATCGGTTCGCGATACTTCGCGGCAGGATTCATCGACGCATGCAGCCGCATCGTGACCGCGATCTCCGCAAGCTGCTCCGAGGTCGTCCCGTAATCATGCATATGGCGCTGCGCGACCATCGCGTACGCGCCGACCGTGGTCGGCCCAAACGGAATTTCGTATTGGTCGCACGGATCGCCACTGCCTCCGCCACCGCCGCCGGTGCCGATCGCAAACCGCGACGACGCCGCCGTCGATCCGTAGACCACGACGCATACATCGCACAGGCCCGCGTGAATCGCGGCCGCCGCGTGCGCGGTGTGCGCGACGAATGACGACCCGCCAATTGAAGTCGAGTCGACAAAGTTCGGCGTCAGGTTCAGGTAATCGCAGAAGCCGACGATTCCCATCCCGCTCATCCCGATTCCGGTCGTGCACAGCCCGTTCACGTCCTTGATCGTCAGCCCGGCGTCGTCCAGCGCGCCCCGCACGCTTTCCGCCATTATCTGGAACAGACTTTTGTCCGGCGCGAATCGCGTAGGATGCTCAAACACTCCGGCCACTGCAGTCTTGCGGCTTAAACTCATCTTCAAATTCCTACTCGAGAGATCTTTGCGAATCCGGCTCGCTGTTCTTCCCCTCTCCCTGTAAGGGAGAGGATTAAGGTGAGGGTCCTTATACAGCGCGCTCTTTTTGCGCGCGATTCAAGATTCTGTCTCTTCTCTGCACCGAGGCTCCCTACTTGAGCCCATCGACGAACTGTTCGATCGCGGCGTTGTACTCGGCGGGACGCTCGCGCGGAATATAATGCCCGGCGTCCGCGATAATCTTTGCAGTCGCGCCACGAATTTTGCCCGCGATAAATTCCGCGTCGGCCGGTGTAGTGCCCTTGTCGTCAGCGCCGGCGATCACCAGAGTCGGCTTGTCAATCTTTGCGATCGCCTCGCGCAGGTCGACCTCCGAGCACGCGAGGATGTCGGTATAGCGCACACGCGGATCAGTTTTGATTTGTTCCATCCAGCCTTCACGCACGACGTCGAAATTTTCCTTCACCGTTTTCGGCGAATAGCCGTCAGTGTTGAAGGCCTGCGGCGCGCGTCCCATCGTGATCGCCCGCAATCCCTCGATTCGATCAGGCGTCAGGTTGAACTTCGGCGCCGTGCAACTGAGGATCAGCGCCTCGACCCGCGCCGCATGTCGCAGCCCGAGATCCATCGCAATCGCACCGCCCATCGAATGTCCCAATATCACGGCCGACTTGATCTTCAACGCGTCGAGAAAAGCCGCGACAAAGTCCGCGTAGTGATGAACCGTGCGCAATCCCTCGACCCCCGCCGATCGTCCATGCCCCGGCAGATCGAGCGCAATCGGACTGTGCTTGCCGCCGAACGCTTCGATCTGTCGATGCCACGTATGCCCGTTCGATCCCGCGCCGTGCACAAATAAAATTTTGCGCCCGCGCGAAAAGTCCGGCACCACATCGGGCAGCGTCGTCGCGCCGTTGTAGTAGTAGTAAGTCGCGTATCCCTTAACGTCGGTATATTTCGTCTGCGTTGGCATCGGCGCAAAACTCTCCGCGTGTAGCTTTTGTCGTTAGCTACTAGGTTGAAGCCGCCCTCGTCAAACCATTCCTAACCTCCCCTTGTCCGAGGGGAGGTCGCCGCGCGCCAGTGAAAAAAAGGAGCGCGGCGGGCGGGGTGCAACGCCCGACAGCTCACCCGCCCCAACTCGTTTAACCGCAGTTCAAGTCACCAATTCCGCAGCTCCCTAAATCGAAGGCTCTCCGCCAATCACCTATCGCGCCTCCCAATGATCAGCGGTTCGTGCTGCGTCAGGCTCTGCGGCACGCCTGCCTTGGCGAGTTCCGCGAGCATCGCATCGGCGCGTTCGCGCTCGGCTTCCGGTATCAACGGCATCCACCTGATTCTGATCCACTCGTCGATATCCGCCCACGTGACTGTGAACGGCGCGGCGCGCTCCTCGACGCGCAGACCCGCCTGCGCGAACGCATTCTGATAGCGATCCCTGGGACGCGCGTCGGCTTCGCGACGCGCCGCGCGCCGAAAGATCACGTCGCGATATTCGCGCCATCGTTCCTCGCCAACTATCGCGCTCAGCGTCTGCCGCACGCCGTCGTCGCGCTGCCCCGTTGCGATCAGAACTCCGCCGGCTTGGAGGCATCGCGCGAACTCCGCCACGACGCCCTCGACGTCTGCGACGAACTGGATCACGTGACTCGCGAAGATGAAATCGAACGACTCAGGCTTGAACGGCAATTCCGCGACGTTCGCGCGAATCAGTCTGCATCGCGCGCCGACTCGATTGCGGGCGGACAGCAGCATGTCGAAGGTTAAGTCGACTCCGGTGACCCGGCGATTACCCGGCGCGGCGACGAACTTCGTCAGATAGGCGCCGTTGCCGCATCCGACGTCGAGCACCTCGCGCGCATCCGCAAACTCCGGCGCGATCGCTTCGAGCACCGCCATCCGCCGATTCCCGTAGTACTCGCCGTCGCCGTAAGTGTCGGACAAACGGCTGAAGTATGCGGCTATCTGTGAAGGTCTTCGATCTCGCGAGGTTTCGTCTGCGTCCACATCGCCGAGAATGACAGAAAAGCGGGCGCGCGGAAAAGTTTACGGCTACTTGCGCGGCTTGCGGCCTTTCGCTTTGTGCGCGGGCGGCGTGGTGTGTCCGTCGCCGTCGATTGGACCGACTTGATCGTGCTCCCATACTTCGATTGCCGAGCGGCTGAACCGCCAAGCGCTGCCGACGCGGAAGCCTGGTATTCGTCCTTCGCGCAGCAAGCGATAGATCGTCGTCGGATGGACTCGGAGATGCGCGGACAACTCAGCGATGGTCAGAATGTCTTCAGCGGATGCCATCGTAACGCCCATGGGAGATTTCCCTCGGTTCCCCTTTAGCGGACTGTATCGCTCAATGTCTAACTCAGACCCGCTTACCACCCTCTAACCGTGCCAATGTTAAGTCAATACTGCCGACGGACCTGTCAGATGTCGCGTATCTTGGCGAAGGTGCGCCAAGTTGCGTTATGGTTAGCGAGAGACTGGCAGAAGAATCTAGAGCCGCACGGAGACCTGCTATGGAATACGAGGCGATTGAAATCAAACACGACGGCGCGGTCGCGTGGCTGACGCTGAACCGTCCGCACAACCTCAACGCGCTCAGCGCTCAGATGGTCGCCGAGCTCGAGGACTTCCTCCATCGGCTGCCTAAGCAGACCGAGACGCGCGTCGTCGTGATGAAGGGTGCGGGGCGCGCATTTTGCGCCGGGCTCGATCTCAAGGAACAGAATCGCGGAGGCACCGGCCTTGGCGCGTCGACCACCGATACGGTCGAAAGCCAGCGCCGGATGAGCGATCTGGTCGTCGCGATTCGACGCGCGCCGCAGCCGTTCATCGCCGCAATCCGTGGACCTGCAGCCGGCGGCGGCTTCGCGCTCGCGCTCGCATGCGACGTGCGTATCGCGGGTGAGTCGGCGCGATTCAACGCCGCGTTCATTCGGATCGGACTGACCGCGTGCGATATGGGCGTGAGCTATTTTCTGCCGCGCGCCGTCGGCACGTCGGTCGCGTCCGAGCTGATGCTGACCGGCCGCTTCATCAACGCACAGCGAGCCTTCGCAACCGGCCTCGTATCCGAGCTGATGCCGGATGCTGACGTCGATCCGGCGGCCGCAAAGCTCGCGCTCGAGATGACTGAAACTTCGCCGCTGGGATTGCGCCTGACGAAAGAATGCCTCTCGATGAGTATCGACGCCGGCAGTCTCGAGCAGGCGGTCGCGATGGAGGATCGCAACCAGGTGCTATGCGTTCGCGCCGGCTACATCGAGGAAGGCGCGCGCGCATTCCTCGAAAAGCGGAAGCCCCGCTTCGCCCCAAGCGCCTGACAAAACCGTAGAACGGAATTTATTCCGTCGAACTATGGCAGAACCTGACAAATGGTCGCGATGGCTCGCGGAGACGCGCTTCGGCGGCGATCAGAAAGCCGCCGGAATTGCAAATGCGCGGTCTCACCTTGTTGCGGAAGCGGCTGCTCAAGAAGGCCGGGCTCAGCGAAGGCAAGGTCGTGCTCGACGTCGGCGCAGGCGAGGGGCTGATTGGATTCGGCGCGTTGGAATTGGTCGGCGCGACGGGCCGGGTCATCTTCTCGGATATTTCGGAACGACTGGTCGAATTCACTCGCGCCGCGGCCGAACAGATGGGAGTACTCGACCGATGCTCGTTTGTGACGGCCGGCGCCGAAGACTTGAGTGCAATCGAAAGTGAATCGGTCGATCTCGTCACGACCCGTTCGGTCCTCATTTTTGTCGATGACAAGCCGCGTGCCTTCCGGGAATTTTTCCGCGTGCTGAAGCCCGGAGGACGGACGGCGCTGTTCGAGCCGATCGACGATCAACGCATGATCGAGTACACCGAATATTGGCGGAGAAGGTTTTGGGCTGACCCCGATTCGGCCGAAGGCGCCCCCGTCAAGGATTTGATCGAACGTCTGGATGACCATTGGGAGAAACGATACCGGCACGTCAACGATGCGATGCTCAACTTCAACGAACGTGATCTTGTAATGATGTCTGTCGCCGCGGGTTTCGCGGGCGTACACGTCGAACTCGATCTGGGCGCCGGCCCGATGCCGCCGATGAATTGGGACTCGTTGATGAAATCATCGGGGAATCCGTTGATCCCAACCAACGGAGAAGTGATTCGGGAAATATTCACTCCGGAAGAGCAAGCGAGATTCGAGCAGCACCTCCGGCCGATCGTCGAGCGCGGCGGCAATCTATGGCGCGGACATGGATCGTTCACCTGGGCGTTCAAAGCGCCAATTCCTGATCCGCCCTGGCCGGAAGAGTCGTAAATCGTCGCAATGCGAAAAAAAGGGGCGGTTCGATGAACCGCCCCTGAATCGATCGCTACAATAGCTCGATCGCTTACCGGCTCGCCATCGTCGTCACTTCGCCCAGACGAGCGATCAGGTATTCGGGCTGGCCGTTATGCCATACGCGGAATTGCACGCGCTGCCCGGGAGAATAGTGCAAGACCAGCAGATCAAGGTACTTCGCGTCGGGAACGGTATTGCCGTCGAATTCGCTAATCACGTCGCCCGACTTGATGCCCGCCTTGTCCGCCGGCGATCCAATCACCACGCTCTTCACCTTCGCACCCCAGACTGCGGGAGCCGACGCCGTCGCTACGCCAAAGAATGGCGTGCCACCGGCAGGCAGAACATCCGGATGCAGGAAGTGAACCCGATTCACGCCGTTCACGTTGTGCACGATATGTGCGATCTTGTGCGCCTCATCCAGGCTGTAGACTTCGCCCGCCAGGTACGCGTCGCCCTTCTTCGACACCGACACGCCAATGTCGGGGAAGGCGCGCAGCTTGAGGGTGTCCCTGATACGAGCCTCGAGCTGGTCGGACTTCTGGAGCTGGTCGGACTTGAGGACAGGTTGCGCCGACGCCTGCTGGGTACCACCATCCGGAACCGTAATGACCAGCGTCGATATCACGTCGTCCGGACTCATGGTCGAAGAAGATGCCTTGAGCGCCGGCGTCGCGATGCTCTGCGCCATCAGAGTCGGGTGGTCGTTGACGATCGGCACGTGCATCACCAGCACCGCCACCAACACCATCAGCGCGGTGCCCATCGCGGTGAACGCATAGTCGCGCATCATGGCATGACGATTCGCCTCATGCGCCATGACGTCCATCTCGCCCGCTTCGAGGTCGTCGTCTTCGACCTCGGCACTCTCGAGCGTCGGCGCGGGAAAATCCTGGTCGTAGGCTTTCTCAGCGGCTGCGATTCTCTCGAGTTCGGCGAGCGTGCGCGGAATGCCGTCGATCACCGCGACGATATCTTTGTCCGCCGGCGTTCCGGCGTCCGATTCGTCGTGCTGAGCGGAAACACTCGCGCTTTCAAATGCCGATTCGAGATAGCTTGTCGCCTTTGCCTTGCGCTCGTGCTCGACCGTGGCTGAGAAGTTGACGTAGTGAACGTTGCCTTCAGATACGGTCTCGCTCCTGGTTTGTTCGCCAGCCTCCTCCCTCCTCCGCTTGAAACGCATGAGCGCTTCTTCCAGCGTCAAGATGGTCTCAGTTGGCTGGCCGCCTCCGTTCTTGGCCATCGCAGCACCTCCTCCGTGTAGATTAGGCTCCTCTGAAGTTAATCAAAGAGCCCCTACTACTGATAGCAGGGAATTGCGTCTAGGCCAACCATGTATCGCACAATTGCTAACAGCAGCGGTCAGACGCTTCTGAGAAAATCTAACTATCGTTAGATAGCTTCGCTCACCGCATCTTCGCGCTGCGTCGGCTTTGGCCGCGAGGATAGCGGGGAGTAGTGCCGAATCGACTCGCCGACATAGACTTGGCGCGGTCGAGCGATTTTCTGCTCCGAATCGCGCACCATCTCGGCCCACTGCGCCATCCATCCCGAGGTCCGGGGAATCGCGAACAGCACCGGGAACATCGTCATCGGGAACCCCATCGCCTGGTAAATAATTCCCGAATAAAAATCGACGTTTGGATACAGTTTGTGCGAGATGAAGTAGTCGTCCTGCAGCGCGATCCGTTCCAGCTCGATCGCAATATCGATCAGCGGGTTGCGTCCCGTCACCTCGAACACCTGCGCCGCCATCTCCTTGAGAATTTTCGCCCGCGGATCGTAATTTTTATAAACGCGATGCCCAAAGCCCATCAGGCGGCGCTCGCCCTCCTTCACCTTCCGGATCATCGCGGGAACGTTCGACACCGAACCGATCTCCATCAGCATTCGGATTGCAGCTTCGTTCGCGCCCCCATGCAGCGGACCGTAAAGCGCGGCGATCGCGGCGGCCGCGCATGCGTACGGGTCGGGCTGCGAGCTGCCCACCGCGCGCATCGCATTGGCCGAGCAGTTCTGCTCGTGATCGGCGTGCAGGATAAACAGCACGTCGAGCGCGCGCTCGAGCACCGGGTCGGGCTTGTACTTGAGCTCCGTCATCTTGAACAGCATCGAGAGCAGGTTGCCGGTGTAGCTGAGCTCGTTGTCGGGATAGACGTACGGCAACCCTTTCGTATGCCGATACGCGAACGCCGCCAGCGTCGGCATCTTGCCTATTAGCCGGCGCGTCTGCAGCCGGCGCGATTCGAGGTCGTGAATATCGTTCGCGTCGGGATAAAAAGTCGAGAGCGCGCCGACCGTCCCGAGCAGCATGCCCATCGGATGCGCGTCGTAGCGATACCCCTCCATAAACTTCTTGATATTTTCGTGCACCATCGTGTGAATCTTGATGTTGTTTTCCCAACGGTCGTAATGCTCCCGATCGGGCAACTCGCCCTTGACGATCAGATACGCCACCTCGAGATAGTTGCTCTTCTCGGCGAGCTCCTCGATCGGATACCCGCGGTACCGCAGGATGCCCTTGTCGCCGTCGATAAACGTGATGCGGCTCCGGCACGACGCGGTATTAGTGAACGCCGGATCATACGACATCAGCCCAAAGTCATCTTTGCCGACTTTGATCTGCCGCAAATCCGCCGCCCGAATCACGTCCCCTTCTTCGATCGGCAGCTCATATTTCTTCCCGGTCCGATTGTCCGTCACGGTCAGCGTGTTGTTAGCCATCAATCTAGCCTCGACTTGTGTAAGCTGCCCCCGTTCAACATAAATACAGTATGTGCCATTTCATGTCCAAAGGTGGCACAGGTTAGTGCCAACGGCTTCAGCCTGTGACTTGCCTGACTTCTGGTGCCACAGGCTCCGGACACAACTTCATCCTGTGATTTTGGTTCCCCATGCAACCCAAGAACCCTCGAAATGTGGTGGCACAGGCTTTAGCCTGTGATTTCCCCCATGCACCACAGGAACCACCTATCCGAGACTGATACCCCAGGATTCCAATCTGTAGATCCCTCGAAATCTAAAGAGCTGACATACACCCGCCGCAATCTCCCACACCTCCAGGCACCATGAGCTACTTACTTCATAACTTTCCGATGCAACCGCGGGATTGAGCTTCCTGACCGCACTCGCGATCTCATTATGGCCGCGATCGAAGCCTGCAACGGCACCAGCATTGATTTGGATGCAGCCGTGGTGATGCCCGACCATGTCCACACGATATTCAGGCTCATAGAGCCCCACAAACTGAGCCGGGTCCTTCAGCTGATCAAAGGCCGCTCTGCAAGACAGGTCAATCAATTTCTGGAGCAATCCCACAGGCTGAAGCCTGTGCCACTTTGGATGGATGAGAGCTTCGACCACATTCGTGCGAACCGAAGCCGAATGGCAAGAGAAAATCGAATATATCCGCCAGAGTCCGCTGAAGAAGGGATTAGTGTCATCTCCAGATCAATACAAATGGCTCTATGTGAGGACGGAATTTATTCCGTCAGATTTATGACAGAATAAATTCGACGAAATAAATTTCGTCCTACTATTCGCCGAAGCCGCGCCATGCCACTCTGTCCGAAATGCTCGACAAACTGATCTCAGGGCTATCCGCCTTCATCATCGCGACGATTTCCACACTTGGCTACGGCGGGGTCGTGCTGATGATGGCGATCGAGAGCGCATGCATCCCGCTGCCGTCGGAAATCATCATGCCGTTCTCGGGCTACCTGGTCGCGACCGGACGCTTCAGCCTGCAGATGGTCGCGATTGCGGGCGCCGTCGGTTGCCTGCTCGGATCGTACGTCGCGTATTTCGTCGGACAATACGGCGGCCGCCCGTTCATCGAGCGCTACGGCCGTTACGTCTTGCTCTCACACCACGAACTCGAGATCGCCGACCGCTTTTTCGAGCGATGGGGTTCGCACACCGTCTTCTGGAGCCGGATGCTGCCTGTTGTGCGCACCTTCATCGCGTTTCCCGCGGGAGTATCGCGGATGAAGCTGCTGCCGTTCTCCATCTACACCCTGCTCGGATCATATATATGGTGTCTCGCGCTCGCCTACATCGGAATGAAGCTCGGGCAGCATTGGAAGGACCTCGCGCCGTACTTTCATCGCTTCGACGCACTCATTGCGATAGCTTTGATAGTGGGCGTCGCCGCCCTCATCTATAATCGGGTGAAGGGAATGACGTCCGCATCAACCTCCACCAACTGACGCGTCGCGAGCAGGAACCCAACCGAATGCCCGACAATGAAACGCCCGACCCATCCGAACTCGAAGAAATTTTCGCCAGCATCGATCCGACTCCGGTACGGATGGCGCATGACTACCTGACCGAAGCCGGCATCGAGTCGTTCGTCTTCGACACCGCGTCGTCGCGGATGCTCGGCACGACGGCCGGCGTTCCTGTCCGCCTGATGGTCCATCGCGACGCCGCCAAGGACGCCCGCGACCGCCTGAACGATCTCGGCTTCACGGAAAAGTGATCGCGGAGGACATGCGATGAGCGACGGCACCGGTCATGGCATTCGCTTCGGACGAATTGCCGCGATGCTCCCGGTCAAGGACATCGAGCGCGCCTGCGATTTCTATACGAAGATTCTCGGCTTCACCAAGGTCTTCGAGAACGGCACTCCGGTCGGCTTCATGATCCTGAAAAAGGATCAGGCCGAGTTGCACCTGACGCTTCAGCCGAATCACAAGGCCGCACCATTCAACGTCGCGCACATGATGGTGGACGACGTCGACGCGCTCCACGCGATTTGCCAGCAGCAAGGATTGCGCATCATCAAAGGCATCCAGGACAAGGATTATGGTCTGCGCGCCTTCGTCTTCGAGGACCCCGACGGCAACCGAATCGACGTAGGCCAGCCAATCTGAATTCGCGAAAAGTGATCTTCCAGAATCCCGATCCCGACAAACTGGTCGAAGTTTTCGCGAACAACGACACTACGCTGGTTTTCATTGCGCGAGATGCGCTCGAGTCCGTGGAGATCGAGAGCTTCATCTTTGACCAGCACTCGTCGGTCGGAATCGTATACGGCTTCCGCGCGCCCATGCGCCTGATGGTGTACGCAGACACTGCAGACGAGGCACGCCAGTGCCTGCACGATCTGGGATTCGAGAAATAGTCGGGACTTATCCCCCTCGCACCTGACCTCTGTACGGCACGCCTTTCCTGCACTATCTTGAAGCCGAAACGCGCAGGCGAGATGCCGCGCGAATTCTTCGAGTACCGAGGTTATCGCGATGCCATATGCTGAAGGTCGAATCTTCAATGACGCTGACAGCCACATCATGGAGACCAGCGACTGGCTGATCTCTCACGCCGATCCTGACATCCGCGAGAAGCTGCATCCGCTCGCGATCGGTTCGGGCGGGAGGATGGTCGCGAAGGCTATCGCGCATGCCGAGGATCGCCAGAAAAATCCCGCCGCCGTCGTCGACGCGGAACAGAATCTGATGCTGCGCAAGGGATGGGAGGCGCTCGGCGCATTCGATCCCGACGAACGCCGGCGCGCGCTCGATCTGCTCGGCTTCAGCTCTCAGTTGGTCTTCACCACCTTTGCGATTACGCATTTCTGGGGCGAGTTCGACCAGGTTCGCTCGACGCCCGAGGTCCTCTACGGCGGCACACGCGCGCACAATCGCGCAATCGCCGACTTCTGCCGCGGTGACAAGCGCCTGCTCGCGGTCGGCTTCATTCCGCTCGACATTCCCGAGCTTGCCGAGAAGGAAATCGACGAGGCGATCAAGCTGGGATGCGCCGCGATTCACCTGCCTTCCCTGCCGCCCGCGAAAAAATCTCCGACTCATCCCGACTTCAACGGCGTGTGGGCGCGCCTGCAGGATGCCGACGTTCCGTTCATGCTGCACGTCGGTGGCGGCGGGCGCCCGATCCCGCGCGCGTTTCACAATAACGATCGCCCGGTTACGGACTTCCTCGGCGGCGGCGAGAATATCCGCTCGAAGGATTTCATGGCGATCCACATGATGCCGGAAATTTTTCTCTCGACGATGGTCCTCGACGGCATCTTCGAGCAGTTCCCGCGGCTGCGCGGCGGATGTATCGAGCAGGGCGCGATGTGGATCGTGCCGTGGATGCGCCGCCTCGACATCTCGCAGGAGACGTTCGTGAAGTCGGAAAAATATCTGAGCCTGCCGATGAAGGCGTCCGACTATGTCCGCCGCAACTTGCGCTTCACGCCGTATCCGCACGAGCCGGTAGGTTGGATCGTCGAGCAGGCGGGGCCCGAGCTCTGCATGTTCTCGTCGGACTACCCGCACATCGAGGGCGGGCGGAATCCGCTGAAGCGGTTCGAGCTGTCGACGCCGAATCTGTCGGAGGCCGCGCGTGAGAAATTCTACGCGACCAACTATGCGGACATGATGGGCTCGCGCGCTGCCTGATTGCTCGACGGCTCCGCGATGGCTCTTCAATGGTGGCAGCGTGCCGTCTTCTATCAGATCTATCCGCGCTCGTTTGCCGATTCTAACGGCGACGGCATCGGCGATCTCGACGGCGTCACCGCGCATCTCGACTATCTCGAGTGCGCTCGGCATCGACGCGATCTGGCTGAACCCGATCAACCCGTCGCCGCTCGACGACTGGGGCTACGACGTCAGCGACTACTGCGGCATCCATCCGGACCTTGGCGATCTCGCCGCGTTCGATCGCCTGATGGGGGAGGCGCATCGGCGCGGCATCCGCGTGATTGTCGACCTGGTGCCCAACCATACTTCGAATCAGCATCCGTGGTTCGTCGAGTCGCGCGCGTCGCGCAGCAATCCCAAGCGCGACTGGTACATCTGGGTTCCCGGTTCGCCCGATCGCGCGCCGAACAATTGGCAGAGCACTTTCGGCGGTTCCGCGTGGAAGTACGATCCGACGACGGCGTCGTGGTACTTGCACATGTTTCTCGAACAGCAGCCCGATCTAAATTATCGGAACCATCAAGTCGTCGACGCGATGCATGACGTCATCCGCTTCTGGCTGGATCGCGGCGCCGACGGTTTTCGCATCGACGTGATCGCCGGTCTCATCAAAGATGCGGAGCTGCGTGACAATCCTATCCGCGATGCCACCGATCCCGATATTCCCTGGCACGCGAAGGGTACGCAGGATCCTCTCTACAGCCACGATCGGCCCGAGGTTCACGACATCATCCGGGGATTTCGCCGCGTCTCTGATAGTTACGAACAACGAATCCTGGTGGGAGAGACCTGGCCGCGAGAGCATGAGCGGCTGGCCGATTTTCTGCGGCCGGACGAGATGCAGCTCGCGTTCAACTTTCGTTTTCTGCTCGCGCGATACGACGCTCGCCGTTTCCGCGCCGCGATCGAGCAGACCGAAAGATCTTTCGGACCCGGCGCATGGCCCACCTGGACGCTTTCGAATCACGATTTCCCGCGGCACATCTCGCGCTACTCGCGCGATGGCGACGGTGAGGCGCGCGCCCGCGTCGCAGCCGTGATGCTCTTCGCGTTGCGCGGCACGCCCTTCATTTACTACGGCGAGGAAATCGGGATGCGCGATGCGGCAATTCCCGCCGATCGCAAACGCGATCCGGTCGGACGCGACGGATGCCGCTCGCCGATGCAATGGACCGACGCTCCAAACGGCGGATTCTCCTCGAGCGCCGACACGTGGCTGCCATGCGGAGACTTCAAAGCCGTCAACGTCGCGCGCCAGTTGAACGATCCGACACTCGATGCTCTCGCTCTATCGCCGACTGATCCAACTCCGCAAATCGACACCGGCACTGGTCGAGGGAAGCTATCGCGCCTTCGAGGGCGCGCCCGAAGATTGTCTCGTCTTCCATCGCGATACACCCCAGCAGCATCTGGTCGTCGCGCTGAATTTCACCGCCGAGCCGCGCGCGATCGCTATCCCAGCCGGCAAAATCTTGTTGAGCACGATTCCCGATCGCTCGAGCGCTTCGCAATCTCCGCTAACGCTTGAGCCGAACGAGGGCGTCATCGTCATGCTCGACGCGTGAGAGGTGAGGCATTTGCGAAGCGATTGTCGGGCGCATCAGAGAATCACCGGCTAAAGCCGGTGCCACTTCAGGATCATGGTGGCACAGGCTTTAGCCTGTGATTCTCTGGCCCCCTTCATTCTCGCGCGAAAGGTCGTCCTCAACATTTCGCTCCTATCACTGGGTGCAGGGGTCACCCCTGCCGCGGGCGCGGGGCGCGGAGCCCCGCATTCAATCTCGTCCCCTCTCTCTTCCCGATTGCGCGCGGCCACCGCGGTTCATAACATCACGGCCATGCATAAGCCGCGATTTCTCGATCAATTGGCAGAGGAGCTGGGCGACACCGAGGCCTTCACTGTCGCTTTCGCGCGTGGACGCCGCGCGTTTCAACCTCAACACGTCGAGGCAAAATGGGCGCGCGACCGCGCTGCCAACATCAGTCATATCAAGCTCGAGGTCACACTCGACTTCGACGCGAAAAAAATCTCCGGCACCGCGACCCATCGACTGTCCGCGATCACCGGCCCGCTCGATCGCCTCGAGTTCGACGCCACCGAACTCGAGATTCGCGCCGTCCGTGCCGGAAGCGAACCGGCGACCTTCGAGACCTCCGACGGCAAGCTGAAGATTGCGCTGCCTCGTGCGCTCGGCGCCGGCGAGGAAATCGAGATCGCGATCGACTATGCAAGTCAGCCGCGCCGCGGACTCTATTTCGTCGGCCCCGACGACGGCTATCCGAACAAGCCGCGGCAAGCGTGGACGCAGGGCGAAGACGAGGACTCGCGCTACTGGTTTCCCTGCTACGACTACCCGAACAATCGAACCACCAGCGAAGTCATCGCGACGGTGCCCGAAAATTTCACCGCAGTTTCCAACGGCGGTCTCGTCGGCACGTCATCCAATGCTGCCGCGAAGACTCGCACCTTTCACTGGCGCCATGACGTGCCGCACTCGTCATATCTGATCACGCTGGCAGCGGGTGAGTTCGCGATGATCGAAGAGCGCGCCGGCAACACTCCCGTCACCTACTATGTTGCGCCGGGCCGCGAGGACGATGCGCGCCGCGCCTTTGGCAACACGCCGAAGATGATCCAGTTTTTCGAGCGCGTGATCGGCGTGCCCTACCCTTACGCCAAGTATGCGCAGGTCGCGGTCAGCGATTTTATTTTCGGCGGGATGGAAAATACGTCGGCGACGACGCAGACCGACAGCACGCTCCACGACGCGCGCGCGCATCTCGACTTCAAGAGCGATCCTCTCGTCGCGCACGAGCTGGCCCATCAATGGTGGGGCGACCTGCTCACCTGCCGCGATTGGGCGCACGCGTGGCTCAACGAAGGCTTCGCGACGTATTTCGAGGCGCTCTGGTGCGAGGAGAATCTTGGGCCCGACGAGTTCGCCTGGAACGTCCGGCAGGATCGCGAAAGCTATCTCGACGAGGACGCCAATCACTACCGCCGCCCGATCGTATGCAACCGCTATCGCAATCCGATCGATTTGTTCGATCGCCATCTCTACGAGAAGGGCAGCCTGGTGCTGCACATGCTGCGGCGCGTCACCGGCGACGATCTGTTTTACAAATCGCTGAACCTCTATTGCACGCGGCATCGCGGCGCCAACGTCATCACGCAGGATCTGCAGCGCGCCTTCGAGGAGACGACGGGCCGCAACCTCGATTTTTTCTTCGACCAGTGGGTCTACAAGGAAGGCCATCCCGAAATCGAAGTCTCCAGTTCCTTCGACGACAAGAAAAAGCTGCTCAGCGTCACGGTAAAGCAGACGCACAAGACCGGCGACACCATTGCTTCCGCGTTCACGTTCCCCGTCACGATCGCGCTGATGGACGCCGACGGGCGTGAGACTCGCCATCGCGTGGAGATCAAGGAGCGCGAGCAAGGCTTCACCTTTGCGATGGACAAGGCGCCCAAGGCGGTGCGCTTCGATCCCGAGCACGACATTCTGAAAACCCTCAAGCACAAGCGCGGGCGCGAGGCGCTCGAAGCCGCGCTGCGCCACAGTCCCGAAGCGATCGGCCGCGCCAATGCAGCTCGCGAGCTCGGCAACGAAGGCAGCCCGCAGGCGACGGCGGCTCTGCGGGACGCGATGCTCACCGACAAATTCTGGGGCGTGCAGGCTGACGCGGCGACCGCGCTCGGCGCGATTCGCACTACAGCCGCGCTCGACGCGCTGATCGAAGGACTCAAGCTGCCGCATCCGAAGGCGCGTCGCGCCGTCGTGCGCGCACTCGGCAACTTTCGCGGCGACGCGCGCGCGGCGTCCGCGCTCGCCGAGGTCGTCGCCAATGGCGACGAGAGCTACTTCGTCGAGGCCGAGGCCGTCCTCGCGCTCGGTAAGACGCGCGACGATCGCGCGTTCGCGCATCTGACGGAGGCCCTGAAGCGCGACTCGTATCTCGACGTGATACGAACCCACGCAATTGCCGGGATGGCCGAGTTGCGCGACGAGCGCGCAATCGACGTCGCTCGCGAATACTCCGCGTACGGCAGGCCGGCGCGCGCCCGCGTGGCTGCGGTCGGTGCGCTCGCGCGATTTGCGGCGCTCAAGGACAGCCGGCGCGTCGAGATTCTCGATTTCATGGCGCCGCTGGTCGACGATCGCGAATTCATGATGCGGATGCGTATCCCGTCCGCTTTCGCCGAGATTGGCGATCAGCGCGCGCTGCCCGCTTTGCGACGCCTGGCCGATCGCGACCTCGACGGCCGCATCCAGCGCCATGCGAACGAGGCGATCACGTCTATCAGCGAGGGCCGCAGCCGCGTCGAGGAAGGCAATCGCCTGCGCGAGGACATCGACAAGCTGCGCGACGACAACAAGAAGCTGCAGGAGCGGCTCGAAAAGGTCGAGGCGCTTGCGCGCGACAAGCCGGTTTGAACCGGGGCGACCGCGATGGTACGCGACATCTGCAACCATAGCGTCGTCGAGTTCGTCACTATAGTGGAGCGCATTTGCCGAGCAAATCCGCTCGCATCTGGCTTGCAAACGTGATTCACAGGGCACCTAACGGTCACTTACTGTAGTTGATGGCTGTTGATGGCTATCTTGGCTGTTCTTATCGGCAAACTAGTCGCTACCCTTCATTTTTGCTCTTCTGATTAGTCATATTGCCACGATTCAACCCAAGTGATATTTCACTGGGGAATCACCCGTTCGAGCGTCGCGATTCGAGGATTGGGGAGGTCTGAGATGAAGCGCATAGTGTGGACGCTATTGTTTCTGGTGGCGGCGGTATTGATCACGTTGCGATCGCTCGCCCTTGCCCAGGATTCTGGGCAAATACCCAAGCTCCTCTGCACGGCTATTACACCTACGGAAAGCTGCGCGGCGTCACCACTGAACAGGCGATGCGCGGGCGGCGCGACCGCCACCTCGATCCCGATGTGGAGCTACTCCGTTACCGCGAGCCGCGACGGGAATCAGTATTCGGGCGTGATGGTCGGACGCAGTCCGTTTTTCCACGGCGCCCGCACCACCAATATCCCGGTCGTCATTATCCCGGTTAAGTTCATCATGACCGATCACGAAACCGGCGCATCCACATTTGATCCCACTGCCACTGATGCGACCTGCTCTCCGCACGGCTCGGCGCTTACCGTGTTCAAGGCTTCCCCGATATTGAATCCAGTCAATTTCACGATGCCTTTCAGCGGCGGCGTCAACGTGGGCAGCGGCCAGTATATCGACGAGTTCCAGCGCGCCAACTTCTGGTCGAACGTTTCCGTAACCGGAAGTCGCTACCACACAACGCTTATTCCCGGTCACGGTAGCGCCCACGCAGACCGTGACGGTGCCGAGCGGTCACGGCAAGGGATACCACTCGAGCCGATTTCGGCGGAGGCTTTTGCGGGTCGTTGGGTGGATTGGATGGCTCTGGTGGGATCCCGTATTTTCACCGGAGGAAGCGGCGGCGAGGCACAGACATTGATAGCCTCGTTTGACGAGCGCGGGAACAATTTCGTCCGACCCAGTTCCCGATCTTTCTATTCTACAACGTCATCATGAACACGACCGGCGAATCCGCCTGCGGTTCCGGTTGCGCGTCTCGGCTATCACAATTCTCAAGGACTTCCGGTCCAGACCTATGGCGTCGCCGATTGGGACACCACCGGTCTTTTCACCGGCAGTGGCCTGACTACTGGGAACAGTTCTGTCATGTCGCACGAGGTTGGCGAATGGATGAACGACCCGCTCAGGCAACAATCCAACGTCCCGGCGTTTGGAAATATCGGTCAAGTGCACGGGGGCCAGGCTAACCTCGAAGTGGGCGACGCGCTGAGCGGTACCATTGTTCCACCCGTGCCCTTGAACAGCATGAATTACGATTTGCAGGAGTTGGTATTTTTCTCTTGGTTCTACGGCACTCCTTCGATCGCGGTCGACAGCTACATTTTCCAACAACAACACATTCACCAGCGACGCAGGCCCAGTCGTCATGCAGCTGCTAGCCGTAGTCTTTTCGCGAGCACTGATGAGAAATCGAACGAATCGCAGGGGGGCGTCAATGTATAAACGCAGCCTTGCGCGGCCTCGGCGCCGCGATAGTTCTGATTCTGCTCGCGACCGCCGCCGCGCATGCGGACAGCGTCGCGGTAGTTACCAGCCTCGGCGGCTTGAGCGCCAACGACACGCATCGTATGGTCGCAGCTGGGTGCCGACGCGACCTCGCTGACCGCAACTCCCACTTTCACTTCTACCCACGGATTGACCGGCTCCGTTTCCCTGTTCGGTCCGAGCAGTCTCGTCGCCGTCGTATGCCCCGAGACTCTATGCAGTTGGAACCTGGGCGGTCTCTCCGGATTCGCCGCGGGCGACAGCCTCATTTGGACGGCTGATACCGGCAACAGTGGCAATGGCCCGCTCACCTTGAACTTCACTTCGAAGAACGTCGCAGGCGCGGGCGCGGTTATCCAGGCCGACGGTCCATCTCAGTTCACTGCGAACATCGAGGCGTTCAACGGCGGGACCTCTCTCGGCTCATTCCCGGTAACCAGCGACGTCAACGGCGACGCCACCTTCATCGGCGTCCTCGATAGCACCGCCGCGAACATCACCAAGGTCGTTTTCAGCATCACGAGCTGTGAGGGCGACTGCACCGACTTTGCGATCGATACGGTGTCGTTGAACGTCCCGGGCGGCGGCACACCGACCCCGACTGCAACTTCTACGGGCGCAACGCCAACGCCCACGAGGACCGCGACTGCCACGGCAACTCCAACGGCAACGCCGACGCCAACGATTACACCTACATCAACGCCGACCCCGGTACCCGGACAACTTAAAATCAAACCGACGCACAAAAATTTTGGCAAAGTGGCGCTGAACCACCCCAAAAGCTTCATATTTATACTCAGCAATTCGGCCAAGAGTGGACCGCCGATCACGTTCCAAAATCCTCCGGCGACGGTCCCGTTGACCACTCCGCAGGAGTTCGGGTTCCCATCATCGGGAGCAACGAACTGCGTACAGCTCGCTCCCAAGAAGAAGTGCAAAATCAAAGTGATCTTTGATCCACAAAGCGCGGGTGCCAAGTCCTCGACGATGACCATCTTTGATAACGCAACCGGCGCGAATCAGACCGTCCCGCTGTCAGGACCGGGCAATAGAGCAGTACCGGAAGTCACGCGAATCTCCAAGATAAAAAGCGGCGGGCCGTGAGGCCCGCCGCTTCTGTTTTGGTCGGCGCGAAGTGGTGTGCTTACGCGTCGTAATAGAGCGCGAATTCGTACGGATGGGGCCGCAGCCGAATCGCGCTGACTTCGTTCGCCATCTTGTATTCAATCCACGTCTCGATCAGGTCCTCGGTGAACACGTCGCCCTTCAGCAGGAACTCGTGATCCTTCTTGAGGTTGCCCAGCGACTCCTCGAGCGACGCGGGCATGCTCGGCACCTCGGCCAGCTCGGCCGGCGTGAGTGCGTAGATGTCCTTGTCGAGCGGCTGGCCCGGATCGAGCCGGCGCTGGATTCCGTCGATTCCCGCCATCAGCATCGCGGAGAACGCCAGGTACGGATTGCAGGTCGGGTCGGGGAACCGCACTTCGATCCGCTTGGCTTTGGGCGACGGCGAATACATCGGGATTCGCACTGATGCCGATCGGTTGCGCGACGAGTACGCCAGGTTGATCGGCGCCTCGAAGCCCGGCACCAGCCGGCGGTACGAGTTCGTCCCCGGATTGGTGAACGCCGCGAGCGTCGGCGCGTGATGCAGGATGCCCGCGATGTAGTGCATCGCAGTTTCCGACATCCCGGCGTAGCCATTGCCCGCGAACAGCGGCGTCTCGCCCTTCCAGATGCTCTGATGGGTATGCATCCCGGTGCCGTTGTCGCCGAAGATCGGCTTGGGCATGAAGGTCGCCGTCATCCCATGGCGCACCGCGACGTTCTTCACGATGTATTTGTACCAGGTCAGCCAGTCGGCCATCTTGGTCAGCGTCTGGAAGCGCATGTCGATCTCAGCCTGACCTGCGGTCGCGACTTCGTGATGCTGTTTCTCGACGCGGATGCCGACCCGCTCCATCTCGAGCACCATCTCGGTGCGGATGTCCTGCAGGGTGTCCACCGGCGGGACCGGGAAGTAGCCGGCCTTGTTCTTGACCTTGAATCCGAGGTTCGCGCCTTCCTTGACCGCGCCCTCGCGCCCGCTGTTCCAGTTACCTTCGTTCGAATCGATGAAGTAGTAGCTCGAATTCTGGGTGGTGTCGTAGCGCAGCGAGTCGAAGATGAAAAACTCCGGCTCGGGTCCGAAGAACGCGGCGTCGCCGATGCCGGTGGTCTTCAGGTACGCCTCAGCCTTGCGCGAGATGTTACGCGGGTCGCGCGTGTAGTCGGCGCGCGTGATCGGATCGGAAATGTTCGCGATGATGCTCAGCGTCGGATCCTTGGTGAAACGGATCCATCACCGCTGTCTCGGGGTCGGGAATCACCAGCATGTCGCTGTTGTCGATCGCCTGCCATCCGCGAATCGACGACCCGTCGAAGCCGAGGCCCTCATCGAAGGGCGCTTCATCCTTGAACTCGGAAATCGGGGCAGTGAAATGCTGCCACGTGCCGAGCAGGTCGATGAATTTCACATCGACCATCACCACGCCCTTTTCCTTGATCATTGCCAATACTTGTTTTGGCGTCATCTAACCCGTAACCCTCCTGGCCGCTTTACGGGGCGGCATATTTGTACCTGTTGGTTGATCGAATATTCGGAATCTTTTTTTCTGTCACGAACGCTCAGCTAACGCAACGCTCATACAACGGGCATCTGACGCGTGTTCCATCAGCACCCCATGCCCGGACAACTGCGCCTCGCTTGAGATCCCGTGCATTGTGCAACTATTTCTCCCCAAATCAGCCAATTAGTTTGATTACAGCAAAATAAATGCCTAGCATCGCCAGGCCCATCGGCACCCCGATCTTCGCCCACGATGCGCTGCCGATTCTGAGCGCGCCGGCGCTCACGATGTTCGGGATATTGCCGGGTATCAGCATCCCGCCGGAGACCAGCAGCGACAGAATCGCCTCGCGCGCTCGCGGCAGGGTCATGCTGTGGACCTCGAGCGCAACCAGGGTCGCATTGTCGAGCGCGGCCGACACGGTGTTGGCCCAGAACAGAAGATCGTTGCTCATCTTGCTGACGTACTCGTTCGCAATCGGGCCGTACGCGCTGCTGATCATCACCAGCCCGGCGATAAACGCGAACACCTTGCCCGCCTGGAAAAAAATCGTCCCGTAAGACTGCCGTACATGCTCACCGGCGGGAGCGTCGTCGTATTCGCCGCGCGCAAATACGCCCGCGACGATCGAACTCACCAGCACGCCGGGAAATACCCACGGCGCCAGCAACTCGAACAATCCAAAGAAGTGCAGATCGAGAGCGCGCGCGGCGAGCGTCGAGAGCGGCTCTCCCAGCGGCGTCAGGGCCGCGCCCATTCCGATCGCAAAGCATCCCGCAACCGTCACCCGCACCCGCTTGTCGCCCGCGAGATGGAGCAGGCCAACGACTTCGACCAGCACCAGCGCTCCGACGATCGCCGTAATGACGCTTGAGATCGACGCGATCACAAAGACCGAGACCGCCGTCAGCACGGGTCGCGATACTTGCTGGCGCAACCGCTCGAAAACCCGGTCGAGCCCCGGCCGCAGCCATCCGAACAGAAGAGCCGCGACGATCACGGCGACGCTGATAGCGACCGGCTCGTGCAGCGCCTCGAGAATCAACTCCCGCGTGAAGCCGTTGCCGAGCAGCGTCGCAAGCACGCCCAGCGCGAGGCAGTAAACCTCGATATTGTGCTCGATGCTCGTAACGGCAAGCGGCCCAAACAGCAGCAGCGCCAAGATTACCAGGGCAGACGTGTGATTCATGAGTGCGCGCGAACTTACTATCCCGCGTCTATCTCACGCAACAATCGCATCATGACCGGTGCGCCCCCCTCCGAAAGAAATATCGTTGCGCGATAATCACCCCGGATGTAGCGTCGAACTTGTGAGGCGATCGCTAACAATCTTGCTCGTCTTTCTGTTCGCGATGCAGCTCGGCCCGGCCTGCGGATTTGCAACGGTAGGGATGCCTGACAGCGCGAACTGTTGTCAGACTAAATGTCCGCTTGAATCTTCTCAGCACCACTCTGGTTGCTGCCAGGTGTCTGCCACTGCGGACAAGGCTGTCGCTCAAGCGCGTTTCGTGTCTAACCCACCACTGTGGTCGGCCCCGATTGGCTCCGTCGTTTCTGCGGTCCCTGCAGTGAGTGTCCGGTTGCTAACGTATCGTTCGCCGGCGCCGCCCCCTCAGGCCGCGTTGGATCTGCTCTGTTCGCGACAGCTCTGATCCCTTTCCAAAAATAACTCGGCAGTCGGGCATTAATCGGTTAGCGAAGCGCAATGTATTTGCGCCGCTGGCCAGGACGCCTCGACGCGAGTGTCAAACGGACATTCTCGCTCGGGCACAACATCAAACCGATACGAGGTTCAGGATTATGAAAAAGGTAACGACGATTTTATTTGCTGCAGCGATGACCACCACTTTCGCATTCCCCGCTTTTGCCGGGTCGGTCGGAGTTTCAAGAAGCTACTCCCCGCCACAGCCGGATGCGGAGACGATAGCGCAACTTCAGGATGCGTCGCAGGCGGCCCAGCGAGACGCTCTCGAGGGCAACAAAAACAATCTCGAGTTCCGGAGAAAGAGCTACGAGATAGACCAACTCATCGCGCGGATGAAGAGCGGTCAGCAGGTGGACCCAGCGGAACTCGACAAGGCGATGGAGCCTGCGCGCGTATGGTGATGAGCGCTATCGAGCGCGCCGAAGCCAGGTAAATCGCCTAGCGGCAGCAGTCCGTTAGGTGAGGCGAGTTGAGCGCGATCGCGATGACGCCAGTAGCGCTGTCGTGGTCGCGCTCCTCGCACGCGCGAAGCTGCGACCGGGCCGCGATCAGCCCGCGCAGGGCAGCAGGCTGGTCACCTTTGGTCAGCGCGGACTTCGCATCCGCAATCAGGGCATTGTAGCGGTCGGTGCAAGTGTCGGCAGTTCCAGCCGACGACGACCATGCGTCGATCGTGTCTTTCGCGCACACGCATGGAAGGCTCGCGATTGTTCCGGCGCTGAAGACCAGTGCGAATACGAGGCTGGGCACTCTAAGCATCGAGGGATTTAGCACGCAAGCTGCGTGCCCGGGGCGGAGTGCGTGAAAACAAACGAATTAGGACGAGATGATCAATCGATTTTTAAAATCTGCCGATGCGAAATGCATTTGCTTGATAGAGAAGCGGCGGGTCCGCTTTGTCGGACCCGCCGCTTTGGCGCATCGCTGCGCGATTGCTTCTCTAGCTCCTCCCCGAGTTAGAAGGCGTAAATGAAATTGGCAGCCAGCGTATCCTGTCCGTGCCACAGATGCTGGTTCGTAAGAGTCGCCGGGTTAATGTTTTCGTTGTTGGTGAACACGTTCTGACTCGAATTGTCGTGCCGGTATTCCAGACGTGCGATCAACCCCGTCACTTCCGGTATCTTGTAGCTCAGCGTCTGGGTGATCTCCCACAAGGTCTGTGGCTGGCCCAAGCCGGTGCGCGCCCCGTCCATGTCGTCGAAGAATTCGGCGCGTGTCGCCAACTCGACCGCGGGCGTCCAATCGTACACCACGTATCCCGCTGCGCCCTGCCACGTCGCGCTGTGACCGTTGACCACAGGGCCCGACTGCGTCGCGTACAGGTATTCGGCCTGCAGCGTCAAGTTGGGTACGAACGACGGCTTCCAGGTCGCGATCGGATCGATCGCCCCCAGATTCATATTGGAGTGCAGACCCTTGCCGGCGGGGAAGAGACTGGCCAAGGTCGAGGGCTGAACATTCGGTCCCCAGGTACCATTGACTACAAAGCTGACCGACTTGTCCTTATTGTTAAGCGTCAGCTCACCCTCGTAGTTCGGACCGTTGTTCGAAGTGGCCGCGGGATCATCCCAGCCGTTGTTCAGACCGCCGGTGGCCGACACGTAGTCGTTGAACGTGTAGCTGGCGCGGATGCCGGTATGAGTCAGCGGCTCGCCCAGGTTGAACAGCAGGCCGCGGCTCTCGTTGAAATTCTGGTTGTTGTAAACCGGAATGATTTCTGCGCCGAGCAGCGTCACGAAGCGACCGGCTTCAAAGTTCACTCCCGATCCGAACGGCGCCGTATAGGTCAGGTAGTACTGCGTCGCGTCGATCCACTGCGGACCGACATGCGCCGAGTTCGAGTAGTTCGTAACCGATGAAATCGCATTCGCGACCTGGCCGACGTTGATGTCGGTCACGAATCCAACTGTTCCATCGCGCTCGATGTGCAGATTGCCCTGCGTGAGCTGAAATCCATTCTGGTCCCACGCGCGGTCGATGTTAACGTTGGCGATGGGCTGGTTGAAGTTATGCTCGTAGCCCGCATCGACCAGCGCGTGCACGCTGATACCCAGATTGTCCGAAAGATTCTTCTGGATGGACGCGATGTTCGTCTCGGCCAAGCCGACATGCTGGCCGATCGTCGCCGGCTTCCCATCGGACCCCGGCTGCGCGACGACCATCTCGGACTCGATCTTTTTGACCTCGCTGGTAGTGTCTTCCTGCTGTTTCTGTAGATTGCCCACTTGGCCCGAAAGCGCATTGAGTCGCTCCGACTCGTCGGGGCCAGTAGCTCTGGTGGTTGTGGTCGTAGTGACCACGTGATGGTGATGATGTCTTCTGGTCGTCGTTGTCGTTGTGGCCGGATCTGCTGGATCTGCCGCCCACACATTGGCGTTGCACAGCAATCCAACCAACGCGACGCCGGCGACGAGGCGAATCCATACAACGCCCCGAGTCGTTCTAGTTCTGTTCACTATCTCCTCCCTCCCACGATGCGCGGCTTGAAGCCGCGGCCTTCTGCGCCCACACGTAGCGGGCTACGGTGATTAACCGGCTGCCTTGTTTACAAGATTCATACCGGTGTAATAGTTGATCGACGCCGAAAATCCTTTGTATTCATAAGGATCTTCGGCAATCGGTCAGCGTTTAGTGATGCCCTTATATGATGCATTTGCCGCGTCATTAATCAGCCTAGCCGTGCACAGTCAAGTTCTAACGGGTGCAGTCCGATTTGAACATGAACTGTTCAGCCTGACCCTCACTGACTTTCTATGCTACGCATTAACCATGCGCGACCTGTTGAAACCCCCACCTGCGTCGGACTCCCCCGTAATCGGCCGGCAACATCCGCTTTACGCGGAAGTAATTTTGACGGAACGAAACTACCCTTGGGGGGGAGGCATTTCAAGACCACCATCTATGGTGTCAATTGACAGCTGTACTTCCTCGATCGGTTCCCCTCGGAACATCTGGGAGAGGTCAGGAGGTTAGGTAAACGCGCTAAACACATTGTGAAGCGGATTTGGATCATGAATTTTGAACTGACAGAAGCCCAGCAAGAGATCGTCAGGCAGGTTCGCACCCTGTGCACAAACTTTCCCGACGAATACTGGCGCGATCACGATCGACGCGCCGAATTCCCCCATGATTTCTTCGACGCGGTTGCCGCCGCCGGCTACCTCGGCGTCGCGATTCCCGAGCGCTACGGCGGCAGCGGCCTCGGAATCACCGAGGCTGCCCTCGTCATGCGCGAAGTCGCCGCTTCGGGCGGCGCGATGGCGGCAGCAAGCGCGGTGCATCTGTCGATCTTCGGCGTCAGTCCGCTCGTCTTCCACGGCAGCGAGGAGCAGAAGCTCCGCTATCTGCCGAAGGTGGTCAGTGGCGAGATGCACGTCGCGTTCGCTGTCACCGAGCCCGACGCCGGCAACGACATCACGCATATCAAGACGGCGGCCCGCCGCGAGGGCGACAACTACATCATCAACGGCCGCAAGGTTTTCACCACCAAGGCGCGCGAAGCAAAAAGGATGCTCCTGCTGACGCGCACCACGCCGTTCGAGGAGGTAAAAAAGAAAACCGACGGCATGAGCCTGTTCTTCGCCGAGCTCGAGCCGTCAGCCGTGGAGATTCGCGAGCTCGAAAAACTCGGCCGCGCTGCCGTCGACACCAACTTGTTATTCATCGACAATTTGAAAGTGTCGGCGTCGGATCTGATCGGTGGCGAAGGCCGCGGGTTCCATTGCCTGCTCGACGGATTGAATCCGGAGCGCATCCTGGTTGCCGCCGAAGCCATCGGAATCGGTCGCGCCGCGGTCGCAAGGGCCGTCCAATATGCAAAAGAACGCGTCGTCTTCGGACGTCCGATCGGACAGAACCAGGCCATCGCACATCCGCTCGCGGATTCGTACTCGAAGCTCGAAGCGGCGGAACTCATGATGCTCAAGGCGGCATGGCTGTTCGACAATCGCAAGCCATGCGGTCCCGAAGCCAACACCGCAAAGCTGCGCGCCGCCGACGCCGCATTCGAGGCTTGCGATCGCGCGGTGCAGACGCTCGGTGGCTACGGCTACGTTCGCGAGTACGACGTCGAACGGTACTTCCGCGAATGCCGTCTGCTGAAGATCGCGCCGGTGTCGCAGGAAATGGTGTTGAACTCGATCGCCGAGCACGTGCTCGGCCTGCCGCGGTCGTACTAGGCGCATCACCGATGCGTAAGGGCGCGTTCATCGTTCTGCTCGGCGCGATATGTTTCATGGCCTACGTGCTCTACTCGCTGACTGGCGTGGAACCGGTCAAGGTAGCGGACAGTCGCCTGGTGCGAAGCGGCAACCGGGTGTCGGTGGAAGGCGAGGTTCGCAACACGGGAGACGACACGGGACCCCTCCAGCTCGAAGTGCGTTACTTCGATCGCGATGGCCATTCGATCGGCAAGGATGTGGTCTCGATGGACGGCCTCCGTCACGGCGCCGCCACCCATTTCAAAAGTTCAGCCCGTCCCGACGATGGCGTCGCGGATTTCTCCATCTATCTGAATCACGGTCGAAATCCGTACGGAAATTGATCCAAAAGATCCACACCCGGGCTTGTTCGCATATCGAATATTTTCGAAGATCCGGCGTCTAAACTGTTTGTAGGGTTATGCTATCTAAGTGTGCGATATTGTTCGAGGAGTCGCAATAAATCCCGTCATAAACATGCTTGCCTTTAAGTCGCCTTGATGGTACTAACTGTAAGTGTCAAATAACACCATTTTGGTGGACGTGTGTTCGAATTGACTGAATCGACCGCATAATCGGCACATATAAAGGGGAAGAGGTTTCAACATGGCACGCAACAAGGAACGTACGTTCGGACAGGTCATTCGCGAGCGGCGAAGGCAACTGGATTTGACCCAGGAAGAAGTAGCCCGCCGCATCAAGACCTCCACGCCGTATGTCGGACACCTGGAGTCCGGCAAACGCCATCCTTCCGACAAGATTCTGACTCGCTTGGCGGAAGTGCTCGGGCTCGATCGCCGCGAACTGTTTTTCCTGGCCAATCCTCGAGCGCAAGCCCTGCTCAGCCCCGAGGTCGAGACCCCGGCCGAGTCGGCCTGGGAAGATTTCAGGAAGAACGAGCAGCTGCGGCGTGTCCACAACGTTACCAGCAGCGAGATGGAAATGCTTTCGCGGGTGGCGTTGCTCGGCGACGTCCGTTCGCCGCGCGATTTCATCTACATTCTCAATACCGTCCGTCACGCCGTCGGGAGATAGCCAAGCGTCGATTCGATCACACGTCGCACAGATCGCTAAGGATGCGGGAGGTTCGCCTCCCGCGTCTTTTTTTTTGCGCACTGCGCGGCATAAGCTCGATCGCATCATGGGCGAGCCTGCACGAGCGCGCATGACCGCGCCTGGAATCCCGCGATGGCCGCAACGCTACACGGTCGTCGCGCTGTTCTTTCTCGGCACCGCGCTTTGCTACATCGATCGCATCAGCATCTCGGTCGCGATCATCCCGCTCGCGCACCAGTTCGGCTACAACTCCGCCGCGCAGGGACTCGTGCTCTCGGCGGTGTTCTGGGGATACTTGTGGACGCAACTCGTCGGCGGATGGATGGCGGATCGATTCGGCGGCCATCGCGTGCTGGCCGCCGGCGTCGCGATCTGGTCGCTCGCGACGTTCGTCACACCGATCGCGGCCGCCGCGTCATTCGTCGCGCTGCTCGCCGCACGCGTACTGCTCGGTCTGGGCGAGGGCGTCAACTTTCCTTCGATTCACAGCTTGACCGCTCGATGGACCTTGCCGTCCGAGCGCGCACGCGTGCTGTCGGTGAACTACAGCGGGATGTACGTCGGAACGATCCTGGCGCTGAGTGTGAGCCCCCTGATCATCAAGGCGTTCGGATGGCCCGCGCTGTTCTACATTTCGGGCGCGCTCGGTTTGGTGTGGGTCGCCGTCTGGATGTACGTAGCCGCCGACCGGCCCGAGACGTCGTCGCGCGTGACCACGCCCGAACTCGAGTTGATCACGTCGATGCGCACCGCGGAGCCGCGCGCGATGCGAGTGCCGTGGGCGGCAATCGCGCGAGAGCCAGCGGTCTGGGCGATCGTAGTCGCGCATTTTTGCAGCAACTTCGGATTCAACATCCTGCTGCTCTGGATGCCGACCTACCTGCATCACACGTTCAGCGTGCCGCTCGAACGCGTCGGCGCGTATTCGATCATCCCGTGGATCACGACCTTCTTCGCGATAAGTTTCTCGGGATGGCTCGCTGACACTCTGATCGCGGGCGGCCTCGCAGTCGGCACAGTACGCAAGATGATGCAGACCGCCGCTTTCGCGCTCGGTGCAATTTCGCTGATCGTCGTGCCTGCCGCTCATTCACCGGCGATGGCGGTCGCCCTGCTCACCCTCGCGGCCTCGTCCAACGGCATCGGCTCCGCGGCCTTCGGTGTGAATCACCTCGACGTCGCTCCGACCTACGCCGGAATCCTGATGGGAATCTCGAACACCTTCGCCACCGTCCCCGGCATCATCGGCGTCGCCGCGACGGGCATGATAGTGCAGGCGACCAAATCGTTCAGCGCGGTGTTCTATCTGATCGCGGCGGTTTATGGCCTCGGGATGTTCTTCTACATCCGATGGGCCAGCGGCGATCAGAAGATCTGAATTTTTGCGGTGGCGCACAGGCCGACAGTCGCGATATACCGAGAACACAAACGGGAGCGCGATCAGTCGATGAGCCAACCGAGCAAACTCTCGCCCTACCGGTGGGTCATAGAAACCCTTCTGCTACTCCTTCTGACGGCGCAGTCGTTCGCATGGCTCGCGCCCGCGCCCATACTCCAGGAAATAAGGAACGGGCTCGGAATCTCGCTCAGTAGCGCAGGCCTGATCATCTCGATCATCGCGCTATGCATCGGCGTCTTTTCGCTTCTCGGCGCGCTGGTGTCTGAGCGCATCGGACCGCTGCGCGCGCTGATTATCGGAATCTGGCTGATGGCTGTGGGGCAGGTCGCGAGCGGCTACGCACCGAATTTCGCCGCGCTACTCGCATGCCGCGTGCTGGAGGGCGTCGGCTACGGCCTCGTGATCGCGCCGCCCGGCACGCTGGTCATGCAATGGTTCGGCGAAGGCGAATGGCCGTACATCAATATGGTCAACTTCTCCTTCGGGTACGTCGGCCTCACCGCGGTATTCCGCGCAACGCCTGTCCTGTTCGCGGCGGTCGGGTCGTGGCGGACGACGCTGATGTGGTTCGGCATCGGCTCGGCGGGCGTCGCACTGCTGTGGTCGATCTTCGGTCGCGAGCATCGCAGCGAAATCACGATGCCGGCGCCGGGTGCGATCGAAGCACCGGCCGAGCGCGGATCGGCGCTGATGGAAGTCGCGAAGATGCGCAATGTGCTGCTGGTCGCGGCCGGGCTCTTCGGCGGGATGTGGGTGTTCCAGATTTACACCGCGTTCCTGCCCGAGTTCTTCCGCACCTACCGCGGCATGTCGATGGCAGAAGCCTCGCTGATGACGCAGGTGCTGCCGTTCACGGGACTGTTCGCAGCGTTGGGCGGCGGAATCGGTACGGGGATGTCGGGACTGCGTAAACCGTTCACATGGCCGATCGCGTTTGCGACGCTGATCGGATGCGCCGGCGCGCTGACGTTTCCCGATCCGACATGGATTCGCCTGTCGCTTGTGCTCGTCGGAATCGGATCAGCGGGATCGCTCGCCGCAATCACGACGCTGCTGATGGAACTGCCCGGCATGAATCCAACCCGCGTCGGCGCAGCGCTGGGCTTCGTGTGGGCGATCGGCTACTTCGGCGCCTTCATCTCGCCATTCCTCGGTGGCGCACTCGCCGCACACATCGGCCTGCGCACCGTGATGCTTGGCTTCCTGGTCTTCCAGTTCCTTCCCATCGTCACGATGTACTTCCTCCCCGAAACCGGCCCCGGCCGCCCCCGCTACGAAATCGAAGGCGCCACGATCGCGCCCGAAGCTCCCGCGAAACGAGCCACGCCCTAACAATTTTGGTCCCCCTTCCCACTATGGGAAGGGGTTAGGGGTTAGGTCGCGCGCATCCTCGCGATGCTCGCCTTCAAAAAATCCGGTTCCCCTTCCCGCGCGGGAAGGGGTTAGGGGTTAGGTTCCTAAGACTTCATCGCGCTCTTCGGCGCCACTTTCATCAACGCCGCGTGCAGAACAGTATTGTCCGCAATCAACCCTTCAAGCTTCACATCCCGTTGATTGAACCGAAGCGCACGTCCCTTGATATCGGTGATCGTTCCTCGAGCTTCAACCACCAGCGCCGCGCCGGACGCGATGTCCCATTCACTTTTCGGCGATCGCGTGAACGTCGCATCGGCCTTGCCCGCCGCAACCATCGCGAGCTTGTACGCGACGCTGCCAGTCGGGCTCACTATCAGCATCCCGTGGAACACCTGCCATTCGCCGCGCGCGGTTTCGCTGCGGCTCGCGAGAACAGTCGCCCGCTTGAGCGTCCGCACGCGCGTGACTCGCACGCGCCGCGTATTCAGATGACATCCGACACCGCGCGCCGACCAGTACATCTCGCGCTTGATGGGATTGTAGGTGACGCCGAGAATCGGCACTCCATCTTCAATCAGCGCAATCGCGACCGAGAACTCGGGAATGCCATTGATAAACTCCTTGGTGCCGTCGAGCGGATCGACGATCCACACGCGCCGGCATTTCAGCCGGTCGTCGTTGTCGACGGTCTCCTCGGAGAGCCATCCATACGAGGGAAACGGATCGCGCAGCGCCTTCTTGATCGCACTGTCCGCTTCAAGGTCGGCCTGCGTGACAGGATTATCGTGCCCCTTCGATCCAACCTTGAGCCCCTCGCGCTTGTAATAACCGCGAAGGATCTCGCCAGCCTCACGCGCCGCCTTCTTCGCGAGCTTCAACTCGCGCGTCAAATCACTTTCTTCCATTGTTCCTTCCAGCCGCGGAAATCCTATCTGCACGTCGATGCCGATTCCATCGCGGAGTTTGTTTGCCCTTTTTGCGATCATGAACCTAAGATGGCCTCGGGGACCGAAAATAAAGCGCTGGCTTGGGGAAAAAGCATCGATGGCGGTTATCGCGATTAGTCAGCAGATAGGCAGCAGGGGTATCGAACTCGGTGAACTCACGGCGCGCGAGCTGGGATATCGCTTCCAGAGCGGCGAGCAATTGATCGCCGAAACGGCCAAGCGCTTCAACGTGAACGCCGACCAGATGAAATGGTTCGACGTGCACAGCCCGCATTTCTGGGAGCGGAAGACCGACACCGGCCGCTTCGCCGCGTACTACCGCGCCGTCTTCCTGCAGGAGGCTGCGCAGGATCGGATCGTCGTCGCGGGCCGCGGTTCTTCTCATTTTCTTCCCGAAGGCGGATGCGGTATCAGGGTGCGCACGATGGCTCCAGTGGCCGAGCGAATCAAGCGGGTGGCCAGGGAAGAAAAGCTCGCAGCAGGTGCGGCAGAGAAGCGCGTTCGTGATTTCGACGCGGAAGTGAAGGCTCGCATTCAAACCCTGTTCGGCCAAGACATCGAGGACCCCGCGATTTACGACCTGGTGATCAACACCTCGCGCCTTTCGCTGGCGGCGCATGCCAACACGCTTGCGGCGCTCGCGACTCATATCGACAGCGAGAGCAATCCGGAGCGAACCAAGTGCATGGCCGACGCCGCAATCGCGGCGCAGGTACACGCGGCCCTGGTCGCGCATCCGAAAATCGGCGACGCGCAGATGTCGGTCAATTGCTCGGCGGGATGCGTGCGCGTGAGCGGTCCCGGACTCGTGCCGCCGTGGGACAATCTCGTGATCGGAGTCGCGCAGAGCGTCGCAGGCGTCGCATCGGTCGAGGTCGGCGCCGAAGAAGATCCTGTGACGTTGACTACAAGCTGACCCTACCGGATGCGCGCACTCATCATCTTTTTCGCCACCGGAATTTATTCCGGCTACGCTCCGATCGCGCCGGGGACCGCTGGATCGGTGGTCGGGCTGGCTGTCGTGTGGCTCGTGTTCGGGCCGCTGTGGGCGCGCTCGCCGGCGCTCTGCCTGCTGGTGTTCGCGATCGCATTTGCGATTGCGTGCTGGATTTCCGATCGCGCCGAGAAAATTTTCGACAATCACGACGACTCGCGCATCGTGATCGACGAAGTGCTCGGCATGGCCGCGACGATGTTCGGCAATCCGATCACGTTCGGCTGGATGATGGTGGGATTCCTGCTGTTTCGAGTCGCCGACGTGATCAAGCCGTGGCCCGCGAGTGCGATCGATCGCCGCATGCGCAACGGCGCGGGCGTGATGCTCGACGATTTGGCTGCCGCGATCTATGCGAATATCGTGTTGCATGTGCTCGTGCGCATTCTCTGAAGGTACACGCGCGCAAGGAGTTTCCGATGATTCAAAACGCTGTGATTCTTTCCACCGGCGATGAAATCACCACCGGCAAGGTCGTCGATACCAACGCCAACTACCTTTCCGACAAGCTCGCGGAAATCGGAATCGATCTGGTCGCGGTGATTACGGTCGGCGACGTTCGCGATCGTTTGGAATGGGCGTGGCGCACTGCGATCGACAAAGGTGATGTCGTGATTTCGACCGGCGGCATCGGGCCGACCGCCGACGACCTGACCACCGAAACTATCGCACGCGTTGCGGGAGTGAAGTTGCGTCGCGACGAGGCCGCCGTCGAGCACATGAAGAGATTGTTCGCGAGCATCAACCGGGTAATGCCGGAGAACAATCTCAGGCAGGCGGACTTTCCCGAGGGCGCGACTATTATTCAGAATCCACTCGGCACGGCGCCCGGCTTCAGGATGCCGGTGACGCTCGGTGGTCATACCGCGCATCTGATCGTACTGCCGGGCGTGCCGCGCGAGATGAAACCGATGATGGAGAACACGGTGATACCGTGGATCGCGGCGAATCGCGGCACCGACCAGGTTTACGCAGTGAAGATTTTCCAGACTTTCGGGATGAGCGAGTCGGCGCTCGACGAAGCGGTGGCGGGATTGATCAAGCCGGAGGAAGCGAAGGTCTCGTTCCGCGCGAGCTTCCCGCAGATTTCGCTGAAGATCAGAGTCGAGGGCAACCCCGGCGAAGTCGATCGCAAGCTCGAGGAGCTGGCGCATCGCGTGCGCGAGAAAATCTCGCAATTCATCTACGCGGAAGGCGACACGTCGATGGAGGAAGTCGTCGGGCGGCTTCTCAGTGAAAAGAAGCTGACAGTTGCGGTTGCGGAATCATGCACCGGCGGACTGATCGGACATCGCATCACCAACATTCCTGGCTGCTCGCAGTATTTCGTGGGCGACCTCGTCACCTATTCCAACGACGTAAAGTCCGGCGTGCTCGGAGTTTCGGCGGAGACGCTGAAAGCGCACGGCGCTGTGAGCGAAGAATGCGTGCGCGAGATGGCGGCCGGCGTTCGCAAGCGCACGGGCGCGAGCGTGTCGGTTGCGACGTCAGGAATCGCAGGGCCCGACGGCGGCACGCCGGATAAGCCTGTCGGAACAGTGTGCATCGCGCTGTCAGCCGACGATCAGAACTTCACGCGCCGGTACCAGTTCCGCGGGACTCGCGACTGGATCAAGCTGATCACGTCGCAGGTCGCGCTCGACTGGCTGCGGCGATACGCGCTCGGCCTGCCGATAGCGGACTCAGCAGTATTCCGCCGCTAGTGACTCATCTGACGCGCGCGTAGTTGATCTGATCGCTGCCGTTGCCGGCGAGGACCAGCTTCCCATTCGTGGCGGCGCACTGGACGGCACTGGCCGACGACGCGTCGGTGCATAGCACAACGTTAGTGTCGCCGGTGAAGCACGTATCGTTGACGGTCGCGTTGCCTTGAGCGAGCTGCACGCGGCCGGCGCAAAGATCAGTCGTCTCCTTTATATCGACAGAGCCAAAGACGCTGTTTGCGAAGACGTCGCGAGAGTCTCTCGGCGCCGCTCCCGATTCTCCTGGCCGTCCCGGCGGCCCGGGATGCGGCCCACGACCGCATCCAGAGCCAAGCAGAGCGATCACCGCGAGCGTTGCAACGATGGTAGATGATGCTCCCATATTCAACTCAGTTCGCGTGCTTGATGTCGCCGTTGGCGGCGGCGTTGGCTGCTTTCGTGAAAATATCCATCGGCGCCAGCGGCGGACGGCGCTTGCGCTTCAGGTCCGCGAGCTCGGCCTGGGCCTTGGCTTCGGCGTTGCGCACCCGGATTGCCTCGAGCTTGTCGCCGAGTTCAGAGCCGGCGATTTCATGATTGACGCCCCCCTGCGCGAGCATCCGCTGAATCGACTCGCGGACTTCTTCGAGCGCGCGGACATCGTCATCGTACGAAATCTCTTCGAGCGCGCGCTGGATTCGAACCCGAGCCTGCGCGTTCCTCATCCGTGCCATCATCCGAACTTTTTCGACCTTGAGCTTTTCGATCTCGCCCTTGAACGAGATCAGATTCTTCTTCGCGTCCTCGGCTTCCGTCGTCAGCTCGCCGAGCTCCTCGCGAAGCCGAGTGCAATCGCCGTCGAGGATGTGCTTGCGCTGAATCAGAATCAGCGCGCATTGATCCTCGTTCATATCGGCGGCCTGCCCAGCTTCTTCGTCGACTTCCTTCATCTCGGCGAGTTTTTCGCGCAGCTCGCGCTCGAGCTTGTTGCGCATGTAGATGACGCCGGCCGCCGCAGTCTTGAGCTGGTGATAACGCTGCACGCGATCCGAGATTGCGGACTCGTAGACCGCCTCGGGGTCGCGGGCCTCGCGCGCTTTAATCCAGCGGCTGAACTTGCCTCCGAGCAATTTGAAAAATCTTGATAACACTTTCGTTCTCCTTTTCAGCCGCGAGCGCGATCCGCTTGCGCAGCCGACTGTTGCTGAATTTTCAGACCCAACGCCTGACACGGTACATGTAGTCGCGGTAATCCTGGCCGAAGAGCCGCTCCATCGTTTCTTCCTCGCGCGGAATCACCATCCGATCGATCACCGCGAAGAAGACGGCCGGCGCGAGCAGCATCACGATCGAGCCGAAGAAAATCGCCAGCCCGAACAAAGTCGTCGCGAGGCCGAGATACATCGGATTTCGCGTCCAGGTGTATGGCGCCAGTGTGACGAATGCGGTCGGCTCGCCCTGCGGATTCTTGGTTGTATCGCGCGCGGTGAAAATCGCGGCGGCGAAACACATCACGCCCGCGCCGACCGCAACGAACAGCAGACCGATAAACTGCTCCCATCCCACCGTGCGCTCTTCGGGCAGCATGAAGTGGAGCGCGAGCGTGATCAGCACGAGCGCGCCCGCCAGCAGAGGCGGATGAATCTTCATGGTCGTCAACGTAGGGCTTGAGGCCTGAGGTTCTGTGGAGTTCATCATTTGTTGTCTCCCCGTTTACTCGATCAGTTTGCGTCGCTCTTGGGCGCGAGCCCGATATCCGCGAGCGTGATTCCGAGTTCGCGCATCTTTTGTTGAAAGCTCTGCCGATACATCCCAGTTCGTTCCGCAGCCCGCGAGATGTTGCCGCCGGTCGCCCGCAAAGCGCGGACGAAAAAATCTCGTTCCCAATCGCCGACGAATTTTTCTTTCGCCTCGCGAAACGTCATCGCCGATTCGCCATTGTCGCCGGCCGCCGGTACATGATTCGACGCATTCGTTGCCGGCGCGCTAGCGTGGTCGCCCTCCGGCTCCGAGCCGGCGAAAAGATCTTCCGGTGTGATACCGGTGCCCGACGAGAGGATCACGGCCTGCTCGATTGCCGCCTTGAGCGAACGCGCGTTGCCTTTCCACGGCGCCTCGACGCACGCGCGCATCGCTTCGGGGGTAAGCTGCTTTTCGGGTGCGGAGAAACGTTGGCGTGCCTCCGCGATAAAATGTTGCACCATCAGCGGAACGTCCTCGCGCCGCTCGCGCACAGGAGGCACGCGAATCTCGACGACCTTCAAGCGGTAATAAAGATCCTCGCGAAACTTGCCCTGCTCGATCATCGCTTCTAGGTCCTGGTTGGTGGCCGCGATTATCCGCACGTCCACGTTGAGCGGCTGATTCCCGCCGATGCGCTCGAACACCTGCTCCTGCAGCACGCGTAGCAATTTGGCCTGAGTCTCGAGCGCCATGTCGCCGATCTCGTCCAGGAACAACGTGCCGCCATTGGCAGCCTCGAACTTTCCCTCGCGACGCGCGACGGCGCCTGTGAACGCGCCCTTTTCATGGCCGAACAGTTCGCTCTCGACCAGCTCGCGCGAGAACGCCGCGCAATTCACGGCGATGAACGGCTTGCGCGCGCGCGGACTTCGAAAATGTATCGCGCGTGCGACCAGCTCCTTGCCGGTGCCCGATTCGCCGCGAATCAAAACCGTGACGTCGGTCGGCGCGACCTTGTCGATCGTCTCGAACACGCGCATCATCGCGCGCGATTTGCCGACCATATTTTCGAAAACTCCGGTCTCGAGGCGCACCTGCTCGAGCAGCTGGTTGTGCTCACGCTTAAGCAGCTGCGTCTCCATCACCTTACGCACTTTCATGCGCAGCTCGTCGTTGTCGAACGGCTTGGGCAGGTAGTCCTCTGCGCCAGCCTTCATCGCTTCGACGGCGATTCGTTGCGTGCCGAAGGCAGTAATCATCAGCACCGCGCATGCGGGATCGAGCTCGCGGACGTGCTTCAACAATTCGAGCCCGCTCATTCCCTTCATGCTGAGGTCGGTGATGATCACGTGGAACAGTCCCGCCTTGACCTTTTCGAGCGCTTCCTCGCCCGACTCCGCGGTCTCGACTTCGTAGCCCTCCTTGGTGAAGAGCCCCTTGAGCGCGATGACGATTCCGCGCTCGTCGTCAACTACCAGCAATCGGCCTTTCAATTTCGTAGCCTCGAGGTCTGCGCGGATGGCCCGCCTGCTGCGAGCGGAACTATTGGCGCAGTAACCGCGCCGCTATTGTTGTTTTGCTGCGATGGTTCGGCGGCCGCTTCTCCTACGATGTCCGGCGATTCGGGCCGCTCACTCGTCGCGCACGGCGCCATAGTGGTCGGAACGGCCGACGACTGGACGACGTCGTCGTTGTCGCGGATCGCATCGCTGAGCGGGACCGCGAGCACGAACTCGGTGCCCTGCCCCACTTTGCTATGCACCTCGATCGTTCCGCGATGGGAGTCGATCACCTTCTTCGCGACTCCCAGGCCCAGCCCGGTGCCGCTGCTCTTCGACGTGTAGAACGGGTTGAAAATTTTCGCGATCTTATCGTCGGCAATTCCGCAACCATTGTCGCGAATCCTGACCGCCGCCATACCAGCCCCGTTATTCTGAATCGCGAACTCGAGCCGGCGCTCGCCGGTCGTCGATTCCATCGCGTCGATCGCGTTGTCGATGATGTTCGAGAACACCTGCCGCAGCTTGTCAGCGTCGGCGCGCACGGTCGGGCCGCTCAGATAGGCGCGCGAGACGGCGACCGAGTTTGCCTCGAGCTTGCTGCGCATCTGCGTCAGCGCGCCGTCGAGCACCCACGCGAGATTGACGTTCTCGAAGTTGTAATCTTCTTCCTTCGCGTATTTCAGCAAATGCGACACGCTACGCTCGACCCGTGCCAACTCGTCGAGCGCGACTTTCGCGTACTCGACGTTCTCATGCGAGGTGGGATCCTCGCCCATCTGCTGCACCAGGCTCTTCGCCGCGGCGATTGGATTTCTAATTTCGTGAGCGAAGGTTGCGGTCAACTCATCGAGCGACGCCTGCTTCTCGGTCCGCAGCTGTTCCTTCTCCTGCAAGACTTCGCGCTGAACTTCGCGCGCGATCGTCGGCTCGAAAACCCGCTGATGGACCCATCTCCAGCCGTAGACCGCGGCGTAGTGGCTCGCGATGCCGAAGCCCCAGCCGAGCGCAGGCCACTGGACCCACAGAGCTCCGGGGGTCGTTATCATATTGATGATGAACAGGAAGCCGATGATGATGCCGTACCACATCAGATGCACGAAGAAGCCGGCCTCGGCCTGTGCGCGTTTGCGCGCGCGCTCATAGATCTGTCGCTCGGCGTCGTTCTTGAACTGAGGTGGCGGCGGCAAATCCTCCGCTGGATCCGCACTGACGCCGCCGTACTTCCGCGTCTGTTTGTCGAAGCGCTGCTTCATCTTGCGCTCGAATCGCTCAGCCTTCTCCTCGAACTTGCGCGCCATCTTGGAATCGATATCGCGCTTTATCCTGGCGTGCAGATCGCTGGCGAAGCGCTCGGCCGACGCTGTGGTGGACGCCTTCGTGTCCTCCGCCCACTTCGACCAATCGCGTGAACCTCGCGCGCGCCTGCCGTATTGCGACCAGTCATGCTTCGACCAATCGTATTTCGACCAGTCGGAATACTTCATCCATCGCATCCGATTTCGTTTTCGATGTTGCACGACCGCGTAAATGATTAGTGCTGCTAAAAATAAGCCGAACATCCTGCCTCACCTGGGGCCGGAAATGCCGGTCCGTGTAATTGACCTATCGAGTCGCCAGAACTAAAACAATCGCCTTTCATTTCGTTGTCCTGACCTCTAAGTGCAAAGCGGATGCCGCCGCCCGGGTGCTCGAAAAGCCAAGCATCCGCGCGGGTTCCACAGAAAATGCAGGCATCGCTGGCGTCCGGGTGCAGTCGCGGCATTGCAGCCGCCGCACTGCATTGAGCGCGAGCTTCGCGGTTCCTTGACTTCGACGGCGATCGGAATATTTTCATTAGGCAAGTTGGCCGGGGTTGCCCCCGATTGAGGATTCGATGACTCAGTACTGGCCATTTTCGGGTCTGGTGCGACAGAACACGCTGCGCGAGCGGCTGATCGTCTCGATGGACGTGCGCGATCGGGGCGACGCGCTCAAGCTGGTCGACCGTCTCGCACGAGTGGTCGGGATGTTCAAAGTCGGGCGCGCGCTGTTCGTCGGCGGCGGGCCGGATTTCATTCGCGAGATACGCCGGCGCGGCGCCGAAGTTTTTCTCGATCTCAAATTTCACGACAGCCCGCAAAAGGTGCTGCGCGCCGCCGTCGAGGCGACTCGCCTCGGCGTCAAGATGTTCGACATCCATCCGTACGGATCGAATGGCGGCTCGACCGACATGATGACGCGGACGCGCGCCGAGGTCGCGCGCATCTGCAGGACGGAGGGGCTGCGCCGGCCGAGTATCCTGGCGGTCGCGACGCTGGCCGATACCAAGTCCCTGAATTCGAGCTCGCACCCGCCCAGCACGCGCGACCGGGTCAGCGAAATCGCGCGCTTCGCCGCCGACGCGTCGCTCGACGGCGTCGTCACCTGGCCGCATGAAGTCACGCGCGTGCGCAACACTTGCGGACGCCGATTCATCATCGTGACGTCGGGCGTGCAGCTTCGCGAGCCAGGCAGCACGACCTCGAATACGATTACCGCCGCCGACGCGATCCGCGCGGGCGCCGACTATGTCGTCATCGGCAGTCCTATTTGGCGCGCCGCCGAGCCGCTGCACGCCGTGCGCGAGATTACCGACGATATCGAGCGCGGACTGCGCAATAGTCCCCGCCGCACGTTTGAAATTCTCAACCCCCGTCCCGTATAGTCTCGCTTCGATCTATCCGCGACTCATTCTGATTCGACCAAGATTGCGAACGCGCGAGATGCGTGCACCCGGAGCCTCTGCTTGCTCGAAATCCTGATCAACCTGATGGCGCTTTCGATCAGCGCCGGATTCATCGGCGCGATTTCGGGTCTCGGCGGCGGAGTCTTCATCGTGCCCGCGCTGGTTGTCCTCGCGCACATGCCGATGAAGGTTGCGGTTGGCGCGAGTCTCATCTCCGTCGTCGCGACCAGCGCCGGCGCCAGCGTCGCATTCGTGCGCGACGGATGGACCAACCTGAAAGTCGCGATGGTGCTCGAATGCGCGACCGTAACCGGCGCGGTGATCGGCGCTTATCTGGCAGGCGTCGTGCCGACCGTAGTGCTTGAATTACTCTTCGCCGCGATGATGTTGCAGTCGGCATACTTCACACTCACCAAGCGCGGCGACGACATCCTGACCAAGGGCGACCCGCTGGCAGAGCGGCTCGAACTCGCAGGCGAGGTGCCTGACCAAAGCGGCAAACCGATCCATTATGAAGTCGTGAACGTTCCGATGGGCGGCGCACTCATGGTGGTCGCGGGTCTCATGTCGGGCCTGCTCGGAATCGGGTCGGGCGCGCTCAAGGTGATGGCGATGGACTACATCATGCACCTGCCGCTCAAAGTTTCGAGCGCGACCAGCAACTTTATGATCGGCGTCACTGCCGGCGCCGGCGCGCTTGTATTCCTCGCGCGCGGCGACGTTGCCACCACTATCGCGGCGCCGGTGGCGATCGGAGTCACGGCAGGCGCGCTGGTCGGAAGCCGCATCCTGCCGCTCGTCAAGGTTGAGTATCTCAGAGTCGTTTTCGTGATAATTCTTCTGCTGATCGCCGCCGAGATGGGATGGCGCGCATTGTCGGGGATCTAAGAATGCCGAAACAGGACGAAGATCGAATACTGCGGGAATGGACACCGATTCTGCTGCGGTCGATCTTGATCGCTTCGATGTTCACCCTCATCGTCGGACTGGTCCTCACTTACACCTTTGCGCCTGACTACTATGTGGACCGCTATCACGCGGTGGAACAGGGGCACCTGATCGGTAAGGAAACGTTCGGCCTGTTCTTTGAGCGGGTTCGCGAGGGCAATCCGCATGCAGTTCTGACCCTCGGGCTGTTCGAGCTGACGCTGGTCCCGCTCGCGCGCGTCGCGTTCTGCTTCATCCTCTTCATCAAGGAACGCGACTACACTTATGTGGCGTTCACCGCCTACGTGCTCGCGGGCTTGATCGTCGGCGTGCTGGTAGGGAGCGTCGGTTAGTGATCGATTAGTATTTTTCTTTTTTTCGAACGGAGGATCGCGCGATGGAAATCAAAGGAAAAGTTGGCGTCATCACCGGCGGCTCATCGGGAATCGGGCGTGCAACGTCGGAGCGACTCGCGAAAGAAGGCGCAGCGATAGTAGTCGCCGATCTCGACGAAGCGGGCGGCGCGGAAACTGTCAAACGAATCGAGAGCGCCGGCGGCCGCGCCGTCTTTGTGAAGGCCGACGTCACGAAGCTCGAGGATGCGCGAAAGATGCTGGACACCGCGGTCTCGAAATACGGCCGCCTCGACATCCTGCACAACAACGCCGGCATCGGAGTCGGCGCACCCGGCTTTCCCGACGCACCGCCCGAGCGATGGCACCTGGTTATCGAGATCGACTTGCAGGCGGTGATCCTCGGCACCGGGCTCGCGGCACCGCTGATGCAAAAGAACGGCGGCGGCGTCATCATCAACACGGCCTCGATGGCCGGTCTGTATCCGCATCGCCAGGATGCAGTTTACGGCGCAGCGAAAGGCGGAGTCGTGAACTTCACGCATTCGCTCGCATCATGGGAAGCGGAACGAAAAATCCGCGTCAACTGCATCTGCCCGGGCATAGTAGACACCCCGCTGGTACGCCGAGGCCTCGAGCAAGCCGCACAACACGGCATCAAGAGCTGGATGCCCTCAAAAATAATCCAGCCCGAAGAAATCGCCGACGCAGTAGTAAGCTTGGTCCGCGACGATTCGATGTTCGGCTGCTCGCTAGAGGTGCGCCCCACCGGCCGCCAGATAGTAGACCCCCGCCCGGCACCCGGCGCGCGGCGAACAGATCGCATTTCATAGGGTTGCCGGGAAATTACCACGCCCCAGTTAAGATGTTGCGTTCCGCGCAACCTATTATTCGCCTCTCCCGCTTGGTTGCGGGAGAGGTCGCGCCACTGGCGCGGGTAAGGGAGAGCTTTACGGTAGAGGCGGCTGGCCGCATCGCGGCCGGCGGTGAGGGTTCTGCGGTTCATCGCTAAAGCCGGCGCGCTCCACTTTTTCGTTTCATTCTGAGTCGCTGCGGCGAGGAATGAGGGGGACATGAAACTAGTAAAAGCAATGGCGATCGTCTTTTTCCTCGCGATAGTCGCTGCGTTGGTAGTGGCGAACGCTAACGCGCAATCGCCGTCCGCAAGCTCGACCACAAGCGCGCCAGTAGGCTCCATTCCAGAAAAAATCCCCCCGAATTGGGCCGCGAACGGATCGAATCAAGCAAGTTGGACAACATTGCGTGAACATTGCCGCGCAGTGTTTGCCAAACCGAACAAATTTTCTCATTCAGAGTGGGAAAGTTGCGTACATCTCTCGAGCGCGTTCAGCGCTCGGCCAGGGCCGTCTATGACGCCGTTGGCGCCGGGTCCAGGAATTAGCCCAACACCCCTGGCGACGCCGGTAGCCCCATCGAGTCCGCAATCGAGCGCGGATGAACTTGTTTCCCCGGCAAGCTCGCTGGCGGTTGTAACTGGACCTTTTGGGACTCCCTTCTCTGGTGGTTACGAGGATGCCTGCAGTCCCATCCTGGGTGAGGCATTTGGTGGCACAGGCTTTAGCCTGTGATTTTCTTGCTTACAAAGAGCCATCGATATTGCTGAGGTACTTCAACCAGCCCTTTCTTTACGGGGTTGTTCTGAACGTACTCGATCTTTTCCTTCAACTCTTCTTCATGCCTGATGATGTGATCGAAACTCTCATCCGTCCATAGCGATCCACTTCGCTTCAGCACGATGTTGACCTGCCGAGCAGACGATCCCTTAATTTTTCGGAGTACATCGCCGAGGTTGCCATTGAGAATCCTGAAAATCAGATGGGCATGATCGGGCATCACGACCGCAGCTTGAAGTTTCAATGCAATTACTGTCGCATCGCTCGATGACCAACATCACTTGATCTCTTGCGGCAGGCGGAAGAACCAGCCCGGAACGGCTGCGAAAAGTGACAAAGTAGGTGGCATGGGGAACTTCAAGGTGCGGCAGATTGCGACGTCTGTATGTCAGGCTTTCAGATTTCCACGGATCTATGGGTTGGAAACCAGGGATCTCTGAATCTCTACTGGCCATCAGGTTCCAAGACCACCGGCTGAAGCCGGTGCACCACTTCTGAATCTCTATTAGCCATCAAGTTCCGGGACCACCGGCTGAAGCCGGTGCCACTTCCGGTTGTGCGGGCGTGATCCCACCCGGGGTTTTCCATGAATGGATCTCGTCGAGTGCGTGACAGCCGATGAGCTCGATCGATTTCATGATGCGATCGTGCGGGATGCCGCCGTACTGCAGAAAGAATAGAACCTGGTCCGCGCCAAGCTCGCGATAGCGCCGTGCGACGCGCACGGCCTCGTCAACCGCACCGACTGCGATCAGGTCGCCGTCCTTCAGGAAGTCGTAATAGTCGGTCGTGAACTTTGCTGGATCGAACTTCGACGCGGTCTTCAGATATTTGTACGACTCGTCGGTCTGGCTCGCTGCCGCGATGCTCGACACCAGCTCGAAACCCTTGCGCACGTACCACAGCACCGCTTCGCGCGCGATATGCTCGGCCTCGTATGGGTCGTCGCCGACGAGCCCCATGATGTTCATCGAGACCTGGTTGTTAACAGTCTGCCCGACCGGCCGCGGGTGCTTGATTCTCTCGCGATAAATGTTGATGCGCTCCGAAACCTGCGCGAGCTCGACCCCGAGCGTGAAGCAAAGCACTCCCAGTCCGCGCTCTGCGGCGAGCTCGAACGTGGTCGGATTAGTGGCAGCCACCCACATCGGAGGATGCGGTTTCTGAATCGGCTTGGGAATCACGGATACCGGCGGTTCGACGGTCCAGTACTTGCCATGCATCGTGAACGGATCCTCGCGCCACATCCGCGGGATCGCCTCGACCGCCTCGGCCCATCGCGGCCGCGTTTCTTCAGGACGCACGCCGAAGCCGAGCAGCTCATCCATCGTGGTCGCGCGCCCGGTGCCGAATTCGACGCGACCATTGGACATGATATCGAGCATCGCGATCCGCTCCGCGACATGCACCGGATGGTTGAATGGCAGCACTACGACGCCGTGCCCGACGCGAATCTGCTTGGTGCGCTGCGTGACGCAGGCGAGGAAAACCTCGGGCGCCGAGCAGTACGAAAATTCGTTCAGGAAGTGATGCTCGACGGTCCAAACCGAGTCGAAGCCGAGCCTGTCGGCGAGCTCGATCTGCTCCATCGTCTCCCAGAACACCCGGTATTCGTGATCAGCGGCGTGCGGCTTAATCGACTCGATTTCGTAGATGAGTCCCGCCTTCATTTTGCGACGCTCCATTGGCGCATGAACTCACGCGCCTGCCGTCGCAGCGAGCGGCGCAAATCGAAGCGCGGGCCGTGCAGATACCAAAGCATCGCGAGTCCGAGGTAGCTGGAGAAGATTTGCGTCGCAGCCCAGTTCGGATCGAGCTCCGCGTCAAAAATTCCCAACCGCTGCCCGCGCTCGACCAGTTCGCGAAAACTTGCGATGCCGTCCAGGTTTGCCTTGCGCATCGAGCGCAGCACGCGCGGCCCAATCTTGTGCGACTCGAGCGCGATGATCAGCAGCAGCCGGCTGACCCACGGATTCTTTTCGTTGAGCGACGCGATCGTATCGAACAGGCGCCCGAACTCGGCGCGAAACTCGACCGCGTTGGTCGCGTGCGCGGATTTTTCAAATATCAGGTCCCATTCGCCGAGCACCTTGGCGACGACCGCGATGAAGAATTCTTCCTTATCGGCGAAATGCCAATAGAGGGCGCCCTTGGTGACGCCCGCCGCGCGTGCGATTCGCGCCAGCGACGTGCCGCGATATCCGTACGACGCGAACAGATCCATCGCCGCGTCAATCAGCACCTGATCGAGCGATCCGCGCCGACGGACCTGCGGCGGCGCCGGTGCCGCATTTTTGCGAGCTGGTGAAATCATCTGAACGATCGGTATGGTGAGGCACGGCGGGTGCCGCGGTCAAGTGCGGATCGAACGAAACCACCAGTCACCGTACCGCCGGCTATTGAATAGCCCAAATATGCGGCGCCGGAGATCGCTCCATGCTCGCGCAGTTACCTGCGCCTATGCGATGCGATCAGATGATCGCGGGCGTCAGTTCTGGCTGGAAGGCCCGCCGTCGGGTCCTTTCATGTTGCGCTCGAGGCACCAGCGGTCGATCACCTCGGCATTGAAACGCCAGTCGGTGCCAATCCTGAAGCCCGGCAGCTCTCCGCGACGGAGCAGCTTGTAGATGGTTGATGGATGCACACGCAGATACTCGGACAATTCCTTGACCGTCATCACCCGCGGCAAGCTATACTTTGCTTCATTAGCCATGATATCTCCCGGTAACGTAAGCCCCGTCACCCGCCTACTGCCTGGATTTGATGCTTTTTTTCGCATCGTTCAAATGGTTCATCCGCCCCTTACGCCCACCATGAGTCTCTTTGAATGTCTCAAAATCATCGATGGAGGTCAAGAGCAGCCTAAGGGGATTTGCGATACTTTTCGCAGATTCTTTCTCTTATATTTCGTGAGAAATCACTATTTCCTGCAGAGTAACCGGTAGAAAATGCCTATCAAAGCTTCAAACTGCTCATGCGAGCCTTGAAGAGATCTTAAGTATGCGAAATCTCCATCTAATCTCAGTAGTCCTAATCTCTACTTTATTTGCCTACGCCCGTCCAGCGCAAGCTCAATTTGTGCTGAGCAGCACTGCAATCGCGCCCGGGGCCATGATTGCTTCTGATTATGCTTGTTCTGGTTCCGATAAATCCCCCACACTCTCATGGAGCAACGCGCCGCAAGCGACGAAATCGTTTGCATTGATCGTTCAAGATCCGGACGCGCCCGGTGGCACATTTATTCATTGGGTAGCGTACAATATTCCGGCTCAAACGACGTCGCTACCCGCAGGCGTACCAAAAAAAGCAGAAATTGATGGCGGCGGACAAAATGGAATCAACAGCTTCGGCCAGCTCGGCTACAATGGTCCATGTCCGCCGCCAGGGAAAATGCATCACTATCATTTTCTTCTGTACGCGCTGGACTCGACCTTGAATCTCGGCGACAAGGCCGACGCGGCCGCGGTCGAGGCCGCGATGAAAGGTCACGTGCTCGCGACGGCGGAATTGGTCGGTACATTCGAACGATGAGGTGAAAGCGGTTCTACGATGAAGACGTTAGTAAAAGTCCTGGCTGGAGTGATTGTTCTCGCAGTCGTCGCGATCGTCGGATGGCACTACTATCAACTGCGTCGCGCGCGGCAGGCCGGCCTGCTCACCGAGAACATCACGCATGACGGCGATATCTGGAAGGCGGATTTTACCGCGCGCATCCCGGCTCCGGAGCAGACCGTCTTCGATGCGATTAAAAATGTCGAAACGACCCACAGCGATCAGGTCAAGGCGGTACGCGTCGTATCTCAGAACGGGAACAAGAAGACGGTCGACATGGATATTGATGGGCCGGGCGGACAAGTGATCACGACTGAGCTGGCGTTCGAGTACATGCCCGACGAAAAAAAGATCGTCTACAACACGGTCAACAATCCGGTTTTCGATACGCAGGCGGTGTACCAACTCAGCGATGAAGGCTCGGGCACGTTTATCGACTTTCACCAGAATACCCATATGCTGCAGTCGCTTCCGGTTCCCGACGGCGTCATCAAGCAAGTGATTCGCGGCATTTTTGTTGCGCAGCTTGAGACCTTGAAGCGCCAGCTCCATATCAAGACGGCTGACGCGTCGGACAACGACGACGAACCCTGATCGGCGATCGCTAATATCCTGATGAACGAAATCGACGCGCAGCTTGCCCTTGGCGTCGAGCTGTTCAATCGCGGCGAATTTTTCGAAGCGCACGAAGCGATGGAAGATGCGATGAACCTGCTCGACGACGACACCGCTGACTGGGATTTCTATCTCGGGCTGCTGCGCGCGTCAGTCGCGAATCACAAGCTCGGCGACGGCGAGATCGCGAGTGCTCGATTGCATCTGCGCGCCGCGCTGAAATTCCTCGCGCCGTATCCCGACCGGCATCGCGGCATCAAGCTGCGTGAGTTCCGCAGCGCGCTCACGGCGGAACTTGCGCGTCTCGATTCTCAGGCAACTACGGTCACGCCGCCGCGCATCGAGCTCACCGGCTGATGATTCCGTTCGCCACAGAATTCGTAGCGTCGGCATTCGCGCTCGACGGATGCCCGCGATGGAAACGCGCGGAGATCGCGCTCGCCGGACGCTCGAACGTCGGCAAGAGTTCACTGCTCAACGCACTCGCCGGAGTTAAGGGCCTCGCGCGCACGAGCAAGACTCCCGGCCGAACGCGTGCGCTGAACTTCTTTTCAGTGAACGACACGCTCGCGCTATGCGACCTGCCCGGCTTTGGCTATGCGAAAATGAGTCACGACGACGCGGCAAAAATCGCGTCGATGATGCAGGAATACATCCACGGCCGTACCAATCTCGCCGCCATCGCGATCCTGATCGATTGGCGCCGCGGTCCGCAGCAAGACGAACTCGATCTGGCCGCGATGGCCACGGAACGCGGCCTCGAAGTAATCCCCGTCGCAACCAAGTGCGACAAGTTGCGCCGCTCGGAGCGCGCGGCAGCGCTCAAACGTTTCGACCCGATGCGCGTTGCGCCAATTTTCTGCTCGGCAACGTCGGGCGAGGGAATCGACGACCTGCGCCGCCGAATCCTCGCCGTCGAACGCGCTCGACATTCAAACGCGCTGAGGCGCAATGACTCCCGAAGTCTCAGTCATCATCCCGACATACAATCGATGCGCGATGCTGCTCGAGGCGATCGATTCCGTATTCGCGCAAATCCACCGAAGCGTTCGAGTTGATCGTTATCGACGACGGTTCGACTGATGGAACTTCCGAGCATCTAATGCGCCTCGGCAAACCGATCCGGTTCGAGCGCATCGAACATAGCGGTCCTGCCGCGGCGCGAAATCGTGGCGTCGCGCTGGCGGGCGCGCCGCTGATTGCATTTCTCGATTCCGATGATCTTTGGGCGCCGACCAAGCTCCAACGCCAGCTCGCGTTCATGCGCGCGAATCCCGCATGCGCCATTTCGCAAACCGACGAAATCTGGATCCGCAACGGGCGCCGCGTGAATCCTGGTATGCGCCATCGCAAGCGCGCGGGCGATATTTTCATCGACTCGCTGCGCACCTGCCTCATCAGTATGTCCGCCACGATGATGCGCACCGATCTGTTCCGCTCACTCGGCGGCTTCGACGAGATCATGTTGGCCGCTGAAGACTACGATCTGTGGTTGCGAATTCTAATCGACCACGAAGCCGGGCTGCTCGACGAGCCGTTGGTGACGCGGCGCGGCGGGCATCCCGATCAAACCTCGGCGACGACTCCCGCTATCGATCGGTTCCGCATTCTCGCGCTTGCGAAATTGCTCGCGGACGATCGGCTCTCGCCCATGCGCCGAGCCGCGGTGGTCGAAGTGCTCGCCGAGAAATGCCGCATCTACGCGGGCGGCCTCGCGCGTCGAGGCAGAATCGATCAGGCTCGTCTCTACGAACGTATCGCTGACCAAGCGCAAAACTGGCGAGCTGCCGAGATCGGTTGCGCAATCAAATCCATCAGATCGGCGCTTCACGAAATTCCGCATGAATGCTGACGAGATCGACGCGCAGATTCGCGAGCTCGCTGCCGAGCGACGGCTGCCCGCAGAGCCATCTCGAACGATGGCTCGACATGGATCCGAAGTCGCGCGCCGCGATGCTCGACATCGCTCTGGCGTTGCGGCTTCGCACCGGTCAATTGGTGACCGCGCTCGAGATGCTTGAGGAAATTTCTGTGCGCGATCACATCACAGTCGCCGCGATTCTCGACCAACCGGAAATTCGGCGGATTGCGAACGGCTCGGATTCTGCGCCATCGCGTGCGAGCGCGCTGTTGGAAGCGGTGCGAACGCTTCGCTATCCGCTCTTAAAGAAAATGCAGGAACAGCTGCGCTCCGAAGTCTCGGCGCTGAAGCTTCCTCGTGGAATTTCGATAGACTTGCCCAAAGACCTTGGCTCTGATGAGCTCACGGTTTCGCTTCGGGTGCGGAGCGGCGCCGAATTGGCGCATCTGCTTGACGCGCTCGATCGATCGCGCTCAGGACTGACCCGGATTATTGAAATGCTCGGCGGTAAGAAGTGATAACGATGAAATTTGATCTCGACGCGGTGTATGTCGAGCGCGGATGCGCAGACTCCGCGCTGGCGACTCGTGTCCTTCGTGCGATTCCGCGCGATGTGCCCGTGACGCATGTCGCCGATGCGCGCGAGGCCTCCCGGCCCGCATCCGATGCGCGCGATCCGTTCGGCGCGGGCAAGCGCCGGCTGGTGATCGCGCGCCGCAAGACTCCGTTCCTGATGCCGTGTCCGGCGGGCTCCTCGAAGTTCGCGTGCTGCGGATACCTGGTGCTCACGCTCGCGTCGAACTGCCCGATGGATTGCTCGTACTGTTTTCTGCAGGAATATCTCGCCGACAATCCCGCGTTTCAGGTCTATGCGAACTACACCGATTCGTTCGACGAGCTCGATCGGCTCATCGCTAACGCGCGCGGGCGCAGCTTCCGCGTCGGCACCGGAGAGCTGGCGGATTCGTTCGCATTCGATTCGATCACCGGGATTAGCCGCGACCTGATCGATTTTTTCGCCGCGCGCGAGAATCTCACACTCGAACTCAAGACCAAGACCGACGAAATCGAAAATCTTCTCGACGTCGACCCGCGTGGCCGCGTCCTCGTTTCATGGACGCTGTCGCCCGACGCCGTCTACCGCAGCTCGGAGCATCTGACCGCCTCGCCCGCTGCGCGAATAGCGGCGGCGCGCGCCGTGCTCGACGCCGGCTACCGCGTCGCATTCCATTTCGATCCGCTGATCGCTTATCCCGACGCCGAGCGCGACTACCTGCTGTTGATCGACGAGCTGCTGGACGTTATCCCGCCCAAACAAATCTCGTTCATCAGTATGGGCGGTCTCCGGATGACGCCGCGATTGCGCGGCGCCGCGCGCGACCGTTTTCCGAATGATCCGATGCTCTGCGGCGAGGACGTGCTCGCGTCCGACGGGCGCTTCCGTACCTTCACGCCACTGCGCTTGAGTCTTTACCGCGCGCTGGCTGAGCGTTTCAAAAAAGCCGGCGCCGAAATTCCCGCCTACCTGTGCATGGAACCGGCCAGCATTCACGAACATGTCTTTGGCGCGGTGCCGGCGCGACCGGCTACAATCGGCGAGCGCCTCGCGCACGCTTAATCCCGAAGAATGCCGACACGAAAAAAATCTCGCGCACGCCCGAACTCAATCGCGGCTTCGAACGGAAATCTTCGCGGCTCGCGCGCCGCGATCGACCGCCCCATCGGCGTGTTCGATTCCGGCATCGGCGGACTCACCGTATTGAAAGCACTGACCGCTGCTTTGCCGGCCGAGGACTTCATCTACCTCGGCGACACCGCGCGCCTTCCGTACGGCACGAAGTCCAACGAGGTCATCATCCGTTACTCGAAGGAGAACACCAGCTTCCTGCTCGCCAAGGGAATCAAGATGCTGGTGGTCGCGTGCAACACCTCGAGCGCGGTGGCGCTGGACGCGATCGCGTCGGACACGATGGTGCCTGTAATCGGCGTGATCGAGCCGGGCGCGCACGCGGCCGCCAAGGCCTCGCGCATCGGGAAGATTGGCGTGATCGGTACTGAGGCGACGATCGCTTCCGGCGCGTACACACGCGCGATCCAGCGGCTCAGCCCGCGCGCCGAAATCTACACGCGCGCATGCCCGCTGCTGGTGCCCCTGGCCGAGGAAGGATGGACCGACAATGCGGTCGCGGAACTGACCGTCGCGCACTATCTCGAGAGTCTGAAGCAGAGCGGCATCGACACGCTATTATTGGGATGCACGCATTACCCGCTGCTGCGCGAAATGTTCGCGCGAATCCTCGGCCCCCGCGTGAAGATCGTCGATTCCGCGACTGCGACTGCCATCGATGTCCGCGATCGGCTGCGGACGCTCAAGCTCGCGCGACGCAGCCATGACGGCGGCCAGAGTTTCTTCGTCACCGAGACTCCCGATCGCTTTGTGCGCGTCGGCCGCAGGTTTCTCGGCCCCCAGGTCGAGAGCGCCGTCCGAATCGAGCGGTAGGCGAAAGCCTCTCTGCTGGATCCTGATTTCGCGATAGGATGATTTCAGTAAAAAAGCTAAAATGGCGGATCGCACCGCGCCCGAATCTAACTTCAAACTTCATGGTTAAATTGTTCATATAAGATGGCTTCAGCTTTTTCCCTCGTAGCGCGAAAAATCTTCGGCTCGAAGAACGAACGCGAAATCAAGCGGCTGCGTCCCGACGTGGACGAGATCAACCGGCTCGAGCCAGAGATCTCAGCGCTGAGCGACGATGAACTGCGCGCTAAAATCGCCGAATGGAAAGCGAATATCAGCGCGATCGAAGATCGCGAAGAGCGCGAAGAGGCGATGCTCGAAATCCTGCCGCCGGTCTTTGCCGTCGTGCGCGAGGCCGCCAAGCGGTCTATCGGCCAGCGCCACTTCGACGTTCAGCTCATCGGCGGCATGATGCTGCACCAGGGACGAATCGCCGAAATGAAAACCGGCGAGGGCAAGACCCTGGTCGCGACTTTGCCCGCGGTGCTGAACGCGCTGTCGGGACGCGGTGTGCATGTCGTAACCGTCAACGACTACCTGGCGCGGCGCGACTCCGAATGGATGGGCAGAATTTACAATTTCCTCGGCCTGACGGTCGGCGTCGTCGTCCACGGCGTGACCGATCAGGATCGCAAGGTCGCCTATCGCGCCGACATCACTCACGGGCAGAACAACGAGTTCGGCTTCGACTACCTGCGCGACAATATGAAGTTCAATATCGAGGATTACGTCCAGCGCGAGCACAACTTCGCGATCGTGGACGAAGTGGACTCGATTCTGATCGACGAGGCGCGCACGCCCCTGATTATTTCAGGAGCGTCCGAAGAGTCCACCGATACCTACTATGTCGTGGATCGCGTGATCCCGCGCCTCAAGCCCGAAGAGCACTACACCATCGACGAGAAGATGCGCACGGTGTCGCTCACCGAAGACGGCGTGACCCGCGTCGAGCAACTGCTCGGCGTCGAAAATCTGTACGACCCGCGCAACATCCTGCTGCTGCATCACGCGAACCAGGGCCTCCGCGCGCACACGCTGTTCAAACGCGACGTCGATTACGTCGTCAAGGACGGCGAGGTGATCATCGTCGATGAATTCACCGGGCGGCTGATGCCGGGACGCCGATGGAGCGACGGGCTGCATCAGGCGGTCGAGGCAAAAGAGAACGTCAAGATCGAGTCGGAGAACCAGACGCTGGCGACCATCACGTTCCAGAACTACTTCCGCATGTACAAGAAGCTGTCCGGGATGACCGGCACGGCCGACACGGAGGCGGTCGAGTTCAAGGAAATTTATCACCTGGACGTGTCCGTGATTCCGACCAATCAGCCGATGATCCGCATCGATAATCACGACGTCGTTTACAAAACCGAAGACGAAAAGTTCGACGCCGTGATCCAGGAAATCCAGGACTGCCATGAACGCGGTCAGCCGGTGCTGGTCGGCACGGTATCAATCGAAAAATCCGAGCGCGTGGCCGAGAAACTGAAAAAGACCAGCGTCAAGCATTACGTGCTGAACGCCAAGAACCACGAGCGCGAAGCGGAATTCGTCGCGCAGGCGGGCCGTTTCGGCGCGGTCACGATTTCGACCAACATGGCCGGTCGCGGCACCGACATCGTGCTCGGCGGCAATCCTGAGTTCATGGCCGCGGCGGAAGCCGGAACCAAGGAACCTACCGATCCGAATTTTCAGGCAGCGCTCGCGAAGTACGTCGAGCAGTGCAAGGGCGAGCGCGAAAAAGTGCTCGAGGCCGGCGGCCTGCACATCCTCGGCACCGAGCGTCACGAGTCGCGGCGCATCGACAACCAGCTCCGCGGCCGTTCCGGACGCCAGGGCGATCCCGGCTCGTCGCGATTTTACATGTCGCTCGAGGACGATCTGCTTCGCATCTTCGGCGCCGACCGGCTCAAAGGCCTGATGAGCAAGATCGGGATGGAGGACAACGAGCCAATCGAGCATCGATGGATTTCGCGCGCGATCGAAAACGCGCAGAAGAAAGTCGAGTCGCACAACTTCGACATCCGCAAGCATCTGCTCGAATACGACGACGTCATGAATAAGCAGCGCGAGGTGGTGTACCATCGCCGTCGCGAACTGCTGAGCGGCGCGTCGCTCAAGGACGACGTGCTCGACATGTGCGACGCGCTGATCGAGGAAATCGCCGGCGCGCACGGGAACAACGAAATCGATCCAGCGGAATGGGACTGGAAGGCGATCGACGACGCGTTCTTCAAGCAATTCAAGTTCCGCCCCGGCTTCAACCCGCAGACCGAAATCGAGGGCAAGCCGATCCACGGCTCGGACGATCTGATCGATCTCGCTTCCGAACGCGTGCGTCAGATCTACGATCAACGCGAAGCCGAATTTACCGAACCTGTGATGCGGCAGATCGAAAAGATCGTGATGCTGCAGACGCTCGATGCGTTGTGGAAAGACCATCTGCTCGCGATGGATCACCTCAAGGAAGGAATCGGGCTGCGCGGCTATGCGCAGGTGAATCCGCTGGTCGAATATCAGAAAGAAGGATTCACGATGTTCGAGGCGCTGATGGCTGTGATGCAGCAGGACGTGGTCGAGAAAGTTTTTTCGGTCCAGGTGCAGCGCCAGCAGGACGTCGAGCAGATTCAGCAGCCCAAGCCGCAACGCGTCGTGATGAGCCACGGCGGCGAGACCGAGGCTCAAGCCGCAGCGCCCGCGAAGCGCGAAGAAAATAAAGTCGGGCGCAATGATCCATGCCCATGCGGCTCGGGCAAGAAATACAAACGCTGCCACGGCAAGTGACGCAGCGATCCGCATTCAGATGAAAGTCGCTCTCGAACCCGCCGCCGTGCGCGGTTTTCGATTCGCCGGCGTCAGCGCGGGCCTGAAGACCAAGGCTGGAGCGCTCGACCTGGGCATCATCGCCGCCGCTCGGCCGGCATCGGCAGCCGCGGTCTTCAGCGCCAATCGCGTGAAAGCGGCGCCGGTTTACGTGACCGCGGATCGAGTCAAATCGGGCCGTCTGCAGGCGGTCGTCGCGAACTCCGGATGCGCCAACAGCTTCACCGGCAAAGAGGGAATGCGGCTCGCGCGCGATTCGTGCGCGCACGTCGCGCAACTCCTCGGATGCGCGCCGGAGCTCGTCGTGCCGTCTTCGACCGGCGTGATCGGCCATCTCTACGACTTCGAGAAATTCAAAGATGGCGCTGCCGATGCGGTGCGATCGCTGCGTGACGATGGGCTCTCCGACTTTGCGCATGCAATCATGACGACCGACACGCGTCCCAAGACTGCCTCGACTAGCTTCAAGGCGGGCAGCGCGACGATCACACTCGCCGGCGCGGTGAAAGGCGTCGGAATGATCTCGCCGAAGATGGCGACAATGCTTGGCTACCTGGTCACAGACGCGATGATCGCTCCCACTCTCCTGAAAAGATCGCTCAAGGCCGCGCTGCCGGCCAGCTTCAACGCGATCACCGTTGACGGCGACATGTCGACCAATGACACGGTGATAATCCTGGCGAGCGGCGCCGCGGAAAATCGTGCGTTCAGTGCACGCGATCAAGCCGTGTTCGATCGCGCGGTCGAGGAAATATCGGCGGCGCTCGCGCGCGAACTCGTGCGCGACGGCGAGGGCGCGACCAAGCTGGTCACCGTCGTTGTGCGCGGCGCTCGCAATCCTGCTGACGCCGAGCGCGCGGCACGCCAAATCGCGAACTCGCCGCTGGTCAAGACTGCGTTCTTCGGATGCGATCCGAATGTCGGCCGAATCCTCATGGCCGCTGGATCGTCGGGCGCGTACCTCGAGTCCAACAAGCTGGTACTGTGGATCGGCGGAGTGAAAGTCGCCGCGCAGGGACGGCTGCTGACGGAGGCGCTCGCGGAGGCGGGCACTGCGATGAAAGCGCGCGAATTCGAAGTGCGGCTCGATCTGCGATTGGGAAAATCGACCGCGACGATTTTGACTTGCGATCTGAGTTACGATTACGTGCGAATCAACGCGGAGTACACGACCTGATCGGAGGAAAATCCGGATGGCAAGTTTCGTCAAAGTTGCGAAGGTGGCCGACGTGCCCGAGGGCGGCGCTAAACTCGTCGAGGCCGGCGGCAAACAAATCGCGCTGTTCAACGCGGGCGGCAAGTTCTACGCGATCGACAACACCTGCAAGCATCGCGGCGGCCCGCTGGCAGAGGGCGAACTCGACGGCACTACGATCGCCTGCCCGTGGCACGGATGGGAATACGACATCACCACCGGCGCGAACCTCGACGACGCGAGCGTCAAGCTCGGATGCTACGCGGTGAAGGCCGAGGGCGACGACATACTCGTCGAAGCATAACGCGCGGCGCGATTCAGCGCGCGGCGAACATCCGGCCTGCCGCGTAAGTCGCGCCCGCGGCAGCTATCCCCACCAACATACTTTCCAGTCCGCTGCGCCACCACGAGCGGCTGGTGATAATCGTCTTCAGCGCGCCGACCGCGAACAGGACAACGACGGTTGAGATAGCCGACACGCGCAGCCCCTCTCCCGGCTCGAAAAAAATGTACGCCCAGACTGGTACCGCCGCGCCTGCGAGATATGACATGCCGACGGCGAACGCGGAGCGGAGGGGGCTGTCGAACGATTCTTCGTTGAAGCCCAGCTCCTCGCGCATCATCACGTTACTCCAGCGCGCCGAGTCCGACGTGATGTGCGCGACGATCTGATCGAGTAGCGGCCCGGTGAATCCCTTGTTTCGATAGATGGTGCTGATCTCTTCGCGCTCGCGATCCGGCCATCGGCGGATTTCCTCGCGCTCGCGTTCTATTTCACTTTGATAAAATTCGATTTGCGAGCGCGCTGAGATGTACGCCGCAAGTCCCATCGCGACCGCGCCGCCAAGCATCTCGGAGAGTCCCGCCATCATCGCGGCGTTGCCGGTGGCGAATGCGGCGGCGACGCCCGACGTGACTGCGAACGAGGCGACCAGCCCGTCGTTCAGCCCGAGCATCACGTCGCGGACCCAGCTTCCGCCGGCCGCGTGCACCTGCTCGGTGTGATGGTCGTACTCGCGCATGCGGATCGAAAAAGGCACTAGCGCGTTCCTCCGGCGAGGGGAGCCACGACGCGTTCGGTGGCTGGCACGCCACGGCGCTTGCGGCGATCGATTGCCTCGCGCGCTGCTTTTACTTCGGCGACAATCTTGCGCGCGGCCGCGCGATCGGGACGATGCCCCAGGTAAGAATAGAGAAAATCGAGGCGCGCTGCGCGACAGAGAAATCGCCCGATGCTGCGATCGAGATGCACCAGGTTCGTAATTCTGCGCTTCCACGAGACGTTCGCGGAGCGGCGAAAATCTTCGAGGTCGATAAAGTACACGTTGAAGCCGCCGTGCGCGTTATCTTCGACCATGATGTTGGTCTCTTGCAGATCGCGCGTGTAAAGCCCGGACTCGTGGAGGCGCCGGATTTGCGCCGCTACCGTGTCCGAGATTTGTTTGCGGCGATGCACGTTGCGACCCTTGATTTCTCCGGGGCCGAGCATAAAGCGGCTCAGAGAGTCGGCATTGATCAGCGCGCGGCTGACGAGATACGACGCGCGAATCGCGCCCGCGTGATACAAATCCATTGCCGCGAGCGGTTCCGGATGCGCGAGGCCGTGTGCTTTCAGCATCGCCGCGCCGGCGAGCGAACGAGCTGCGCGAGATCCCCGGATTCGCTGGAACACTCCGCGACTCCATGAGGAAATGTCGACGCGTTTTATGAACGCGGAGCCTGAGCCCGACACGTCGATGAAACCTGCGCGCGTCCGCGCCTCAGACTTGATAACGCGAAAATTCGCCGAAGCCATCAACTCGTCGGCACGCTCGACGACTTCGCGCCAATCCGGCGAGCGCGCATAGAGGACTACCGTGCGCATGCACGATCAAGCCTAGCCCTTTCACGCGTCGTCGGCATCGGGGGCGCGGCGCGATAGCGCCCTACTTCTTGGGTTCTACGATTAGCGACCCGCCAATATGCGCAGGATGCAACTGACACGAAAACGGGAACACACCCGCCTTGTCGGCGACGAACGTAACCGTCTTCGGCTCGCCGCGTGTCACTACTTCAGTGATGTTGTAGGCCGGAATCGTGAAGCCGTGTTGGTTCACCGCGCCGGGCACCAGGTTCTTGAGCGTGAGTTTCACTTTGTCGCCCTGCTCGACTGCGATCACACTGGGCAGCCAGATCTTCGCGTCATCCACTTCGACCGAGACCAGCGTGAAGCTCCTGGTGCCCGGTTCCTCCATCGCGGGAGCGGCGCCGGGGACGCTCCCTGAGCCATCGCGATTCGGTTCGCGCCCGAAATCATCAACGAAGCCACGACCGCAATCGCGGCCATCGTTTTCAACATTGCCTTGGTCATCTCAAGTTTTCTCCTTGTTAGCAGCCCAATGTATCACGACAACGGCGCAACTCAGCCATTAAAGCGCTTGGCAAGTTTTGCCCATTCGGCGTCGTCGGTCCCGGCGCGATATGGGATGTAAAACGCGACCCGATCGAGCAGGCCCTCGTAACGTTCTCTCACCTTGTCCGCGATATCGTCGAAGGTGCCCGAGACCGTGTACACATCGAGCATCTCATCGGTGATTTCTTTCGCCATCGCGACCCACTCGCCCTTGGCCGCCTTTTCGTTGAGCCGCTGCGCGACGTCGCCCCATCCATGCGTGTCTAGCACGATCTTGTAGGTCCGCGTCGAGGCGTAGAACGAGATCTGTTGCCGGACCGCCTCGCGCGTTTTTTTGATTTCGTCCTGGTTGTGGCCGACGATCACAAATGCCATCGACTGGATTTCGAAATCCTTGCGCGAGCGCCCCGCTTTCTCGAGACCCTTCTCGACGTTCGGCAGCACGTACTCGCGCAGGTACTTCGGCGAGTTGAACGGATGCGCGTGCAGGCCTTCGCACAGCTCGCCGGCGAGCCGGATGATATGTTCGTTGACGCCCGCGATGTGAATCGGCACGTTCGGAAAGTTGTGCCTCGCCGGCGTGAAGAACGGCGTCATCAGCGAGAAGTTGTAGTACTTGCCCTGGAACGAAAGCTTCGCGCCGCCCTCCGACCAGCATTTGAAAATCGCGCGCAACGATTGAATGTACTCGCGCAGGCGCGGCACCGGCGCTTCCCATTTCGTGCTGTAGCGCCGCTCGATATGTCCCTTGACCTGAGTGCCGAGCCCGAGGATGAAGCGGCCCTCGGATAGTCCGGCGAGATCCCACGCGGTAGCCGCGGTAATCATCGGGCTGCGCGGAAACGCAATCGCGACCGACGTCCCCATTTTGACACGCTTGGTGTGCTCTGCGATCAGCGCCGCCGGGAGAAAACCGTCGTTGCCAGCTTCGGGGATCCAGATCGCATCAAATCCCGCTGTTTCAGCAGCGCGCGCAGCAGCCGGAACATCGCGCAAGTTGCGGGTCGAGAGACCGGTATCGAGCTTCATAAATTTTGCTCCCATCGTAAATTGTTGGACGAGCGGGCGGAATCGTAACAAAGCCAGCGCCAAAGTGAAAAGAGCGCTTAGCGGTGTGCAGCGCGTTTGCGAACGACTTCGAGCGCGCGATGTGGGTAGTCGCTGATCAATCCGTCGACGCCCATGTCGAGGAGTTCCGACATCTCGGCTTCTTCATTCACAGTCCAGACGTGCACTTCGACTCCGACGCGATGCGCGAAATCGACGCTTTCCCGCGAGACGAGCTCCCACGATTCGTGGCGGTGCGGGATTTGGACCGCGTCGCCAGGCGGGCGATAGCTGGCGTCGTGCGTCCCCATCGCCTGAATGAACAGGCCCGATTCGAGGTACGAAAAGTTGGTCGGGATTTCCGGCGCCAGCTTCCTCACTTCATCGAGCGGTTCCTGATGCTCGCTGGCGACGAGCACTCTGCGGCGCATCCCCGCGCGATCGATCACCTCGAGCATGGCAGCGACCACGCTCGGCGCGATTTGTTTGACCTCGACTATCATCCGGAGTTTTGGGAATGCCTCGAACACCTCGGCCAGCCGCGGCACCCTGATTCCCTTGTCCCTGAATGGAAACGTCGCCCCGTCGAGCGTGAACATCCGGCCCGCGTCGGCAGTCGCCAGCTCGGCGTACGTCATCTCGGGGATCGTGCGCTCAAGCCCGCACATCCGCGCGAGATGATTATCGTGAGCCACGACGAGTTCGCCGTCGCGCGTCATGTGGACGTCGAATTCGAGATACTGAACCCCGGCCGCGACAGCGGCGCGAAATGATTCGAGCGTATTCTCGGGATGCGTCCCCGCGGATCCTCGATGCCCAAAGACGCGCGGCAGGGAGGGTGTGAAGAAATCGGTATTGAGATGCTCGCGCATATCAGCTGCGACCCATCGCAGTCTCAGCACTAGCCGGGAAAACTCGAACTGGCAATGGCGGAAAAAGTCTTAGGGAAAGCGGTGGGCGTTCAGATCAGAGCGCGCCGTCGGTGCTGTAGTGGTCGCTCGAAACTCTCGGTTCGTTCAGGTGCCTGACCTTTCCTACGCTGTGGTCGATCGTCACGTGGTACAACTCGCCGAACTTCGAAATCGCCGGCTTGCGCTGGTCGCTGGCGATGAAATGGCTGCCAAGGTCAGGCAACTCCGCCAGCGCGGACTGGTACTGATCCTTGATCTCGTCGAATATCGCCTTCATCCGGGGCGACACCTGGTGATTCTCGCCAAGTTGCTCAGTCAGAGGATTGACCCAGACACCGTCTTTTTCCATTCCGAAGTGCAGATGCGGCCCGGTCGAGAGGCCGGTCGAACCGACGTTTCCAATAAACTGCCCCATGTGAACGGAACTGCCCGGCTTCACGTCGGGACTAATCTTCGATAGATGGCCATACATGCTGACCAACTGATGCTCATGCTGGATGCGGATGCAGTTGCCGAGCTCGCCCGCCCATCCCGCGCTAATGACGGTGCCATCGGCAACTGATTTGACCGGCTCGCCGTACTTGGCTACCAGATCGACGCCGAAATGCGGGCGGTACTCATGCAGGATCGGATGCCAGCGATGGAACGTGAAGCCCGAGGATATGTATTGGAAACTGAGCGGGAACCGCAGCGATTGTGGACCGAGCGCGTGTCCCTGTTCGTCATATAGATGAGGGCGGCCGTGCTCGTCGCTGAACGAAATCGCCGTCAGGGTGCGGCTGCCAAAGCGGATTTGCGCCGCCTGCACACCGCCAACCAGAGTGTAGGAGCCATCACGGCTGACCTTTTCCTGGTAAATCAGCTTGACGGCTGAGCCAGGCGCGAGCCGGTTCAGATCGTGACGACCCGAGAACGCATCCTGCAGGGATTCGACGATCGGCTTCGGAATACCGTGCTCGGCCGCGCCGCGCTGGAAGCTGTCTTTGACCGCAAACGTCAGCTTGACCGGACGAATGTAGTAGTCGATGGGCCGAATGGCTGCCTTTAGCACGCCGGCGCCGAGGCTTGCCCCGATAAAAGTGTTGTTTTGGTCGAGATCGTACTTGAGGCCGCGCATCTCACCGGTCTCGGGATCCTTATACAGCGTGAGAGGGTGCCCGCTGTGAAAATACCGGTTCGCGGTGATCTGCTGGATATACGACGCCCACTGATGCGCGTCGTCAGCTTCCATCCCTGCCTGGCGAAGGTAGCTTTCGATAGGCGCCGTCCGGTCGAGCATCGTGCTGATAGTGATCGATTGAGGAGCGGGCTGGGCGGTCTCCGATTGCTCGACAACGTAGGGGACGTCTCTTCCGGCGTCCATCTCGTAACTAAGCGAATCGAGCGGGGAAGAAAAAGTCTGCGGATTTGCTTGGAAAAAAAGAAACAGCGCGGTGCTCGTCGCGATCAAAGCGACGATTACGCCGGTCAACAAGCGTGGATATCCCACGAAGCTTCTCCCCCGAGCTGCCATCAGCACCGAAGCTAGGTGATTCGACTACCCAACGCAACCCTTAAATGTCCCAAGTGTGCTGTTCTGGTTACGGCAGCGACCGGAATTCACGCACCGGCGGTTACAAATGGTACAAATTGACCGCAAGCTGCGAATCGGCGTGGTGGTACGAGGACAGAGTGATAGAGCTCGCTAAGGACAGTTGCGCGCCGCCCGATATCCATCCTGTTCCGCGGCTTCGCGGCTCTGAAACACAATGCGGTTCGCGGGCGCCATCCTGTCGTAGCTGCCGCATCCGGGCCACGCATAAATCTTACTGCGACGATTGCCAACGAAGACGGTTTGGCTGTCGAGGGTCTTCGCTGGGGAAACTTCCGCCGGGCCCGAATTTTCCACATGCGTCGAATCATTGGGGCCGGCGGGCTGTGTCCAGATCTCATTCAACAGGCTCGCCAGCCTGAATCCCGCTTTCGCAAGCTGATGACCCGCGACCGCGTCGGCGTGTTCGAGGTAAGAAGAGTCAAGTTCTACGGAATGCCCCGCGGGATTGATGCAGACGTTGGCTGTCGGCTGGCATGATTCGACGGGAATTTGCAGCGCGCCGTAGATATCGGTGCGCGCCACCTGATTCGACTCCCACGCGATATCGTCCGCGGCGATCCAGGAATCGGCGTTTTTCTCAGGCGCATATGTTCGTTCCAACTTGTGGGCCGTCGCCTCGGGCCGTCCGGAATCGATGCTGTATTCGAGACCGCGTACGATGGCGGTGTCCCAGGTCGCATGAAGATTAGTCTCTCGCGAACGCGATTCGACCGGCACGCAATTGCCGCCGCGGTCCGCGTCGTTCGCCGTATGCAGCGGCTGATGGATGTCGCCGACGAAATGGATCAGGAACGCCAGATCACCTTTTGCGCCCCATCGATCATAGTTGCTCTCTTTCAGGCGCTTCGAGTATTCGTCGATTTTCCCTGTCACGCACTTTCCGCCGGGGCATCGCGCTGGAATATCGGCTCGCCGGTCCTGCAAACAAATGTCGATGAAATGCCATGGCGCCGTCGATCTATCTTCCTCGCGAAACTCGTTATCAGGACGATTCGCTGCAACTTCCATCGCAGTCGCAATCGCACTTTTGTCCGCCGCCACACCCAGGATATCGGCCACATGGCTCGCAGCCGCCGGCGTAAGATTGTCGGCCGCAATGACCGCGACGATTTTGTGCCCGTCCGGTCCCCATCCCCACGCCGCCACCGGCCAAAGCAGCACAGCCAGCACGATATTCACGATACGAAGCGCCGATGAACTCATGCGGAACCTATAGCACCAACCGTCGTGAAAATTGTTAGTGTCCAGGCAGCCTCGGAGAATCTTCATGAATCGTGCGTACCCAGCGGCTGCAATTCGAACGGACGGTCCGATCGATGCCCATAGCAGCACTTGATCTCGGACGCCGCCGAATCGGCGTAGCCGTTACTGATGCGGCTTCGATGGGGGCGCATCCGCTGGGTATCGTCGAGCGGCGCGCGCTCAAGCACGACCTCGACGCGATTGCCGCGATGCTGCGCGATCGCCACGTCAGCGCGATCGTCGTCGGCCTGCCGCTCAACATGGATGGCAGCGAGGGTCCGGCGGCTCACTCAGCGCGGAAGTTCGCCGAGCAGCTGCGCGAAGTGCTGGGGGTTGACGTCGAGATGTTCGACGAGCGGTTGACCAGCTTCGAGGCGCGAGAGCGTCTGGCGGACATGCCGGCCCGGAAGGGCGCGCGCAAAACGGGCCTCGACGCTCTCGCAGCGGTCGTCATCCTCGAAGGCTGGATGCAAGCCCATCCGGAAAAAATCCCACGCACGAGCAGTTAGGGAAGGACTTTTCGTCGCGCGCGCGCAGCAGAGCAACAGTGCCTGTTTGCCTCACAATATAGATGCCCCCTACACGTTCCGCGTCTCCTCCACAGGTGTGGATTTGCGTTTTCGGCGGTATTGAAACCGGTCCGTCGAGCAACCGATCATGCAATTGAAGCGATTTCCGACCTCTTTCGGATTTGCGAGGGAAAATACGATGGCAGAAGAGTACGCACCAGAGACTAGATCCGACTTTGCGATGAGGCTCGACAGGTGTTGCCCCGAGTGCAACGGCGATCTGGTCGAGCTGCCACACGGGCTCTACTCCATTCTCGAATGCGCACGCGGCTGTGGATATTGGGACGAAACGCGCGCTGTTAACAAATCGGACGAAGCGAACAGCGGTGAGAATCGGTTAGACGCAGCGATTCAATGGGCGACCGATCTATGGGCGGAAAGCCGAGCCCCACGTTGCGACATTTGCGGCGAGCTTGAACCACACAAAACGAAGCTGGGGTGGCGCAAGTCTCTTGCCTTCGATCACTGCCACAAAACCAATCGTCGACGTGGCCGTCTCTGCAGCCGCTGCAACACCGGGCTTGGTCTCTTCCATGACGACCCTAGGTTGCTGCTCAACGCTATGGAGTATCTCCACCTACACCGAAAGTGATGGGCACGCCCCCACCACCACGCACACAAGGATGTTAAGTACGATGACTCCCGACGAAAAAATCATGAAGTTTCAAAACTTGGTGCAGGCCGCTATCGAGAAGTACGAGGTCATCCAAACCAAGCAGGTAGAGTCGCTCTCGGAAAGAACCATGAAGGTCATCGACCACAAAGTCGCCGCTGTCGGAGAGATGATTCAAGCCAAGAACAGCCGCGCCGCTGAACGGAGTCTCGATAGTGCTCTGAAAGCAGTGGAACGATTAAACATCGAGTTCGATGCGATGATTGCTCAAGAAAATTAAGATACGGGCGTCTTCCAAATTCAGATGTGACAAATGAATCGGAGTATTAACTGGGCACGGCGATTATTCGCCAGTAAGTCGGACTGGGATCATTCATCCGGATAGGCACGTGAGCAATGTCGATCCGGAGATGGTGGGCGCGGTCGTACAGCCGACTGCTCTAGTTATAGGTGCTGGATTTTCGAAGTGGGCAGTCGGACTCCCGGTCGCCGAAGGCCTCTTTGACTTTCGCATCACACCGCGCAATGCAACGGAGCACGGACGGATCGTTCGCCTAAAAGCTGAAAAGAGACGGTGGGACGATAGCCATCGCGGCGGACTCGCTGAACAATTCGTTGCCGATATGCTTCAGAAAACGGACAGGACTCATAAGACCGTTCTCTGGTACGTCACGCGCCGCCTTTCCGAGCCCTTCCTAGCAAGCATACTAGGAGGTCTCCAAACTCTTATGATCGATGACGCCCGTGCAAAGACACTCCGAGGCGTTCAACGGGTACAACGGTTTCTTCAAAAGATCACCACCTCGCCGATTTCTGGCATCGTAACGGCAAACTACGACCTGTTGGTGGAGTATGCACTCGGGACCCAAGCCTTCAACTACGGGACGAAGGGCGAAATACTCCAAGGTCGTGGCAAGAATCCTATGTTCCCTTGGCAGGGTGCGCGACCTGCACTTTGCGGCGATCTCCCGATCGCTAAAATCCATGGAAGCGTCTCTTGGACGAAGAACACACGATTCACGGACGGCCGCTGCGGTTTGCGCGGCGACGCCCTGATCGTCCCGCCGCACGCCGGCAAGATTCAGCCGGCAGTATTGCAACGTACTTGGCAGCTAGCAGAGTCAATTTTGCGCCCGTCCTTCAAAGCAATTGTCTTTGGATTTGGGTTTAATTCTTACGATGATCAGCTCTTAAATCTGCTGGCCAAGGGCGGCTCCCGACTGAAAGCTGTTCTGCTAGTCGATGTAGTGCCGAAAGTAGATGCGGCGCAGAGACTGTGGCCGAGCGCACAAATCACGACATGTGACCCTCCCCCGCGCGGCGACCGCGTCATCGCGAGCTGGATAAAGAACCGATACTCAAAGATAAACCAGTATCCAAGTGAGACATGAATCTCGAATCGACCGCCGCGACTATCGACTCGGCTGATGAAAATTTATCGCATGGAATATAATTTCCTACTAGATGAGGCGTGCGGCGAAAATTCTCGTGATCGTGATCGTCCTGGGCGCGTCGTACGCTGCGCTCTCGTACTATTGGTTTAGTCCCACCGAAAAATTTGCGCCGCCGCGCGAGGTTACGATTGAAAAGGGTGAGTCGTTTCACCAGATTGCGCGGGCGCTCGCCGATGCCGGCGTCGTTCGAAGCGAGGTCGCGCTGCGACTTGTATGGCCGGATGAGCCTGACCGCGAGCCAGATCAAGCCGGGCGACTATGCGTTCAAGGGCGGCGAGCGGATTCCTGACGTGATGCGCCATCTGGTCAAGGGCGATTTTATCGTCGTGACGATTACCATTCCCGAGGGCCTGACCGTTCATGAAATCGCGGAGCGGGTGGCAGCGACGGGCCTGGTCTGCGAGGACGAATTCGAGAATGCTGCCCGCGACGGCGAGATTGTCCGCGCGCTTGGCCTGATGCCGCTCGGTGCGGAAGGCTACCTGTTCCCCGCGACGTACAAATTTTCGCCGCACGCGAAGACCAACGACGTGCTGGTCGCGATGCTCGCGCGGTTCTACCAAATCCTGACGCCGCAGGTGGAGCAGCGCATGTTCGAAGTCGGCCTCGACGCGCGCCGGCTGGTCACGATGGCGTCGATCGTCGAGAAGGAAGCGAAGGCGCCCAGTGAGCGGCCGCTGATAGCAGGTGTTTTTTACAATCGGCTGCGGCTCAATATGCCGTTGCAATCAGATCCGACCGCCGAGTACCAACTCGACGGCGCCAAGGAGTCGGCGGCGAGCGCGGTCCATACTACATCGGCTTTCAATACGTACGATTTTACTGGGTTGCCGCCGGGGCCGATCGCCAATCCCGGAATTAAATCAATCGAGGCCGCGCTGAACCCGACGCAGACGGATTTTCTTTATTTCGTAGCGCGCGAAGGCGGCACTCATGTCTTTTCGAAATCGTACGACGCGCATCGGCACGTGATCGCGCTGGAGCGCAAAGAGCCCGCCGGAAAACCACCCTTGCCCGGTAAATAAGGGTCCTTCGAGCCGCCGATTGGACGGTCGCATCTGGGTCGAGTACGCTATAATTTCTAACCTGTGGACAATCCGGTCGAGACAATCGGCACTGTGCGCGCGCGAATCGCGCGGCTGGCCGCAATCCGCGTGATGCTGTGCGCAGTTGCGCCGGCGCTGACCGCTATCGCGCTCGGAGTATTGCTCGAACCAATCGGCGACGCGACCTGGGCGCAGTACGGATATTCCCTGGCGCCCGATCGCGCCAACTTGCTCAGTATAGTGTTGATCGTCGCGGGACTTGTCGTGCTTGCGGCCGGGGCGGTCATGGCATTTCGCGCGTATCGGCGCGCCAACGACTTCGTCGGCGCCGCGGCGGAGCTGGACGACCTGCTGGAATGCAACCAGGAGATCGTCACGTTCGCCACTCTCGCCAATCCGTCGACGCCGGAGAGCAGTCGTGCGCGGCGCACACCGCTTTTCCCGATTCTGTGGCGGCGCGCGATTGCGCTGTTCGGCGGCCTCGATATTCGACGCGAATTCAAACTTGAAGTCGGCGAGCCGCTGAGGCGCTCCTCGATTTTCGCCGGCGTGGTCGCGCTGGCGATGGTGCTGGCCACATTGGGATTAGTCCGCGCACCGACGCCGGAGAATCGGGAAGCCGCCAAGCTGCGAGCGATCGCTGAAGAGATCGCGCGAACCTCGACCAGCACCGACGACACCGCGCTGGCGGATAAGATTCGCCAGGCTGCAGACGCGCTGGAAAATTCCAAGCTGCCGCCGGAACAGAAAAAGGCGCGCATCGAAGAAGCGATGAAGCAGGCCAGGAAGGCCGCTGAAAAGCGCAACAACAATCAGTCCGGTAAAAATCAGGGCAACGGCAAGTCGACCTCGCAGAGCGGAAAGGGCAACGGCAACAGCAAGGGCCAGGGCCAGGGCAACTCATCGGGCACCGGCAGCGGCCAGGGCAAGAGCGGGACCGGGGCCGGTCAGAATGTGGGCGGCAATAATCCGGGTCCCGGCAAAGGTGGCTCGGGCAAAAATTCCGGCAAGAACGATGGCGGAAACGGCTCGGCTAAGAACGATAAGAACAAGAGCGACCAGACCAATATCGAGCTCCAAAACGAGCTCGCCAAAGCCGAAGCGCAGGTCGAGACTGCCAACGCAAAAAATCCCGGCCCCGACAGCAAGCCCGGTGACGACAAGAATCAAGGCGGCGGCAACAAGCCTGGTGACCAATCCAAGACTGGCAACCAGCCCGATCCGAATCTCCCCGGCGACATCCCGAAGCCGGGTGCCAACGGCGATCGCAATCTTCCCAACGCCGGCGGCAATCCGAAAAATAACACCGACATGGGCTCGAACCTCGGCGATACGCATCTCGGCGAGATGCCGACGTCCACCAATGCACAGCGCTTCCTGAAGCCCGGCGAAAAAGGCTCGACGGTCGATATCAAGGATGCGCGCTACGTCATGTTCCGGCTGCCGGGCGCGCCCACTTCCGGTAACGGCGGGAAAACTGTGCTCGACACCGATCGGCCCAAGGCGACGACGGCATACGTCAATGCTCCTCTCGCGCCGACCCGCGACGACGCGCCGCCCGACGAGCGACAACTGGTGCCGCCGCGCTATCGGGACATGATTCACTAGATTCACGATAAGGAAGGACAACGGATGGGAGCTGCTCCTCAGCAAATTTCACCCGATCAGCGGGTGGCGGATTTTCGCAAGATCTTCTCGCGCGCCGAGAGCGAAGTCGCGCGCGTAATCGTCGGCCATCGCGAGGTCGTGCGAAAAATGCTGACCGCGTTGTTTTGCGGCGGCCATATTTTGATCGAAGGCGTGCCCGGATTGGGCAAGACCCTGATGGTCAAAGCGGCCAGCGAGACGCTCGGACTCAGCTTCAAACGAATTCAGTTCACGCCCGACCTGATGCCCTCGGACATCATCGGCACGCAGGTGCTGACCGAGTCCGAGGGGCAGCGCGAGTTCCAATTCAAAGAGGGCCCGATTTTCGCGCACATGGTGTTGGGCGATGAGATCAATCGCGCGACGCCCAAGACGCAGTCTGCCGTGCTCGAAGCAATGGAGGAGCATCAGGTCACCGTTTTCGGCACCACCTACGTCCTCGATCCGCCGTATATCGTGCTCGCCACGCAAAATCCGATCGAGCTCGAAGGGACCTATCCGCTGCCCGAGGCGCAGATGGATCGGTTCATCTTCAAAGTCGTGATGGGATCGCCCAAGCCCGACGAATTGCGCGAAATCCTCAACCGGACCACCGGCACGGCGCAAAATAAAATCCAGCCGCTGTTCGAACCGTCACAGGCGCCGCAGGCGATCGAGGATCTCAAGGCTCTAGTGCGCGAAGTGATGGTGGCCGAGCCGCTCGAGCGTTACATCATCAGCGTGATCGGCGGATGCACGCCCGGCGGCCCCGGCACTCTCCCCGAGGTCTCGCAATATTTGCGCTTCGGGCCGAGTCCGCGCGGCGCGCAGGCATTGATTCTGTGCGCGAAGGTTAACGCCTTGCTGGCCGGCCGCGTGAGCGTGAGCTACGACGACATTGACGACGCCATCATCCCGTGCCTGCGCCATCGCCTGCTCCTCAACTTTCAGGCCGAGGCCGAGAGCGTCACTTCCGAATCGATCCTCGAGCAGGTGATAAAGCGGCTCAAGAAGCCGCGCACGTAGCAATGTTCGGATTGCCGGATGAGTTTACGCCGGGATTTCTCGCCCGGCTCGAAAAGCTCAGGATCAGAACCCGCCAGCGATATGCCGGGCTGGGCCGGGGCATGCACCTGTCGCCCAAGCGCGGCTCGTCGCTCGAGTTCAACGACTATCGCCATTACTCGCCCGGCGACGATTTCCGCTATATCGACTGGGGACTCTACGGCCGCACCGACAAACTCTACATCAAGCTGTTTCAGGAAGAGGAAGACCTGCTCACGTACATCTTCGTCGATGCGAGCGCGTCGATGGGATATCCCGCGGGTGACCGCAAGTTCGAATCCGCGATGCTGACCACGCTCGCGCTCGCGTACGTCGCGCTCGCGAGTGGAGATCGCGTGATGCTGCGCGTGCTCGGCGGCAAGGGCGGGAAGGTCAATCCGTCGTTCGTCACTGGACGCCATCGAATCGTCGAGCTGGCTCGCCGCCTTGCAGATCTCAAGCCCGACGGGCAGTTCGATTTCGCGACTTCGCTCGCGACTGAGCTGCTCTCGATTCGCCGCGCGGGCAAGGTGTTTATCGTTTCCGACTTCCTGATGCTGCTCAACTCGGTGACGAAAGGGCTGGGGATGTTCACCGCCGCCTCGATGGACCTCACGGCCGTGCAGATTCTTGGCGGGCGCGAGCTCAATGGACAAGGACTCTCCGGCGACGTCGAGGTGATCGATTCGGAATCAGGCGAGCGGCTGCGCGTTTCGATCGGCGAGCGCGAGCGCACGCAATATCGCGAGACGATGCTGCGGCTGACGCGCGAAATAAAATCGTTCTGCCTCAAGCGCGGACTGCATTACTCGCTTTACACCACCGACAACGATTTCCAGCAATTCTTTGTCCGCGCAGTGCGCGACCTCGGCCTCGCGCACTGAGAATTAAGCGATGGGACTCCTCTATCCAGGCGCACTGATATTTTTCGCCCTCGTGCCAGCTCTCGTGCTCGCGTACCTTGCCCGGGAGCGGCCCTCGCGCGTGACGGTCTCGAGCGTGCTGGCGTTCCGCGCGCTGCGCGGTTTTCGGCGCGAGCGTTTCGGCGGATGGCCGCGGCTGGACTGGATGTTCTTCGCCGAGGTTCTGATCCTGAGTCTGGTGGTCCTCGCGATGGCGAGCCCGTTCATCTGGAAACGAAGTTCTCCGCTCGCCGTTGTGATCGACAATTCCGCCGCGATGCAGGCGCTGACGCCCTCTGGCAAGACCCGTTTCGACATCGCGCGCGAAAAGCTGGATGCCGAATTGTCGTCCGAAAATGGCGGCGGTGAAATCTCGATTTACACCACCGCGCCGCAGCCGCGACGGGTCGCGCCGCCGTTCATCACGCTGACCGAAGCGCGCCTTGCGCTGCGGCGAATCAAGCCAACCGACGCGCCCAACGATCAAACGACGCTGGAGAACTTTCTCAGCAACCTCGCATCGGAGGCGCGCGTCGCGAAGGTTATTTTTGCCGGCGCCAACGCGCTCGCTACTCCGGTGCCCGCGCGGATTCATCCGATCGCGGTCGGCGACGCGGTCGCGAACGGCGCGATCGGTTCGTTCACCCTGAGGCGCGAAGTCCTTGGCGCAGAAGCACTTCACGCGAGTCTGACTCGATCGCCAACTTCAGCCCTGAAACTCGTAAGCTCGACCTCGTCGTGACTGGCGACGGCAAGGAAGTCGCCCACGCCAGCGAAGCGCTCGGCGCGCGCGAGACCGCTACGCTCGAGTTTCCCAAAATACCGCCCGCGCGCATCTACCAGGCGAAACTAGCGCCCGACGACGCACTCGCGCTGGACAACGTTGCATACGCGACGGCCGGCTCGGTCAAGAACCTGTCGATTCTCTTTATCAGCCCGACTCCCGCCGACGCGGACGGACTGAATTCGATTCCCGGTGTAGCAGTTACCGCCAAGAGTCCCGATTCATATTCACCCGACGAGCTCGGCAACTACGATCTCGCGATTTTTGAATACGCGACGCCCAAGGAAATCCCCGCGGTGAACACGATGCTCGTGATGCCGCCGGCGGGCGATCCAGTTTTTGGATTGACGGTGACTCCGACTGCGAAGGTCGAGATTGCCGGATGGCACACGACCGACACGCTCACCGATTCGGTGAATTTCCGCCTGCTCAGTCTGCGCGGCGGCGAGTATTTCGGAACACATCCGTGGATGAGCCAGGTGGTCGGCGGCGACGGCGGCGCGCTGTTGCTGAAGGGCGAACGCGGCGCGCATCGCTTCGTCGCGACCGGCTTCAATCCGTTCCCCTATCTCGGAAAGCGCAACCTGCCGATGTCGGTGCTGACTCTGAATGCGATCAGCTATCTCGCTGGCCTGGGCGCGACCAGTAGCGGCTACCGCACCGGACAGCCGTGGCTGGTGCCGGCGGGAGTCGATCGCGTGATACTGCCGTCAGGAAAAAAGAAGACGGCGCATCCCGGCACGCTCTTCACCGATGTTTCGGAGCAGGGAGTCTATGAACTCGTCGGTCCCGGCGCGGCCCAGACGCCGCGCGCAGTGAATCTTGCCGACCTGACCGAGTCTGATCTCTCCAGCTCGCCGCTGCTAAAGGTCGAATCCGCAAATTCCGGCTCCGCATCTCAGCCGGTGATGGAAAAGTCGTCACTAAGCGATTACCTGCTACTCGCGATCATCGCGCTGACGGCTCTGGAAGCGCTCATCGTGTATCGGCGCCGGCGTCTCGTCGAGGCCGCGCCGTGATTCCCGCAGGCATGCCGCACGACCTGACGTTTGCGCATCGCGAGGTGCTCTACCTGCTCGCGATTCCCGCGGTCGTCCTGCTGTGGGGTCTTATCAACGCGCGCGAGCTTCGCCGCGTGTTTGCGCCGCTGATGCGCGCGATCGTGCTCGCGCTGTTCGTGGTTGCGCTCGCGAATCCACAGCAGGTAATGCATTCCGAAGGTGCTGCTCGCCCCGCAATCGTCGATGCGAGCGCGAGTATCACGCCTGCCATGCGCGCGTGGACCCTCAAGTTGCTGCACGACGACCTTGGCCTGCGCGCGGGAGACCCCGCGTACATGTTCGCGAGTGACGCGGCGCCGCAATCGATCGGCGCTGTAGAATCTGCATTCGCCAACGGAACCGGATGCGCCGAATGTGGGCCGGGTGCGACCAATCTCGAAAGCGCGCTCTATCGTATCGCTGCGGATCCGGACGCGCATGGCGGGCCGGCCGTGATGGTTACCGACGGATGGCAAAATCGCGGCGACGCGGACCGCGCAATAAGCGCAATCGTCAACGCCGAGATTCGCCTCGACATCTTCACGCCGCCGGGTGCGCGCTCGATTCCCAATGTCGCGATGACGGCGCTCTCGCTTCCGCCCGCGCTCGAGAAGGCTTCGCCGTTCGCGCTCGGCGTCACGATGGAAAATCTCAACGACACTCCCGTGACTGGCACAATCGCAATCGAGCGCGACGGCGCGTTGATCGATCAGCGAAAAGTGACGCTGGCGCGCGGCTCGCAGCGCTTCGACTTCCCGGTCCGCACCGAAACCGCCGGTCTGGCTTCGTACTCCGCGACTTACAAGCCCGACAATCCCGCTTTCGACGCATACCGCGAGGACGACTCCCTCAAAGGATGGGTGGGTGTCGGCACGCGGCGCAAAGTTTTGATTCTCACCGACAGCGCGAAGGACGCGAACTATCTCGGCACCGTCGTCGATCGGATGGGCTTCGATGCTACCGTCGTGCCCGTTACCGGCGGGACGTGGGACGGCGCCCTCACAGGATACGACGCGGTGCTGATCAACAATGTGCCGAGCGAACGTATCGCGCCGGCCGCGCAGAATGCGATGGTGGCGTACGTCAACCGCGGTGGATCGCTCGCGATGATCGGCGGCGATTCGAGTTTCGGTCTTGGCGGCTATGCGGACAGTCCGCTGGCGCCGATGATGCCGGTGACGATGAAGCCGCCGCAGCACAAGGAAAAGAAACGCGCGCTGGTTTTGATTATCGACAAGTCGGGCTCGATGGGCCGCAACAACAAACTCACGTACGCGAAGGCGGCCGCCGAGACTGTTACCAAAAATCTCAAAGACAATGATCTGATCGGCGTCATCGGATTCGACTCGCAGCCGTTCGTCATAATCCCGCTGCAACCGGTCGGGCAGAGCCGCGCGTATTTCGACGAGATGATCAACCGGCTCTCCGCGCACGGCCAGACTTTCCTGATTCCCGCACTGCGCGAGGCCGAACGCACGCTCGGCAACAGCGGCGCGCAGACCAGGCACGTCGTGATTCTCACCGACGGCGAGACCGGAGGCACCGCCGAGATGTACTACGACCTCGTCTCGCGGATGCATCATGATGCCAACACGACTATCTCGACGATCGCGGTCGGCACGGAGGCCAACGTCGACCTGCTCCAGTCGATCGCAAAATACGGCGGCGGTTCGTACTATCAAACCGACAGCCCGAGCAATCTGCCGCAGCTTTTCGTCGAGGATTTCAAAGCCCACGGCGGCGAGATCACGATGGTGGAAAAAGAATTCACCCCGCGCACCGAAAACCCCGACGCGATTCTGAAGGACCTCGCATCGCGCCAGATGCCGCCGCTCAAAGGCTACGTCTCCACCGAGATCAAGCCGCGCGCCACGATGGACATGTACGTCGATCGCGCCGACACGCGCGAGCCGGTTATCGCGAGTTGGAAATACGGCGCGGGCAAGGTGATGGCGGTCACGACGGACGCCAGCGGGCGATGGTCGGGGACGTGGGTCACTTCAAACCTCTTTGCGCCACTCTGGGATCGCCTGCTCGCGTGGATGACGCCGGAAATGCCGACAGAGCCGAAGATCGACGTAGCGCTCGGCTACAATGCCGGGCGTATCAATATGAAGCTCACCGATTACAGTGCCGAACCCGGCAACGCGGCGCGCCTCGTGACAGTGCTGGTGACGCGTCCCGACGGGACCCGTACTGAAACCGCGCTGACCGAGGAAGTCGTGGGCGAGTTGTCGGGATCGATCGACGCGCCCGCGCCCGGCAATTACTACTTCCAGGTGCGCTCGCCGACCGGCAAGGACAAGAAATTTCCGCCGCTCGCATTCACCGTCAGCCCGAGCGTCAATGCCGAACTGCCGCGCCCCGAGCCCAATTACGGCCTGCTCGAAAAGCTTGCGTCCGCGACCGGCGGGCGTCTCAATCCTTCGCCGAAGGAAGTCTCGACCGAACGCGCCACGCTCGAGCGTCGCGTCTCGATGAATCCCTACCTGCTCGTCGCCGCGATGATTCTGCTCATCGGTGAAGCGCTCGTCCGACGCCTGACCGCATGAAGAAACACGACGCAATACATGCCGACCATCGCGTGCAGCGCGACTATCCCGCCAAGGTGAAATTCTGTCCGCTATGCGGCGCCGCGATGGAGTCGCGCATGCTGATGCCCGAGAACGCCGAGCGCAAAGTCTGCACGCGATGCGGCTTCGTGCTGTTCCCGGGACCGAAGCTGGTGGCCGGATGCTTCGTCGTCGACGCGGGGCGCGTGCTGCTCATTCGCCGTGGTAACGAACCCGCGGTCGGCAAATGGACGTTCCCCGGCGGCTACGTCGATTTCGGCGAGAACGCCGCCGACGCCGCGCTTCGCGAGACCCGCGAGGAAGTCGGGATGCGCGTCGCGCTCGGTCCTCTGCTCGGAGTGTTCAACGATTCGGCGATTACCGTCGTCGTCTATCTCGCCACACCCGGCAAAGAATCTCCGTCGCTCTCAGAAGAGGCAACCGAAGTCCGCTACTTCGCGCCCGACGACATCCCGTGGCCCGACCTCGCCTTCCCGACGACGACCGACGCCGTACTGCCTGGGTCGCCTCGTTCGAAACAATCACCTCATTGGAATGAACCCCGCGGCGGGACTACATCTCCCTCCTGAAATCTTTTCCGACCTGGCTTCGCCTTCCATTCGCCTCTCCGACGGGAGGAAGAAAAGAGTGGCGCGAAAACAGCCAATCGCTTGAATTTTTGCCGTCTTGAGCATTAGCCCTTCTGACGCAACTATGCTAACTAATTATCCGATACCCGGCACCTGCGGCCATTCCAGGAGCGAGGAGGTGGCTTTTATGGAACGGGTCGAAGTGGTTTGTGGCAATGTTTTCGTGATTCGCACGCGCCAATTGGGTCCCGACTGGTGGTGTTGCGACCTTTATGAGCGGGTCGAAAGCGACGCCGGCGTCGAGGCCTTCGTGCTCGAGGATTTCGGCCAATCGGAAATCGAGGCCATCGGGATGGCGCTCAGCGACGCGCACGAGCCCAACCACATCCAGCATCACCATCACTGATTCGCGGCGCGCCGTTGAGAGATCAAACCTTTCCTGCCGACGGCAATATTTTCTGCCGTTCGTAATCTGCCGTCACAGTATCGATTGAGTCCGCCTGCTCTGCCGACTTGTCGTCGCGGATGCGCACGATACGCGCGAATCGCAGCGCCATGCCCGCGTCGTAATTCGGACTGCGCTGGATATCATTGTACGCAACTTCGACCACGACCTCGGGGCGAACGGTCACGACCCCGTGCGACTCCGCGGTCTTGAGCGCGAGCAGCCGTTCCGTCATCGCGCGGAACTGCTCGTCGCTGAGACCCTTGAAGGTCTTGCCGAGCATCGCGAACCCTCCGCTCTTGTCGCGCGCCGCCAGATGGTAATTGGAAAGCCAGCCGTGGCGGCGGCCGTAGCCCCACTCCGCCGCGACGATCACCAGGTCGAGCGTGCGCGTGTGCTTTATCTTGAGCCATCCGCGGCCGCGCGCGCCCGGCGTGTACGCGCTCGCGAGCGACTTCGCCATCACGCCTTCATATCCGGCGGCGACCGCGTCGGCGTAAAATTTCTCGGCGTCGGCGAGATTCGGCTTGATGATTCGTTCAACGATTTCCAGGCCGGCCGACGCCTGCAGCTCTTCGAGCATCGAAATTCTCTCCGCCCACGGACGATCGATCGTCAGAGCGCCGTCGAGCGCGAGCACGTCGAACACGTACAGCTTCAACGGCTGATCGACGCGCGCTTTCTCGACTTCGCGAGTGCGCCCAAACCGGCGCATCAGATCCTGGAATGCGGCCGGACGTCCCGACGCGTCGACGCCGATTACTTCGCCGTCGAGGATCGCGTGGCGCGCGCCGATTCGATTCACAACCTCGACCACGTCGGGGATGCTCTCGGTGATCTCGTTCAGCCTGCGCGAGAAAATCCGCACGCCGCCGTTTTCGTTTCGTGCCCGCATGATGTATCTGCACGCGCGCGCCGTCGAGCTTGTGCTCCAACGACAGCTCCGGGCCAAGCGTGGCGAACGCTTCCGCGATATCGTCAACCGGAAACGCGAGCATCGGTTTGAGCGGCTTGACGGCGCGCGTGCTCGGCGAAGAATCGCTCGCGGCAGACTTTTCCGTGCCGGCCGGCGATCGGATCATTCGCACGACGCGGCCGAGGTCAGCCTCGAGCATGTGCAGCCGGCGCACTTCAGTGACCGGCCGCGCGCTCATTTTTGCGATCGCCTCGAGCATCAGGCCCTCGCTCACGCCGTGGCGCATCTCGCCGATCAGAATCTTCGCGATGTACTTGCCTTCGAACGCCGATGCGCGCGTGAACAGCTCGCGCAATGCGTCGAGCTTGCGATTGCGCGCGTGACGCCCTTCGATCGCGGCTATCTCGGCGAATTTTTCGTTGAGTTCGCGAACCGTAAGGGTGGGTTCGGGATCGGTGCCGCGCAGCTTGAGCGTCATCTCGACCGCTTCGCCGAAATCCTCGGCAGCCGTGAAGATGTCCTCGCCCTGGTCGGCGCTGTCAGTCATCTCGGCGACGATTTTCCAGATTGCGCGTCCGCTAATCTGCAGGCGCTTCTCCTCGCCCTGCTCGACCGCACGCCCAACCATGAATCGCGCCGCAATTTCCGCTTCATCGACGTCAAGCGAGGCGAGGAACGTGCCGACCTCCTCGGCCATCTGCAGCCGGCTCTGCGTCTGGCTGAGCGATTGGCAAACGACGGCGAAATCGTAAAACGAAGGCACGTACGAGATTAATGCTGCCCGCGCCGCCCCGCGCAAGCGCGCAGGGATCGTCGCCTATGCGGCGAGCGGGTGCGACTTCGCGAACGGGAGAAATACTTTCAGAAATTCCTCGCGCCCGTCCGACATGAACGCGTGCCCGACGCCCGGGATGATATGCAATTTCGCGCCGGGAATTTGCGCCGCGAGTATCTCCGAGTTCTTCGCCGGGATCAGCACGTCCTCGGCTCCCGTCACGACCAGGGTCGGCGCCTTGATTTGCGGCAGACGCTCGAACGTCTGCAACGTATACGTCGCTTCGAGCTGGCGCTGAAACGCGAACGGCGGCGTCGGATGCTTGAGCAGTCGCGGAATCGTAGCCTCGAGTACGGCGCGATTCTCCGCGATGTACTTTGGAGTGTGCCCCAACGGCCATCCGCGCCGAATCACCTCCTCCGGCGAAACGCCTTCGCGCGGCGCGGTCAGAATTTTCAACGATTCGGGCGGCGGCGGCACCGAATGCTTGCCTCCCGCGGTGGTGCATCCGAGCGTGAGCGTCGCCGTTCGCTTCGGGTGCCGCAGCGCGAACTCCTGCGCGATCATCCCGCCCATCGACACGCCAAAAATATGCGCCCGCGGAATGTCGAGCTTGTCGAGCACGCCCGCCGCGTCATCGGCAAACATCTCGATCGAATACGGCGCGTCCGGCTTGTCGCTCTGCCCGGTGCCGCGATTGTCAAATGTGATCACGCGAAACGTGCGCGCGAGTTCGTTTATCAGCTCGGGATCCCAGACCGCGGAACTGGCGCCGAGACCCATGATCATCAGGAGCGGCTCGCCTTTCCCGGCAACGTCGTAGTTGAGGTTCACGTCGCCGACTTGAATTTTTGGCATTTCGATATCCTCTACTTTTTGACGCAGAATCCCTGGCCCTTCATGTACTCGACGGAGTTATTGGTCAGCGGCGTTTCCGGCGTCGCGTCGGCTCGATAGACCGACGTATGCTGCGGATCGTAATAGCACATCAGCTTGATATTCTGGCCCGCGGGAATTTGAAATTCGATCGAATCGGGAAGATTGGGCGGTCCGTAGGATAGCATCGGCGTCACCGCCTTCTGCTCCGCCTGCGGCGCCGCGTTCCCTCCCTCGGCCTGGCACATCTTGACCGCATCGATCTGGCAACTGCCGGGCGCCGCTGGCGACATCTGCATGCTTGTCAGATTCATCCCGGGCGGTTGCTCGCTTTTGCTCGAGCACGACGCGATGCAAGTCGCGATCATCAAGATAGTCAGCGCCCGAGCTAGTCTGCCCATCCTCATGCCACCGCGGCGACGTCGCCCACCGCACGCTCCTCGTTCCCAGCCTTGCGGCATCGAAGGATCAGTTCGCTGCGCGCGATGTAAGCAGTCTCCTCGATCACGATTCCGTAGCGCGCCAGGATTTCGCGAAGCTGGTCGAGTGTGTAATGCGTGATGTGCTGGTCCTTGTATCCACCCGGCATCAGGAAGCCGTAAATCGGTTCGATAATTCGCCACCCAATCGTCGCGTAGTCGGGCGTGCCGAGGATCAGCGTGCCTCCCGTCCGAAGCACCCGATGCATCTCACTGAAAATCGATTCGTCGTATCGGATATGTTCGATGACTTGCGAACTCATCACGCAGTCGAACGAACCGTCTTTGAACGGCAGCGCGAAGGCCGATCCTTTAACCAGCGGAATTCCGTAGCGGCGCAGAAAACGGAGTTTCGCGTAGTTGAAGTCCATGCCGACCACATTGTTGAGACTCTGCACGATCAGGCTGGAACCGCATCCCGCATCCAGCACGCGATTCGCGCCCCGCGCCCATAAAACCGTGATGCGATGGCGGCGGCGTTGCCAGTAGCGCTGCGGCGGAATCTTGCTGTAGAAGGCGCGTTCGTCGTAGTCGGCGGACAAGAGCGAGTTGCGGATTTTCCACAGCGACAGCGACGAACGGAAGATCTTCCATCCGAAGCTGAACAGCTTGGCGTGCGATCGGCCCGCGCCGCGCGGAAAATAGGTAAACGGAATTTCCACCACGCTGAATCCGCTGGCGTAGGACTTGACCAGGATCTCTTCCTGCACCTCGAAATTCGAGGAGGTGAGTTCCAGCTCGGCGAACACCTCGCGCCGGTACAGACGATAACCGCTGGACATATCGAGCACCGGTATCGAGAGCATCCGCCGCAACGCCTGGTTCAGAAACCAGCTCGTCGATCGGCGGATGAAGTCGGAATAAGCGACCCCGCCGAGCACATAGCGCGACGCGACAACGATGTCCGCTTCGCGTGCGGGCCCGCCACATCTTGCCGACGAAATCCGGATCGTGCGACTGGTCGGCGTCGAGCGTCAGCACGTAGTCGCCGCGCGCCTCGGCAATCCCCGTCTCCATCGCGCCTGCGTATCCACGTTTACGTTCTTCAACCACCGCGCGCGCCGAGCTCTCGCGCCACCTCGCGAGTGCCGTCGGTCGACGGGCCATCGATCACGATGATCTCGTGAGTAATCCGCTCGCGGTCCAGTATCGCGATTAGCCTGGGGATCAGCACCCGCAGGTTTTCGGCCTCGTTCATGACCGGTAAGATTACGGACATGTCCATGCGGGGTTCAGTTTCCTTTATGCTTCAACAAAATGGAATATGACGACTTTGCGAACGTCGCGTGCCGGGCGCTCGCGTAGTAGTCTCTTCAGGCCGATGAGGATGGGCGTGCGGATAAAACCAATCTCGAAGATTATTGCGTTTGCGGTTATCACTATTCTGGCGGCGAGCTCCACTTCTTCGTTCGCCAAGGTCATTCACCGCCATCCCGTCGCACCGAAGGTGCATGAGGACGTAACTGCCGTCCCGCTGAGCTCGATTCACGTGCTCGGAGACCGCCCGGCGCCCTTCGCCCTCGATGCAAAAGCCGCCTTCATGATCGACGCCGACACTGGCACGGTGCTGTATGCCTACAACGAGCACAACAAGATGCAGCCCGCCAGCCTCGCCAAGATCATGACGTTCTATCTCGCCCTCGACGCGCTGAAGGCCGGCAAGATCACGCCTTCGACCGACGTCACGATCAGCGAAAATGCGTGGCGGCTCTCGATGAACGACACCGTTTCGCGGATGTTCCTGGGCGTCGGGCAAAAAGTCGCGGTGAACGATCTCCTGTACGGCCTGATGGTGTCGTCGGGCAACGATGCGGCCGTGGCGCTCTCGGAATATCTCGGCGGCAGCACCGACGCGTTCACCAAGATGATGAACGACAAGGCCACGGAAATCGGCCTCAAGGAGACTCACTTCGCCAACCCCGACGGCTTGCCGGAGGAAGGCGAGTTCACCACTGCGGCCGACATGGTCGCGCTTGCGCACTCGCTCGTGAGTCATCATCCGGAAGCGCTCACCTACACCTCGGCCAAGGAATTCACCTTCGACAAAATCTCGCAACCCAACTTCAACAAGCTGCTGCTCCACGACAAGCGCGTGAACGGGATCAAGACCGGTCACGTTGACGAGGCGGGCTATCACCTGGTCGCGTCGGCGACATCTGACGGGATGAATCTGCTGTCGGCCGTGCTGGGCGCTCCGAGCGAGGCGCGACGCGTCACCGAATCCGAAAAATTAATTGATTGGGCGTTTCGCACTTTCGTCAGCTACCGGCCGGATTTGAAAAAGGCGATGCCCCCGACGATAGCGGTGCACGACGGCGTCGCCGAGACGGTCGCGATCGGGCCGCACGGCGATGCGTCGTTCACGCTTGGCCGCGGCGAAGAGACCAAGGTGACAGTTCAATTCGAGCCGTCTGTAAGGTACGTCGATGCGCCCGTGCAACCCGGCAAGCAGGTCGGCGATCTGACGGTCCTGCTCGCGGGCAAGCCGGAAGCGACGATTCCGATCGTCACCAAGGCTAGCGTCGAGCGCGCTGGATTCTTCGGCCGCCTGCGCCAGAAGATCGGCCGCATGCTGTAGGCGCCGACGCGCTACGCAGTTCAATTCTTCGAGCAGAGCTTTCGCCTCGCGCAGATCGCTCGTATCGAACCCCTCGGTGAATTCCGCGTACGCCGGCGCCAGCGCTGCGCGAGCCTCGTCGCGCCTGCCGGTTCTCAACAACAGCCGCGCCAGGCTCGTCGCCGCGCGCAGTCTCCACGAGTTCGCTCCCTGGCGCACGCCAATCTCGATTGCGCGGCGGAAGCATCGCTCGGCTTCGATGGCGCCGTCGGGACGCAGCAGAATCGCCTCGCCGCGGATCCTGTGAACTTCAACCTCGAGCAGGCGATGGTCCTTCTGCTCGATCCGTTGCGCAATCTGGTCGAGCGCTCGCAGGCATTCGTCGGTCCGTTTCATCGTAAGATAAACTTCCGCCAGCATGATGAATGAGAACGTGTAGATCAGGTCGGCGCCGCTGGCGGCCAGGCTCTCGCACCGCCTCTTTCAGCATCGCGAGGCCCGACATCATCGCCGCTTCGTCGCCGCGAAACTCGCCTTCGCCGGCGGTCGTGCGCGCCAGGCACATCTCTCCCGCCGCCAGCCAGAACGGAAGTCCATTTTCGCGCGACAGTTCGATCAGCGCCTCCGAACGGGGCCGCACCTCGGCATACTCGTGTCGGAAATGCATCAGCACGATCGCGTACAGGTTGGCGAACGCGACGCTGAAGGGACGGCGAAGCTGCAGCGCCATTTCGTTCGCCTCGTCCATCCGGCGCTTCGCCTGGTCGGGGTATCCGGCCATATGAAGCGCCCATGCAAGATTGCAGCGCGACGGCGTGACCGGCGTCTGCATCATCGGCACGTAGCGCGGCAGGTCGCGGTCGAAAACCTCGGCGGCGATCTCCAGATGTTCGCGCGCCGCCGGAAATTCTCCCAGCCACAGCCACGACGCCCCCATCGCATTGTGCGCGACCGCCGTCGCGAGATCGGTCTGCATGCGCCCCGCCATCGTGAGCAATCGGTCCGCGAGCACGCGGCTCTCGCGCAATTGTCCGTTGGCGTGATCGAAACTCCATAGCGCCGCCAGCACGCCGAAGATTTCGGGCGTCTCGCCGGCGCGGCGGCAGAGTTCCTGCGCGCGCTGGATGTTGGTCGCCAGCTCCGGCGACGAAAATCCCTGCACCGCGACCATCAGCGGCCCCAGCATCATCTGGATCTTCAGCTCAATGTGATCGCGCTCGCGCGAGTCCGGCATCGTGGCGATCAGGCGCAACGCCTCGCGCGCATAACCGATCGCGTCGTTGTACGCCGACCGCGCTCCCGCCTGCTCGGCCGCGCGGCGCAAATATTCGATCGCCTTCGGCGCGTTCGCACTGCGGCTGTAGTGATGCGCCAGGTCGGCCACGTGATCGTCCAGCGTCGCACGCGTAACATCTCTTCGAGCGCCGTCGCCGTGCGCTCGTGGATGATCCTGCGCCGTTGCATCAAAACCGAGTCGTAAGCGACTTCCTGCGTCAGCGCATGCTTGAAGGTGTATTCGTTTTCGGGAAAGGCCGGCTGCTCGTAGATGAACTCTGCCGCCTGCAGGTTCGATAGCATCGGCGCCAGCTCGTCATCGGGTTTGCCGACCACGCGGCGCACCAGTCCGATCGGAAATTCCTTGCCGATCACCGCGAGCGATTGCAGCAGGTCCTTGTCCGCCGGCGCCAGCTTGTCGATTCGCGCCGCCAGGATTCCCTTGACGGTCGACGGTATCTGGATCGACGTGAGCGGCTTGGCAAGTGACACCACGGCACCGTCGCGCACCAGCACGCCCTGGTCGAACAGCACCTGCACCATCTCTTCCATGAAAAACGGATTGCCCTGGGTGCGCTCGATGATCGTCGCCTTCAACGGCGCCAGCGCGGACGCGTCGCCCAGCATCGCCGTCAGCAGCTCGGCCGCGTTGTCGGGTCCGAGCGGATCGAGACGCAACTGCGTGTAGTAGCTCTTGTTGCCCCAGTTGTGGCGATACTCGGGCCGATAGTTAACCATCAGCAGAATTTGCGCGGTGCCGATCGAGTCGGCGAGCAGCTGCAGCAGCGCTTCGGACTCCGCGTCGACCCAGTGAAGGTCCTCGAAAATAAGAATCAGCGGCTGATTCAGGCTCTCGCGCACAATCAGACTTTTGACCGCCTCGCGCGTGCGGCGGCGTCGAATCGAAGGATCCATTTCGTCCAGACCGGCGGTCGCCGGACGGAATTCCAAGCAGCGCGAACAGATGCGGCAGCGTATCTTCCAGCGCGCGATCCAGCGCCAGCACCTTGCCGGTGACCTTCTCGCGCCGCGTGCGCTCGTCGTCGCGATCGGCAATTCGGAAATAAGTCTTCAGCAGATCGACCACCGGCAGATACGCCGACGCTTTGCCGTGCGAGAATGAAAACGCCTCGAGCACCAGGCACTCGCTCTGCCGGCGCATTTTGAATTCGTAAAACAGGCGCGACTTGCCGACTCCCGCCTCGGCCATCGCCGCAACGATCTGCCCATGCCCGCCGCGCGCCAGCTCGAGCGCCTTGTCGAGTTGCTCCAGCTCCGCGCGACGGCCCACGAACTTCGACAACCCGCGCGACGCCGACATCTGCAGCCGCGTCCTCAGCGGACCGATCGCGATCACCTCGTACACGTTGATCGGATCGCTGACGCCCTTGATTCGCGCCGCGCCGAGCGGTTTCAAATCGAAGTAGCCGGCCGTGAGTTTCTGCGTCTGCTCGGTGATGACGATCGATCCGGTCGGCGCGAGCGTTTGCATCCGCGCCGCCAGGCTCATCGAATGCCCAATCGGCGTGTACTCGGTGTGCGCGTCGTCGGTCCGAATCGATCGCACCACCACCTCGCCCGTGTTGAGTCCGACCCGAATTTCGACCGGCGGATTTCCCGCCGCGCGCAGGCCGGCCGAATACTTCGCCATGTCCTCCTGCACCCGCAGCGCAGCGTAGAGTCCGCGCTGGGCATGGTCTTCATGCGCGACCGGCGCGCCGAACAGCGCGAAGATTCCGTCGCCGGTGGACTGCACGATGTAACCGTCGTAGCGATGCATCGCGTCGATCATCAGCTTCAGCGCCGGATCGACAATCGCCCGCGCCTCTTCAGGATCGAGCCCCTCCATCAGGTCCATCGATCCCTTGATATCCGCAAACAGCGCCGTGACGGTCTTGCGCTCCCCGCCCGACGCGTCCGCAGCGTCCTGCTCCAACCTGACGCGAACCGCAGGCTCGACACATCGGCGAAAGCTGATTTAGCGCTCGCGACGGCTTCCCGAGCCACCGTCAGCGCCATCCCGCATTCCCCGCAAAACTTAAACTCGGCCGGATTCTCCACCCCGCACCGCGAACACCTGTTCCGAAGCGCAGCCCCGCACCCGCCGCAAAACTTCATCCCGCCCGGATTTTCCGTCCCGCAACTAGAACATCGCATCGCGATCGAGTTTATCCCGCCAATGAGGCTCTGGCCTAACCGATTAAACCAAGGACAGCGACTCTTTCTCCCCCTCTCCCTACTGAGATCTTTGCGTATCCTGGCTTGGACTTCTTCCCCTCTCCCGACGGGAGAGGATTTAAGGTGAGGGACCTTACTCAGCGAACGATTTTTTTTCGGTCGCGACTCAAGATTCTGGTCCGGCCCGGCGTTATGCAAAACCTTCTTGCCAGAGGATCGGTCACGCCAGATTCCATTGCGGGCAGTGGTAGAGATCGCGTGAACTCACCACTTCAGCCCCATCGCCTCGGTCAGGAACTTCATGAACGGGGCCGACGACGCGCACGCTTTGGAAAACAGATCCATGAACTCGGCCGAGCAGACTTCCTTGCGCGTGAACTGCGTGCCACCGACGAAGTCCTTGCGCTTGAGATCCTCGATCATCGGATGCTCGGCATCGTAGCCCTTCGGCGGGCGCGACAGCATGTCGCCCATCATGTCGAAGCGGGCTTTGAATTTTTTATCGTTGATCGCGCCCTTCCATTTCGATGGGTGCGCGACGATCGCGTCGCGAATCTTCGCAACCGTGTCTGCCTGCGGATGCCATACGCCGACGCCCGCGAAAGCCTCCGCCGGCGACAGCGACAGGTAGAACGACGGCGAGTTGAAGTGCGCGCCGTCGCGATGGCCGAACGCCGCGGATGCGTTGGTGTGATACGGCGTCTTGTCGCGCGAGAAGCGCAGGTTGCGGTAGATGCGCATCATCGATCCGCCGGTCGGCCGCGGATCCGCGACGTAGCATGCGCTGATCTTTCGCAGGCGCGGCGCGAAGTCCGCGATGAATGCGAGCATCGGCTCGCGCACGTCGTGCTCGTAGCGCGGCTTGTTCGGCAGCGAACCAGTCGCGATTGTTGTTGCGGCTCAGTTCTTCGAGGAATTCGAAAAATCGCGGAGTGAAGTAGCGCGTCGCCATCGCCCGCGCTTCACGCGAGGATGAATTCGTTGAGCATTTTGAAAAAGCGATCCGGCTGATCGCGATGCACGCCGTGGCCGGCGTTCTCGAACACTTCGAGGCGCGCAACTCCCGGCGCCATCGCAGCCGCGATGTCCTTGGAGTCGGCGACCGGCAGAATCGGATCGAGTTCGCCCGCGGTAATCAGCGTCGGGCACTTTATCTTCCCGAGGTCCGGCAGAAAATTGAAAGTGTGCGATTCGTGAAGAAAAAAATCGGCGGTCAACTTCGGATTCATCACCGATCGCTGCATAAACTCGGGCGACGACGGAGTTCCGGTTGTACAGCGGGAGGCACTTCTTCTGATATTCGACCATCGCTTCCGGCCCGGGATTCTCGAAAAATCGCCGCGCCACTTCGCGCACTTCCGGGCCGCCGAGCTTCTCGAACATTTCGAGCGATCGATCCTGCCGGCTTACCGCCGCCGTGCTGCTCAGCACCAGCTTCGCGGGATGCTCGGGATGGCGCGTCGCGTACGATATCGCAACCATCCCGCCGAACGAGAGGCCGAGCACGATCGGCCGCTCGATTTCCAGCGCCTCGCAAAACGCGCGCACATCGTCGCCCCATTGCGCGAGATTCCACTTCGCCGGATCGCCGTGATCGCTGCGGCCGTTGCCGCGATGGTCGAGATACACGACCTGCGCAGTCTCTGCGAGCCGCGAAAAGTCGGGCTTGAAGTTCGAATGGTCGAAGCCGGGGCCGCCGTGCAGCAGGATTACCGTCGGCACCTCGCGCATCTTCGCGCCGTCGGGCCGCAGCTTCGCGCCTTCAACATCGAAGAACAGACGAACGTCGCCAACTTTTACGCGCATGCGCGGATTTCTAACGCGAACGACCCTTGAGGTGCAAACTACCTTTCGATGCGCAGATGAAAGATGCCGTCGCGCGCGCGTCGACTTCGAGCATCACGTAGCCTTCCGCCTCGGCCGCGCTCGGGATGTCGCGAGCGCCGCGCGGATCGTCGAGCGTCAGTTCGAGCACCTCGCCACGCGCCATCTGCTCGAGGCGCACCTTCGCGCGCGCCCAGTTGAGCGGACACTTGACCCCTCGCAGGTCGAGGCGAACGGCTTCGCGCGCTTTCATCCCATCAAGATTCTTACCACACACGGCGACAGTGAATCAGTGAATCAGTGAATCCGCCGCGCGAAATCGCTAAGCTGGCGCGATGTTCCTCGAAAGTCCCGAGCTCTACGACGCCATCTATCACTTCAAGAACTACGCGCACGAATGCGAGATTTTGCGCGCCGTGATCGCTGTAGCCGCGCCGGGAGCGCGCACGATTCTCGACGTCGCATGCGGCACCGGCGAGCACGATAAATTTCTGAAGGAGCGCTACGCAGTCGACGGCATCGATCTCAACGAAAACTATCTGCGCGCCGCGCGCATGAAGAATCCCGCGGGCCGCTACACTCGCGCCGACATGACCGACTTCGATCTGGCGACGACTTACGACGCGGTGACGTGCCTGTTCAGCGCGATCGGATACGTGCGCACCGTCGACCGCATGAATCGCGCCGTCGCATGCATGGCGCGTCACGTAAAACCCGGCGGCGTGCTGATCGTCGAGCCGTGGTTCACTCCGGATGATTGGAAACCCGGCGCGACTTTCATTCATGCCGGCGAGATCGGCGCCGACAAAGTCTGCCGCATGAGCCACAGCGGCCAGGAAGGCAACCTGTCGGTCTCGTCGCTGCACTATCTAAGGAGCACGCCCGACGGCATCGAGCATTACAGCGAACGCCTCGAACTCGGCTTGTTCACGCGCGACGAGATGACGCACGCATTCGAATCGGCAAACATGGACGTGCGCTACGACACCGAAGGCCTGATGGGCCGCGGCCTATACATCGCGCATCGGCGCACGAATTGAGATGTGAGAACCCGCGGTGGGTTTCACGCTTCCTTCGGCACGGGATGACCCACTGACACCCACATGAAAAATGCTGAGAGCGAAATGGCGTCCTCGCCATTTCGCTCTCAGGTTCTAGGGGTAGCGAGCAATCTGCCCCGCGCGAGTGTTTCCATTCCCTTAAGTGAATTGATTTGGTCGTCAGCTCGCGAATCTTTCGGTCGCGCGTTTCAGAATCGAGCGCATCGCGTCGAGGCTCTGCGCGCCCACCAGCGGATATTCGCCGATGAAAAATGTCGGCACGCCGCTGACTCCGCGCTGATTCGCCGCCAGCGAATTGTTCTTCAGCCGCATCTCGTACTTCGGCGATTTTATCGCGTCCGCGACTTCGCCCGCGTCGAGTCCCGCTTCTCCCGCCAGCCGCGCGACGACGCCCGCGTCGCCGATATTCTCGCCGTCGTTGAAGTACGCGCGGTAGATTCGCTCTTCGAGCGCCTCGTCGCGGCCCGACTCGCGCGCAAACTCAGTAGCCGCCAGCGCAGCCCGCGAGTTGGTCAGCACGGTGGGCGGCTTCATCGAGAATCCGACCGCGTCAGCCATCGCGCTGATCCGCTCCCAGAGCGCCTGTCGCGACGCCCGTCACCAGCCTCGCGCAACTTGTCGGCGGGAATTCCTTCAGCCGGCCAGTCGGGATGAATCTGAAAGCCGCGCCATTCGAGCTGGAAATCGAATTCCGGTTTCAGCCGTCGTATCGTTTCGAAGCCGACGTAGCAGAACGGACAGATGTAGTCCGAGAACATCACGATCTTCAGCGCCATCGCACGATCCTCTTCCCTGAATATAGGACCTGCGCTCGAGCGCGGTCAAAAGCGCGATGCGCAGATCGTTGTCATTGCGTCATTTTCTGCAACGCCGCAGCTATGTTATTGACCTAGTAGAGCCCGCGCTGGATTGAGGTGACGCCATGATTCTTGATTCTTTCAAACTCGACGGCAAAGTCGCCATCATCACCGGCGCCGGCCGCGGTCTCGGCCGCGCGATGGCGGTGAAGTTTGCCGAGACGGGCGCCGATATCGTCGCGGCTGCGCGCACCCAGTCGCAGCTCGACGAGACCGCCGACGCCGTCAAAAAAACCGGCCGCAAATGCCTGATCGTGCCGACCGACGTGACCGTCTCGGCGCAGGTCAACGCACTCGCCGAGGCAACCATCAAGGAGTTCGGCAAAATCGACATCCTGATTAACAATGCCGGCGGCGGCGACAGCGGCGCGGGCAAGCAGCTGCCCGAAATCACCGACGAAGATTGGCGCCGCGGTATCGACACCAACCTCAGCAGCCAGTTCTACGGATGCCGCGCGGTGATCCCGCAGATGGTCAAGCAGAAGCGCGGCAAGATTATCAACATCGCGTCCGGCTACGGGCTCCGCGGCGGCAAGCACAACTTCATGTATGCGTGCGCGAAGGGCGGCACTATCCAGTTGACGCGCTCGATGGCGCTGACCTACGCGCAGTTCAACATCCAGACCAACTGCATCGTGCCCGGCGTCTTCCCGCACAACGAAGAGATGATGCAGTTTTTCAAGGGCGGCAAATTCATTCCGATCGGCCGCGTCGGCGAAGACAGCGAACTCGGCCCGCTCGCGGTGTTCCTCGCGTCCGATGCGTCCAACCACGTCAACGGCGAACTGATCGCAATCGACGGCGGCGGACTCGCGGGCGGTATCGCGCCGACCGGAGTGTCGCCCGAAACTTCGAACTAGCGTGAAACCTGAAACAGTGAAAAAACAGCGGAGCTAAAATGCCCTCCTCCAACTCCTCGAATGACTTCTCCCTCGAAGGCAAAGGCGCGCTGGTCGTCGGCGCCGAGCATCCCGTCGGCCGCGCCGCCGCCGTCGCTCTGGCAGAGGCCGGCGCGAAAGTCGTGCTCGCCTCGCAGGAGCCCGGCACCGACAAGCAGCTCAAGGAAGTCGCCAAGCTGGTGGCCTGCCGCTGGAACCAAGGCCGTTATTCGCGTGCAGGACGCGGCGACGCGCGCCGACGTGTCCGCCACCGCAGATCTGGCGGCGAAGGAACTCGGCGGATTGCACATCCTCGTCAACGCGCTCGACGCGCCCGCCTTCGGACCGGCGGAAGCCGGCGACGACACCGCCTTCGACAAGATCATGGAGAACAATCTCAAGACGGTGTGGATGTCGTGCCAGGAGGGCGCGCGCGTGATGCTCTCGCGAGGCGGCGGCGTCATCGTCAACATCACGTCGGTGCTGGCGGAACGTGGAGTCCCCAACGCGGCGCTCTACTGCGCCGCGAAGGCGGCAGTGCTGAATCTGACGCGCGCGCTCGCGCTCGAATGGGCGCGCAAGGGTATCCGCGTCAACGCGATCGAGGCCGGATGGCTCGACGACGAATCGAGTCCCGCCGCGCAGGACAACGAGTTCAGCAAGACTCTGCTGAAGTACCTGCCCGACAATCGTCTCGTGAAGCCCGAGGAGCTCGGCGGCGCCCTGCTCTACCTGGTGTCGCCCGCAGCCGGCTTCGTAACTGGAGAATCGATCGCAGTAGACGGCGCCCTCCGCGCCCGCGTGTGAGGATTCGCGCTATCGCTCGGCGACGGTGAACATATAGTCGCCGCCGTCGTAGGCGTACTTGCGGATCACATCGTTGATGCGTCCCGACTCGATGTCGTCGGCGATGCGCCGCACTCCGCGCGCGACTTCTTCCTGATCGGGAGCGTCGGCGAAACTCGAGATGCCGCTTCGGATGCGCGGGTCGAGGTACCGCTCCGGCTGGAGCTTGCCGCAGCAGAGAAAAAAATCTTTCAGGTCGGGAGTGACGTCATATTTTTCTTCGCACTCGATTCGGAAACCCGCCGACTCGAGCAAATCGACCGTCACGAATCGTTGATAAGGCGCGGTCGCCTTTTCCATCATTCGCGGAAAATATTCGTTCAGCCAGTAATGCCGCATCTGCTCGGCCGTGCCGTTGAGAATCACGAACCGCGCGTGCGGCGTCAGCACGCGATGTACTTCCTTGAACGCCGCGACCGGGTCCGCCATATGATGATGCACGAAGGTGCAGGTCGCGCCATCGAAGCTGCGCCGACGCAAACGGGATCGCCTCGGCGCGCCCGTTGTGCCATGCGATCGCCGGTGCTTTCTGCTTCGCCCGCGCGAGCATCGTCGCCGAGAGTTCGAGCCCGCGAATCGGCACCCCCGCCTGATGCATCGCGATCGTGTAATTCCCGGTGCCCGATCCTATGTCGAGGTAACGCCCGCTCGCCCGCGGTCGCAGATGATGAATCAGTCGCGACAGGAGATACGGATCGGCTTGCCGCGTCGTGTCGTACCCGACTCCAATCCGATCGTACAGCGCCACCTACATCTGCTCTCCGCCGACGGTCAGCACGATCGCACTCTCCTCGACCGCCTCGATCGAGTGCTCGATTCCACGATCCAGCGCAACAATCAGTCCCCGCAGTCACAGGCTGCGGCTTGCCCTTCGCGGTGAAATTAATCCGGCCCTCGATCACCTGCACCGTGATTGGCGCGCGCGTGTGATGCTCCTGCATCTTCGCGCCCGCCTTCAGCACCATCAGCGCCACGTTGATCCCGTCGCCCTTGACCAGCGAGCTGCCATGCCGATCGTTGTCGGCCCACGCCGGCTCGCTCTTGAGCCGCGCAATCTCCGCGCGGACATCGACCGCAATCAATCCGCCTTGCGCCAGAAAATTTTCGTTGTGAGGATGCCGGGCGTGATGCTTTTCCTGATCGGCCTGCCGCGCACGGTCGGAGTCTTTAGTTTGTTGCGCCATTGATAACCTCCGCGATAAAAACCGACTACCACCAAATCGGAAACAAATCACCTGCGCGGTGGGCGGCAGGGGTGACCCCTGCACCCAGTGTCCATACCGAAAAGCCCTGCGGACAGGTCTTTTCGAAAAAGTTCTAACAGGGGCGAAGCCCCGCATCTTCGCATAGATACTGGGTTGCAAGGGGTCACCCCTTGCCGCCCACCGCGCAGGTGATTCAATATTCCGTATTCTGTATCTTCCCCGATATGAGCAAGCCTCTCCCCATCCGACAACCAGATCATCGAGTACTCGAACTTCGCATCGGCCGTCACCGGCGAGGGCGACTGGATGCTCGCCGGGTTCCCCTTGCCCGACGGCGGCTTCTGGCAATATCGCGAGCCCGACGCCGTCGTCATCGTGCAGGACGGTTTTATCCGCGTCGCCGCGGTGCCGTACACGCGCGGCCACGACAAGATCCAGTTTCTCGACAACGCCAAGCACATGTACTTCAGCACGCGCACCTTCGCATGCCCGGAAGGCGGCACGATTACGTTTTCGATCGATCTCGCCGCCACTATCGTCAACGGCGCGCCCGGCGATCTCTACGACGGCTTCGTTTCGTTCAACGTGCTCGATTTCTCGACTGGCGCCGCGCTCGACTTCTTCGTCGGCAACGAAACGATCGCGACGGTGTACGGCAAGCTGCCATTTCCGGGCGTGCCGATCATCGATCCCGCGCACGGCCCGCGCCACTTCTGCCTGTTCGAGGAAATTCGCGACGCGAGCGCGCCCGGCCGGCTCCATCATTTTGAAATCGCATACGATTCCGCCGCCGACCGGGTCACCTTCTCGGTTGACGGCAAGCAGGTGCGCCAGTATTCCAACGTCCCATTCAAGCTCGGGCCGTGCACGCTCGCGCTCGGCCTGATGAGCGAAAAAGATATCGCGCCGGGCAAGGGCAGCGTGTCATGCCACGGCCAGGGCGCGGTCGGCAAATGGGGCAACATCCGAATCGCGACTACCTCCCGCTGACAACGATCCCGATCGACAGCACTTCAATGCCGCGTGGAGTCTAAAAAGATCGAGGCACTGAAGTCGCAGCATCAAATTAGGCTTGACTAATGAATTAGTATCTACTAATGTATTGGTTATGACCGAAGCCGCCACCATCAACGCTGTCATGCGCACGCTGGCCGATCCCACTCGTCGCGCCGTGTTCGAGCGGGTCGTCAGGTCCGACGAGATTACTGTGGTCGAACTGACGCGGGGCAGTGGCGTGACGCAGGGCGCCATTTCCCAACACCTCAAGTCATTGAAGCAGGCCGGCCTGGTCGCGGAGCGCCCCGAGGGCCGGAACGTCTACTATCGCGCCCAGCCTGAGGGCCTCCGGCCGCTAGTCGATTGGATGAGCCACTACGCCGTGTTCTGGCGCGACCGGTTCGCCAACCTCAGAACCCTTTTGAAGGAGATTGATCCATGAGCGAGACCGCAACAAAACTCGATACGCAGGACATCGTGGTTGACGAGGTCTTCCCGCACGCGCCGGAGACGATCTGGAAGACGCTGACCACGGCCGAGCTGATGGGCCGCTGGTTGTTGATGCCTCCGACCGGGTTCGAGCCTGTGAAGGGCAAGCACTTCACGTTCCAGACAACGCCGGCCGGCGCGTGGGACGGTATCATTCGCTGCCAGGTGTTGGAGGTGATGCCGAACGAACGCCTCGCCTATGCCTGGAAAGGTGGACACGAGGGAAATGTCGGATACGGCTCACGGCTGGACACTGTCGTCACGTGGACCCTTTCCAGGGTTGAAAACGGCACGCGCCTTCGCCTTGTCCACTCCGGCTTCGTGCTCCCGACAAACGGTACTGCTTTCAAGAACATGGGCGAAGGATGGCCGACGGTCTTGCGAAAGGATCGACACTATCGCTGGGGAACACGACTCCTCGAAGGCGAAGAATCCAAATGGTGACCGATAGTCGGAGGGAAACCGTTATGGCCCCGAATCACAAAGTCGTTTCGCATACAGAATGGATTGAAGAGCGGAAAAAACTGCTCGCCAAGGAGAAGGAGTTTAACCGGCTGCGCGACCAGCTTAGCGAACAACGGCGCGAATTGCCGTGGGAGCGCGTCGACAAGCAGTACACGTTCGAAGGACCGAACGGCAAAGAGACGTTGCCGCAAATCTTCGACGGCGCGAGCCAGCTCGTCGTATATCACTTCATGTTCGATCCGAAATGGGACGCGGGATGCCCGCATTGCTCGTTTTGGGCCGACAATTTCGATCGCATTGGGATTCATCTGAAGCATCGCGACATCAGCTTCGTTGCGATCTCACGCGCGCCATACGCCAAGCTCGCGGCCTACCACAAGCGCATGGGATGGAGCTTCAAATGGCTGTCGTCGTTCGGCAGCGATTTCAACTTCGACTACTATGCCTCGTTCACGCCCGACGAGGTGAAGAACGAAACGGCGTTCTGGAATTACGAGCGGCAGAAACCGGGCGGCGGCGAGGACGTGGTCGGCATCAGCGCGTTTGCCAAGGACGAGGCGGGCAGCGAAAACATTTTCCACACCTACTCGACCTTTTCGCGCGGCGTGGACATGCTCAACGGCGCCTATCACTACATCGATCTCACGGCCAAGGGACGCGACGAGGCTGGCCACGACTTTACGCAATACTGGGTGCGCCGCCGCGACGAATACGATCGATGAAGACGGTCCTCGCCGCGATCGTGTGCATCGTCGCGGTCTCATGGATCTATCTTCTCGCGGGCGCGGGAATGCCGAAGATGGACATGGGCGGCGGCGACGTCATGCTGATGCCGCCGCCGTCGTGGAGCGTCGGCTACGCGGCCCTCACTTTTGTGATGTGGACGGTCATGATGGTCGCGATGATGCTCCCGAGTGCGGCGACGACGATCCTTCGTGTCGCGGACCGGGCGCACGGCCTTTCGATCGCAGCGTTCTTCACCGCCGGCTACCTGATCGTCTGGACGGGATTCAGCGCCGTCGCCACGATGGCGCAGTGGGCCTTCGACTCCGCGCATGTGCTATCCGACTCGATGGCTCTTCGCAGCGAGGTGGCTGCAGGCCTGATCGTAGTCGCGGCCGGCCTGTATCAGTTGTCGCCGGTGAAACGAAATTGCCTGCGGCGCTGCTGCTCGTCAAAAAATTTACTCAGCGATGATCGAGCGACAAGCCTTCAGTGGGGCGGGCCGCCGTGCCCGCCTCCCCTCCGCGAGTCGATGGCGGGCACGGCGGCCCGCCCCACTATCAAGTCGGCCGCAATGCGAAAAGGAATCAGCTACGGCGTCTCCTGCCTGGGCTGCTGCTGGGCACTGATGTGCCTGCTGTTCGTCGTCGGCGTGATGAACATTTTCTGGATCGCCGCTATCACCGTCTGTGTCGTGGCCGAGAAAACCCTGCCATGGGGATTAAATATCCCGCGCGTCACCGCCGTCGCCCTAATCGGCTGGGGCAGCCTCGCGTTAGCGACAACCGTGCTTTAGTCGGCGTGTCATCAATCGCGGGCAGGCGTTGAGCTGAACGCAGGATTGCTCGCGGCTGGTTTCTGCGAAATCATCGTATGCCCCAGGATCCAGGCACGAATGTTACCGGTGAAAATTAGTCGTCGCGTCCAACTCGCGCTGGTCGTGCTGCTGGCGTTTATCCTTCGCTCGATGTGGCTCGTGAGATCGGGCTCCGATTGGGCAGTCGGCGCCGACTCACATCTGTATCTCGCGCTCGCTCGGGGACTCAACGCCGGATGTGGCTTCGCGCCGTACGTCGAGCGCTGCGGTGCTCCCGAGCTGATGCGCACGCCTGGATATCCTATTTTTCTGGTTCCTTTTCTCGCGCATCTTCGTCTGGCGATTCTGATACAAGCCGCGCTTGGCGCGCTGGTATGCCTTATCGTCGCTGATTTTGCCGGACGCCGCGCCGGCCCGATCGCGGGAATTCTCGCCGCGCTGATCGTCGCGGTTGACGTGCCGACGATCCTCAATAGCAAGGAGCTGATCACCGAAGCGCTTTTCCAGGCGGTGTTGACGCCTGCTATCTTCGCCGCGCTCGAGGGCAACCCGTTCCTTGCCGGAGCGTCGCTCGGCATGGCCGCCATGATTCGTCCGGTCGCCGAAGTGCTCGTCCCGCTGATGGCGATGCCGTTTGTCGCGAAACGAAGTTGGCGCGGCGCGGTCGCTGCTCTGTCGGTGCCAATTTTGATCATAGCTGCGTGGGCAGTCCGCAACGATCGCGTGTCCGGCGTCTTTACGTTGACCGTCGAAGGTCCGATGAATCTCTATATGTACACGGCGCCTGCGGTCGTCGCGCATCATGATCGAGTGCCGCTTGAAAATCTCAAGCTTTCGTTCGCCCGCGATGCGGTGGCGCTGCTTCCGGCACGACAAATCCGCGGCGATGCTCAATTCGAGCAGCTCTACGGCTCCGACCCGGCTATCTCGGCGCTCGAAGCCGATCCTGCGCTTTCGAGTTTCATGCTTTCCAGGTCGGTCGCGGTAATTCTCGCGCATCCAGGCGACTTCGCGATCATTACGCTCGAGGGATTCATCAAACTTGCGTTTGAGCCGTACGAGCTGCAAACAGGTTGGCAAGGATTGATCACGAACCCTCGCGCATTCGCGGCGATTAAATTGGCCGCGACCGCATTCCAGTGCATCATGCTCGCCGTGATTTGGATCGGAGTGTTTCGCACGCTATGGCGTCGGCCGCGAGATTGGGATCAATGGATACTCCTCAGCGCGGCTCTGATGCTGCTACTGCCGCCGTCGATATACGCGGACGGGATCTCGATTCGATATCGCTCGCCGGCAATTCCTTTCCTCGCCGTTCTGGCCGGCATCGGCTGGTTCCCGACAACCAGTTCCGGCATTTGTAATCAGTCTGGCAGCAGTCGCGCCGCCGTTACTTCACGCCGGGGAAGCTCAGCGTGAAGCCGCCGTCGACCATGATCGTCTGCGCAGTTAGGTAGCTCGCTGCCGGCAGGCAGAGCATGCAGGCGACGGCGGCGATTTCGTCGAGGGTTGGGAGGCGCTTCAGGGCGGAGCGCTCGGCGCATCGGCGCTGGAAATCTTCGTAATCGTCGCCCAGGTAGTTTGCGTAGAAGCGCGCGGAGTCGGTGTCGATGTATCCGACGTTGAGGCCGTTGACCGTGATGCCGCGCGGGCCTAGCTCGAAGGCGAAGTCGCGCACCATGCTCTCGAGCGCGGCCTTTGCGGCGCCGAGCACGCCGTGGCCGGGCAGGTGGCGTATCGAGTCGATGCCGGAAATCATCAGGACGCGGCCGCCCTCGCCCATCACCTTGTTCGCTTCCTGGACCGCGGCGACGAAACCGTTGACGCTCAGCGCAAAAGTTCGCGCGAGATTGTGCGGCTTGGTTTCGAGCAGCGGTTTGAACGCGGTCGCGGCCGCATTCGCGATCAGAATGTCGAGCCCGCCAAGTTCAGAGGCGGCCCGCGTCACCATCGCGCGCACCTGCGCCTCGTCCTCGAGGTCGGCCTTGATGAGAATCGAGCGCGGCGCGATCGCGCGGACCTCGTCGAGCGTTTTCGCCGCGCTCGCTTCGTCGCGCCGATAGTTCATCGCGACAGTCGCGCCGAGGCGCGCGAGGCCGAGCGCGATTGCGCGGCCGAGTCCGCGCGTGCCGCCGGTTACGATTGCGATTTTGTTATTGAGGTCGTGCATCATCTTAACGTTCGGCCAGTTCACTTTATTAAATGTGAAACCCGCGGTGGGTTTCCCTCTCCTTCGGCAGGTGACCCTGACCAGTGACAGAAATCGCGAAATGTCGAGGACGAATTTCGCTCTCAGGTTCGGGGAGAGGGGAGAAAGATCCCACAGCTCCCTGACCTAGAAAGTGATTGGATTACCATTCGCTCTATGAATTCAGATTCGCGTAGAGGATTTGGCGGATGTTTTTGGCGAGCGAGGTGCCGTCGGCTCGCAGTTTGCGGGAGTTGAAGCCTTTCAGCTCGACGCTCACGGTCAGCTCGGCGTCGGAGACGTCGGCCGGAGTTGCGAATGCGACGCGGCCGCTCTCGGGCGTCAGCGATTCCGCGAGTACTGCGCCGCCGCGGCCGTGCAGCGTGACGCGCGCGCCGGTGAGCGGCGGATGCTCGCCGTCGGGCAGGTGATCGTTGTCGAGCACTGTCACGCGCAGGCTGCGCAAATCGCGCGCTCGCTCGAGCTCGACGCGCAGATCGCGCAGGTAGATCATCGGCTCGGCGAACACGCCCTGGATTCCCGCACGCTCCGGCTCACGCGCCGGATTTGCCTTGAGCTCGACGCGCTGCGCCGCCATCCCATGGTCGGAGGTGACGACGAACAGCGTCGAGTCGAGCAGGCCGCGCGCGCGGAACAAGTCGAGCACGGCGCCGATTCGTCTTGTCGGTGCGATAGAGCGCCTCGCGCAGGCCTTCGTGATGCGGGCCGTAGTCGTGGCCGGCGCCGTCGGTCAGCACGAACTCGTGCGCGACGAACACGGGCGCCTTCTGTCGCCGCAATGGTCGAAGAGGTTGATCACTTGCGCCATGCCGCGGATGTCGACGATTTCTTCGCGGGTCATCGCGGGCATGTTGTCGTCGGCCCATCGCGGGCTCACGTCGGAGGCCATCTCGGCCGTGAGCGCTTTGAGGCGCGTCTTGTCGCCGACGATCCGCCGCTCGAACACCGCGTGATCGGCGCCGCGTCCCTGCGGTTCGTGAATCGACGCTGTGATAGTCCCCTCGCCGCCGGCGCGTTTGAACGCCTCGTAGAGCGTCTCGACGTCGGGATTCAGATAGCGCTCGGTTTCGAAGACGTTGCCCTGAATCGGCACGGTCTCGCGATGCTCGCGCAGGTGGAACGTCGGATTGACGACGTCGTGATGCCCGCACCACGCGCCGGTCAGAATCGTCGAGTGGCTGGGCCACGTGATGCTCGGGAAGTTGACGATCGAGCCATGCGAGAGCATCGCGCCGCGCTCGACCAAGCCCGCGAGATTCGGAATCGCGCCGGGATTGTGGTCGAGCTGATGGCGCAGTTCGGAATGCGACAGGCCGTCGAGCAAAATCATGTACACGCGCTGCGGGCGGTCCGCATCGTCGTCGATTATTTCGTCGAGCGGTTTGCCGTCCTGCCGTTTCAGGTAAACCTCGGCCGGCGAGCCCGACGCGTCGAGGCCGGCGATCTTAGCCATCCCCGCGATACGCGCGATCGTCGGGGCCACATCGACCTGCGCGAGCATTCAGCTTGAACATCCCGCGACGAACGCCGGGACCGCTGAACACCAGCGGCGCGCGGCATTGCACGACGTCGAGCGCGCCATGCTGCCCCGGCTGGATTCCGTAAGCGTAGGCCTTGGGGCTGACGATCAGGTCCGGCGCGCGCGGACTGTCGAAGAGCTGCGCGATTCGCTCGTACGCATAAGGATGGCTGATCACGCGCGGCTCGAAGTACGCGCGATTGGGATCGTCGGTGGGATTGCCGCTGCGGGCGGCGGCGTCGAGCTCCTCGTTGATGGTCGAGACGATGAACGGATCCTGATTCGCGATTGGATTCTCACCGAGTTGCTCGACGACTTCGAATGACAGCGCGCCGCGGTCGTCGGCGAAGCGCTTGAAACGAATCATCCCGCGGCGCGACCACACTTCGTACGCGTTTTCGTTGGCTCGCCACGTGATCGCGAGATCGACAAAGTCGGCGGCGGGAGTCTCGGCGAGCAGCGCGAGGATGGTCGCGTCGCCGGAATCGTACTGATGGGGATCGAGTCCCTGGCCACCGAGGCGTTCAGGACCGTGCTCTCGCCGCTTATCGGATTCACGATTCATCTTTTTTCGGATTCTCCTTGTCAAAAAAAACCTTGCTCCACGCGACATGACGAGTGCAAGCCAGTTACAGCACACTACATAATGTTTTGTTCACATTAGTGATCCATCCAGCGAGCATTGCGTGCGCGCGCACATTCCCGCAATAGTGAAATCCAAAATCGGGGAAGGCAATCAGTATATGGCGCTAAACGAAGAATTCGAATCACGAATCGGAAAAGGCACCAAGGCTTCGGGCAAGCTCAACTTTCGCGGCCCGGTGAAAATCGAAGGCGAAGCGGAAGGCGAGATCACCGGAGAGGAAGTCGTCATCACGACCGGCGCCGTTGTGAGCGCGCGGATCTCCGCGAGCAAGGTCACGATTGCCGGTTCGTTCACCGGCGAAGTGACTGCGCGTGAGCGCGTCGAGCTGATGGCGACGGCGCGCGTGCAATGCACGATCAGTACGCCCAGCTTCGTACTCAACGAGGGCGCGCAGTTCGACGGCGACTGCAAGATGCCGTCGAAGAAGCTCGCCGCGTAAGCGACAGCAGACGCCATCCACTTTATTTGAATGTGAAACCCGCGGTGGGTTTCACACTTCCTTCGGCAGGGGTGACCCCTGCACCCAGTGATAATCGCGAAATGTCGAGGACGCCATTTCCGGATTCCCTCCCCCGTTCGTGGGGGGAGGGTTAGGGTGGGGGACCTTTTTGCGGCGCAATTGTCTGGCGCGCCGCATTTCGCCGAGTAAGAAAATCCGGAGCAGAGTGTGCCGCGCAACAGACATTCGCGCGGCACATCGGTCCCCCACCCTAACCTTCCCCCTCAAACTCAGAAAATGTGTTACCTATCATGCCGGTCTAAAGTGTTACCGATCATCCCGGTCGCTCAAACCAGCACCGTCTCGACGCCGCGCGAGTCTCGCCGTCGCACTACCACTCCCGAATCGTCAATCTCGATTTCTTCGGAATCGCCCATCCGCGGCTCGTAGATCCACAGATGAGGATCGTTGCCGCGCTGGCGGCACGACTGCTTGCTGGTCACTGCCACGAGAGTGTTAGGATCGATTGCGGCAATTCGCCCGGTCCATCGCATCTGCCCGCGTTCGCGAATGTGCGCGATGGTCAGCGCGCGGAAAATGATCAGGTCGGCGTCCACTTCGCCGTAGCGGCCGAGCTTGGTGGTCAGATCGTTGCGGCTGCCACCCGCGCTGATGTACCCGCGCAGAAAACTGTCGATCGATTCGTAGGCGGCGTTGCGAATGAAGGGGCCGCGGTTGTAGCTCACTGCAACTCGGCGGACGAGGCCGGCCTCGTCGAGTTCCGCTTCGACTTCGTACACGTTCGAGCCGCTGGCGGGACGCCGCATGCCGCGAATCATCCCCCACGCGAGCGATTCGGTTTCGACGGCTATCAACTCGCCGGCGCGGCGAATCTCGTAGCGGAAATCACCGTCGGCAATCAGCATGCTCGAAAGCTAACCGCTCGGCTGGGGGCGGACAAGTTTGCCAGCGTTATCGACTTGGGCCATTGTGGCTGCTCGAAGACTCTGATCGCCAAAAGGTAACGCTCAAATGAACTGGCAGGAGTACTACCGATCGCGCACGATTTCGGCTGACGAAGCGGCGGCGATGGTGAAGCCGGGGATGCGGGTGGATTTTCCGCTCGCGGCCGGGACCGTGATGCAGCGTGCGCTGGCGGCGCGAGGCAAGCAGATCGGCGGCGTCGTCGATCTCAGGATGTCGTCGCCACTTACCGACCCCGGATGGATGGGCGGCGACGTCGCGCCGCATTTCAGGATCGAGTTCGAGCTGTTCATCGGCAACCTGGGACGTCCCGCGCACGACCGGCAACAGGCGACCTACCTGCCGAATTTATTTTCGACCGCATTCAAGCCGCACGACGAGCGGCCCGCCGAAGACAAGCCGATCGATTTCACTTTCGTAAACGTCACCACGCCCAACGCGAAGGGTTTCGTCAGCTTCGGGCCGCATCAGTGGAACAAGCGGATGTACGCGCGGCGCGCGCGTCACGCGATTGCCGAAGTCGACGCGAACATGACGCGCACTTACGGCGACGTGTACATGCATGTTTCGGAGTTCGAGTATTTCGTCGAGGGGACTCCGCCGCCGCCTGATCATGCGGTGATCGAAAATGCGCTGGCTGCGATGGACACTGAAAAACGCGAGGGCTTGCGCGCGATCATCGCGGAGGTGGGAGTCGAGCGTATCTGGCCGCTCGTTCAGTATCTGCATCGAACGCCGCTTTCGGATTTGCGCGTGCTGCTCGGCATCACGCCGCCGCCCGCGGAATTCAAGGCGGTCGCTGGATACCTCAGCGAACTTATCGAAGACGGCGCGACGATTCAGATTGGGGTCGGAGATCCCAGTTCGCAGATGCCGCGGATGGGCGCCTTCGACGGCAAGCACGACCTGGGGCTGCATACCGAGATGGTCGCGCCGGGAATCGCGCGGCTGGTCGATGCCGGGATAATCAACGGGCGGCGCAAGACGATCCATCGCGGCAAGGCGGTGGCGGTCGCGTGGTCGGGATCAGACCCGGACGATTTGCGGATAATCGACGACAACCCGGCGTTCGAGCTTTACGATCCGGATTACGTGCTCAAGCTCGCGACGATATCCGCGAATTACCGGCAGACGTCGATCAATAATGCGCTCGCGATCGATCTGACCGGACAGATCAATTCGGAGAGCGTGCTCGGCGCGCGGATGATGAACGGGACGGGCGGGCAGCCGGAGACTCATATCGGCGCCTTTCTGTGCCCCGGCGGGCGTGCGATTACGCTGCTGCAATCGACGGCAGTTGGCGGTGCGATTTCGCGGATCGTCCCGCAACTCGAAGCAGGCGCGCTGGTCACCGTGCCGCGTTACTTTGCGGACACTGTGGTGACGGAATTCGGAATCGCGCGGCTGCTCGGCAAGAACCATCGCGAGCGCGCCGCCGAACTGATCGCGATTGCGCACCCCGACCATCGCGCCGAGCTGAGGGAAGCCGCCATCCGTCTATTCGGGTAAATTTTGCCGATTTTGCTCTAGTCCGATCGTTGTACCGAGCCACATCACGCGGGTCTAAAGCACAGAAAGCGGTCAATCGCCCGGTTGACTGCGCCTGTTCCATAAGTACAAATAAACCCTGATTGAGTGCTGAATAGCACAATGCTGCGCGGCATACCCTCGTAAAGCTTGACGTTGGGCTGGATTTGTACAATAAGATGGTCTATAGCGCAGTAGAGGTTTTATGATAACCTGTTTGCCATCCAAAGAACGGGTAGGCACACTAAAGAGGAAGTGAACGGATGCCATCGTCGACGAAAGTCCTGACCGTAAACGAGTTAGCCGAGTATCTGCGAGTGCATCGCTCGACGATCTATCGGCTGCTCAAAAAAGGGCAGTTGCCCGGCTTCAAGATTGGAAGCGACTGGCGCTTCAACGTCGAGGTAATCGACGAATGGAGGCTGCGCCAGGGCCCCGGCGTGCTGGAAGAAGAGGTGGTGGAGTAGCGGACCGCTTTGAAGCGCGACGGTTGTTCGTTTCCGTCGACTTTCAAAACTGCCCGATGCTCCGCTGACTCGACCTGCCGCTGTAGCCGTCCGTCTGTAATTTTTTCTAGTTTCGATTTCAGGCGAACACTCAATCGAGCAAGTTGTCGTGCGCACACGTGCGCGGCTAGACTGCTTACTTCGCGCGCGAATCGCGCAGAGTAATGCCGACTGATATTTCCGCCAAGACACGTCTGTTCACTGAATCCGTAATCCGCGAGATGACGCGGCGGGCGCTGAAGTGTGGCGCGGTGAACCTGGCGCAGGGATTTCCCGACTTCGCGGCGCCGGCCGAAATCAAGGAAGCGGCGAAGCGCGCGATCGACGAGGAATACAATCAGTACGCGATCACGCACGGCTCGCCGAACTTCCGGCGCGCAATCGCGGACAAGGTTCGCAGCTACAACGGTATCGAATGCGACCCCGATCGTAACATCACGGTAACCTGCGGCGCGACCGAGGCGATGATCGCGACGATGCTGGCGGTGATCAATCCCGGGCGACGAGGTGATCATCTTCGAGCCGTTTTATGAGAACTACGGCCCCGACGTGATCCTGGCCGGGGCGACGCCGCGCTACGTGGCGCTGCGCGATCCGGATTTTTCGATCGATCGCGCCGAACTCGAGGCGGCATTCGGGCCGCGCACCAAGGCAATCGTGATCAACACTCCGCACAATCCGAGCGGCAAGGTGTTCACGCGCGCCGAGCTCGAAACGATCGCGGAGCTATGCCAGCGGCATGACACGTTGGCGATCACAGATGAGATTTACGAGCACATCATTTATGGCGGTGCGCGGCATATCTCGATCGCGAGCCTTCCGGGGATGGCCGAGCGAACGGTCACGATCAGCGGGCTGTCGAAGACCTACTCGATTACCGGATGGCGGCTGGCGTACGCGATCGCGAGCGAGAGAATCACCGCGGCGATTCGCAAGGTGCATGATTTTCTGACGGTCGGCGCGCCGCATCCGCTGCAGGAGGCTGGAGCCGTCGCGCTGCGTTTGCCGGAATCGTTTTATGCCGACCTGACTGCGATGTACGAGCGCAAGCGCGGCGCGCTGTACGCGGCGCTCACGCGGGCGGGGCTGGAATGCAGCAAGCCGGACGGCGCGTATTACATCGTGGCTGAGATCGGCGGGCTTGGATTCAAGGATGACTTCGCGGCGGCGGATTTCATCCTCGACGAGGTCGGAGTCGCCGCGGTGCCCGGTTCAAGCTTTTACCATCGCGCGGAATTGGGGCATCGGAAGATTCGATTCACGTTTTCGAAAAGCGACGAGACGATTGCGGCCGCGGCGGAGCGGCTGGCGCATTTGCAGGAGAAGCTGGCGGGGCGGCTCGATTGTCATCCTGACGAAGCGAGCATCGCGAGCGGCGCGGCGGCATCCGGACAGCGTGCGCGAGCGGTACCGGTTCTGAGTCGCGCAGCGAACCGGTTGCAGACGGCGCGCTACTTCTTCGCGGGCATGCGGACGATGCGAGAACCTAACCCCTAACCCCTTCCCGAGCGGGAAGGGGAACCGGATTAAGGAATTTCAGGCGGATTTTTTGCCGCCCTGGATTGTGCGTAGGCGGGGGCGCTGGCGCTCTATTCCGCCTGAGAGGTAGACCAGCACGGTCCAGGCGCTGCGGGTGAGCGGGTAGCAGAGCAGGACGCTGCCGCATGCGACCGCGCACAGAATGAAGATCTCGGCGGCGTCAGACAGATGCGTCGCGAAGGCGAGAATCGCCCAGCACACCAGGAACGATCCGGCCGCCACCGCGAAGTCGAGATACATCGCGCCCAGCGTCTCGCCGGGATCCTTCCAGAAGATGACGTGGCATCGCGGGCATTCGCGATTCATCTTGAAGTGCGATCGGAAAATCGCGCCGTCGCGACATACCGGGCATCGGCAGTTAAGCGCGCACTTGATCAGCGCAGATGCGGAGTCATTCGCCACAATTCTGATTTTACTCTGCGGCGCACTTGAAGCTAGCGACTTTCGCGCGCGAGCATCAGATGCTCCAGTTGAAGCCGACTTCAGGGCCGAACAACTGCACGCGCAGAAAGTTGCCGACCCCCGAGGAAGTCTGCGTGTACTTCGTATAGTTGTAGTTGAATCCCGCAAACGGCGAGAACCCGCGCCAGTTGGGGCTTGCGTAAATCACCCGCCAGTGTGTCTCGAAGCCCGACTGCGAGTCGTAGACCTCGCCGCCTTCGCTGCGGCCGGAGGGCCACTTGTTCGCCCAGTAGCCCTGCGCCGTCGCCTCGAACGCGAAGTTGTACCCGAGCCAATGACGCTCCTCGAGCCCGATCACCGGTATCGGCAGTCCCTTCTCGTGGAAACGGATTCGCGCCTCGAACGGCGAGGCCTGACTGAAGAGAGGGGTACCGTCGTTGATTCGAAAATCGTTGTAGGTGAACTCGAGTCCGATCTTTGCCCGCGAGTCCCATCCCTGGAGAAATTGCGGCAGTCCCGCTTCGTGATCCTGATATAGCGGCGTCAGCCGGCGCTCGTAATATCCGCCGAACGTGTACCATCGCGTGCCGCCGGGATTCAGCTTCTGGAACTGTTGCGGAGTTAGTGAGGTGCCAGAAGGCGGGGCGATTATTGTTCCGCCAAATGCGAGCGGCTCAGTTTGAGGCTTGCTGCCGTAGATGCCGTAGTACCGGAACTGGAACTGCACCGCGTTGACGTCGTCGAACCAGAACGAGAGCAGCACCTCGGGCAACTGGAGCTGCGAGACGCCGAGATCATGCTGCAAATTGATCGCGGTGTCGGGAAACGAGTTGATGCGTCGCCGCAGGATGCTGGGGCCAACGAGGAACATGTAGGCGTCGTCGGCTTCGATGTCGATTTGATGACGCGCGGGCGTGAGCAAATCGGCCGATGGATCGCGCAACGAGAAGAAGTCGTCGGCAAAGCAGTTGGCGCTCGTTAGCAATGTAATGACGACTAAAGCTACAGCCAGTTTGACTAAACGCATGGGCAGGCATGCTGTCCTACTAGCCACCCAATTTCAAGACGTTCTAGTGAGTGCTGGCAGGCTTTGCCGTCTCGTCGAGCGTTGGCGCGGGAGTTCCGGGCGCAGATTGAAATCCGTCGGGCAAGTCGCGCGCCGGCGAAATACGAATCACGACGATTTGGCCTGAGTCGAGCTTGGCGCGGGACGGACGCGCAAATCCGATTCGCGCGAGCAGATATTTCTTGGGATATTGCTCGATCACCTGGTCCTGCAGCTTCGTGTCCGTGACGATTTCCGCCTTGCCGATGAACGCCGGCCCCGTGCGCGCGCCGATCCAAATCATCGCCGGGCTGCCGCGCTTGATCCGCTTGGCCTTCCAACTGGTCGGCGACGTTTCGATAAGGACCTGCTGGTCGGCGGTCGTGATGAACCAGACGGGCACGGCTTTGCTCTGATTGCCGTCTTTGCGGACTGTCGCGATATAGATGTAGGTGGCCTTGGCAAGGGCGTCGACGTCACGCGGCGAGGTTGCGGCATTCGCAATAGCGGCGGGCGCGGCGATAGCGGCCAGAATTGCGGCAGCGGCAATGAGATGAGGAAGATTCGCGGAAATTTTCATGAGCTGCTCCATCGTTAGTCGCCGAGATAGCGGCGTCGCACGAAAACTTCACCCAGGAACAGCATGATTACAAGCGGAATCAGCCACGGATCGGCGCTGCGGCGAAATGCCACAGTCTGCCCGGTGTGGCGGACGATGGTCGCGGGACTCGCCTCGAAGGCGCCGTGCGTCGCGGTCGATAGCCGCCGCAGCAATTCGAGATTGGGCGGCTTGATGCGCAATTCGGCGCTGTCGGCCGGAATCGATCCGGCGGCTGCGAATTCGCGCTGCTCAAGGATTTTTTCAGAGTCGCCCGCTTTGAACATCAGCGTGGCGACGTATTTGCCGCGCGGCAGCGGTCCAACTTCGCCGCGATAGATCGAGGCGTCGGCCTCGGTCATCGCAACGTCGATAGCGCGGCCCGGCCCGGTGATCCGGCAGACCAGGTTGCTGACGGGATCGGGATCGGCTTTTTCAGCCTCGACCGTGATCGCCCCGTCAGGCGCGCCGTGGACGCGCATCGTGAACATCCCGGAGTCGCCCTGGCGCATCGTCCAGTTTGCCAGCTGCGACCAGAATTCAACGTAGCGGTTCCATCGAATCCAGCTCAGCGTCGCGAGTGAATCGGGATCGCCGGCGAAAATCGCGGTGCGGCCGAGTCCGTATTGCCACGACGCCAGCAGCGGCGCAGTTTTGTCGGCGCGCGCGACCTTGAGCGTGACTTGCGCGCCGTCCTTGGGCTCGGTCGCGGCGAAAAAATCGATCGGCGGAATGTCCTTGATGCCGATGCCGGAGAGCATCGCGGTCGCGTCGCCCGCTTCAACAGTGGTGCGATCCTGCTTGCGCCGGTTCATCGCCTCGCGCGTCAATCCCACCAGCAGCAACGGCAGCTTCTCGATGTCCTGCACGCGATAGAAGATGCCGCCGGTCGCCTGCGCGAAGTCCTGGAGCAATTCGAGATTGGCAAGGTCGGGACCGATGCGGATAGTCGAGACGGGAATGTGCTGGCGCGCGAACTCGGCGATCAGATCGTCGTGGTCGTGATACTGGCGGTTGGTGTCGCCGTCGGTCAGCAGAATCACCTGGCGCACCGGGATGTTGCTCTGCAGAATCTCACGCTCCGCGATTTCGAGTGCGTCCTTGAAGTCGGTGCCGCCGCCGGGCTGGAGGCGATCGATGCGATTTTCGAGCTCGCCGCGATCCTCGCCGAGCGGCTGCAGATGCGCGAGCACGTACGGCTGCGAATCGAACGCGATCACGCCGGCGAAGTCAGTATCGTCGAGCTGGCGCAGCAACGCGATCGCGGCTTCCTTGGCGTAGCGAATCCGCTCGCCGTCGCGCACGGCGGGATAGCGCGAGTCGTAACTCATCGAGTTCGATCGATCGATGCAGAGGTAAACTGCAATCGGCTCGCGCGACGGTGGCGGCGGCTGCGGCACGAACTTCACCGGCAGCGCTTTTTCGAGATCGCCGCCGGCCAGAGTTTCTTCGCGCAGTGTGTCTCCGGTTGCGACCAGCCCGCCGCCGTAGTCGGCAACGTAGCGATTGAGCGCGTGCTGCGCCGCGGGCGTTATCGATCCTGCGGGCACATCGTCGAGGATCACGAGCTGGTACGGCAGGTAGTCCGCCGGATGCTCGCTCAAGCTGCGCGGCGACACGAAATCGATTTTGTAGTTGCGCATCTTGAGCGCGGTGACGAGGCTCTCCGGCAGAGAATTCGAGGCGATCAGAATCCGCAGCGCACCGGTCACCGAAATCGGCGCCTCGACCTTCGTATTGAGCGCGACCCGCGGCGGCGCAATCGAGACCTCCGCACTCATCAGATATGAGCCAGGCTGTTCGAGCCGATAGGGCAGCTCGAAGTCGTTCAAGCCCGGCTTCAGCGTAATCGCTTCGCCGCCGATGGCGGTGTCGTCGCGGTAAAGCTTAAGCATCGCGGCGACCGGACCCTGCGACTCACTTTCGACCCCGATTCTGAATGCAAACCGCTGATCGGCGCGGACCGTGTCAGGAGAATAAAAATTGGTGACCGCAATTCTCTCAGTCGCCGACGGCGGCGGCGCGCCCGCGAAGATTCGTACGCCGTCCTCGAGCATCGCGGGAACCTCCGACATCGCGGAGTCCTCGGTTTCGTTGCCGTCGCTCAGCAGCACGATTCGCTTGTCTGCCTCCGGCGCAAACAAACTCTCAGCCGCAGTCAGCGCGCTGGCGATATTGGTGGCTCCTCCGTCGACACCGTCCGCAAAATTGCCCAGCAGACGGGGATCGGTCAAAGGTGCAAGCAGGCGCGCGTCGCGGCCAAAACCGATAATCCCAAGCTGGTCGGTCGGCGCCATCGCGGACTTCAACTGATCGATCCGGCCGCGCATCCAATCCTGTTGATCGGGCGACACCGAGCGCGACTCATCCATCACCGCGACCACGGCGACGCTTTGCGCCGCGATGCGTCCGGGAATGCGCAGACCCAGCGAGCATCGCGACGAGAGCCACGACGCACAACGCGCGAAGCGTGGCAGACGCGGCGCCCGCCAATCGCAGTCCAGCGCGCATCGCGAGAATTCCCGGCATCGCGGCAATCGGCACCAGCACCAGCAGCCAGAGTAGATGCGGCCGATCAAACATGGCGCATTCCCCAACGGCCGGCGTGGCCTATCAGCATCGCGGTTTCAATCATCAGCGCGAGCAACGCCAGTGCAATCAAAATGAAAACGAGCGGCTGCACTTGCCTCGCGGACGGCACGCTCGATGCGGTGGCAGCTTTTTCCGCGGGCGCGATCGCTTCGGCCTGCGGTTTCGCGCCGAGATCGGACTCGGCCGCGTCGTAATAGTTCGCGAGCACCTGCGTCGTCACGCCGCCCGACTCGACGGTATAGCGTCCAGCCTGCAACGGACGGATTCGCACGCGGCCCCATTTGTCGGGAGTCATCGTGCGCACGGTCGCGTCAGGTTGGGTGACTCGTGCGGTTCCACTAACGGGCACGCTCACATCGGCGCCGGTCGGCACGATGAAAATATCGCGCGGTGCGGTCAGTTGCTTCATCAGATCGACGGTCAGCACGAGCGCGTCGAGATGATCGGGCGCAAGCAGCAGATGATCGCGTACGTCGAAGGCGAGCACGCCGACGGGACCGCTCGTCGGCGCGTCCGATCGCGGCAATCGGAATCGACGAATGTCCCGGGCCTGCAGCGGTGGCGATCAGATCCATCCATTCGGGAATCGCAACGATTCGCGTCGCGCCCAGCGTCAGAGACTCGATCGCAGGCGATTCGCCAATCGCATCACCGCGAATATCGGCGCTCGCAATCGTTCCACCGACGGAGATTCCCACGCCGGCAGCATACGGCGAACTCTTCGTCGCTTGCGGCGGATATATAAGGAGCGTCGACGCCGCCTTGACCGTGGGCAAATAGCAGTCGTGCATCACGGCGAGCTCGAACGGCTTCGCATTCGCGCCGGTGGGGTTCGATTGCGCAACATACCTGGCGGGATCGGCGGTCTCGATCTGGAAATTCGAGTCGACCGCGAGCAGCACGCGCGCGAGATCGTCGCGGACCGCGGCGTCGGGCGAGAGCACCAGCACGCGCGCCGCAAGATCGGACGGCGCGTACGCGTAGCGACTATTGTCAGCGTCGATTGCGTCGGCGGTCAGAATTCGCGCATGCAGCAAGCCGCCCGTCTTGAGCGGAGCGAAGGAAGCCAGAATCTGTTCGCGCGGCGCGAGCATCATCGTCTGATGAAACTGCTCGGCGCCGCCGAGATCGATCGCCAGCTCCGCCGGATGAGGCCGCGCGGAGAAGTTGCGAATCACGGCGCGGCCGCGGGTCGAGCCCGGAACGCCGGGATCGAGCGACACGATCGCGAGGTTGGAATCGCCGGAGCCGACCTGGTGGAAATTCACCCGCGCAGTCGAGGCGGCGTCGGCAAGAATCGCAGGCGCGGGCGGACGGTCCGCGAACAGATCGATTTCCGACGCGCCATGCGCTCGAATCAGGGCCGCTCTGAGAGCCGCCGTGCGCGCGGGCACCGCCATCGGAACCAGATCGCCGAGCGCCTTGCGCAAATCTGCCAGGTTCGCCGTCTGCGGATGCCGCACCTGCGCCTCGAGTGCGTATGCGATGACGCTGAACTCGTCGCCGATCGGAGCTTGATCGATTATTTCCAGCGCGTCGTGACGCGCCTGATCCAGCCGCGTGCCAGAGCCGTCATGCGCGCTCATCCCGGCGCCGAGATCGAACACCAGCGCGTGACTGCGGCCGTGACCGGGTGACGGCGGCCTCATCACGTACAGTCCCGCAATCGCGAACGTCAGCGCGGTCAACGTCGCCATCTCGAGCCAGAACAGCGGATCGAGTCGCACCTGACGAACGCTCGCAACCGGTGCGGGCGCTTCGTCGAATAGCATCAGGCTCGACACTTCAATCGTCGGACGCGAACGCGATCGCAGATAAATCAGCACCAGCAGCGCGAGGCTGAGGCCGTAAATGATGTTCTGCGGATTCAGCAGGCCCACGGCTATCTCACAATTCCAAGCAGCGGGAGTTCGCGTTCCATAAAACTATCCAGGTTGCCGGCGCCGAACGCCTGCGCATAAGTAATCGCGTGCGACGTACAGATCTGACGCAGATGCGCGACGATCTTTTCAACCTTGCGCCGAATTGCCGCGATCATCGTCGGGCCCAGCACGGTCTCGCGGACTTCACCGGTCTCCGCATCGCGGATGCGATACAGCCCCGGCGGATACGCGGCGGTGCTCTCCTGCTCGCCCATCACGTGGATTACTTTTACGTCGTGGCGCGCGGCCACCAGCCGCTTGAGCGCATCTTCGATGTCGAGTTCGTTCACCAGAAAATCCGAGATGACGACCACCGTCCCGGCCGGCCGGCGCTGCAACAGCAATTCGTCGACCGCTGCGCCAAGCCGGGTCTCGCCGCCCGCTCTCACCGACGTCACGAACGATTTGAAATTGAGGTACGACTCGCGGCGGCGATGAAACGGCGTCGCTTCAAGCTTCATCGACCCGCGATGCATCGCGAACGCGCCGATTCGCACCGCATCATTGTCGGCCATCCCGATGTACGCGAGCGAGGCGCCGATCGCCAGCGCGAGCCCGAGCTTGTCGTCGCGCTCGGGCAATCCCATCGAAGCGCTCGCATCGATTAGCGAGGTAACCTCGACCTGCCGGTCGGCGCGATAGGTTCGCAGCATCAATTCGTCGAGGCGCGCGAACGCGTTCCAGTCGAGGAAGCGCAAATCGTCGCCGGGCGCGTATTCCTTGTAATTCTCCGGTTCGATTCCGAGGCCCTGGACGCGGCCCAGCGCGCGCTGGCCGGCGCGAACGGTGCGGGCGCGCTTGATGCCGAGCACCAGCCGATCGAGCTTGCGCAGATATTCGGGCTCGAAAGCGCGTGCCTCGAGCATCGTCGACCGCCTATACTTTCGCGGCGCGAACCGACTTGATGACGCGCTCGACAATGTGCGCGGCGTCGATTCCGTCGGATAGCGCGGCGTAGTTGAGCATTATGCGATGGGCCAGCGCGGCGACCGCGACGTGCTCGATATCTTCACGCGCGATATTGGCGCGCCCGTCGAGCAGTGCGCGCACCTTGGCGCCGAGGATCAGCGCCTGCGCGCCGCGCGGACTCGATCCGAACATCACGTAGCGATTGACCATCTCGTCGTGCACCGCCTTGGCCTCGTCGGTCACGAAGCGCGAGTTCTGCGGCTGCGTCGCACGCACCAGCCGCGCCGCGTAAACCTCCATCGCGGGGGCAGCCATCACTTCGCGCACCAGCCGCTTGAGGCCCTCGACATGTTCCGCCGCTTCTGCGGCGTGGAATATCGGCTCGATGCCCGCGTCTTCGGGCCCGGTGGTCGACGAAATAATTCGCGTCAGTTCGGCTTCGTCGGGATAGTTCAGCCGCACTTTGAACAGGAAGCGATCGAGCTGCGCCTCGGGCAGCGGATAGGTGCCCTCCATCTCGATCGGATTCAGCGTCGCCATCACGAAGTACGGCGGCTTGAGGCGATAGGTCGTGCCGGAAACCGTGACCTGCAACTCGGCCATCGCCTCGAGCAGCGCGGACTGGGTCTTCGGCGTCGCGCGATTGATCTCGTCGCCGAGCAGGATATGGCAGAAGGCGGGACCGGGCTGAAAGGTGAACTCGCGACGGCCGTCCTCGCCCGACAGGATCACGCGCGTGCCGGTGATGTCGGCCGGCATCAGGTCGACGGTGAACTGAATTCGGTTGAAGCTCAGATTGAGCGCGAGCCCGAGCGTCTTGACCAGCGTGGTCTTGCCGGTGCCGGGCACGCCTTCGATCAGCACGTGGCCGCCTGCGAACAGGGCAGAGAGCAATTCCTCGACGGCCTGCTCGTGCCCGATAATCGATTTGTGGATCTCGGCCTGAATCCGCCGAAACGTCCGGGCGAAATCCGCCACTGTTGGCGTTTCCGCCTGTACGTCGTTCATCGTTCGAATACCCGCTTGATTGTAGTTCGGTCGTCGGCCGGCACCGCGGCGCGCGCAACCGGTTCGTCCGGCTCCTGGTTCACGCTGAGCGGAGTGCGCACTTTGGGCGGGACGTATGCATGACCGGCGCCCTTGGCACCGTGATCGATCGGCCGCGCTTCGATTGCGATCTCGAATCCCTCGTTGCCCAGCTTCGACGTCGCCGGCGCACCAAACAGGCTGTCGGGATCGGCGCCGATACCGTGCGCCTCGCCGCCGTTGCTGCTGTTCTCTCCGCTCTGCTGGATACTGCGATCGGTAGCGCTGTCATCTTTGTTGGGGTTGTCGATGCCGGCGTTGGACTCGATGCTCGCCGCACCGCGGCCGCCAGGCGAAGGCTGCGACTTCGGCTGGCGCGAATCGTCTTCCGGCGGCAGATCGAACTCGTGATTGGACTTCGGCTGGTCTTGTTTGAACTGTCCCGCCGTCTCGCCGTGCCGATTCTTTTGCGTATCGGGCGCGCGATGAATTTCATTTTGATCGTGATCGCGGCCGGCGTCGGCCAGCCGCAGGTTGAGCCGCTGCTTCGAGGCCGCCTGCTGCCCGGTGAGTTTGTTTTGTAGATTCCCGGCCATGTCGCGTGCACGATTCATCAGCGAATTCAGCGAATTGCCGCTCGCGTCAGCGCCGCCCGCACCTTCGCGAGCCAGCTTGTCTTCGAGCCGGCGCATGGTCGCGGGGTCCGCAGTAACCTGCATGCCGGATTCATCGCCCGGTTCGGCGGGCCGCAGATGCAGGTCGTCGAGATCGACCGTCAGATCGTCCTGCCCGTTGCCTGGAGTGATCACCGGCGCGCGCTTGATTTTTGAAATCGGAAACGCGAGCGCCGCCAGCACCAGTGCTGCCGCCAGCGGATAGATCGCGCGCGATACGCGACGACGCTCGATCTTCGACGCCGAAAATTCATCATGATGCCCGAGCGTATCCTCGACCAGGTACGACCACAGCGGGCCGCGCGCTTCGCACGTCCTTGAGCGCGACGATCGTCGATAGTCGCCCCTTCAGCTCGGCGCGATCGTCGGCAATCGCGGCTGCATTCACCGCGCTCGTGCGCATTCGCCAGCCGGCCGAAACCGCGCTCGCAATACCGATGACCGCAAGGATTACCAGCGCCGATCCACCAATGAGGAACGCGAGCGGCGACAGCAAGTACGCCATCGCAAAAACCGCGGCGCCGGCCGCAATCGCGATCGCGAGCGAGTAGAAAATCGCATGCTGCAATGCCAGCGAATTGAGTCGCGTGCGAACGGAACCGACTCGGCGCAGGATTTGCCCGAGTTTCTCGTCAGCTCGCCGGTCTTGTGAGGGAAACGACATCGAATGCGCCAAGCGCGTAGATCGAGGATAGTTTAGCTCCTCTACTCAAGCAACGATAAATATCCGGCAAATCAATCCCGACCGGTGGTTAAAACGTCCATCCGACGATCGATTTCAGAAATACTCCGTTGCTCGCGCGAGTGACGCCGATCCCGACGCCGAGATTAAGCTCGAGCTGTGGAATCAAATAAAAGTTCAGCGTCGGCACGACAAAGTGCTGCTGTTCCTGCACCTTTGCCAGCGGCTGAATCGATCCCATGTCTCCATAGTACTCGAGCGCCGGCGCCACCCAGCGGTTGAGGTTGTAGACCAGCATGCCCGACGGATTGAATTGCATCCCGTGATGAGCGCCCCGCCCGCTGAACGGATCCTCGAAAGCGAAATTCCCGACTAACCGAAATTTCTTGTAAGTCGTGCCGGCGATCGGCCGCAGCTCGAGCGTCGTCGGATTGTCCTCGGTCCCATGCCGCATGTAGTCGAGCTCGATATTGCCGCCGAATTGCACCGGCCACTCGAAGGTCTGCGGGATGCCGAAATGGACCTTGGTGCGCGAGCCCGCGTATTCGTACTCCCCGTTCGAAAGCTTGGCGGTGGCGAGATACTGCCCGACTTCGAGCCAGCGCAGAACTCCGTAGGTGGCCTCGACCGTTTCGCGAACCTGATAAACGCCTGTCTGCTTTTTCGCCAGTTCACCGGTCGCCGTCGAGGTCGTGTTCGAATGCAATTCGAGCGTCAGATGACCGACCGGCGCGGTATCCGTATCGTAAATCTGGATTTCGTAGAAATCGATTGCGTGCGACGGACGGGCGCCAGTGAGCGAAGCCGTCACGCACACAGCGAGCGCGAAAATATGGCGGACGTACTTCGGCACGCGTCTCGGAATTCATCAGCGCGATTCCTTGAGGCCGGCGTCGTCGGCCGCTCCCAAAGCGATCGCGGACCAGTCCAGGTCGGCGCGTCCCTTCGCAATCGCGGAGACGAACCGATCGTGCAGCAGGCTCGCGGTCGGCATCGGCGCGCTCACCTCGGGGCGTTCTGAATCACGAGGTTGATATCCTTGAGTCCGAGCGGCAGCCGAAAACCCGGCGGGCTGAACCGTCCATGTGCGATGGCCGCGCCATAGCCCTGGTACACCGGCGCCGCAAACAGCGTCTTGGTCAACATGTCGAGCGCGGCCGACGGATCGACGCCGCTCTTGCGCATCATCGCGACCGCCTCGCCCATCGCCTCCATCGCCGCCGCGATCATGAAGTTGCCCGCGAGCTTCACCACGTTCGCCGAGCCGACGTTGTCGCCAAAGTCGAATATCCCATCGCCCATCGCCTCGAGGATCGGTTTCACTTTGGCTTTGGCTTCAGCAGGCCCCGAAACGCAGATCTTCAACTGCTTCGCCTGCGCTGCCTTCGGCCGTCCGAACACCGGCGCCGCAACCATCACGCTCCCATGCGACGCGTGATATGCGGCAAGCTCGCGCGTGGTCGCCGGCGAGACAGTACTCATCGAGACGTGAATTCCATCGGGCGCAAGACGCTCGGCGAGCGCATCCGGACCCATCACCAGCGCCTTGACTGCCGCGTCGTCGGCAAGCATCGAGACGACGATTCCTCCCGGCTGCGCAACGTCACCGGCGCGATCCGCGCGATGCGCACCCTTGGCAACCAGAGGCTCGGCCTTCGATGCGGTCCGATTGTAAACCGTCAGATGGAATCCCGCGGCGAGCAAGTTCGTCGCCATCGGCAAACCCATCGCGCCCAACCCGACGAATCCAATTTTTTGTGCCATACGTTCAGGCTATCACTCGCCCCATCTGTGGCAATGAATTTGACTCGATCGCACGAAAGACTCCTCTATAAAACTTCTAACAGGGACGAAGTCCCGCATCTTTTCCTATCACTGGGTGCAGGGGTCACCCCTGCCGAAGGAAGTGTGAAACCCACCGCGGGTTTCACATTTAATCGTTCAGCGCGAGTGCACGACTCCGATCCGCGGGCACTGCGCCGCGATTTTGCATCGCGAGCACCACGGCGACGTCGGATGACAAATCGTCTGGCCGAATGCGACGAGGATCCCGTTGTACTCGAGCCAATGCCGCGCCGGCAGGACCGCGCGCAGCGCAATCTCGGTCTTGTCGGGAGTCTTGGTGCGCACCAGGCCCCATCGATTCGAAATGCGATGCACATGAGTATCGACGCAGATACCCGGCTTCGCGTACGCCTCGGTCACGACCAGGTTCGCGGTCTTGCGCCCGACACCTTTGAGCGTCAGCAGCGCGTCGATTTCGTCGGGCACGCGTCCGTCGAATTTGTCGATCAGGTCGCGGCAAATTCCGCGGATGACGCGCGCCTTGGTGCGATAGAAGCCCACCGGAAAAATAAGCCGCTCGAGCGTCTTCGGCGCCAGCGCGAGTATCGCCTCCGGCGTATGCGCGCGATCGAACAATCGCGTCGACGCCGCCGCAGTAGTCGCGTCCTTGGTGCGCAGACTCAGGATGCACGAGATCGAGCGTCCGGAACGGATCGCGATGCTGCACCGCAATAAAACTCACAATCGGCGCATTCCACCCCGGCGCCTCACGCCTGAGCACGGTCAGCACCCGGCTGACCCCGCGCGCATCAAGCGCCGCGCGCCGCGTCGTTCTATTTCTTGAGGTTCGATGCTCCTGCTCGATTCCATCGTTCGATCGATCAAGTGGTCTACACGCACGTCACGCTGCGCGCTGCGCCTTGATCCGTTTTACCGCTTCGGCCCTGAGATTCTTGCGCGCCATTTTGAGATCGTAATGCGTCTGCAGGTTCAGCCAGAACTCCGGGCTGTTACCGAAGTACAAACCCAAGCGCAGAGCAGTATCGGCAGTTATCCGGCGACGGTTATTCACGATCTCAGCGATCCGGTTCGGAGAAATACCAATCGCCTTCGCAAGCTGGTTCTGCGACAAGCAGTACTCGGCCAGAAACTCCTCTTTGAGCATCTGACCGGGAGTGACCGGCGCAAATTCCTTCTTCATGAACCTTTCCTCGGCGGAAGATCTCAACATAGTCGATGCGGGAGTCGGAGAGACGCGCTGCCGCGCGAGATCTTTCGCTGCGCTCAAGATGACACAAAAAACGAAGCGACCCAACGCGTCATTCTGAGCTGCTGCAGCGAAGAATCTCGACGGACGCTCCTGCGTCCGGCGCCGGCGCGCTCGCCTGCAACCTTCATCGCGCTTCACTTTCCACCGCAAGCAGTTGACGCCGCCCTCGCGACCGTGTTCCTTCATGGCGTGATTGAAATCCCCAACTACACCGCATGATTGCCATCGACGCTTTGCGCTGTCGGGATGAACTGTTCAGCCTGACCCCGGCGGATTTGGCATGCTATTCCTACGGCATGGACTACCGTCAGGATGCCCATCACTCGCCCGATTCGCTCCGAGTCTCGCGACTCCAGCCTCCGACGAAAACAGTTTTTGACGGAACAAAGCTACCGATGGTGGGGGAGCCGTCCCAAAACCACAACAGATGGTATAAGCTTGCTCGCTTATCGCGTGCCGATTCGCGTCGCCTGCCTTGCGATTTCCGCCTCCGCGTTCGCCGCCTCTCCCTCGCCCAACGTGCTGCCTGCCGAGTCCCGGGGCGTGACCAAGGCTCCTCCGCCTCAGCCGATCAATTGGGACCGCGTCACGCAGGAAGCGACCGACCTGCTGTCGAAGTACATTCAGATCAACACCACCAATCCGCCCGGCAACGAGATCGAAGCGGCGCGGATGCTCAAGGAAAAATTTCTCACCGACGGCATTCCCGCCACCACCTGGGAGCCGCAGCATGGACGCGGAATCGTCGCGGCGCGCCTGCGCGGTATCGGCAAGCATAACAAGTCGATCATCCTGCTGAGCCACATGGACGTCGTGCCCGCCAATCCCAAGGAATGGCAGGTGCCGCCGTTCGCGGGCACCGTCAAGGACGGGGAAATCTGGGGACGCGGCGCGATCGACGACAAGGGCCCCGGCGTCATCGAGCTGATGGCGATGCTCGCGATCAAGCGCGCGGGCATCCTGCTCAATCGCGACGTGCTGTTTATCGCCACCGGCGACGAGGAGGAAGGCGGCAAGAATGGCGCCGGATGGTTCGTCGATCACGAGGCCAGCGTCTTCTCCGATGCCGGCTATCTGCTCAACGAAGGCGGCGGGATTCACCCGCTGTCCGAGAACAAGCGCAAGGTTTACGTGGTGTCGGTCACCGAGAAGACGCCGCTGTGGCTCAGGCTCACTGCCAGCGGCCCGGCCGGGCACGCGTCCGATCCGCCGGCGGAAACCGCGGTCACGCGGCTGGTACGTGCGCTGGATAAATTGAGCGAGTACAAGACGCCCATCCACGTCATCGGGCCGGTGCAGGACTACTATCATTCGATCGCCCAGCTCGAACACGGGCCCAGGGAGCAACTCGATCTCGCCACCGCGCTGAAGGATCCCGAGTTTCAGAAAAAGTTTCTTTCCGATCCGAGCCAGAACGCGCAGGTCCGCGACACGATCACGCCCACCGTGCTGTCCGCCAGCCAGAAGACCAACGTGATTTCCGAGACGGCGTACGCTGAAATCGATTGCCGGCTGCTGCCGGGCAGCGATCCGAAGACGGTCGTGAACGACATCAAAAAAGCGATCGGCGACGACACCATCAAGATCGATGTGATGCTGAACTTTCAGCCGATCTCGTCGCCGTCGCGCTCGCCGCTGATGAACGCAATCGAGACGCTCGGCCAGGGTCCACGATCAGGCGAGCGTCGTGCCGTCGATGGTCATCGGGTTCACCGACAGCCATTACTTCCGCCAGAAAAAAATCGTGTCCTATGGTTTCATTCCGATCGAAGTTCTCCCGGCCGAGGGCAAAGGCATTCACGGCATCAACGAACGCGTCGGGGTGAAGGAACTCGCCGAGGGAATTCAGCGGATGGTACAATTGCTTAAGATTTTCGGAGGCCAGTAGCAGGTGTCGCGATGATTCGAGGCGGTGTCGGTTACTCGACCGCGCGCAATCCGCGCAGCGCTGCCGCCGAGGCAACGGCCGCCGCGCTCGCGCAGGCGGGGATCAGCCGCGCGACCGGCGCGCTGTGTTTCGCGACTCCAGCCTACGGCGCGGCGTATCCGATGATCCTGCGCACGGTGGCTTCCGAAGCGCACACGCGCGAAGTCGCAGGATGCTCGAGCATGGGCGTCATCGCGGGCGAGACCGAAATCGAATCCGGCCACGCGCTCGCCGTGCTGGTCTTTGGCGGCAACGAAGATGAAATCCGCGCAACCCGATTCTTCGTGCCGACACTTCGCGGCCGCGCCGCGGGCGTCGCCTCTGACATCGCGGCCGCGGTACGCCCGAAGCTCGGCAAATCGAACCTGCTGATTCTCTTCGCCGATACTTACAACTTCGAAGCCGAGGCGACGCTCGAAGCGCTCGCGCACTGAATTGCCCGGCGTGACGATTGCCGGCGGCGGCGCGAGCGAGGACGGCTCGATCGGCGAGACCTTTGTGTTCTGCGGCGACACGATCAGCTCGAACGCCGTCTCCGGGATGCTTATTTCCGGAGAGTTCGAACTTACACTCGCTAACAGTATCGCATGCGGCCTGATCGGCACGGCGCATCGCGTGACCGCCGCGCGCGACAACATCGTAATCGAGCTCGACGGCCGCCCGGCTTACGAAGTCTTCGCGGAAGCCGCCGGTCCGCTGGCCGCCGATCTGCGCCGCGCGCTGACGTACATATTCGTCGCGATTCCGGTCTACGAAAACGCGGATACGATCGAGCGCGGACAATTCGTCGTGCGCAACATCGTCGGCGCCAGCGAGGAGCATGGCGTTATCGCAGTCGCGTTCCAGCCCAAGGTCGGCGACACGATCGGGTTCGTGCTGCGCGACGCCGAGCGCTCGCGCGAGGACTTGAAGGCGACGCTCGACGAGTTGAACGACCGCCTCGACAACAAAACGCCGCCGGCGTTCGGCCTGTACTTCAATTGCGTCTCGCGCGGCGCCGGCCTCTACAACATCCCGGGCCACGATTCCGCCTACATCAGGCGCGCTCTCGGCCCGGTTCCCATCGCCGGCTTTTTCACCGGTTTCGAAATCGGCTCGCTCGCCGAGCAAACCTCGCTGCTCCAGTACTCAGGCGTCCTCGCGCTGATATCGGGAAAGAAAACGTAATCGTAAGTCTTGCTACTGCCGTCTGTCATCCTGACGGAGCGAGCAACGCGAGCGGCCGTGACGGATGACGCGAAAAAAACGACCGTCTCGCGGCGTTCGCTTCAGCCGCGCGTGCATGGAGCTTGCGCGTGACCAGCATCGCGATCCGATACGTGAAATACAGCTCGCCGTCGATTCGCACTGGACGCGCGCCGCTCAGATCTTCGGCCGCGTCGCGCTCGACCATCGCGATCGCCTTCGCCGCGCGCTCCGGCGACGTATGCGCCGCTTCGATCCATTGCGAGACAGGATGCGGTAGCCGTGCGACGTGAAGCGCACTATCTCAAGGCCCGCCGCGGCCATCATCTTGATCAACTCGCTCATCGCGAGCGCGCTGGTATGCGACGTGTCGCGCAGCCGCTCGAATCGTTGTAGTACTCCGCGCGCTCGGGCTGTTCGCTCGCGATCAGATCCTCGATCGCCACGAGTCCGTCGGCACGGCACACACGCGCCATCTCGGAGATAACTTTCGCGGGAAAAGCGAAATGATGAATCGCGAACCGGCACACGACCACGTCGAATTCGCCGTCCTTGAACGGCAGGCGCGACTCGACGTCGCCTTTCTGGAAGCGGACGTTGGTGAGTCCGCGCTCCGCGCGCATCTGCTCGGCGATCTTGAGCGGCGCATCAGTGAGATCGACTCCCACGACTTCGCGGCACACCGCGGCAAACGCCATCGCGACATGTCCCGGCCCGGTCGCGACTTCCAGCACGCGCGCATCGGCCGGCGGTGCGACAGATCTCGACCAGCTTGTGCAGATGCTCGGCGTCGAGAATCGCGGGCGCGGTCGCGTAGTCGTTCGCCTGCCGGGTGAATTCTTCGCGGACCAGATCTTTGTGTTCCATATCGATGGTCCGAGTCCACCTATTGTCGCGGTTCCGGTGCGCGAATCAAGCGCTGAGACCCGTTGTCGCGGCATCCCCGGCGCTTGCACGTCTGAAAGCCTTAATGGTACCTGAAACATGGATCTGAGCGGTTTCAGCCGCAGGATTCCCCATCGAAAAAACGGAGGCACGCAAGTTGGATTTCGGATTTTCTGAAGAACAAGAGATGCTTCGGGACGCGGCCAAGCGCTTTCTGGCCGACAACTGCCCGACCAAGTTTGTCCGCCAGATGATGGCGGATGCGACCGCGCACGACCCCGCCTTTTGGAAAAAGCTGGTCGAACTCGGATGGCCCGGGCTGCTCATCCCGGAAAGTTACGGCGGACAGGGCGGCAGCTTCCTCGACATGACGGTGATCGTCGAAGAAGCCGGCAAGGCGCTCGTGCCGGGACCCTTCTTCACTTCCGCGCTGCTCGCGGCGCCGCTGCTTGATCGAAGGCGGCTCGGACCAGCAGAAGAAAGATCTCCTGCCGCGCATGGCGAAGGGCGAGTTCATCGGCACCGTCGCGATTGCCGAAGCCGCGGGCCGCTTCGACGCCGAAGGAATCCAGCTCAAGGCGACCAAGAGCGGCAACGAATACACCATCACCGGCGAGAAGTTTTTCGTGCCCGATGCGCACGTCGCCAACGGGATGGCGGTCGCGGTCCGCACCGGCGGCAGCGGCGAGAAGGGAATCACGATCCTGGCGATGAACGCGAAGACGCCGGGCATCACGATCACTCAGCTCAAGACTGTCGATATGACGCGGCGGCTGTGCCACGTGAAATTCGACAACGTGAAGACCTCCGAACTTGTCGGCAAGGAAGGCGAGGGATGGCCGATTCTGCGGCGCACGCTCGACATCGCGACCGCGGGGCTCGCGGCCGAGATGGTCGGCACCGCGCAGAAGGCGCTCGACATGTCGGTCGACTACGCCAAGACGCGCGTGCAGTTCGGCAAGCCGATCGGATCGTTCCAGGCCGTCAAGCACAAGTGCGTCGACATGATGGTCGCGGTCGAGAACGCGCGCTCTCTCACCTACTACGCGTGCTGGACCGTCGACACGAAGGGCGCGGAAGCGGCGACCGCGGTTCCGATGGCGAAAGCGTACGCATCCGACATGGCGAAGAACGTCACGTCGGAAGCAATCCAGGTCCACGGCGGCATCGGCTTCACCTGGGAGCACGACATGCACCTGTTCCATCGCCGCGCACTGGCCGGCGAAGCAAACTTCGGCAACGCCCCAGTACATCGCGAGACAGTGGCAAAGTCCCTGCTCGGCTGATCGCGACGAAAATGAACACAAAGAAGAGCCGTGATCCTGGATCGCGGCTCTTCTGTTTTTTATGAGATTTCCAGCGATTGACTGCAGGCCGTACTTTCGCCTTATATTCGCCTATGATTGGAGGGCAGATTAGTGAGTGATCGCAGTGCGATCGAGTGGACCGACGCCACTTGGAATCCGGTGCGCGGCTGCACCAAGATCAGCCCGGGCTGCAAGCACTGCTACGCCGAGAGATTTGCCGAAAGATTCCGCGGCGTACCCGGCCATCCATTCGAACAGGGCTTCGACATCCGACTCGTGCCCGAGAAGTTGGACCAACCGCTTCGATGGCGCTCGGCTCGCGGCGGATCTTTGTAAATTCAATGAGCGACTTGTTCCATGATCGCGTGCCGACGGAATACATATCTCGCGTCGGCCGCGTCATGCAGAAAGCCGAGTGGCATACGTTTCAAGTTCTCACGAAACGCCATGAGCGATTGCGATCGTTGTTGAATGGAGAACTCAATTGGATGGGTTCGCTTTCGAATGTCTGGTGGGGCGTGAGCGTAGAAGACCGAGAACACGGCCTGCCAAGAATCGACTCGCTGCGATCGACAAACGCTCGCGTCCGCTTCCTGTCCGTCGAGCCGCTCCTGGAAGATTTGGGCAAGATCAATCTGTCGGGAATCGATTGGGTAATCGTCGGCGGCGAAAGCGGCCCGCACTTTCGAGCGATGGCAGCTTCTTGGGCTGAGACGATACGCGATCAATGCCACGAGTCGCGCGTACCATTCTTTTTCAAACAATGGGGAGGACGTAGTCCCAAGCAACTTGGTCGTAAGCTAGACGGCCGCGAGTGGAACGGAATGCCCAGAGGCTATTGACCCCAGCCATGACCCGCGTCCTACGCCGCTCCGTGAAACTTCTCGCGAAGCGATGGACTGATAGCGCGTCCCGCGCGGATTTGGACTCGCGAAAAACTGAGATACCTGCAGAAGTACGCGCAAGCTATTTATGACGGCGATGGCACCGAAGCGGTCGCAGGGACTATGGGAACAGCTTGATTATATCGATCTTCTATGCGGCCCGGGGCTCAGCGTTGTTCCCGATACGAAAGAGGAATTCCGATGGTTCAGCGCTAATACGCTTTGAAGATTAAGCCCAGCTTTTGATCATCTTCTACTTCGCGGATCTGAATCGTGAGAACATGGCTGCCCTAGAAAGTAGGGTCTCCACCAAGGACTCTCGGTCACGTTCAGAGTCGGTGATTGCAATGTTTTGGTCGATGAGGTCTTGAATCGAATATCGAATCGCACTCTCTGCCTAGCCTTTATCGATCCCGAAGGTTTCGAAGTCGATTTCGAGACGTTGGCAAAATTGGCGAAAAAGAGAGTCGACCTGCTCTATCTCTTCGCTAGTGGAATCGGTATTCGACGCAACTTGAAAAATGAACTCTCGGTTGCAAATAGCCGTTTGGATAAGTGGTGGGGAGACAAGGGCTGGCGAGATCTTCCGGCAGCGAAGTGGGCGTCGGGTAAGTTTACCAGAAGAACCGCCTGAAAAGGTGCTCCAATCGTTCGTGTCAGCCTTTCGAAAGAAGGTTGGCAACGCTGGATTTCAATTTCAGGACGAAGAGGTTCTACCCTTCAGCAACACGAAGAACGCACAGATGTACCATCTACTCTATTTTTCTCATGACAAGACCGGGCTGACGATTTGGAACAACATTAAGAAGATTGCTCCTGGCGGGCAAAGGTCGCTTCCTCTGAGCGACTGAGAAACAGTCACTACGCGATGGCTTTTGATTTTTCTTGTTCGGCGGCGGCGCTTCTTGCGGACAGGCGGTCGCGCATTGCGCGGTGGCTTTCGCGGGTGATTGGGTAGCGCGAGAAGACCAGCGCGCTCATCAGGTAGATTGCGGCGGGGCCGAGTGCGAATAGTGCGCGCAGATGTTCGCCCGCTTCCGGCGTGATTCCGCTGCCGCCGGGTTTGTAGCCGACCCAGCTCAGGACCGGCCCGACCATCAGGAGCGTCACTGCGACCGCCATCTTTATCGACATCGAGGTGATTCCGCCGTACGCGCCCTCCTGGCGCTGGCCGGTCCGCTCCTCGTCCCATTCGATTACGTCGGCCGACGCCGACATTTGCGTCACCCAGATTCCGATCGCCGAGAAGCCCGTGAACGCCATCAAGAGGTAGAGCGCGATGGTGCTTTGCGGCGTCATCGTCATGAACAGCAGCGAGCCCATCGCGTTGCAGATCATCGCGACCACGAAGGCCGGCTTCTTTTCGAACCGCACCGTGATCCTGAACCAGAACGGATACGAAACCACCGAGCCGGCGAAGTACGCGATCAGCCATCGCGCCGCCGCGTTCTCATCGTGATACCAGTACTTGGCCAGGAAGCGGATCAGCACGGTCGGAATGTTGATTGCCATGATTGCCAGCGTCGTGGCGATCAGCAAAATGATGAACGGCCGATTTCCCGCCATCGATTTGATCGACGCCCACAGCTTCGAGCGCTCGAGCGTCGAGAACTCGGCGCGCTCGCGCAGTCCCGCGTACGCGAGCATCGCGCCGCCGGCGACGACAATCGCGCAGATCGCGCCGGTGACTTTGAAATCGGTGCCGCGCGCGAACAGGTAGGTAGCCGCGAACGGCAACAGCGCGCCGCTGATGTCGCCGACAGTGCCGAGCAGCATGCGGAAGGTCGAGAGCTTGGTGCGTTCGTCATAGTCGAGCGTGAGCTCGGGCATCAGCGCGCTGTATGCCGTCTCGTAAATCTTCCGCGACGTGAGCATCAGGAAGTAAAAGCCGAAGAACCATACGAACAGGCCCGCGTGCAGCCGCGGCGGCGAGAGCAGCAGGTAGTAGCAGACCGCCATCGGAATCGCCGCGAAGAAAAATGGCCGGCGGCGTCCCGACTTGAAGCGCGCGCGATCGGAAATGTTGCCGACCAGCGGATCGGTCACCGCGTCCAGCACCAGCGCGAGGAAGAATGCAAGGCCGGCCAGCGATGGAGAGAGGCCCATCCGATCGCTATAAAAATAGAGAAGATGAAGTCCGACCAAAGTCACGCACAGGTTGAGGCCGGTCTGCGCCTGCGCGTAGATTAGCAGGGGACGAAGGCCAATCTTTTCGCTCGAATCCCGGTTTGCCACGACCCGCAAAGACTACTCGATGGACATGCCGATATACAAAGCGATTGCGATTCCGGGTCCGACTCAGCTATCGGGATGGCGATGAGAATTTTCGAGCGAGGTCCGATGCGCGAACGCCGATGGCTGTTGTTGCCGGTCGTACTTCTTTTGTCGCTGGCACTGGCGACGCAGGGATGCTCGTACGTCAAATCGCTGTGGGGTTCCGACGACGACTCGACCGATCTCGACGACGCCGCCAACGCCAACGAGGGTGAACCGCTCCCGCCTCCCGTCGCCAACGTTGCGATCAGCTACCGGCGTCCGGGCGACGCGCTCTCACGCGCCACCGTGATCAAGTTTTTCGGCGCCGAAGTGATCGCGAACCATCAGCGCGACTCGTCGCGCACCGAGTCGGTCGTGCGATTCGACGGCGGCGTTCCTATCTGGGAGTTCAAGGCCGACGAAGGAACGTTTGGCTCGCTCACCGGCGTCGGCGCGGCCAAGTATTCGCTCAAGAGTATCGAGTACTCGAAAGTGCCGACCGCATTTCACGCAGGTTCTTCCCGAGGAAGGGCCGCCGGAGCCGCTCGACCGCGGCGCCTACTATGTCTTTCAAATCGAGCGAGCGTCCGGTTCCACCAGCTACCAGGCGGTCAAGGTGCTCGCCGACGGCTCGCTCCAGGCTTACAACGCGCAACCGCGCGCGGGCAGCAGTTACCTGCTGTGTTGCAACGTGACGTCGGATTTTCCGGAGCCCGTGATTCTTCCCGATACGACGCAGGATGCTGGAGCGGCGAATCCGCCGCCGGACGAATCTCCTCAGCAGTCCGGCGCTCCTGCAGACCAATCTGCCGCTCCTCCCGAGGAATCGCCTCCGTCGCTCGATCCAAACAGTCCGTAGCGCCTAAGCGCGCTTTCTCGACCTTTTGTTATCTGATTAGCTTCTGCTCCATGGCGACATTCTGCAATGAATTCGCTTGCTTGAGCGGTGACGATGCCTACTTCATTTCTGAATATAGATTCAGTATTGAGTCGATACTCGTAATTGACACATGATTCATCTTTCGCCTATTATCGCGATCGATGGGACAAGCTGCGCGACAGTCTGGCGATACGCCGAATCGATTTGATCGTCGTCGTGAAAAGACGCGCGTCGATCTGATTCAAGCCGCCGAGCGCGTCATCTCGAGCAAGGGCTACCATCAGACGCGAATCGCCGACATCGCCACCGAAGCCGATGTTGGCCTCGGCACTTTTTACCTGCACTTCAAAACCAAGAACGAAATTTTTATCGAGCTGATCGAGCATGGCGCAGCTGAGTTGCGACGCAAGCTCGCCGAGGCCAAGGCGGGAGTTCATACGCCGGCCGAGAAACTCAAGATCACGATCGATACGATTCTCGACGCGGCGGCCGAGGCGCCCGAACTTTTCCGCATTGTGTTCGGCCACAGCCCTGCGTTCCTCGATCTGATGGTCCGCGTCCACAATATCTTTATCGACGACCTGCGCGACGACCTCGCGCCCGCGGTCGGCGAGCGCGCCGACGCGATTGCGCATCTCACGATCGGGATGCTGTCGCAGGCGATTTCGTGGCTGCTCGCGAGCCGCGACCTTTCTCACGCGGAGCTGAAAAATATCACCGTAAATTTTGCCCTTGGCGGACTCGAGCGCGCAGCACGGCTCGCCGCCCCGTAATCTGGAGGATTCAGACAATGGCCCACGACCACACCGATAGTTAACACCGACCTCGAAAGCGTCTTCCACTGGGACTACAGCGTGAAGTTCCCGCAGATGGACCGGCTGTACGAGAACGCCAAGCGCGATCAGTGGAACGTCTCGACCACCATCAACTGGGACCGCCCGATTGAGAACGAAGTCCTGGACATGACGATGATGCCGATGTTCCAGACCGAGCTCTATCGTTCGCTCAGCGAGGAGAACAAGTACCAGCTCGGGCGCAAGTTCGCGGCGTGGCGCCTTTCGCAATTCCTGCACGGCGAACAGGGCGCGCTGATGGTCTGCGGACAGTTGGTGGACGCGGTGCCGGACCTCGACGCCAAGATGAACGCGGCGGCGCAGGTCTTCGACGAGGCGCGTCATGTCGAGGGCTTCCGCAAGTACATCACCAAGCTCGACCGCATCTACCCGATCGATCCCACGCTCGAGCGGCTGCTGACTACCGTCATGGCGCACGATCGATGGGAGCCCAAGTACGTCGGGATGCAAGTCGTGGCCGAGGGGCTCGCGATTGCGGCGTTCCGCTTCATGCAGCGCGAGACCAAGGACGAGCTGCTGAAGGAACTGCTCGAATACATCATGAAGGACGAGGCGCGCCACGTCGGCTTCGGGATGCTGGCGCTGCGCGAGGCAGTCACCAAGCTCAAGGGCAAAGACAAGAAGGACCTCGAGGACTTCGCTTTCACCGCATGCGACATGATGGTGACCAAGGTCGTCGACGGCGTACCCAAGGACGGCTTCCTATCGGGCACGATGGTGTTCGAGGAAGTGGGTATCTCGATGAAGGACATCGAAGAAGAGATGCATCGCAATCCGGCGTGGGCGGCGGCGGAGAACGACATGGAGAAGCAGTTCAACTCGTTCCTGTTCGTCGACACGATCATCCCATGCCTGCGGCAAATCGATCTGATCAACGATCGCACCGAGTCGTGGTACCAGCAGCTAGGCGTGATGCAGTTGGCGTCAGCGGCATAGTCAGCAATCAGCACAATCTGAACGATGAAGGGCCGGTCGTCGACGACCGGCCCTCTTCTTTTTTACGGCAGCCATGAAAAGCGCGTGATCTCAAGAAAAGTACTAGCTATCCTTTGACGGTCAATGAGCGGAACTGGAAAGAGTGAGTAAAACTTGTCTGAAGAAAAAGAGTTCTGTTCGTGTAAACTTATTGTTCACGGCGACGATCTCGACCCTGAACAGGTAACGACAATCATGGGCGTCGAGCCGAGCGACGCCTATCGTAAGGGCGATCATTTGCGTTTTCCACCCGGACATGAACGTGCGGGCGAGCCTGGCGGGCTGATCCTTCGAACCGGAATGTGGAAGCTGGAGGTCGACAAGGAAAAGAAGTGGGAGTGGGATACTGCCGCACAGTTGGACTACTGGTGCGTCTTCCTCATGCGTCGCGAGGCGGCAGTTCGTGAGCTGCAGGCGCGCGGATACGAACTGATGATTGACTGCTTTATCGACGAAGGCCCTGTCGTTTACGTGGATGTATCGGTCGAGCTCATGCAAACACTCGGGAACCTGAAAGTCGCGCTGAAATTCGGCTTCTACAATGTCGAGAATCTTCAGCCGAAAAAGAAATTATGACTGCCCCTCAGGAGCTGCCCTAGTTCTTGAACTTTGCGAGCGCCTCACCAGTCAGCTTGTAATTCGGCTCGCCGAATTCTTCATCGACGCCGCCCGTGGGCCTGAATCCCAGGCTGACGTACAGTGCCGCGGCGTTTAGGTTGGTGCGAAAGCAGGTTAGCTGCACCGCTTCACATCGCGGGTAACGCGCGACGATCATTTTGAGCACCTCGAGCATCGCGGCGCGGCCGTAGCCTTTGCCCTGATGCGGCGCGGCGATCATGATGTCGTCGATCCAATAATTGTCGGGGCTGTTCGGATCGCACGCGGTGGTCGCGTAGCCGACGACCTCATCGCCGGCGCGAATGAGATGAGGCAGATGCTCGAAGTTGTCGCCGAACAGACGCACGTAGCATCGCGCGAGCGTCCATCGCGGCGGCGTGACGAATGTGATCTGCTCGTTCCGAAGCTGCATATTGAACAGCTTGCGGAAGTTGTTGCGATCGATCGGATCGAGAACCACTTTCTGATCGCTCTTCTTCATGACTGCACATGCAAGAAAATGTCGCGGGCGTGCTCGTCGCTGATGCGCTTGACCGACGTGATTCTATCCGCGAACTGTGCCAGCGACGATGTCTCTGCCGATCCAACGTCAACCAGCACGGCGAAAATAGAAAAGTCCAGCTCGTCTTTGCGCTCGCGCAGTCGCGCCAGCCATTCCGGACTGACCTGCGACTCGCCGTCGGTGATGATCACGATGTCGCCGCGCTTGAGTTTCTTTTCGCCGAGCAGCTCGACCGCGGCGTCGATTGGCGTCTCGAAGTCGGTGCCGCCGCCGGGGAAGTACTCGGCCATCTCGACGACCTTGTTCGGGTCAGGCGCGTAACGCCGCTCGCGATTGAGGTCGAGCACCTTCAGGCTCACGTCGCCTGACGAAAACATGACGGCGCGGAACAGCCGGCGCTGGCGTCGCGCGATATCCATCAGCGTCAGCGCGACCGCTTTCGACCACATCTCCTTGTCACCCTGCATCGAGGAGCTCACGTCGATACACACGACCATCGGGCCCTTGCCCTTCTGCTCGTCGTCGCGCAGGCGGTACTGAAGGACGGTGCCTTCGAGCACGCGGCGATGGAAGTCGCGCTTGAGCACGGGATGATGCATCGCGAGCAGTTCGGCGGGAATCAGGCGCCCGAGCTCGGAGCCGAGCTCGATGTCATAAGCCTCGGCGACACCGCGCTCCAGAGTCTTGCGCTTGAGCGCGCGAGCGTCCTGCTTGAATCGCCCGACCATCCGCGCCAGCTCGCCGAGCTTCTTGTTGCGCGCGAGGCGACGTCCCAACTCGAGGCGCGCACCGGCTGCGACGCGTCCGCCTTGCCCGAATTCGCGGCTGAAGTCGTGGCTGTCCTCGGCGGCTTGATCGATCTCGCCGGCGAGCTCGGCGGTCTTGAGCTGCATCCGTTTGAGCGCACTCTGGTCCGCGCCCTTGAGTTGAGTCTCGAATTGCCGCGACTTCTGATTGAGCCGCGCCTCTGAAACCTTGGCGGCGCGTTCGGCCGCATCGGCCATCTCGGCCAGCTCTTTTTTCGTGGCTTGATTATTTTCTTCTTCGCCGGATTCGTTCTCGCCTTCCTGCGATTCCTGAATCTCGTTGACAGCCTTCACCGCCTCCGCTCGCGCTTCGAGATCCTGCTCCTGTCGCGCGAGGTCCCACAGGTCGAGCATCTCGTTGCGATTGATGAGCTTTTCGGATTTCACGAGCTCGAGCGCATGCTCGCTCATCACGATGGCGGCGATCGCCGCCTTGTCTTCTTCCAGTGCGGTGCGCGAGCGCAGCGCCTGGAACGGCGCCGACGGCACGATTTGCTCGAGGATCGTGCGATTGAGCGCGGCCGCCAGGCGTACGTCGCCGGATTTGCGGAGCACCGGGTTCATCTTGAACAGCGCGAGAAAGAGATCCTGCACCAGCGCGCCGAAATGAGGGACCAGCCGCTCGCCAGTCTCCGCGAGGTCGGCGAGCGACGGCGCGTCGGCGACGATTTCGTTCCACGTGCGCCGGTCATAGCTGTCGCTCTCGAACCACGACGCATTAGCGGGCACGACGGGGACATACATACGTCGCGGCTTGATGATTTTGCTTTTGCGCGCCATCGGCATCGATCCTACGTCACGGATTAGCAACCCGCTATCGCTCAAATTAGCGCCATTGCATTAGGGTGTCTCTTGAATGTATCGCTGGATGCGTAACAGAATTGAAACAGCACGAGATGACGCAGGAATCTTCAAGCAACCCGCTTTCGAACCGGCAACATGCGCTGGTTATCGCGGCTGTGCAGGAGTTCATCTCGACCGCCGAGCCCGTCGGCTCCGCGCAGATAGTCGCACGCCATCAACTGGGCGTACGCGCCGCGATGGTCCGCAACATGATGGCCGAGCTCGAGGACGGCGGTTACCTGCGCCAGCCGCATACATCTGCGGGCAGAGTCCCCACTGAAAAAGCGTTTCGCTACTACGTGGATCATCTGGCAGCGGCGACTCGGATCGGTTTCGAGGATCGCGCGCAAATCGAGCTCCATTACTCGAGCGCCGTACGCAGCCTGGGCGAAGTCCTGCGCGATACCCCGAAGCTGCTGTCTCTTCTGACGGGACAGGCTGCGCTGGTGATGGCGCCGCGGCTGGAGGCCTCGATCCTCGAGCGCGTCAACTTCGTGCGGCTGCGCGACAACCAGGTGCTCGCCGTATTCGTCGCGTCGAAAGGCGCGATCCAGAATCGGATCGTCGACACCGAGCGCGACCATTCGCAGGACGAGCTCGATCGCATGGCGCGCTACCTGAACGAATCGCTCGAAGGACGCACGCTCGATGAGGCGCGTCGATGGATCGAGGCGCAACTGCGCGAGGAGCGCGCGAACTACGATCGTTTCATGCACGACGCACTCGCACTCGGCGAGGCGATCTCCGATTACGTCGGGCGTCCCGAGCTGTATGTCGAGGGGAGTCTGCAGGCGCTCGAGCAGCCGGAGTTTTCCGATCGCGACAAGATGCGCGAATTGTTGCGCGCGCTCGACGACAAGACCGCACTGCTCGAATTGCTCGAGCGCAGCCTCACTAACGCCGGGCTTACGGTGTCGATCGGCTCGGAGAACTATGACCCGCGGCTGTCGTCGTTGAGCGTGGTGGCGGCGTCGTACGCCAGCGGCTCGAGCACCCTCGGCAGCCTCGCAATCGTGGGCCCGGTGCGGATGGACTACGACCGCGTGATCCCGCTGGTCGAGTACACCGCGCGCGCCCTGTCGCGCCTGATGGAGTACTGAAGAAACTAATCTGAAATGAAACCCGCGGTGGGTTTCAAACTTCCTTCGGCAGGGGTGACCCCTGCACCCAGTGATCAATCGCAAAATGGCGAGGACGCCATTTTACTCTCAGGTCACAAAAATCCGGTTCCTCCTTCCCGCTCGGGAAGGGGTTAGGGGTTAGGTTCTTCGCGCGTCCACGCGGTCCGACTCTTACCTCGCCCTTCGCCGGGAGAGGTCGACGTGAGTCCGCGAGCGTCGGGTGAGGCGCTGGCATCGAGCACAATGGTGGCGGCCTCTCGCCGTTGATCGGGTACTAAGATAAACTCGCGGTTACGCTGTGATGTACTCCGCTCGAGCACGTTTGCTGTTCGCAACCTTTGCGTTCGTGCTTCTCTCCGGAGCTAGCGCATCGCGACGCGCTCTACCCCAGGACGCATACATCTGGCAGCGCAAGTGGACCCCTGCCCTCCGACTCGCACTGACGCAATCGTCCGATCTCGTCCGTGCGTGGCGAGTGCTCGCCGCATATTCGGATGAAGGCGGCCATCTGCAACCGGTGGCCGTCGATTGGCAAGCGCTGAAAAGAAGCGGCCGGCCGGTGATTGCGGTGGTGCGGATCAACGGCCAGCTCGCGCAATACAACGACGATCAATTGCTTCGCGATCTTGATGGCCTGTTGTCTGAATGGCAGCAGATCCACCTGCCAATCGCCGGGCTCGAGATCGACCATGATTGCGGTGATGCGAGACTGGACGCCTATGCGCTGTTTCTCACACGCGTACGCATGCGGCTTCCGCAAACGATCCCATTGTCGATAACCGCCTTGCCGTCATGGCTGTCGTCGCCTAAGCTCGACGCCGTTTTCCGGCCGGCGAACGAAATCGTCTTGCAGGTGCATATGGTGCAAAGTCCGCGCGCCGGATTGTTCGACGCAGACCAGGCGCGCCGCTGGATACAAGAGATGGCTCGCCGCACCAACAAGCCGTTTCGCGTGGCGCTTCCCGCATACGGCGTGCGCGTCACGTGGCGCGGAGACGGGAGCATGCTCGCCGTCGAGAGCGAAGAGCCGCTCCTGGCCGGCGGCTATTCAGCCAGCGAAATGATCGTCTCGCCGGAAGCAGTGTCGACGCTTTTGCGCGAGCTCGAGCGCGATCCGCCGGCGTCGCTCACTGGAATCGTGTGGTTCCGGCTCCCCGTCGCCGGTGATGTCCGCGCATGGAGTCCCGAGACCTGGCGTGCGGTGGTCTTGGGCAAGCCCCTACAGAGCCCCATCGAAGTGCTCGCCGAAAAGAGCGACACACCCGGCATGAGCAACATCGTACTGATTAACCAGGGTGAGGTGGACGGCGTCTTACCGCCGAGAATCGATCTGCCGCCGTCATGCACGATAGCCGACGGGATAAATGGCTATGTCCTGGACCACGGCGAATCGGGCTTGTCTATAGAACGCCAGCAAGATGGGCTCCTGCCCGGCCATCAGCGGCGACTTATCGGCTGGATGCGTTGCACGCCAGCTCAGGTGGCGATTCATGCACAACCGTAAACTTCCACTGATCGCTTCCGTTCTCGCCGCTTTGTTCGGAGCTTCCGCCGTCCTGGCGTGCGGCGTCGATTTCGGGTGGCAACTGCTCGACAATCGAGCCGCTACGCTCGATACCATGCCACTCGATACCAAGAGTTTTGCTTATGCGGAGGCGCACCTGTTCCCGCCGCCGAATGACAAACTAACCGCCGAAGAAACCGACTATCCGGACGAGGCGCGGAACGATGGTATCGCGGAGGCGGTCGCCCACGCGGAAGTGGCGGGTCTCGCTTCCGATCAGGCCGACGTCGTGCAGCAGATGCGCGCCGAGACCAGCGGCGACAGTGCTTTCAACAAAGGCGCGATGCTGCCCGCCGCAGTTCGTCTCTACACTGCCGGCGCGGTCGATTTTCACAAAGGAGATTCGGCCAAGGCGATCGCGCGATTCCGGGCGATCCTCGACCTGCCCGCTAGCGAGCGCCGCGACCGGGAGGTTTGGGCCGCTTACATGCTTGGCCGGCTCTATGGCAGCAAAGGGGATATTGCCGAAGCGTCCGAATCATTCGCATCGACGCGCGAGTTCGCGAACAACGGCGCGCCCGACCCGCTCGGGCTCGGCGTCGCGAGCTTTGGTGAGGAAGCGAGGCTTCATCTCAAGCGCGCGGAGGCCTTGCAAAAGGCCAAGAAGATGTCGCCCCAGCAGCTGCGAGAATACGGCCGGGAGATCGCCGCGGCGGTCAGGCTCTATGCCGAACAGACTGCCCACGGCTCGACCATCGGCTTCGACTCGCTGCGGCGGGTGGTTGACGAAGTGAGCGGTGATGATGCGGCAGTTGCGGCGACGATTTGCGATCCGATGGTTCAGCAGTTGTTGGTGACGCGGACACTCGATGGCGATGCCTGGACTTCGCACAATCCAGACGACAGTCAAGGCAGTACATCCACTTCCCAGATCTCGACACTGGTCACGTCGGTGCAGAAGTGCGGCTCTGGCAATATCACCGCAGCCGACCGGTTGGCTGCCATCGCGTATCGCGACGGCGACTACCCGCTCGCGCATACTCTCGCCATTCAGGCGACCAGCCCGCTCGCGATGTGGGTGCAGGCAAGACTGGCGATGCAAAAGGGAGATGTTGCCGAAGCGGCGAAGTATTACGCGGCAGCATCAAAGGCGTTTCCATCTTCCGGCGACACGAATGCGTCCGATGAGAGGGCCAAGGCGCTGCTGGTCGGAGAGAATGGCGTCCTGACACTTGCACGCGGCGAATACGTCGATGCCCTGGAACAGCTCTATCCTTACTCGGCGACCTTCTGGGGCGACGTCGCATACATCGCGGAACGCGTCCTGACTGTTGATGAACTCAAGACCTTCGTCGATACGCATAAGGATACGCAATTCAATCCGTTTGTTTCGCTCGATAGTTCGACCAATCCCGATGAACCGACAACATCAGAGCCTGGGGATTCCGAGAATGGTCCTGGTCCTGCCGATCAATTGCGCGATCTTCTGGCGCGACGCCTCGTGCGCGCCGGACGGTATCAGGAAGCCGTGAATTATTTCCCGCCTCCCGCAGTGGAGCCGTCGACCGCTGTGGTCCCACCGACGATGATCCCGGGGAGCGGCGCGCCCACTATTCGGACGGGGCAGCCCGTCATTCGCAGAAATGTGAGCGGCGGACAGGGCGCAGTCGCCACGGGATTATTTCCGCTGGGTTTTGGTATTGCTCCGAATACCTCAGCACCTCAGAAAGCCCCAGAGAGTTTTTTTGCGGACTATGCGCAAGCGTTAGCCCACGCGAACACCGACAAATCGAACATTGACCGCGCTCGCGCTTGGTATCGGGCAGCGACGCTCGCTGGCGATTTCAAGTCGGGCAATCAGCTCATGGGGACCGAAGGACCACCGGATTACTACATGCAACCGGCCCTTGAGGGGGGTAGCGGCCAGCGCGCACTTCGCGCCGACGATCGATTCGTCACCGACGGTGAGCGCCAGCGCTTCAAGGCCAGCGCGCCACAGCCGAATTTTCGTTATCACTATCTGTTCGTCGGCGTTGACGAAGCGATTCATGCGGCCGACTTGCTTCCTCCGCGCTCGCAGGCGTTCGCTGCAGTATTGTGCCATGCAACTTCGTGGATCGCCGACGGGACATCGTGTCCCGTGAGCGCTTCAGACTTGCGCCGAACACGGCTCGGTTCGGAAGCGCCGGTCGACACCAGCATCCGCAAGGCTAACGAGTGGCAAACCGGCTATGAGCCTGTCCGCGTGGACCTTACTTGCCAGCTATATCAGCGGTACCTGAAAGCAGGCGCCGTCGTACCGTGGGCGACGAAATTTGGACATGACTGCCCCGAACCGGACTTCGCTAGTGCGATTCACTTTGTGCAAGTGCAGACTATACGGGAAGCGCACCGCCGGACCCAGATGATACGCCATCGCCGGATCGTTTCGTTCCAGCTTGCATTGATTGCGCTATGCCTCGGCGCGAGCACCTGGTGGTTCCTGCGCCACCGATACGTCTGAGAATTCCAGCAATTTTTCGCGGCCTGCTGCACTGGCGCGACTTTTAATCGTGCTTAGGTTTATGTTCTGTCGGGCTTCTTTAAAATGACCAAGCGACACAAACATCCTCAGGACGGAAATCCCGGTATGGATGGAGAATTCGATCCGGCGAACGCCGGTCCCGATTCAGAGCATGGCGGCGAGGCGGAAGCCCTGCGGGCGCAGCTCGCCGAGAAGGACAAGGAAATCGCCGAGCTGAAGGATAAATACCTTCGCACGCTCGCCGAGTCCGAGAATGTGCGCAAGCGAGTTCGCCAGCAGAGCGAGGAATCCGTGCGCATCCAGCGCGAGGCGATTCTGCGCGACCTGCTGCCGATCATCGACAACCTCGAGCGCGCTCTGGCAGCCGCCCGCAGCGGTACCGATCCCAAGACGATCGTCGATGGGGTCGAGATGACGGTCCGCGCGCTGCACGACTTCCTGCGCGCGCAAGGCGTGACTCCTCTGCAGTCGGTCGGCCAGGCGTTCGATCCCAATCGGCATGAGGCCGTCGATCACGTCGCGTCCGAGGCACATCCGCCGAACACGGTCGTCGATGAATTCCATCGCGGCTATCTGATCGGCGAGCGGGTGCTGCGGCCGGCGCGTGTGTCGGTTGCGAAGGGAAATGACAGCGATTCCGGAAAGCGAAACGGAGGCGAAAGTGACGCTTCCGACGTTGAAAATAGCTAAACCGTGATTATCTCTATCTTAAGTTTTATTTCAGGGGACCTGTAGGAACATGGCAAAAGTTATAGGTATCGATCTGGGGACGACGAATAGCTGCGTCGCAATCATGGAAGGCGGCGATCCCGTCGTTATCGCCAACTCCGAAGGCAGCCGCACCACTCCGTCGGTGGTCGCATTTACAGAATCGGGAGAGCGGCTGGTTGGTACGATTGCCAAGCGCCAGGCGATCACCAATCCGACCAATACGATATTCGCAATCAAACGCCTGATGGGCCGGCGGTTCGAAGACCCGGAAGTTCAGAAGGCGATGAAGGTGCTGCCGTACAAGATCGTCAAGAACGACGACGGTGCGGCATGGGTCGAAGTCCGCGGCAAGAAATATAGCCCGCCGGAGATTTCGGCGTTCATCCTTCAAAAGATGAAGCAGACGGCAGAGGATTACCTTGGTGAGAAAGTCACCGAGGCCGTTATCACCGTGCCCGCGTACTTCAATGACAGCCAGCGCCAGGCCACCAAGGACGCGGGCCGTATCGCGGGACTGAGCGTGCTTCGAATCATCAACGAGCCGACCGCGGCGTCGCTGGCCTACGGTCTCGACAAGAAGAAGGACGAGAAAATCGCCGTGTTCGATCTCGGCGGCGGCACGTTCGATATCTCGATTCTCGAACTCGGCGAAGGCGTCTTCGAAGTCAAAGCGACCAACGGCGACACCTTCCTGGGCGGCGAAGATTTCGATCAGCGCATCATGGATTACCTGGCTGACGAGTTCCGCAAGGACCAGGGAATCGATCTGCGCAAAGATCGGATGGCGCTGCAGCGGCTCAAGGAAGCCGCCGAGAAGGCCAAGACCGAGTTGTCCACCGTCACGGAGACGGATATCAATCTGCCCTTCATCACCGCGGATCAGTCCGGCCCCAAGCATCTCAATATGAAGCTGACGCGCGCGAAGCTCGAGGCGCTGTGCTCCGACCTGCTCGACAGGCTCGAGCCGCCATGCGTGACCGCGATGCGTGACGCGGGCCTCAAGGCGAGCGAGATCAACGAGATCGTGCTCGTCGGCGGCATGACCCGTATGCCCGCGGTGCAGGAGCGGGTGAAGCGCCTGTTCGGCAAGGAAGGGCACAAGGGCGTCAATCCGGACGAGGTCGTCGCGATCGGCGCCGCAATCCAGGCGGGAGTGCTCAAGGGCGAAGTCAAAGACGTCCTGCTACTCGACGTGACTCCGCTCTCGCTGGGAATCGAAACGCTCGGCGGCGTGTTCACCAAGCTCATCGAGAAGAACACGACTATCCCGACGCGCAAGAGCCAGGTTTTCTCGACCGCGCAGGACAATCAGACGGCGGTTACGATCCGCGTCTTCCAGGGCGAGCGCGAGATGGCGTCGGACAACAAGCTGCTCGGCCAGTTCGACTTGATTGGAATTCCACCGGCGCCGCGCGGGATGCCGCAAGTCGAGGTCACGTTCGACATCGATGCGAACGGGATCGTGAACGTGCATGCGAAGGACCTTGGCACCAACAAGGAGCAGTCGATCAAAATCACCGCGTCGTCGGGACTCAACGAGGAAGAGATCAAGAAGATGGTGCGCGAAGCCGAGGCGCATGCCGCCGAGGACCATTCTCGCCGTCAGCAGGCTGAGGCGCGCAACAAGCTCGACAACCTGATCTATACAACCGAGAAGACGCTCAAGGACCACGGCGCCGAGATTGACGAGGCCGGACGCAAGCAGGTCGAGGATGCGCTCGCGGAAGCCCGGACCAAGCTCGAATCGAAGGACCCCGACGAGATCAATCGTGCGGCTGATGCGCTGCAGAACGCGTCACACAAACTGGCCGAGGCGATGTACAGCAAGACCAAGGCGGACGCAGGACCGCAAGCCGGCGCGGGCCCACAGGACGGCGCCAGCGGGCAAAGTGGCTCCCAGAGCGGGAATGGTGAAGGCGGCGCGAAAGAAGACGTGGTCGATGCCGATTACAAAGAAGTCAAAGATCAATAACGATCAAAGAGGCCGCGCAAGCGGCCTCGTTAATCTACGCTTCACAATGGCGTCGGCGGCGCTGTTCGCATAGAATCTCTGCGCGATGCCGACTGCACAAAAGCGCGATTACTACGAAGTCCTCGGCGTCAATCGTGGCGCCGGCGAAACCGAACTGAAGAAAGCCTACCGCAGTCTCGCGATTCAGTTTCATCCCGATCGAAATCCCGGCAACAAGGACGCCGAGGAGCGCTTCAAGGAACTCAACGAGGCGTACCAGGTTCTTTCCGATCCCGAGCGGCGCGCGCAGTATGACCGCTTTGGTCACGCAGCCTTCCAGGGGCCGCAGGGTGGCCCGGGAGGATTCGGCGGTTTCGACTTCAGCCAGGGCTTCGAGGAAGTTTTCTCCGACATCTTCGGCGATTTCTTCGGTACCGGTCGCGGGCGATCGCGTTCGCGAACTCGGCGCGGCGATGATCTGCGGTACGATCTCGAAATTGAATTCGAAGACGCCGCGCGCGGAATCGAGAAAGTCGTAAAGTTCCAGCGCCTCACTCAATGCGAGGCCTGCAACGGCACGCGTGCTCGCGGCGGCTCCAGCGGCGCGCGTCAGTGCCCCAACTGTCGCGGCAGTGGCCAGGTGCGCACGCAGCAGGGATTTTTTTCGATCTCGACAACCTGCGGCCAGTGCCGCGGCGAGGGCATGATCATTTCCGACCCGTGCCCCAAGTGCCAAGGACAAGGGCGCATCCGCAAAGCCGAATCTCTCGCTGTAAAAATTCCGGCCGGCGTGGACAACGGCTCACGCCTGAAGTTGCGCGGTGAAGGCGAGGCCGGTTACGGCGGCGGACCGCAGGGCGATCTCTACGTCGTCATCCACGTCAAAGAGCACGAGATGTTCGTGCGCCAGGACAACGACGTGATAATCGAGGCGCCGATCAGCTTCCCGCAAGCGGCGGTGGGCACCGAGATAGAAGTGCCGACGCTCGACGGCAAAGTGAAACTCAAGATTCCGGCCGCCACGCAATCTGGAAAAATCCTGCGCCTCAAAGGCAAGGGCATCGTCGATCTTCACGGTTACGGACGCGGCGATCAGCTCATCAAGATAATCGTTGAGACGCCGCGCAGTCTGACCGCGCGCCAGCGCGAGCTGCTCGAGGAATTCGCCAAGCTCGACGGCAAAGCCGTCAACCATCCGCTCTCCAAGGGCTTCGTGGACAAGCTCAAGGAAATGTTCGGCTAGCCTTCTGTCTCCATAAATCTCTCAGACAAATTTAACTAACTTTCTCTTCGCCCCAACGCGTCGAACAAAGCTGCGCGCATCACGCCAGCTGGCGGCGCGACTCGATTGAACAGCTTGAATGCGAGCTCGCCCTGATTCACCAGCATCCCGGCGCCGTCGGTCGCGTGCCGGCCGGCGGCGACGGCGGGCTTCATGAACTCGGTCGGCTCGCGCGAGTAAATCAAATCGTAGAACAAGCAATCGGCGGGGGTTGAATCGTAATCGAGACGCGCGAATCGTCCGGTCGTCAGACCCATCGAGGTCGCGTTGACGATCAACCGCGCGTCGGCCAGCAACTCCGAGTCCATCAGCGCGTCCAGCCCGCGAGGCTCACCTGCCGCGCGCGCTCCCTTCGCTGAAAAGCGCCGCGCGAGTGTAGTCGCACGGGCAGGCGTGCGATTTGCGATCACGACCCGGCTCGCGCCCAGCCGGATGCATGTGAGGACCGACGACGCCGCGCCGCCGCCTGCGCCGATAACGATCGCGAGCCGCCCGCGCAACTCGCATCCGAGATCGCGCAAGTCGCGCTCGAGGCCGCGCGCGTCGGTGTTGTCGCCGCGCAGAACGCCGCGCCGATTCACGACGCAGTTGACTGCGCCCAGCATGCGCGCCTCCCCGCTCAAATCCTTGATCAGCCGCGCCGCAGCTTCCTTGTGCGGCACGGTCAGATTCACGCCGATGATTCCGAGGGCGGGAATCGCGCGAAGTGCCGCTGCGAGATTACCCGCCGTGACGCGAAACGCCGCATACGTTCGGCTCATGCCGAGCGCCGCGTAGGCAGCGTTGTGCATCGCAGGTGATTTGGAGTGTCCGACGGGATCGCCAAAGATCGCCGCAACCGCGATGTCGCGATTGAGTGCCAATCGAAATCAGCTCGCGACTGGATGCGCGGCGCGTTCGGCGCGCACCTCTTCCGAGGTGAATACCCAGCTATACTTCAGCCCGGCACGGGCGAACGCCTCGACTGCGCCTTCGCCGCGTTCGACCAACGCGATTGCCGCGATTACATTTGCGCCCGCCTCGCGCATCGCAGCGACAGCCTGCAGGCTCGATCCGCCAGTCGTGATCGTATCGTCGATCACCGCGGTCTTCAGTCCCGCCTTGAACGCGCCTTCGACGATCTGCTGCAGCCCGTGCTGCTTGGTTTCCTTGCGCACGAAAAATCCGCGGATGTCGACGCCGTTGCGATGCGCCGCGGCCATCACCGCGTCCGTCACCGGCAACGCGCCGGCAGCCATGCCGCCGATTTGCTCGACGCCCGCCGCGGTCGCGAGTTCGAGTACCAGTTCTCCGGCAAGGTACGCACCACGTGGCAGATACAGCGTGCGTTTGCAGTCGACGTAGTAGTTGGACGCGCGCCCCGACGCCAGGGTGAGTTGTCGCTCGAAATACGACTCCCGCGCGAGCATCGCCAGCAATTCGCCACGTTCTTCAGATTTCATAATTGATGGGTGATCTTAACGGATGCAGCGCGGGTGGCAAGAGCGATATAATATCGATCGCGCTAGTGATAGCGTCAAAGGTGCGCGAAGGGAACAATGTGAGGTCCGTCGGGCACCAAAAGGAGAGATAGCGATGTCGCTATGAGTCCCGCGACTTAGGCGCCATCGCGATATAAGTGATTAGCAACGATGCACCCCGTGTGATCGGAACCGGCACCGCGTTACCATCCAACTACGTCGATCAAGAACAGCTGACCTCGCGCCTTCGGGAGCTATGGGAGAAGCGATGGTCGGATCTGCGCCGCTTCGACAAAATCCAGGGCGCGCTCGGAATCACCGGGCGTCATCTCGCCTTGCCGATCGAGCAATACATTCCGCTCGACACCTTCGCCAAAACCAACGAGGCATGGACGCGGGTCGCGCCTGAAGTCGGCACCGCGGCCGCTGAAATCGCGCTCAAGCGCGCCGGTGTGAAGGCTCGCGAAGTCGATCACCTGTTCTTCGTCACCGTCACCGGCATCGCTGTTCCCAGCATCGACACTCGCGTCATCAGCGCGCTCGGGATGCGCAAGGAAATCAAGCGCACTCCAATCTTCGGGCTGGGATGCGTTGCGGGCGCGGCAGGGACGGCTCGCGCTGCCGACTACATTCGCGCATATCCGTCGGAAGTCGCGATGCTGCTGTCGGTCGAGCTGTGCTCGCTGACGCTGCAGCGCGAGGATCTCTCCGTCGCCAACATCGTCGCGTCGGGCCTCTTCGGCGACGGTGCCGCAGCGATGCTGATAGGCGGCAATGCCAATGCGGAGGCCGGTCCGCAGGTGCAGGCGACGCGCTCGCTCGTGTTTCCGAACACTGAAGAAATACTAGGCTGGGAGATCGTCGATAGCGGCTTCAAGATCGTCCTGTCGTCGAAACTCACAGACCTCGTCCGCGAAAACATCCTCGACGAAGTTGATTCATTCCTTGCAACGCAACAAATCGAACGCTCAGATATCCGCCATTGGATCGCGCACGCCGGCGGCCCCAAGGTGCTCGAAACCCTCGAGGGCGCGCTTACACTGCCTGAGGGCGCGCTGGACCGTTCGTGGCGCTCGCTGCAATCGGTCGGAAATCTCTCGTCCGCGTCGATCATGTTCATCCTCGACGGACTGCTCGAGGACAATGAAGCCGCTCCCGGCGACTACGGCCTGATCATCGGGATGGGCCCCGGGTTCTCGGTTGAGCTCGTACTGCTGAAGTGGTGATCTCGCTGAAGTCGTGATCTCGTTCCGCACTTATCTGATCATCCTCGCGCTCCTGGTCGTCGAGCGAATCTTCGAGCTTGATCTCGCACGCCGCAACGCGCACCGCGCGTTCCAGCACGGCGCGGTCGAAGTCGGCCAGACGCACTATCGCGTGATGGTCGCATTTCATACGCTGTTCATCTCGTCATGCGCGGTCGAGGCGACATTTTTCCCGCACTCTCTGCCGCGCGCGGTCCCGTGGATTGCGCTGCTCGCTGAAATCGTCGCGCAAGCTCTTCGGTACTGGGCCGTCGCGACGCTCGGCGATCGATGGAACACACGGATCATCGTGACGCCCGACCGGGCTCCGGTGACCAACGGCCCGTATCGCTTCATGCGCCATCCCAACTATCTGGCGGTAGTCATCGAGATCGCGGCCGTGCCGATGATCGGCAGCGCGATCTTCACGGCGATTGCGTTCTCGATCGGCAACGCGCTGATACTGGCGGTGCGAATTCCCGCCGAAGAGCGCGCGATGGGCGGGCGCTATGCCGACGCACTGGGCTCGCGCAGCCGCTTCTTTCCCGGCCTGCGGCACGGCTAAGATAGCCGCGTGTTTTTCGCGCCGTTCCTTTTCTTCTACGCGATTCTCTTTTTCTTCATCCTCGCGTTCTTTTTCGTCCTGCTCGAAATCCATGTCATCAACTACGCGTTCGTCACGCTCGGCCTGCCGCCGGAACTGGCGTTCGTGGCTCTGCTCGTCAGTCTGATCGGCAGCTATATAAATATTCCGATCACGCGGGTGGCCAACGGAAAGCCGCATCATGCCGAGGTGGTCCGCAGTTTCGGTATTCGCTATCAAGTGCCCACTCGCTATGCCACTGACTCGACCATCGTTGCGGTGAATGTCGGTGGTGCGATCGTCCCCGTGCTCATCTCGCTGTACCTGCTGATGCAGATGCCGTCGATAGTCGTGCCCGCACTGATCGGAATCGCGATCGTCACGGCTGTAGTCCATCGTTTCGCGATGCCGGTGCCCGGGCTGGGTATCGCGACCCCGATGCTGATTCCGCCGATCATCGCCGCGCTATGCGGCTATTTCCTCGGATCGTCGCAGCATCATCGCGACGCGGTCGCATTCATCAGCGGCGTGATCGGCACGCTCATCGGCGCCGACCTGCTCAATCTCCGCAAGCTGCGCGACTTGGGCGCGCCAGTCGCATCGATCGGCGGCGCAGGCACCTTCGACGGAATCTTCCTGACCGGAATCGTCGCCGTCCTGCTGGCGTGATCTTGAGATGAAGATATAATGGTTCCAAAATGGAACCACTGGAGAGAGCCAGAATGAGCTTAACTCTTTCGATTAAAAAAGTCCCGGAGAAGGTTGTCAAACGACTTAAGCGCAGAGCCGCCATGCACAAGCGCTCGCTTCAGGGCGAATTGATGGCACTTCTGGAGGAGGCTACGTCGCCAGGCAGTCTGACCGTTGAAGAACTTTGGCAGAAAGTCAGGCGACTCGGACCCGCTGGTCGCGGGGACAGTACGAAAATGATTCGCGAAGATCGAGATGCCCGATAAGGTTGTCGATGCCTCGGTGATGGCGGCGCTTGCGTTTCTAGAATCACGGGCAGAGGAAGCCCGCGATTTACTTCGTAACGCAAGGCTCTTCGCGCCAGAAATCTTTCCATACGAACTAGCCAGTGTGGCTCTGAAGAAGACTCGGGACTTGCCGTCGGGACGGTTCGATATCGCGTCTCGGCTGCGCGACGTGTTTTCACTTGGAGTTCAGCTGGTTCCTATAGAGCCGGTGGAATTACTCGAACTGGCGCTCGAGACCAATCTGACGATTTATGATGCTGCCTACCTACAAGCCGCGCGCGGACTTGGATGCGCTCTCGTAACGTTCGACGCGAAGCTTGCGCGTCACGCGCGGCGCATCACGCGGGCTTGAACTTCACCAGCGTGTGATCGGGTGTCACGTCGTCGAAGAAAACCTGGACCGGCATCTCTACCCGCACCTGTTCGGGCGGCGCGACGATATTGGTCGTCATGCGCGGGCCCTCCGCCAACTCGACGATCGCCAGCACGTACGGCGCGTCGGAGAATGCGCGGCTCGACGCTCGTCGCACGACGGTATAGCTGTAAACTTTGCCGCGGCCGCTCACGCGCTCCCATGCAAGCTTATCGGCAAAACATTTCGGACATCGATCGCGCGGATAGTAGACGTACTCGCGGCACGCGCCGCACCGCTGAATCGTCAATTCGTGGCGGCGCGCCGCTTCCCAGAACGGGCGACTCGTTGGCGATGGCTTCGGAAGCGGTTTGTAGTATTCGCTCATGACCTGCGCTCCAGCACGAGACTTGCCTGCTCGCTCATGATTCCGCCGTTGCCGTTGACGTAGCCGAGCGCAGCATTTTTAACCTGGCGCTCGCCGCCACGTCCCATCAACTGTCTTATCGCTTCGGTGACGTGACTCATTCCACCTGCGAGCCCCGGCTGGCCGAAAGACAACTGCCCGCCATGCGTGTTGCAGGGAAAATCGCCCGCGTAGGTCAGATCGTGTTCCGCGACGAACGGGCCGCCCTGCCCTTTCTTGCAGAACCCCGCATCTTCGAGCGTGACGATCACAGTGATCGTGTAGCAGTCGTACGGACACACGAGGTCCATGTCCTTCGGCTGCAGCCCCGCCATCTTGAACGCGTTCTCAGCGGCGGGCTTGATCGGCGACGTCGTGATCGATGGCGCGTAGGTGATCGTCGAATGGTTGGCCGCCTCGCCCGCGCCGAGCAGCCATATCGGCGGATTCTTCGAGCGCTTCGCCACCTCGGGCGACGCGACAATTATCGCAGCGCCACCGCTCACCGGGCTCACGATTTCATACAGATGAAGCGGATCGACGATCATGCGCGAGTTCAGCACGTCGTCGATCGTCAGCGCCTTGTCGTTGAACGTCGCCAGCGGATTCTTGAGCGCGTTGGTCCGCTGATCGACCGCGACCTTCGCCATCTGCCGCGCAGTGGTGCCGTACTCATGCATATGGCGATGCGCGATCATCGCGTAGCCGCAGTTCGCGCCGATATTTCCGTAGGGCGCCTCGAACTCGCGCTGCACCGACACCACCGGAGGCCGCTGGTCGCCCGCCTTGTTCAAGTCCGCAACGATGCACAGCACCGCGCTGCACATGCCGGCGTCGATCGCTGCCGCCGCGCGCCAGATCATCCCGGCCGGACTCGCGCCGCCGATATCGACCTGGTTGAGCATCCGCACGTTCAGCCCCAGCACTTCGGCCGCGCTCGCCGGATAGATCATTCCCGGATCCGAGAACGGCACGCCGACCAGGAATCCGTCGATATCTTTTTTCTCCAGCCCCGCGTCCGCGATCGCCTCGGCCGCCACTCGCGCCATCAGTCCGAGCGCGGTCAGGTCGCCAGGTTCCTTGACCGGTTTGAGTTCGCCGATTCCAATCGCCGCGGCTTTTCCCTTGAGGCTCATCGCATCGACTCCCGCGTTTGCGTTTCCCGCATTTGAATCTTGTCTACCACAAATCGCGTCGCGCGAGTCTGCCGCCGCGCGGTTCAATTCGTCGAAAAAATCTTATACCGTTGTTCGTTCGAGGTGCTTTTAACCAAATGGCATTTATCATCTGTGACGACCACAACCTTGATGTCGAAGCCGACGGAATCGACAATCCCGTCGCAAAGCAGTTGATGCTGACCGACGTAAAGCCGGACGCGAGCCCGCTCGAAAAAGAGATCATCGAGTTCGGCAGAATACATCGCAACTGCAACATCCGGATCCTCGCCGGCTGATTCAGATTCGAATTTGAGTCCGCGACGCGATCGCCGGCACGATGCGGCGATCGTTGCATTCACCACGCCCGCGCGCATTTTACGCCTTCGATGTTGACCAGCCGCGCGACCGGCAGATACACTGCCGAAGCGGGGTGGAGCAGTCTGGTAGCTCGCCGGGCTCATAACCCGGAGGTCGAAGGTTCAAATCCTTCCCCCGCAACCATTCGACTCAGTTCCTCATCTCAAATTTGCTTGCCCCATGTGTCCAGGTACGTGAGTTGCTCGACGGGGCGGCGGATCAATGGGCCGTGGCCGCGGCCGACTGGATAGCCGATCGGGATCGCGGCCGCCGTGTACCATGGATCGGGTATCGCCAGCAGCTTGCGCACTTCCGGCTCGCATTCGCATAGCAGCGTCGTCAGCACGCATCCGAGTCCTTCGGCGCGGCACGCGAGCAGCAGGTTCTCGACGGCGGGATAAACCGAACCGCCGCCGACCACCGAGACACGCTCCTGCTTCGAATCCGTGATCGCCATATTTTTCGGATTGAAGCAGAACATCGCGATCACCGGCGTCTCGCCGAAATGGGCGCCCAGGTAATCTCCCGCCGCCAGCGTGCGTTCCGCTCGCGCGCGCACTTCTGCTGGTGCGCTCGCGGGAATCGCGCCGCGGTACTGCTTCGAGTACGCGATCCATCGCTCGTTGTAGAGCTTGCCGAGCGGCTCCTTGAACGCGCGATCTTTCACGACGACTATCCGCCATGGCTGGGCGTTGCCGCCGGTCGGCGCCCAGGTTGCCGCTTCGAGCACGCGACGCAGGACGTCGTCCGGTATCGGGTCAGGCCGCAGCCGCCTGACGGCGCGCAGCGTACGCATCGTTTCGTAGATTCCCATTTCCGCCATCGCTGATTTCTCCTTTCGTTGAGCGTGCGCGCTCATCCGCCGCCGAGATGAGATTGCAAAACACCGATTGCCGCCAGAGCGAACAGCGCAACGTCCATCGTCGCATGCGCGATGATCGACGCCTCCAGCCCGCGCCGCAAATAGAGGCGTCCGAATACGACACCCTCCCACGTCTGCGGCATCACCAGCGCGCCGAGCAGAAGTTTCGGCGTGCTATGGAACAGCGTCCCGGCGAGAGGCACCAGGTGAATCAAGCCGAACAGGTAACCCTGCACGATAGTCACAATCCACAGCGCGCGGCGTCCCGGATGGCCCCGCGAGTCGCGCGACATCAGCCGCGCGATCCATCCAAGGATCGCGTAGAGCACAAATCGAAACTGGATTTCTTCGCTGACTGCCGCCGCGATCGCGACCGACGCTCCTACGAACGCGATCCGGCCGGGCGCCACCGTCATCATCGGAGTATTCGGCAACTTGAGGCCGGCGCCGCCGTGCTGAATCAGCATCAGCGGCACGATCACGAGCGCCAACACGCTCGCGCCCGCGGCGGCAGCCAGGAATGCGTACCCAATCGAGACGCGGAGCAGGCTGCGAATCGAGAAATGTAATTTCTCGCCCGCGAGCTTGGCCGCGATCAGCGGTGCACCGGGCAATCCAAGCTCGTCGCTGAGGCGAAGCGACAACGGTATCAGGGCAGCCAGCACGATAGTGACGCCGAGGAACGGGAGCGCGCGCACGAGTTCCGATCGGTCGAGCGATTTGAGTGCGAAGGCGAGCGGATACTCGATCACGGCGCCGGCAATCGCCAGCGTCGCGAGCAGCACCGACTCGCGACGCCGCGCAGCGCGAGAGGGTGCATCGGAAGGGTAAATCACTTTATTGAATGTGAAACCCGCCTGGGTTTCACACTTCCTTGGGCAGGGGTGACCCCTGCACCCAGTATCAATACGAAGATGCGGGACTTCGTCCCTGTTAGAACTTTTAAACGTGAAGCCGTGATCGCATCCTCAGTTAACACTGGGTGCAGGGGTCACCCCTGCCGCGGGCGCGGGGCGCGGAGCCCCGCATACAATTTCGGCTACTTCTTCGCTGCCGCGTTTTGCGCATCGACGAATGCCATCATCTGAATGATCTGCTCTCGCACCTGCTCGGGATTGTTTCCTGCGGCCTTGTCGAGGTCGCCGATTTCTTCGGGGACGTACCAATGCAGCTTCTCCGAGTTGTAGGCCTCCCAGACAATCTTGGCGACTTCTATCGGCTGAATCAGCCGGAACATTCCTTCCGTGGGTGCGCGCTCTGCCGTTCCAGGCGGCAGTATCGCAGTGTCGATCAGACCCGGCAGGGTGTCGGCGGCGCGCACTCCGTGGCGGCGGAACTCAATCGACAACGCCTCGGTCAATCCCTTCACCGCGTGCTTGGTGGCGGCGTACACGGCGATTCCCGGCATCCCGTAGGTTGCAGAGGAGGACGACGTGGTGAAGCAGAGCGATCCCGGCGTCGCCTTGAGCAGGCCGATCGCGGAATGAATCCCGTTGAGCACGCCGATGAAGTTCACCTGCACGACGCGCAGGATATCCTCGAACGGCTGCTCGTCGAAGAAACCGCCGACGCCGATGCCGGCATTGTTATACAGAATGTCCATCTTGCCGCCGGTCGCCGTGCCGAATTCTGCCAGCGCTTTCTCGTAGTCGGCCTTGTCGGTGACGTCGAGACGCCGCACGACGCAATTGTCGGCGCCCAGTTCCTTTTCGAGCGCGCGGAGTCCGTCATCGTTAACGTCGTAACCGCCGATGAACCATCCTTTCTCGCGGAACAGGCGCGCGGTCTCGCGGCCCATCCCGGAGGCGGCGCCGGTGATGAAAATCGATTTGCGGCCGTTGGCAGTTCCCATAGAATTCTCCCGATGCGGTTACTTCAGATCGAACATAGTCGAATCGTGAGGCGGCTGGCGAATGGAATGCTTCGTCTACGTGCTCGGTAGCTGCGGCCTCGACGGGTACCGAACGTACGTCGGATGGACCAACGATCTCGAGCGGCGCATCGCGCGGCATAATGCGGGAACGGGCGCGCGATCGACGCGAGGGCGCGTATGGTTCCTGCTGTACGCGGAGCGGCACGACTCGCGCGAAGAAGCGATGAGCCGCGAGTGGCATTTGAAGAGGAATCGAGGGTTCCGGAAAAGATTGATGCTTGAGTAGCGATAAGGGGCCCAAAGCGCCGTCCTAACTCGCGCGGTTTCGGGCTCATCAATTTTCCGAAAAGGGCCACTTCTACCATTAGTTGTGGCTCAGAGCTTGATGTACCACCAAGGGTAGCTTCGTTCCGTCAAAATTAATATTTCGGAAAGCTGACGACTGATGCCGAGTCAGGTCTTCGAAGATGAGGTGCGTCAGAGGAGTTCGAGATTCATGAGTGGTGTGCATAGATGATCAAGTAGCATCCAAACGGTGAAGGCGTCAGGCTGAAAAGTTCATCTCCTGAGGAGAAAGCTTTGCATAACCCCGGCGCGTTTTCGGCAGAATCGTAAATCGCGCGCGAAAAAACGCCCGCTGTGTAAGGACCCTCACCTTCGATCCTCTCCCATTCTGGGAGAGGGGATGATGCTTCGGCCGGTTTTACAATGCGTTCCTTGGGGGGAGGAGGAAAAGAAGAAATGCGAAGCAATTCGTTTCAGCTAGCTCTAAAGTGAGTCACAGAGGTCACGCATTGAAAAAGACTCGGGTCCCTCGGCTGGCTCGGGATGACATAAAGAGAACGCCCGTTCGAGATGACATGTAAAATTACTAGCGAGTGCCGTCCGGATGTGTGAAACCTAACCCCTAACCCATTCCCCTAGTGGGAAGGGGGACCCGAGGTTGGAGAGTTAGTTTCGCGAAGACCTTCTTATGCTGAAAGAAAAGATGAGTTACTTCCGCAAATCTATCGGTTGGGGGCAGGCGGTGCCGGCGGCGTTGTAGGCGAAGACCATTTCGCCGCCCAGGTCTGCGCCTGCCGCGATTAATCCCATCAGTGCTACCAGGCCGGCTAGGAATAGGTAGCGGCCTCGTGTTGGCATGGGGCGCGAAGCTATCGCCCAAGCTGTTAGCAAGCCGGTTAGGATCGATGCGGCTACCATCAGGTGTTTGTGGTGGGTTAGTAGTTCATTGCGGACTGATTCTGAAATCATCAGGCCGGGGGCGGCGTAGAAGCCGCTTATCAGTGCTGCGGCGGCGCCGAGGGCACTTAGTAGCAGCATCCAGAGGGCGGTCCATTGGAGCTTTTCGCTTGCGGTTATCCATGCGAGGAAATACATCAGCGATGCGCCGTAAATGAACGCGATCGGGAAGTGCACTAGCAGAGGATGGTAATTCTGTAGCTGCGAGGCGCCTGGCAGGATGCGCGCTAGCACGACGCTGTATTGCCCGCTGCTACTTCACTGACTCGACGACCAGGTACTCCGTGCCGTTTTTGCTGTATTCCTTGCCGGTCACCGTTACCTCGTCTTCCATTCGTGAGGTCACGCTGGCGGGAATCGGCGAAGCGTCCTTGTTGGGCAGCAGGATGTAGGACTTGTCGGTGCCTTTTTCTATTAGCGTCACTGGAATTCCCGCGGATGCGCACTTGATCGCGCATTGTTTGTGGCCCGCGCCCTTCGCGCCCATCGTGCCGTAGCAGTAGGCGTCTTCGAGATTGCCGGTGACAGATTTTTCGCTGGTGTCGGCGGCGATAGCCAAACCAGCTAGTCCGATCATCGCGACGAGTGCTAGTCCCAGTTCCTTGAGACGATTCATCATTGACTCCTAGAGATTCGCGTCTGACGGAATAAATTCCGTCCTGACAGCGATCAGTGCGAGGCGGTGTGGAGCATGCACTGGGCGCCCATGCTGTGGTTGCCGCCGCTGCAGCATGACGCGCTCGGGCAGCATCCTTGCTTTTTGACGCAGCACTCCGGGGTGTCTGACGCGTGCGTGCCGCTGGCTGAGGAGATCGCGTAGGGGGCGACCATCACGGTCGCGAGGAGAGCCATCAGTGCAAATTTTTTCATGATGAAGTGCCTCCGTGTTGAAGGTTAGCGTCGATACGAACGTGCTTCGACGGTCTCGCCGACGTCGCCGCCGCCGAGCAGATCGCGCCATCCCTTGCGGCGCGTGCCGGGCAATTTTGCACCCATCCGCTGCAAGTGCAGCTCGAGAATATTCTTGAGCTCTTCGTTGAGCCGCTCGATTTCAACTTCCTCGGGCATCCGGGGCCGCGGCTGCCCCTCGGTGATTACGCCGCGCCGGCGTCCGTAAAGCTGCTGCAACCGCAGCTCCGCCTTCGCGAACATCGCCTTGTACTTGTAGTCGAGGCGGCTGAGCGCATCGGTCATCGCGGCCAGCGCCATGAATCTGCGCCGCATCCGCCACCATTCGAACATCGTCAGCAGCATCGCGCCGAACATGATGATCGCGCCGATTCCGAGGCTGATGGCGGTCGCCTTCCACCATGGCAGTACCTTGACGCTGCTCTGCAAATCCTGGTTCTCGCCAGTCAGCTCCTGCACCTGCCCCTGCAGCGTCTTGATCTGATCGGCGGCTGCGTCGGACTTCTGCTCCGCCGCCTGCTGCTGCGCGCTTAAAGTCTCGACCTGATTTTTGAGGTTGGAGACCTCGGTGGTGAAGGGATGCGGAACCTTGAGCACCTCGTCGACCTGCAGCTCGTCGTCGATATGCATGCGGTTGGCGTGCGCGAGTTCTTCGGGCGTGATCCCGAACATCGATGCGATTGCGCCGACAGTATCGCCGGCGCGAACCGTGTACGGGATGATGTTTGCGGGATGATTGGGCTTTGGCGCCGATTGGTCAGCGGGCTGATCAGGTTCAGTTGCGCCGGGAGGACGCACGATGCGCGAGGGCGGCGACGACGGCGGAATCGTGCTCTCGTTGATGCCGTCTTGTGCGAACGCAAGTCCGCATCCGGCAACGATAAACGTCACCGCGAGGGCAAGTCCGGAAAAAGTCGACCTGTACCGTCGCGCGCTCATTATGGGCCCCTTTGCCTGCGAACCGCTTCCAGTATCTATCAGATTCGGCCTAGGATCTAGGTTGTAGCAGATATGCTACGGGCGCGTCAGCGGATGCAGGGCGGCGTAGGCAGCGCCCACCACGCCGCCGCGCGGACCCAGGGCGGCACGCACGATCCGGGACTGCGAGGCGATCGCGATGAAGGCTCGCTCGCGCACCTGGGCATTCATGGTTTTGCGCATGTACGGCAGCGCGCCGCCCACGCCTCCGCCAATCACGACCAGCTCCGGGTTGAAGGTATTGAGAAACGAGGCGATCGCGATTCCCAGGTAATGGCCGGCGGTGGCGAAGGCCTCGAGCGCGAGCTGGTCGCCGCGGCGAGCCTGGGCCGAGAGACCACGCACCGAGAAATTTTTTTCAGAATCGACAATTTGCGATGGTAGCGGAGACCCCGGCGGCAAGCCAAGGCGCGTCTCTATCAGGCCGCGCAGTCCCGACGCCGAGGCGTACGCCTCGAGGCATCCGTGCGAGCCGCAATCGCATGGCGGGCCGTCGGGATTGACGGTCACGTGGCCTAATTCGCCGGCCATCCCGCTGCGGCCGTGGACGAGCTTGCCGCCGACGATCAGTCCGCCGCCGACTCCGGTGCCAAGAGTCAGCAGCACGACGTCGCGACGTCCGCGCGCCGCGCCGCGCCAGTATTCGCCGAGCGCCCATGCGTTGGCGTCGTTGTCGAGCACGACCTTGCGGCCGATCAGCTGTTCGAGCTTGGTACGCAGTGGATACGAGCGCCATGCGGCGACGTGCGGCGCTTGCATCACGGTGCCGGTGTATACGTTCAGCGGTCCCGGCACCGCAACTCCGATTGCGCGCGGCGAGCCGAGTCCGCGCCGGCGCGCGGTGTCGAGCAGATGGAGAGTTTGCGCGGCGATATTTTCAGCGACGTCTGCCGCCTTGCGCGACGCGAGCGACGGGCCGTGCTCGATCAGCAGGACGTCGCCGGTGACGGATACGGCTGCGCACCGGATATTGGTGCCACCCATATCCAAGCCGACCGCCCATGCGCGCGTCATTTGCCGGGTTCGCCCGGGAACTTCATGAACGCGAGATATTCGCGATTACCAGCCGCGCCTTCAATCGGCGATTCGAGCGTGCCGACCACGTCGAGGCCGATTTTCTGCGCGAACTCGACGATGCCTGCGACGGCTTCGCGCCGCAGCTTTTCGTCCTTGACGACGCCGCCCTTGCCGACCTTGCCCTTGCCGACTTCGAATTGCGGCTTGATCAGCGCGACAATCTCGGCACGCGGCGCGACCAGCGCGAGCACTGCAGGAATCACCAGGCGCAGCGAGATGAAACTGGTGTCGATCGTCACGAGCTCGGGCGCATGCGGCAAGTCTGTAGGCGAGGCGAGCCGGATGTTCATGCGGTCGAGCACGGTGACGCGCGGGTCCTCGCGCAGCTTGAGCACGAGCTGGCCGTAGCCGACGTCCATCGCGATGACGGCCTTGGCGCCGCGGCGCAGCAGCACGTCGGTGAAGCCGCCGGTACTCGCGCCGACGTCCATCGCGAGCTTGTTTTCGACCGAGATTCCGAAATGCTCGAGCGCGGCGATCAGCTTGTACGCTCCGCGCGAGGCGAATTGCGGCGCACCGGCCATCAGGTCGATCGGCGTTTCGGAATCGACCTTGAGGTCGGCTTTGTAGGCCGGGCGCGAGTTGACGCGCACGCGTCCCGCCATGATGAGGCGCTGCGCGATTTCGCGGCTGTCGGCCAGACCGCGGCGCGCCATTTCGGCGTCGAGCCGGAAGCGGGCCAGCGGCGCAGAGGCGCGCCGGGTCCTGGTTTTGGCCTTGGGTTTCGCGCCGGAACCGTTGTTAGAAGGGTGTTTCGTCGTCGTCCTTTGCGCCGGCGGAGTTTTCGTTTTCGTTTTCTGACGATGGTTCAAAGGGCGCCGTGCGCAGTTCGCCGCCGGCGCTCCGCGTTAGCAGTTCGACCTTGCGCTCGACCTCGTCGAGTTTCCCATTGAGCGCCTTCACCAGCATCACGCCGCGTTCGAAGGCTCCGATCGATTCTTCGAGCGTGAGCTCGCCCGAATCGATCTGACTGACAATCGTCTCAAGATCCTTGAGCTCGTCCTCAAATTTTTTCGGTTTCGTACTCATCTGCTACAGAGAACGGCCCGTTGCGCGCGCGCTCAGCCGCCCTTTCGCGAGCCTGATATCGAGCTCGTCGTCGAACTTCACGGTCGCCGCGTCGAGCACCGCGCGCGAATTTGTTTTGTTGAAAACGACGGAGTAGCCGCGGTCCAGGACCTTCAGCGGCGACAACGCGTCGAGACGTCCAGCCTGCGCGCCGAGTTGGCGCCTCTTGGCTTCCAGAGCGGACGCGACGCTATGAACGAGATTGTTGCTCAGCCCTGCCGGTGCGAAGGCGCAGGTCGCGCACCGCCGCGTCGGGACTGCGAAGACGCAGGCGCAATTCGCGGACACTGCGCCGGCCTTCCGCGATTCGCGACGACACTGCGTCGGCGAGGTCGGCCTCGAGGCCGGCAACGCGATCGCGCGCCTCGGCGACAATGCTGCCGGGATGGCGGATGCGATCGGCGAGGTCGTCCACCGATTCGCGACGGCCCGCCAGTTCGCGATCCATCACGCTCGCGAGCGACGCGCCGAGCGACTCGACGCGCTCCTTCAACTCGACCAGGCTGGGCACTACCATCTGCGCGGCGGCTGTGGGAGTTGGGGCGCGCAGGTCGGCGACGAAATCGGCGATAGTGTAATCAACTTCGTGGCCGACGGCGGAAATTACAGGAATCAATGATCGGAAAATCGCGCGCGCGACGACTTCCTCGTTGAAGGCCCACAGGTCTTCGAGCGAGCCGCCGCCGCGTCCGACGATCAGCACCTCGGCGCGGCCGTCGCGATTGAGGTCGGCTATCGCGTCGGCGATCTCCTGCGCCGAGCCGTCGCCCTGCACTCTCGCGGGCCTGAAAATCACCTGCACGCTCGGGAAGCGATCGAATAAAATGCGCAGCATGTCGCGGAGTCCCGCGCCGCCGTGCGCCGTCACGATTCCAATCCGGCGCGGCAGATACGGCATCGCCCGTTTGCGGGCGCGATCGAACAGGCCTTCGGCTTCGAGTCGCCGCTTCAATTGCTCGAATGCGACCTGCAGTGCGCCGACGCCTCGCGGTTCCATTTCCTCGGCGTAAAGTTGCAGCGTGCCGCGCTGTTCGAAAACCTGCACGCGGCCGCGAACGATCACTTCCATCCCGTCGACGACTTTGAAGCGCATCCGCTGGAACGCCGACTTGAACATCACGACATTGATCGCGCTGCGGGAATCTTTGAGCGTGAAATAAAAATGATTCGAGGGCGCCAGCCGCGCGTTCGAGATTTCGCCGACCACCCAGCCCTCGCCGAGATTCGCGTCGAGCGTGTCGCGAACCATCCGCACCAGGTCCGATACGGTAATCAGCCCTGTGCGATGGCCGCGCAAAGAGAGATTGAGCTGGCCCGCCATTAGTCGTCTAGCCTATCAGAACGGGTTGCCAGGCACCTATATGGCGGATTAGACGAGCTTTTCGACGCATCAGGCCGGCGGAGGGGGAATAGGAACTTATTGTAGTGAAACCCGCGGTGGGTTTCACGCTTCCTTCGGCAGGGGTGACCCCTGCACCCAGTGGGGAGAAATCGCGAAATGTCGAGGACGACCTTTCGCTCTCAGGTTCGGGTTTGGGGAGAGAGCGCGAATCCTTAGATAAGCTTTTCGACGATTGGGCGGGGCAGCGGCTCGCGATGACGCATACGGCCGAGGTACGGGGCTTTGAGGGTTTGTTGGAGTGACTCCTCGTCGACGGCGGTAGCTGGATCGCAATCGCAGAGGACGTAGCCGGCGAGTTTTAGTCCGCGATCCCTGCAGTGTTGGATCGTGATCGTCGCTGCGTCGGCGCATCCGGGGCGATTTCCGATCACCAAAATTACTTCGAGGTCGAGGGTTGCGGCCAGGTCGGCGAAGTCGAGCGTACTGGCGCTTTCCACCAGCATGACGTCGCTTTGCGCGGCGATTTCGTTAAAGCATTCTGCGATGTGCGCGAGGTCGGGCGCATCCGCAGATGCGGGCGGTGTGCTGTAGCGATAGGGGCAGATCAAATCCATCGGCATTGTGGAACCGACGGCCAGCGCTAATGCTTGCGCATCTTTTGATTCGAGAGTGTCGACCGGTTTCATCACGCCGACGCGCAGACCGCGGGCGCGCATCGCGAATCCGAGCGCGCATCCGATTGTGGTTTTGCCAACGCCCGCGCCGGTGCCGGTGATAACAAATCGTCGTCGTCCCATGCTGATTGTCCCGGAAATAGAGGCTAGCATCTGACGCGAATAGTAGGGATTGTAGATGCGCCGGAAAACCTAACCCCTAACCCTTCCCGAGCGGGACGCGATCCAGACGCGATCGTTCGCTGGAGGGAGGAATCAATGACCAACGACCACGCGCCAGTCGTCGAGAAATGGGAACGGCAGCGCATTCGGCACGTCCATCGGCATAAGCCTGTCATCAATATCAACCAGATTGATGCCGAGAAACTGACCACCGGTCAGCGAATCGCGGATCGGCTCGCGACGGTGATGGGCAGTTGGCCGTTCATCATCGTGCAGTCGATCATCCTGGCGATTTGGATCAGCTCTGAACGTCATCGGCTACATCAATCATTGGGATCCCTACCCGTTCATCCTGCTCAACCTCGCGCTCAGTTTTCAGGCTGCGTACGCCGCGCCGATCATCATGATGTCGCAGAATCGGCAGGCTGCGAAGGACCGGCTGATGGCCGAGCAGGACTACGAGATCAATCTGCAAGGCTGAGGAGGAGCTGAAATCAATCATGTCGCATCTCGAGCAGCAGGACGAAGTGATGCTCGACATACTGCGCCGGATGGAGGGGCAGCATCAGGTGATCATGGGCAAGTTCGGCTTGATCGCGCCGGACGCCGACACACGGCGCCCGCATGAAAAAAAGCGCCGGACATCATCATGATGCCCGGCGCGTTGCGAACTCTTCTATTGCGCGGTCTAGTCGCCTTTCGACTTGCTCGCCTCGGCCGCCGATGCGGACTGCAATTCGCCCTTGGCAAGCTGGAGCTTGAACGTGTTCCAATGCTTCAGGATGTCGATCGCGCGATCGAGCTGCACGTCCTTTTCCTCTTTTGCCTTGGCGCCCTTGGCCCCGGGTCCTTGTTGCTCTTGTCGGGCCCGGTTGCGGGAGCCGCACTCTCGCCCGGCGCGGGATTCTTGTCACCCTTCTTCTGCCCGTTCTGGAAATGATGCGGCAGGTCGCTCTCGTGGATTTCCGGATTCTCGTCGAACTCGCCGCCTTCCTGCGTTATCGACGCGAGCGTTTCCTTGGGCGGCGCAACATCGACATCGGGCGTGATACCCACGGCCTGGATCGAGCGGCCGGCGGAGTGTAGTAGCGCGCCGTCGTCAGGCGCAGCGCCGAATGATCGTCGAGCGGCAGAATCGTCTGCACCGAGCCTTTGCCGAAGGTCTGGGTGCCGAGAATCACCGCGCGCTTCTGATCCTGCAACGCGCCGGCAACGATTTCGCTCGCGCTGGCGCTGCCGCCGTTGACGAGCACCACCATCGGGTAGTCAACGAAATCTTTCTTCTTGTGCGAGAAGTATTTCTGCTGCTGATTCTCCTCGCGTCCCTGCGTATAGACGATCAGGCCGCCGTCGAGGAAATCGTCCGAGACTTTCACCGCCTGGTTCAGCAGTCCGCCCGGATTGTCGCGCAGGTCGAAGACCAGTCCCTTGACCTTGCCATGGTCCTTCGCTTCGAACTCGTCGATCGCCTTCTCGACGCCCTCGCCGGTGTTCTCCTGGAAAGTGGTTACGCGGATGTAGCCATAGCCATCGGGCAGCATCTTCGATTTGACCGACTGAATCCTGATGACGTCGCGCGCGAGGCTGACGGTGAACAGCTCGGGCACGCCGTTGCGATGCAACGTCAGCTTGATCTTGCTGCCTTTGGGCCCGCGCATCCGCTTGACGGCGTCGGTGAGCGACATGTCCTTGGTGAAGTCGTCGTCGATCTTGATGATCTGGTCGCCGGCCTTGATTCCGGCGTGATAGGCCGGCGTGTCCTCGATCGGCGCGACCACAGTCAGCGCGCCGTTCTTGATCGTTATCTCGATTCCGAGCCCGCCGAAGCTGCCGCGCGTCTCGACTTCGAGGTCGCGATACAGGTCGGGCGTCAGGTACGCGCTATGCGGGTCGAGCGACGCCAGCATCCCGCTGATTGCGCCGTCGATCAGCTTTTTGGTCGTGACCGGTTCAACGTAGTTCTTCTGCACGATTGCGAGCACGCTCGCGAACGTGTCGAGCTCCTGGTAGGTGTCGTTCGAGAGCGCCTGGGCTCGGCGCACGGCGACCTCTTGCAGGACGAGGAAGCAGGCGACCAGCGAAACCGCCAACGTGATGGACCATCGATGTCTTTTAATCATTGACATTTAACCACTGTCGGAAACCTTGATTTGAGTTGTTCATTTAAGCAGATGCGGCGTCCTGATGCATACGCTCGCGACGTCGCCTTTCGTTACGTTGACAGTCCGTTATTACCCCTGTTTTGAGTCGAGCAGTTGCTGCAGCGCGTCCCTGACGTCGGGCCGCGACCAATCAAATGCGCCCATATGATGCGCGACAATCTGTCCCTTGCGATCGATTATAAACGTTTCCGGCACGCCGCTCACGTCGTAATCTCGCCGATCTTGTTCTCCGGATCGAGCAGAATCGTGAAGTGATAGCCGTTCTTCGCGACGTACGGCGCGACCGCCGCGCGGCCCTTGACGTCCTGGCTGACCGCCAGCATCACGAAATCCTTGTTGCCCTTGAAGTCGTCGTACAGCGTCTGCATCGAGGGCATTTCCTCGCGGCAGGGCTCGCACCAGGTCGCCCACACGTTCAGAAAAACAACTTTGCCGCGCAGCGATTCGAGCGAAACTGTCGTCCCGTCGAGCTTCTCGAGCTTGAAATCCGCCGCCTGGCTGCCTGCCGCCACCGGAGCCTCGGACCCGCTGCCGATTCCCGATGGAGTCGCGATACGCGCGCCGCGATGCCCGCTGAGCACGACCAGCGCGAGTCCAGTCATCACGACGATACCCGCGACCAGGTAGAGGATTCTGTCTCTAATCTCCATCGGGTTCAGGCGCGAGCCGCTCCAACGCCTCACGACTGACTTTCTCGCCCTGATCCTTTGCGGCGGAGCTTTTTCCCGGGTGAGAATCAACGCGACTCCGCCGATGACCATCATCGCGAACGCAATCAGTTGCGCCTCGCTGAGCATGTAGAAGACTCGCGGATTGATTCGCCAGAACTCGACCATGAAGCGCGCGGCGCCCCCGAGCAGCAGGTACCAGATACATCATGCGGCCCGGCGGATGAGACGTCTTGCGCATCGACCACAGTATTGTAAACACGCCGACATACAGAATAGTTTCGTAAATCGGCGCCGGATGCACCCGGACGCCGGGAAAATAGCCCGAAACGAGGCGATAATGATCGTCCAGCTTCAGCACCGTGTCGGAGTTCCAGCCGACTATCGCCTTGGGATACGACATCGCCCACGGCACGGTGGACGGCAGGCCCCAGTCGCCATCGCCCGACGAGCTGGCATCCGATTCTGCCGATCGCCTGTCCGATCGCGAGCGCGGGCCCGCACATGTCCATCGTCACGCCGAGCCCGATTCGATACCAGCGCGAAACCAGGTACGCGCCGAGGAGTCCGCCGATCATGCCGCCGTAAAACACGAATCCCGAGCCCGAAAAGATCATCGACTTGGGATCGGCAAGGTAGGTCGGCAGGTCGTCCAGGATGGCGTAGACGCGCGATCCGATCAGCCCGGCCACCGCGGCCGCAATCACGATCGACGACGAATATTCGGGGTCGAAGCCGCGCCGGATGCATTCGAGGCGGATAACGTAGTCGGCCGCCAGGAATCCCAGCGCCATCATCAGCCCATAGCTGTAAACGGTCAGCGGGCCCAGGTGGAACAAGACAGGAATCATGGTCGGTCAAATTATAGTACGCGAGCGCCCGCGCTGACCACAAAGGCTTTTCGCCTTCAAGGGTCAGGCTGGTGCGGGCTTGGGGGTCTCTACTATATGACGCAAGTATGCGGGCAGTTGTTCAACGCGTCAGCCGCGCCGAGGTGCGAATCGAGGGGCGCGTCGTCGGCAAAATCGGGCGCGGATTCGTCGTGCTGCTGGGAGTTGCCGGCGGCGACAGCGATGCGGACGCGGCGTTCCTGGTCGGATAAAATCGTCGGGATGCGCATATTCGCCGACGACGCCGGCAAGATGAATCTGTCGATTGCGCAAGCCGAAGGCGCGATGCTGGTCGTGTCGCAATTCACGCTGCTGGCCGATACCAACTCAGGCCGGCGGCCGTCGTTCACCAAAGCCGCCGCGCCGGACGAAGCGCGCCGCCTCTACGAGCATTTTCTCTCGCTCGCGCGGACTCGCGATGTTAAAGTTGAAACGGGCGAGTTCGGCGCCACGATGGAAGTGGATCTCGTCAACGACGGCCCGGTAACGATCATCCTCGATAGCCGTGAGAAGTGAGAAACATAATGCCGCGGGCAGGATTCTATACCGTCGAATCGGGGAAAATCTCGTTTCGGCGCGACGGCAACTGGTACAGCGACGACGAGCGGATCGACAATCCGCGAATCGCGCTGCTGTTCAGCCAGAGCATCAAGCGCAATCCCGACGGCAGCTACTATCTGCAAGTCGCTGAAGAGCGCGCGTCGATCACCGTCGAGGACACGCCGTACGTCGTCAAGGCGCTCGAGGATGACGAGCTGGGGGGATTCGTGATGGTGCTGAACGACGACACTCGCGAGCCGCTCGATCCCGCCGCGCTCGAAGTCGGCGCCGGCAACGTGCTGTATGCGCGCGTCAAAGGCGGAGATGCTCGCGCGCGCTTTCTCCGTTCTGCCTACTACCATCTGAGCGACCGCTTCGAGTCCGACGACGCCGGCCGCTTCTACCTGAATCTCCGGGGTCGTCGGTATCCGCTCGGCGGCGCGCCCGCACGCAACTCCTGATGCATCTAGCCGAGCCGAATCTGCACATCGTCCTGGTTCGTCCCGAGATTCCGCAGAACACCGGATCGATCGCGCGCCTGGCCGCCGCGATCAAAGCTCGGCTGCACCTGGTGGGCCCGCTGGGATTCTCGCTCGAGGATCGCTATCTCAAGCGCGCTGGGCTGGATTACTGGCCGCTGGTGGATTTGCGCACCTACGAAGGATGGGACGAGTTCGCCGCGACATATCACGATTCACCGCGCGCGAAATCGAAGTTTTTCTCGACGCACGGTCCGGCGTCATATCTCAACGCGCAGTACAAGCGAGGCGACTTCCTGTTCTTCGGCGGCGAGACGAAAGGTCTCGGCAAAGAATTCCTGTCCGAGAGAACGGACCGCGCCTATCGGATTCCAATCTTCGAGGCAGGCGTGCGCAGCCTGAATCTCTCCAACGCGGTTTCGATTGTCGTGTATGAAGCGCTGCGCCAGACCGGCGCGCTCAGTTCTTCTTGACGCTGCAACTGCCGCAGCCGGTGCTGCATCCGCCCTTCTCGCCCTCCGGCGGGCGGCGGGCCAAAATAGTAGCCCGCCTGCTCGAGCTCGCCGGGCGAGACCCACTTGAGATTTTCGGCGATCGGAGTATCGCAATGCACGCAGATGCGGCGTTCGGCGCCGTCGTCGTCGAGCGCGACATACGTCAGCACCGATTTGCCGCAAGGCGAGCAATCCGCCATCGGAAATGAGGAATCTCTAAGTGAGAGTAGAGGAGTGGGCATCGAATCCACATTACACGATTGTGCGGTGAAATTCGATGCCCATTTGGGTCAGCCGCGATGGCGTCCGCCGCCATGTCCTGAATGCGCGAACTCGCCACCACCATGCCCTTCGAATCCGCCACCGTGACCAAATCCACCATCATGGCCGAATCCGCCATGACCACCAGCAAAGTCGTGTCCATCATGACCCCATCCACCCCATGACCCCATCGATCATGATCCCATCCGTGACCCCAACCGTATCCACCGTAGTATGGATGGCCCCAGCCGTAGCCGTAGCGAAGGGTATCCACCGCCGTAACCGTAGCCGCCGTAATATTTCGTCGTAGCAGCCCTGAGTCGAAATCAAACAAACGAGGAGCGACAGGGCTGCCAAGCCCGTCAGTATTTTTCGTTTCATTGCTCGTACCTCTATCTAGTTAGACGCGAAAATGAGGGCTCGGATACATGGACGAAAAATTAACGAATAGTTATAGAAAAGCTTGATAAATTAAGCACTTACGATGACTAAAAACACCGAATAGTCGGCTCAGAAATCCGGCGCGTGATCAGGAGCCGGATTATTGCCGCCGATAGGGCTCTCCGAGCGCGCTGGGGGCCGCGGCTTGGCCGCCGAATCCTGCCAGTACCACCAGAGTCAGCGCATAGGGCAGCGCGAGGAATAGCTGGTACGGAACGACGGTGCCGAGGGCCTGCAAGCCGAATTGAGCGCCATCGCAGCGCCGAATAGGAGAGATGCGGCCGCGAGGCCCCACGAATTCCAGCGTCCTACTATCACCACCGACAGCGCGACGAAGCCGCGGCCGGCCGAGATGTTCTCGACGAAGGTGTTGGCGTACGCGAGCGTCAGGAACGCGCCGGCCAGGCCGGTCAGCGCGCCGGAGACGAGCAGCGCCTGCCAGCGGATTGCGATTACGCCGAGTCCGAGCGCGTCGGCCGCTTCGGGACGCTCGCCGCAAGCGCGCAGCCGAAGTCCGTAGCGCGTGCGCGCGATCACGTACCAGAGCGCGGGCACGAGAATGAACGTGAAATACACCAGCGCGTTGTGATCGAAGAGCACCGGGCCGAGGAGCGGGATTCGCGCGAGCGGACCGAGCGGGATTTTCGCGATCGGCGCCACCATGAACGCCTTGCCGGTCACGCCGAACAGCTTGCGATAGAAAACTCCGGTCAAGCCCAGCGCGAGGATGCTGACTGCGGTTCCGGTGACGACCTGGTTGACGGCGAGATTCACGACCAGGACCGCGAAGATCGCGTTGATCGCGACGCCTGCCGCGATTGCGCCAGCCAAGCCCGAGCCCGTCACTGCCGCTGAAAAACGCGATCGTGAGCGCGGCGAATGCGCCCGAGAGCATCGCGCCTTCGATACCGATATTGACGACGCCGCTTTCCTCGACCAGCAACTCGCCAAGCGCGGCCAGCAGGATGGGCGTCGCCATCGTGATCACGGAGACGAGGAACGCTTCAAGCATCGGGCATCTCCGCAACCGGCGGCACTGTGGCGGCGTCATCACCGGAAGCGCCGAAAATATTCTCGCGCAATCCGCTCCACGCGGGCGTGTCGAAGGCGAGGATGATCAAAATCACGAGAGCCTGGATCACCTGCACCAGCTCGGGCGAGATTCCCTGCGTCCGCTGCATCGCCTGCGAGCCGTTGTCGAGCGCGCCGAACAGCAGCGCGGCGGGAACGATAGCGAGCGGATTCAGGCGCGCCACCAATGCGACCGCGATCGCCTCGAAACCCCAGCCGGGCGAGAGCTTCTCGTACAGTCGATGGGAAATCGCGGACACCTGCACCGCGCCGCCAAGCCCTGCGAGCGCGCCCGACAACGCCATCACCCAAACTGTGAGCGCTGGAATTCTGATACCGAAAAATGTCGCGGCGCGCCGGTTGCGGCCCATCGCGCGCAGCTCGAATCCGGCGCTGGTGTTGAACAGCAGCATGTAGCACGCGCCGGCGAGCACGACCGCCAGCAGCATCCCGAGGTTGAGGCGGCTCGGCGCGAAGTAGAATTCGAGCTGCGCGGCGGATGCGATCGGCGAGCTGGTCGGATACGCGCGCGACGGTTCCATCAGCGGCCCGTGCACCATCCAACTGAGCATCTGCACCGCGACGAAGTTCAGCATGATCGTGCTGATCACTTCGTTGACGTCGCGTCGCGCGCGCAGCCATCCGGCGATGCCGCCCCAGACCGCGCCGCCAAGCGCGCCCGCAGCGAGAATGATCGCGACTGCAATCGAATGCGGAAAATCGCCGAGATGCGTCCCGATTGCGCCGGCTGCGATCGCGCCAATCGTGAGCTGTCCGTCGGCGCCGATATTCCACAGCGCTCCCGAGAATGCGATCGAGACGGCGAGCCCGGTGAAAATCAGCGGGCAGGATTTCACGATCGTGTCGACGCATGCGTACCAGTTGCCGAATGCGCCTTCGCCGAGCGCCGCGAACACGCTGAATGGATTTGCGCCGAGCGCGGCGAGCACGATCGAGATCAATGCGAACGCGAGCGCCAGCGCCGCGAACGGTTTCGCAATCGAGGACAGCATCAGTCGCGCGCCCCGGCCATCAGCAGGCCCAGCCGCTCGGGATCGCGCTCGTCGGGACTCGTCTCGCGGATTTTTCCGCGGCTGATAATCAGCAGCCGTCCGCAGATCGCGAGCAACTCGTCGAGGTCGCTCGAAATCAGCAGCACGGCGCCGCCGGCCGCAGCGAAGTCGAGAATCGTGCGATGCACTTCCGCGGTCGCGGCGAGATCGAGGCCGCGGCAGATATTGTGCGCGACGATCACCTGCGGCTGCGACGCGATCGCTCGCGCCACCTCGAGGCGCTGGCGATTACCGCCCGAAAGCGCGCCGGCAATCGTCTCGGGACCGGGCGCGCGAATCCGAAAACGCTCGATCAGCTCGCGCGACAGATCGATCGCGCGCGAAGTGTTCAGCCATCCATGCGACGTCACCCGCTCCCGGAGCGGACGCGCGAGAATCAGGTTTTCCCACAGCCGCATGTCGAGGATCAGCCCGTCGAGGTCGCGATTCTGCGGTATCACCGCCATCGCGCCGGCTGAAATTATTTTGCCGTCGCTCGGCTTGCGCACGCCGGCGAGCAATTCGACCAGCTCGGTCTGTCCGTTGCCGTCGACGCCGGCAACGCCAACGATCTCGCCGGCGGCGACGCGAAACGATATGCCCGTCGAGAATCCGTCGTCCGGTGTGATCGGCGAGCGATAGATTTTCGATTTGCAGCACAGGCTCGCCCGGTTGCAACGGCGTCGCGGCTGCATCGGGCTGAATCACGATTTCGCCGATCATCAGCCCGGCGAGTTTTTCCTCGCTGGTCTCGGCTGGAGTCGTGCGCGCGACCACGCGGCCGCGGCGCAGGACGGTGATTCGATCGGCGACCGCGATCGCCTCGGCCAGCTTGTGCGTGATCAGCACGACGATTCTGCCTTCGCCGCGCAGGTTGCGCAGCAAGTCGAGGAACGCGGTCAGCTCCGATGGCGCGAGCACGCTGGTCGGCTCGTCGAGAATCAGGACGCGCGGATTGAAGCTGAGCGCGCGCAGCACTTCGAGCCGGACGCGCTCGGCGACAGAACGATTCTCGACCGTGGTGCCCGGCAGGCGGCAGCTCAAATCCGAGCTTCGCGGCGAGCGCACGCGCCCGCGCCGCGACCGCCTCGAGGTCCAACAATTCGCCGCCGGTGTCGAAGCCGCCGAGCGCGAGATTTTCCTCCCACGTCATCCGCTCGAACAGCATCGGGCTCTGATGCACCGCCGCAATCCCGGCCGCCAGCGCAGCGCGCGGCGAGCCTGCCTGCAGCGGCTGCTCGTCGAGGAGGACCTCGCCGCGGTCGGGCGCGAGCGAGCCGGCCAGCACGTTCATCAGCGTGGTTTTGCCGGCGCCGTTCTCGCCGACCAGCGCGTGGATCTCGCCGGGACGCGCCTCGAAATCGACGCCGTCGAGCGCGAGCGTACGGCCGAAGCGCTTGGTTATGGCGATGGCGCGCAGCACCTAGGCGGCGCTTGTGTCGTAATGGGCGCGCACGTATTCGAGCGCGGCTTCGCGGGTTTCGAGCGCGCCGTCGAGCTGATGGTCCTCGACGTCCTTCAGAATTTCCTTGAAGCGCGGCCCCGGCGTGAACCCCAACTGCTTCAGGTCCTCGCCGCCAATCAAACGCGGCGGACGAATCTCAGCCGGCGTCATCGTCGTCATCGCGCGGCGGCAAAAATGCCAGTAGCCGAGGTACGAGCTCGACGCCATCGCGTCCATGAACGCCACGTCCATCAATTCGTCGAAGCCGTCTTCCGCGAGCATGCGTTTGAGCGTCGCCGGACGCATCCGCGGCGCCATGCAGAGCTTCAGATGATTCTTCACCAGGTACGCGACGCGCTCCTGCACCGCGCGCGATCGCTTCAGCCGCGCGAGCATGTTCGCGGCGATCACGGCGCCCTCGTCGGTATGCCCATAGAACGTGACCTTGTCGCCGACGACCGCGCGGCATTGCGGCTTGGCGATATCGTGCAGCAGGATTCCGAACGCGACAGTCTCGCTGCAGTTCGCCGGCAGCATCGCGACGCCGATCCGCGTATGCGTGTAAACGTCGCCCTCGGGATGGAAATTTTCGGGCTGCTCGCATCCGCGCATGCGGACGACCTCGGGCAGCAGAATTTGCATCAGGCCGCTGTCCATCATCAGGTCCATCGCGCGCGCGGCGGCGCCCTCGGTCATCATCATCACGATTTCTTCGCCGATTCGCTCGGCCGCGATATTTACAATTTTCGGCGCCGCTACTTTCATCGCGTCCCAGGTCGCGGGATCGATCGTAAAGTTCATACGCGCGGCGAAGCGGGCAGCGCGCAGGATACGCAGATGGTCCTCCTCGAAACGGTCGTAAGGATTTCCGATCGCGCGGATAATTCCGGCGCGCAAATCGCGCATCCCGCCGACCAGATCGATCAGCCGATCGGCGATCGGATCGTAAAACATCCCGTTGATAGTGAAGTCGCGGCGAATCGCATCTTCTTCGATCGCGCCAAAGCGCACCGACGAAGGCCGGCGTCCGTCGGTGTATTCGGCGTCGGCACGGAAGGTCGCGACTTCGATCGGCTTGTCGCCGTCGAGAACTACGCCGATCACGCCGAACTTCGCGCCGACCGCGACCGTGCGATCGAAAAGTTCCTGCACCACTTCGGGACGCGCGTCGGTGGCGATGTCGTAGTCCTTGGGCTCGACGCCGAGGATTCGATCGCGCACACATCCGCCGGCGAAAACGGCGCGAAAGCCGGAATCGACCAGGCGGCGGACGATGTACAGCGCCTCTTTCTCTCTCTCGTTCATGCGCGATGCGACTCTCCAGCCGGACATTTTATAGCGGCGCGATTGCAGGGTGCTATATGGCTGAACGGAATCGCAAGCGAGTCCCGCTGGCTTGAGTTTGGCGCGTGCGATGCGCGACAGCCGGGTTTGTTATTGGATGCGGCGGAAGTGCGCGCGAAGCGCGCGGATTCAGAGACCGGAACCGGCTTCGCGTAGCGCGAAGCTGTCCGAGATCCATTCCTCCCCTCGCGCTGCTCAGGTCGTCAGGATGACGCTGGTAGCGTTCGCTGCTCGCGCTCACGGGTGTCCGGCGCATAGACAGTTAGTACGATTCGCGCGTTTAGTTCGGCGGCGGCCCTTACTGTCTCCGGCGCGAGGGCGACCTCGTAGGAATGCGGCTGCATTGCCGCTTGCTCGCCCACGTTGAAATCGCGGACTTTGGCGCCAATCCATAACTTGACCGCCGCCTTCGGCAGTTTCCGAATCAGCGCGCAGAAGCCGCAAATTATCGAAGCTGCACTTTGAGACAACCCGGAATCCCACAGCTCAAGATGCGCCTGGTAAGTTCGTTTGACGCGTCCGACGAAGCATACATCCACTTTCTCGCCCATCGCAGCGACGAGTGGCTCCAGATCTGTGTTGGAATAGATATCGAGGTCGACATTCAAAAAATGGGTTTCCGCGCCAGTTCGGCCCTTCCGTTTGCTTCGCATTTGAATTGGAAAATAGCCACAGACTGAATCAATGACCAGCGCCGTTGGAAGCTCTGGCTTGAGTTTCGCTCTATCAGGCGCGATAAGTGGATCGAATGTTCAACGGCAACAGAGTGATCGACGCCGACGGGCATGTGATGGAGCCGAACGAGCTCTATGACGAATACCTCGAGAGCAAGTTCAAGCCCGAGCTGGACGATCTGAAGAAGATCGCAGCGACGCGGGCATCGAAATATTTTTTCGGATACTTCCACCAGCTGAACACCGGACGGCCGCTCGGTATCGCGGCGCCTCGACAAGCCGCTGATGCGGACCGGACGCAAGCCGCATGGCGAGAAGCCCGACATGCGCGGCGGCTTCGATCCCCACGTGCGCATCAAGGATATGGAGCGCGAGGGAATCGACGTCGCGGTGCTGTTCGCGACGGTGGTGTCGAGTTTCTGCGCGCTGCCGAGCGTCGATTTCGAAGTCGCGATGATTCGCGCGTACCATCGATGGCTCGCCGACTACTGCGCGGCGTATCCCGCGCGTCTGAAGGGCGTTGCGATTGTGCCGATGCGCGCGCCAGAGCGGGCGGCCGAGGAAATCCGGCGCGTCGCGAACGAGCCGTGGTGCGTCGGCATCTACCTGTCGGCGCATATGGAGGACAAGCTGCTCGACCATCCCGCGTTCCATCCGATTTGGAAAGCGTGCGTCGATACGGATTTGCCCGCGTGTTTTCATGGCGGCACGGCGCGTCCGCCGTATGGGATGGGCACCTTCGAGATGGGCAACAATCTTTTCATCCAGCATTCGGCGACCAATCCGTTCGAGGTGATGCGCGGGATCGCGGCGCTCGTCGGCGGCGGCGTGCTCGACATTTTCCCGAAACTGCGCGTTGCGTTTCTCGAGGCGGGCGTGGGATGGCTGCCGTTCTGGATGGAGCGGCTCGACGAGCATTACGAGCTGATGCCGGAGTACGTGCCGTTTCTGCATCGCAAGCCGTCGGAGGTGATTCGCAGCGAGAATTTTTTTATCTCGTGCGATCCTGACGAGGAGACGTTGCCGTATGTGGTGGAAACCGTTGGCGCAGAGCATATTCTGTACGCGTCGGACTATCCGCATTTTGATGGCAGGTTCCCGCATACGGTGAGTTTGACGGCGGGGAGGAAGGAGTTTGATGCGAGCGTGGCGAGGAAGATTTTGCAGGAGAATCCTGCGCGGTTGTACACGCGGTTGAAGTCGTAGGAACCTAACCCCTAACCCCTTCCCATAGTGGGAAGGGGGACCGGAATTATTTTTTTAGATGAAAGTCGGGAAGATTGCGGCGGGTTTGATCGTGATGACGTTCGTGGGTTGCTTCGCGCGGAGTGTCGTCGCGGAGACGCCGGAGCAGGAGCAGGCGGCGCTGGATTTGCGGGACGCCGAGGCCGTCAGCAAGCGGCATCGCGCGGAGCTGATGAAGATACCGCACGTGCGTGTCGTCACCGGTGAAGTCGATGGACGGAACGAGGCGGCGATTCTGATCGAGGTGGATGATCAGAAGAATATTGATTCGGTGATGCGGCAAGTGCCCTCGAAGCTCGAAGGCTTCCCGGTGGAAGTTGACGAGGGCACCCCCGAAAGCGAGCAGATCTTGAACTACCGGGTCGAGGGTACTGGGCCACCGCCGACGATCGACAAGAATGGCTACTACCATCACGCATGGTTGAAGCCGTCCGAACCCGCGATGAAGCCTGACGCGCAGAATTGATTCGTCGCTTGATGCGCGGCGCAGGTGACATCCAACTTGACTGCAATTCCGAGGACTCCCTATAGTTTAGTTTCGGAGTCCGGCGAAGCTGCGGTGAGCGCAGAAAACCCCCTTCAGACAATGGATTTGGTGCTGGTTTAGAGATGCAGCGAAGCGAACAAATGACCTTCTGGGAGCGGATTTATATCCCCGAAATCCTGCGAGGTCTTGCGATTACCAACTATCACTTCGTGCGCAACCTCATGCTGCATACCGCGCATCTGTTCGGGATGAAGAAGGACGTTAATGCGACTTCGACTACCCAATATCCCGAGGAGCGCAAGCACTATCCCGACAATTTTCGCGGCAGTCATCGGCTGACGCTGCGCGAAGATTCTTCCGTGCGATGCACCGCGTGTTTTCTGTGCGCGACCGCGTGCCCGGCGCAGTGCATATATATTGAGGCGGGCGAGTCGCCCGATCCGCACGTCGAGAAATTTCCGGTGCGCTACGAGATCGACACCCTGCGATGCATCTACTGCGGGCTGTGCGTCGAGGCGTGCCCGTGCGACGCGATTCGAATGGACACCTACGTGCATCCGCGCATCTGGGGTTTCGACCGCAAGGATTTCGTCGAGCAGAAGGAACTGCTGATGCATCGCTCGCGCGTGCTGGCCGAGAAGGGCCGCGACGGTAACATGAACGAGATGCTCGAGTGGTACCGCGAGCAAAACGCCAGGGTGTACGACCCGCAGCGGCCGGAGATGAAGAACTACACCAATCGCGAAGCGCCCAAGCATTACGCGGAAGCGCCGGACCATATCGACGACCTCACTGCCATCGACCGGCATCCTGTCCGCAGCGGCAAATAGCAAGATGACGCGAGTGACTATTGGCCTGACCCTGGCGGGCCTGATCGTTTTGTTTATCGCCTACGCGAAGGGCGTCGGCGTGATTCACGGCGGCGACGTGCTCAGTCATATGTACTGGGCGACGGGAGCGCTGACCCTCGTGGCGCTGGCCAACTTTATCGCGATGGCGCACCTGGCGCGCGCGGAGCGGATGATCCAGCAACTGCGCGCGCTGTGCGAGAAGAACGGCATCGAGTACGGCGACGATTGAGCTATACTTAAGATTCACGGCCGTGCGCTTGACGGCCGCGGAGGTGACGCGATGACCCAGATTGAGGCCGCCCGCAAAAATATTGTTACCCGGCAGATGACCGAAGTTGCCGAGGACGAAGGTTTCTCGCCCGAAGAAATTCGCGCGCTGGTCGCGACCGGCGAGGTCGTGATCCCGCACAACCTCCATCACGACTTCAGAGCTATTGGAATCGGCAAGGGCCTGCGCACCAAGGTCAACGCCAACATCGGCGCGTCGAACTTCCATCAGCTGATCGAAGAAGAAGTCGAGAAACTTTACACCGCGGTCCGCTATGGCGCCGACTCGGTGATGGATCTTTCGACCGGCACCGACCTCGACAAAATCCGCGTCGAGCTACTCTCGCGATGCTCGGTGATACTCGGCACGGTGCCTATCTACCAGCTCGGCTCCGAGCGCTCGATCATGGAGATGGAGATCGAATACTTTCTCGATGTCATCGAGCGGCAGGCGCGCCAGGGCGTCGATTACATGACGCTCCATTGCGGCGTCACGCGCGAGAGCGTGCGGCAGCTGCGCGCGCATCAGCGGATCGAGGGAATCGTGTCGCGCGGCGGCGCGATGCTGGCGTCGTGGATCGAGCGCACCGGCAACGAGAATCCGCTTTACGAGCATTTCGACGAGGTCTGCGCGGTGCTGCGCGAGCATGACGTGACTATTTCGATCGGCGACGGGCTGCGGCCGGGCGCCACCGGCGACGCTACCGATCGCGGGCAAATCGGCGAGCTGCTGGTGATGGGCGAGTTAGGCGAACGCGCACGCGCGATGGGCGTGCAGGTGATGATCGAGGGTCCGGGGCATGTGCCGCTCGACCAAATCGCGGCCAACGTGAAGCTCGAGAAGCGAGTCTGCGGAGGCGCGCCATTCTACGTGCTCGGGCCGCTGACCTGCGACGTCGCGCCCGGCTACGATCACATCACGGGTGCGATTGGCGGCGCGATGGCGTCTGCGGCCGGCACCGATTTTCTGTGCTACGTGACGCCGGCCGAGCATCTGCGGCTGCCGGATATCGACGACGTGCGCGAGGGCGTGATCGCGACCCGAATCGCGGCGCACTCGGGCGACCTGGTGAAGGGCGTGCGCGCGGCGAAAGTCTGGAACGATCAGATGTCGCGATATCGCAAGGCGCTCAACTGGGAAGGCATGTACGCGATGGCGATGGACCCGGACAAGGCGCGCCGCTACAAGGAAGAGAGCGAGGCGGCGGGTTCCAACGTCTGCACGATGTGCGGGTCGCTATGCTCGATCAACATCGACAACGCGGCGATCAAGTTTACCAAGCGGCGATCGATTGCCGAGGTGGAAGCGCATGCCGCCGGCTGACGCGAACGGCATTCCCGAAATTTCGACGGCGCTCGAAATCGCGGTGCCGGATGCGCGTGGCGAGATGCGCCGGCTCAAGGATTTTCACGGCCATAACGTCGTCGTTTATTTCTATCCGAAGGACGACACACCCGGCTGCACGGTCGAGGGCAAGGAATTTCGCGACAGTATCGAACAATTCGAGGCGCTGGACTGCGTCGTTATCGGGGTGAGCACCGACTCGGCCGAGCGTCATCGCGCGTTCGCGGAAAAGCATGCATTGCCGTTCATCCTGCTGGCGGACGAAGATGGAAAGCTCGCCGCCGCTTTTGGCGTGCTCAACGGCAAGTATGCGGCGCGCTCGACGTTCGTGCTCGACACCGATCTTCGCGTGCGGCGCGCTTTTCACGAAGTGACGCCGCGCGGACATGCCGCGCAGGTGCTCAACTTCATGCGCACGCTGGTCGAATCGCATCGAATGATTGGTGGATAGCCGGCCACCGCGCCGCGTAGCGTGACTCGCGCTCGTGGTTATAGTTGTATATTGAAACTGAATCCGCCGACGGATCGAACGGACAAATTTATGGCGAAAACCTCGAAGAATATTCTCGACGAAGCGCGCTCGACGATTAAGCAGATCGGAATCGACGAAGCGCGCACAATGATCGATAAGCCCGGCACCGTGCTGGTCGACGTGCGCGAGAGCGACGAGTGGCGGCAGGGGCATATTCCGCAGGCGGTCGCGATTCCGCGTGGATTCCTCGAGCTTCGAATCGAAGAGAAGGTTCCCGACCACAAGACTCCGGTGATTCTGCAGTGCGCGTCGGGCACGCGCTCGCTGCTGGCGGCGCGGACGCTGCGCGAACTCGGTTACGAGAACGTCTACAACATGACCGGCGGCTTCAGCGCGTGGAAAGATCGCGGCCTGCCGTGGATTGCGGATCGCGCGTTCACGGCCGACGAGCTGACGCGCTATTCACGCCATTTCGTAATCCCCGAGGTCGGCGAGAAAGGACAGGCGAAACTGCTCGACGCCAAGGTGCTGCTACTCGGCGCCGGCGCGCTGGGTTCGCCGTCGGCGCTGTACCTCGCAGCGGCGGGAGTCGGCACGATCGGCCTCGTGGACTTCGACGTGGTCGATATGTCGAATCTCCAGCGGCAGATAATCCACACGACCGATCGCGTCGGGATGCCGAAGACAGAGTCGGCGCAGAAGGCGATCAACGCGCTTAATCCGGGCGTCAAGGTGATCCGTCACGACGTGCGGCTCACGTCCGACAATGTGATGGACATCGTCAAGGACTACGACGTCGTCGTGAACTGCGGCGACAATTTTCCGACTCGATATCTGATCAACGACGCGTGCGTGTTCTCGAAGAAGCCGCTGGTGGACGGCGCGATTTTCCGCTTCGAAGGCAACACCACAGTTTTCTACCCAGCCAAAGGCGGACCGTGCTATCGATGCCTGTATCCTGAGCCGGCGCCGCCGGACATGGCGCCGTCGTGCGCGGAGGCTGGAGTGCTCGGCGCGATTCCGGGTCTCATCGGATCGATCGAGGCGCTCGAAGCGATCAAGTTGATAATCGGCGCGGGGTCTCCGCTCATAGGCAAGATGGTGTACTTCGACACCCTGTCGGACAAGGACTTCGTGCGAATTTTGAAAATCCGCAAAGATCCGAAATGCCCCGTCTGCAGCGAGCATCCTACGCAGACGACACTGATCGACTACGAAGCGTTCTGCGGTTTTGGCGCGCCTGCCAATGGAACGGCGCATGCGGAACCGGCTGCAGCCACGAGTGCGACGGCGTCGGCGCGGTAACGGCCGGCTGGTTTCAACAGTCGAATATCTGGTTTGATTGCGGCGGGAGCTCATGAGGAGATCCCGCCGCATTTTCTTGCTCGGGTGGCAGGTATTTCATCTCGCGAGGAACTTCTGATGGCGCTCGGACCGTTTTACGTCGCAGACAAACTGAAAGGTGGCAACGGGATGAGAGGAATCGCACTCTTCATGCGCCATGGCGAGACCCCGTGGAACCGCGAGGGCCGCGTGATGGGCCGCAATCCTGTAGAACTCGATGCTGAAGGCCGCGCGCAGGTGGAAGCCTCGGTTCCCTTCGCGCGCCTGCTGAAGCCGGAGCTGATCATCACGAGTCCGCTGGCGCGCGCGCGGCAATCGGCGGAGATAATCGCGGCCGGAGTCGGTGGCGTCCCAATCGCCGAGGACCCGCAGCTATCGGAAGTCCAATATGGGCGATGGGAAGGGATGGTATACGACGATTTGCTCGAGGACGCCGAGTACCAGAACTATCGCGACCATCCGCTGGACGAGCCGACGCCCGGCGGCGAGACGATCGCGCAGGTGCAATCGCGAGGCGTCGAGGCAGTGCGGCGCGCGATCGGCGAGAACAGCGGGCGGCGCATCCTGTTCGTCTCGCACGGCGACATCATCCGCACCGTGTTGTGTCATTTCATGCGGCTCGAGCTCGCCCACTTCCGGCGAATACGGGTGGACAACGCGGCGTTCTCCGGTTTTCAGCTGATTGGCGATTTCGCTGAACTGAAGTTCCTGAATCTGTTGCCTGATCCGGATCGCGCGTTCGTCACGCCGTTCGTATCGAAAAAAGCGTAACTAGTCGGCGAGCTGGATCGTTTCAGGGTACGCCGGCGAACGAGGGATCCACGCCAGTCGGCGACGAGCCTGACCTACCGATTTCGATTCCCTTGCGCACGCGGACGTCGGCGCCGGGCTTGCCGGGGACGTCTACACGCAGGCTGCGGTATCCTCCTGCGCTCGGATCGGGCGCAAGAAACCCAACCGTGTACTGCTCGCGCAACTCGAGACTGATGTTCTCGCAGGCGCGCCGCAACTGCTCGCCATCGCCGGCTTCGCGGATGATGTAGGTCTTTGCGCCGGTTTCGGTCGAGAGAGTGTGCAGAGTCTCGGCGTCAACGTGCTCAGGATCGTCGCCGCCAATCATGAACGGGCCGATCGAGAGGGCAACTCCGCCGCTGCCCCCGTTCGGATTGCCGATTCCGATCGAGTACACCAGCACACCCATGCGCCGCGCCTGTGCAACGACGTCATTCACGGTCGACGCGCTGGTGTTGTCCATTCCGTCGGTGACCACGAGCAGCGCCTTCTTGTCGTAGCGCCCGCGTTGCACCATCTGGAGCCCCTGCATGATCACGTCGAACAGCGCAGTCTGGCCGTAGGCGTGCAGCAATGCGAGCCGTCGCATCACGAGATCGTGATTCGTCGTGAATGGCTGGAGCAGGAAGGGATGGCTGGAAAATGCGAACAGAAATACGTCGTCCTTATCGTTCAGATCGCGCAGGAACTGTGCGATCGCGGCTCGCGCCTGCGGAATCTTCGGCGTCATGCTGCCAGAAGTGTCCACCAGGATGCCGACCGAAACTGGTGTGTTGAGGTCCTGCCGAAAGAATTCTATCGGGCGCTGCTGCCCGTCCATGTAGAGTTTGAAATCGCCCTTCTGCAGCCCGGTGACGTAGGTGCCGCTCGGCTCGGTGACCGTCACCGTGACTTGTTCGTAGCCCGGCTGCTGGCGCAACTCGCGCGTCGGCACCTCGAGCGACTGTCCGGTCTGCGGCATCTGCGGGGGGATGTTGAGCGAGTCGGCACTCTGCTTCGCCGGCATCGACGGCAGCTCGAGCGTCGAGTCTTGCCCCTTGCCCTGGCTATGCGGGATGACGAGCGCCGGCGGATTCGATGATGGTGGCGGGGGATTCGACAAACCCTGCTGTAGCTGCGCCGCAGCGGGCTCGACCCCGCTCATCATGATCGTCAGCGCGATCACCGTTACGGTGATTGCGAAACTCAACCTGCGTCGTATGGCTGGAAGAATTGTTGTTATCATCGCAATGCGAGCGCTTCGCCGCGGCGGCGCGCCATCGTATCTAATGATCCTATTTGCTCCGGCATTGAGCAAGCCGCACTTTTTTCCGGACCGTGATCCGCGATCCTCTACAGTCTGACGAATTCGCCGAAGCAAAGTTTCAGGTCGTGCGTCGGGAAATCCAGCAAAACCTTAGCAATTGTTAATCTTGCTGAACGATCGTTTAGCGCCGCCGAATCGCTTTCTTGTTTCGCATTCTGATTTCGTCGTAACCTGATGGACCTGCCGCGGCTCCAGACCGCCGCTTCAGACCCGTCCCCACCAAGGAGAAATGATGAAGTTCGGAATTTTCATGGCCCCGTTCCACCGCGTCGGCGAAAACCCGACGCTCTGCTTCGAGCGCGACATGCAGCTGATCGAGTGGCTCGACCAGCTCGGCTACGAAGAGGCGTTCATCGGCGAGCATCATTCGTCGGGATGGGAAATAATCTCGTCGCCCGAGATTTTCATGGCGGTCGCGGCGACGCGCACCCGGCACATCATGCTCGGATCCGGCGTGGTCAGCATCCCCTATCATCACCCGTTCCACGTCGCCAACCGCTTCGCGCTGCTCGACCATCTGACGCGCGGACGCGTGATGCTCGGATGCGGTCCGGGCGCTCTTGCCGCCGACGCGCACATGCAGGGAATAGATTCGACCACGCAGCGCAAGCGGATGGTCGAAGGCGTCAGCGCGATCCTTCGGTTGTTCAACGAGCAAGGCAAAATTTCGATCGACGGATCGTATTTCAAGCTGGTCGATGCGCATCTGCAGGTGAAACCGTTCCAGCAGCCGCACATGCCGGTTTTCGTCGCGAGCACTATTTCGCCGTCGGGGATGGTTGCGGCAGGACAGCTCGGCTGCGGCGTGCTGTCGGTGGCGTCGTATGCGCCGGGGGGACTGGACGATCTGATGAAGCGATGGGCGATGGCGGAAGAGTCGGCGGCCGAGAATGGCAAGACCGTCGATCGCAAGAATTGGCGGATGGTTTTCCCGATTCATCTCGCGGAGACGCGCGAAGAGGCGATGAACGATATTCGCGACGGCGCCAACTCGTGGATTCGCGATTATTTTATCGACACGCTCGGCACGCGTATCCAGTTCGAGGAATATCCGAATCAGCCGGTCGAAGAGATGAACATCGATCGGATGAACGGCCGCGGCGGCATTATCGTGGGAACGCCCGACGACGCGATCGCGCGAATCAAGGAACTGCAGCAGGCGACCGGCGGCTTCGGCGGAATCCTCGGACTCGCGCATGAATGGACCACGCGCGAAAAGACACTGCGCTCGTACGAGCTGTTCGCGCGATACGTCGCGCCGCAGTTCCAGAGTCAGGTGGCAGAGGGCGTCAAGTACTCGAACGAATGGGCGCGCGAGAATCGCGACCTGATGTTCGGCAAGGCGGTCGCGGGAATCGTAACCGCGATGCAGGACTATGCGCAGCACAAAGTCGAAAAGGGCGAACCGGTCCCGGAGATGTCGCTCCAGCCGGTAACCCGCGTCCGCCCATAGTTGATAGTGAAGAGTCACTTCAGGCGCGAGGGCTTCTGGATGTACGTCTACCACTTTGCGCCGCTGTTGGTCGGCGTAGTGGTAGTGATCATAGTTCAAACGGTGCGAGGCGCAATCAGTCATCATGCCCCGCCTGCGGTAAGCAGTCCCGCTGCCCGCGTCCGCCCGTAGCATGAGCGACGACGTTCCGCTTGCGGTGCGGCGCGGCGAGCTGCTCGATCGGCAGATCTCCATAACTGGCCGAAGTCTCATCCCCTCTTCCGAGACCTTTGCATTAATTCGGCGCGGCGCTCTTCCCCTCTCCCGAATGGAGAGGGGAAGAGTTGGATAGTCTGCGTCTTCGGTGCTACTCAGAGTGCTACCCGCCATCGAGAGGAGCACATTGATGGACGCTCACGCAGAGATAGCACGCGCGATTGATAGTTACCGAGACAAGGTCGTGGCGCTCAGCCATGAGATTCACGAGCATCCGGAGCTCAAGTTTCAGGAGGTTTTCGCTGCAGGTATCCTCACCAAGGCCGCTACCGAATTGGGGCTCGAGGTTGAGCGCGAGGTTGGCGGGCTCAAGACTGCGTTTCGCGCCGAGTTTGGTGCTAAGGGTCCTACCGTCGCGATTCTCGCGGAGTACGACGCGCTGCCCAACGGGCATTCGTGCGGGCACAACCTGATTGCGGGCGCCGCGCTTAGTGCGGTCGCGGGCTTGAAGAGCATCGCGAATCAATTGCCCGGACGGATCGTTTTTCTCGGCACGCCGGCTGAGGAAGGCGGCGGCGGAAAAATTATACTGATCGACAGGGGCGCATTTCGAGGCGTCGATGCGGCCATGATGGCGCATCCGACCGACGCCGAATTCTGCACGATGCCTGCGCTCGCGACTCAGCATCTCAAGCTGACGTTTCATGGACATAGCGCGCACGCGTCGCTGGCGCCGTGGGATGGATCGAGCGCGCTGGCTGCGGTGATCCAGACTTTCCAGAGCGTCGATGCGATGCGGCTGCACCTGCGCGACGGATCGCGCATCCACGGCATCATCACCGACGGCGGGCAGGCGGTAAATATCATCCCGGAGCGGACCGAGTGCCTGTTCCTCGCGCGCGCCAAGACTAGCAAGTACGCAAAAGAGATCGGCGCGCGGGTGATCCGATGCGCCGAGGCGGCCGCGATGGCGACCGGGACGCGGGTCGAGCACGAAGTCGAAGGCGCCTACAAAAATATGATCAACAATCTCAGCATCGCGCATCGTTACGCGGCGCATAGCGAGGCGCTCGGCACGAAATCGGTCGTGGCGCCGGAGAACACCCCGACCGGCAGCACCGACATGGGCGACGTCAGTCACGTGATGCCCGCGATGCATCCGGCGTTTGCGATCTCGCGCCACGGCGAGGGCAATTGCCACGAGGATGCGTTCGTCGCGCACGCCGACTCGAAGCGCGGTTACGACGCGATGATTCGAGTGGCGAAGGCGATGGCGATGACGGCGTACGATCTGCTCGCGGAGCCGGAACTGCTGGCGTCGGCGAAGAAGGAGTTCGAGGCGCGGAAGGAGAGCTGAGAATAATCGCCTGCGCGGCGGGCGGCAGGGGTGACCCCTGCACCCAGTGTGAAAAGTTCATCGGCAATCCGAATCGCTTTCGCCATAATCCCAGGAGGGAGTCGTGGCCAAATCAGTTTCGAAGGTCCCATCGCCGCTTCCGATCTTTTACGATCTCGACTATCGAGCGTGGCGCGGGGCTACACTGCTGGCCGCGTGCGATCTTGGTGTCTTCGATCTGATCGCGGCGGGGAAGGTTACCGCGCGAGAAATCTCCGCCGATGCGGGTGCCAATGAGATGGCGATGCGCCGCCTGCTCGACGCGCTGGTCGCGCTTGGGCATCTGACCCGCAAGGCGGACAAATACAGCCTCACCCCACCGGTCGCGACTTACCTGGTCAAGTCGAGCGAGCTTTACATGGATGGTGCGGTCGCGATTGCGCGCCAGAATGTCGAGTGGTGGTCACACCTCGTCGAGACGGTCAAAGGCGGGAGGTTTGGTCCACCGCCATCGCAGGACGAGATGACTCAGTTCTTTTCGACCTTGGTCAGAGCGATCTTTCCACTTGGGTTCATGGGATCGAAGTCCGCAGTTGCGACGCTCGACAAGAAAGCACGCGGGCGAATCAGCGCCATCCTCGACGTTGCGGCGGGCGCGGCTGCATGGTCGATCCCCTTTGCGCAAGCGATACCCAAGGCGCGGGTCACGGTCGCGGACTTCCCTGGTGTCACCGATGTCGCGCGCGAGTACACGACGCGTTTCGGCGTCGCGGATCGATACGACTATCTCGAAGGCAACTTGCGCGAGACGGACTTCGGTCGCGAGCGGTTCGACCTGGTGATCCTCGGGCACATCATCCACGGCGAAGGGCGCGAGCATGGCCGGAAATTGATCGAACGATCTTTCGCCGCACTCAAGGACAAGGGAATGCTGCTGATCGCGGAGTTCATTCCCAACGATGATCGGACCGGGCCGGAACTGCCGATGCTGTTCGGGCTCAACATGCTGATGGCCGGTCCTGACAGCGATATATTCACGATGCGCGAGTATCGTGAGTGGCTGAAAGCCGCGGGCTTCCGAGGGGTGAAGACGATTCGCAGTCCGAATCAGCCGTCGCCGATGATTCTGGCGACGAAGTGACACAGCGAAGGCGCAGAACAGAATCTTGAATCGCTCGCGAAAAGATCGCGCGCTGGATAAGGACCCTCACCTTCGATCCTCTCCCTTGCGGGGAGAGGGGAAGAGGCGGAAACGGGAAGCAAAATGTTAGTGGCACCCGCAGCCGCCGCCGCTACATCCGCCGCCTGTGAAACCATTCGACGTGCCGGAGTTTGCCATCGCGGATGCGGCCGCGGCGGTGGTGTCGCCGTTGCTGCGGGACGCGAACGTGGACATTTCGCGGGTCAGGTTCGAGCCGTTGCAATGCGGGCATTGCGCGCTGTCGTCGCTGGGGCGGACGAACGCCTCGAAGGATCGGTCGCAGTTGGCGCATCGGTATTCGTAGATCGGCATGCTGTTCCTTCTACTCGGCGAGCGGTTGCGCGTATTCCACCAGGACGCCGCGGGTGGCCTTGGGATGCAGGAAGCAGATCATGCCTGCGAGGCCGTGGCGCGGCTTTTGATCGATCAGCTGGATTCCTTTGGCGCGCGCCGCTTCGAGTTCGCGGGCGACGTCGTCGGTCTCGAAGCATACGTGATGCAGGCCGCCGCCGCGGCGCGCGAGGAACTTGCCGACCGCATTGTTGGCATCGAGCGGCTCGAGCAGTTCTATCTCACTCTCGCCCACTTTGAGCAGTGCGGCGCGGACGCCCTGCTCTTCAATCGTCGCGCTCTTCGTGAAATGCAGGCCGAGCGTGTCGCGCCAGAATTTCAAGCCGGCGTCGAGGTTCGGCACCACGACGCCGACATGATGAATCTTTCTCAGCATCGCCGCGCTATTGATGATGGTCGAGGCACAACGAGCGTTGCAGCTTGTCCCATCTGACCTTCATATCTTCCGAGCCCAGGGTGGGATGCTCGGCGCGCGTCTGCGCCAGCTTGCTGCAAGCGCCCTGCACGTTGCCCTGCTTGTCGTAAATCAGCGCGAGGTGATATTTGGCCTCGTACCAGAGAGGGTCGGACTCGGCGGCCGTATTTTCCACCGCGGTCCATCGCTCGTTTGCTTCCTTCCAGTCGCCCTTGGCTTCAGCTATCCGGGCGAGACCTGCGTTCGCATCGGGTGACGCCGGATCAGCTTTCACGACTTCCTGGAAAACCCGGTCAGCCTCGTGATCCTGATCAGTAGCCTGAAGAGCTTGAGCATAGATCGACAGCGTACCGGTCAGATTCTTGACCGGTATTTTGCCGGCATCGGCCATGTCCGCGAAGAACTTGTACGCGGTGACGGTCAACTTCGCGTTGGCAAGATACGCCTTCTGATTGTCGGCGTACGCCTTCTGATCATTGCTGTCCTTGGCCGTCTGCGCATTGTCCTTGGCCGCCTGCGCGGTCTTCCAGAAGTCGATTCCAAGTCCCTTGATGAAATCGCCCCTGGCTACATCGCCGCGGCTGCGCTCGACGAGCCCGGCAACGTCGCGATTAACCTCGTCGTACCGGCCAAGGTGATCGAGCGCCGTGATACGCCATTCGATCACGTCCTGGAACTTCGCGCTCATCATCGGGTAATTCGACTCGTAGCCGACCAGCAGCGGCGCGACCTGCGCGTAATCAACATGCTCCTGGTCTTCCTCGAGGATCGAAGCGAGCATGTAGGTCGCTTCTCCGCGAATCTCGCGGACCGCCTTCTTGGCGGCGGGAGTGTTAGCTTTCGCCTCGGCGTCGTGTCCCATCTTGATTGATTCGTTCAGGTCCGCGACCGCGAGTTTTCTGAGCTGATCGGTATCGATCTTGGGCGCCGTTTTGTCGTCCTTAGAAGCAGCCGCACCCACGAGGATCTTGTAGTAGCATTCCGCGGCCTTGAACTTTGCGGTGAAGGTGAACTCGGCATCACCCTTGACCTTCGAATACATGTCGGCGGCTCCGAGGAGATCGCCTTGCCGCTGTTTGCGCTCGGCCAGGGCCACCTCCAGCTCGGCGGCATGATCACCGCCGGGAGCTTTCTGCAGGTAATCGTTCGCGTCCTTCACCCACTTATCTTCAAGCGCCGTATCTTTCCGACCGCCCTTCTGCCATCGATCGTGATCGAGGCTGTACTCCAAAAAGTTGGCCTGGGCCGCGTCGCCGCCGCCTTGACGTGCGATCTTGTCGAGCATCGCCTGAACCAGATCGTAGCGTTTCTCGCGCTGATAGATATCAGCGGCGAACCTGCAAGCCTTGGGATATTTTCCGCTGTCGCACGCCTCGGAATAGTACTTGGCCGCGCCGGCTTCATCTTTGCGCGAGAGCAGAACCGCGGCGAGCAGCCACTTCTCGAACGGATCGTTTGAGTTGCCGAATTCCTCGACCGCGTTGCTCGGGAACTTGGACGCCGCCGAGACATCGATCGCCCAACCTTCTTTGTCGTTCTCCACGGACTTCATCAGCGTCGATGATTTGCTTGTGATACTCGGCCTTCTTGGCGGGATCACTGGTCGCTTTTTCAGCCTGGAAGAGGGTCTGCAATTGAAGCATGCAACTGGCCCCATTTATCGCCAGATCCAGCACCGGGAGTGCATCAACTTCGCGGCCTCTTCTGCCTTGCCCATCTTGCCGTAGGTCGTGGAGAGTCCTTGCTTCGCCGCGGCGTATTGCGGCGTGCTGGTGCCGTCTTCCATGATTTTCTTGAAGTCGGCGATCGCGTTGTCGTATTCCTTGTGATCGAACTTGCCCAACTCGCGCTCGCAATAGGCGCGGCCGAGAGTATTTTCGCGGATCAGGTTGGGATCGGGCATCGCGAGCATGCTGGCGGTGAAGCCGTCGATCGACTGGTTCAGCAATTTTTTCGATTGCTCGGCGCTATCATCGAACAGCGTGGTCGCAGCGGTAAACCGGAGCCAGGCTAGAGGATAGGCCGCCCGCAATGCGAACTGCTCGGGCTTGTCGTAGTCGCATTGCCCGCCGTTGTCGATCGTGTTGATGCATTCGTCCTTCTTCTTCGACCAGGCCGTTTGCATCCGATCGAGCATCCCCTCGAGCTGATGGTAGATCGGTATCAGCGCGCCCTTGTCCACCTTGCCGCTCGATGTGAGCTTGGCGAAGCTGGCCTCGGCGGCATCGAGGCGGCCTATCACCTGATCGGCGGTCGACTCGTTGGACTCGGCGGAGGACATCTGGCCCGAGAGGCTCGAAAGCTCGCTCTCGAGCTGTCCGGCGCTCTGTGCCCTCGCGATGCTGGCGGTGAAAGCAAGCGTGAAAAATGCGGTTAACATCACCGTCAGGCGATGCGAAAAAAGCGGACGATTCATTTGTCTAATCCCCAAATACTGTTCCCCAGGAAATTGTGGCCCTAGATAAGGACAACGGGGCGATAACGTCAAGCGAGATCAAATACTTGCGCAACCTCCGTGACGCTGGCAAGCGAGCAAATTCGAGCGGTGCGGCCCGCAATCCGCGGCGCCGCCTGGTTCTCGCGATCGATCAGCACGGCGGCCATGCCGAGCGCGGCAGCCGGCGCGAAATCGAGATGCTCCGAATCGCCGACATGCATCGCGTCGCGCACGGTCACGCCGGCGCGCGCAAGCGCAGCATCGTACACCTCGCGCCGCGGCTTGGCATAGCCTGCCTCTGAAGAAATTGTAATCGAATCGAAATAACGGGTCAGGTCGAGGCCGTCGAGAATTCGATAAAGGCGATAGTCGAAGTTGGAGATCACGCCCAGTTTGAGTCCATCATCTTTTAGACGTTGTAACATTGGCGCAGCTTCAAGGTCGGCAATCCAATGGTCAGGATTGGCGAAATACGCAAAAAGGGCGTCGAAGTAAGCGTCGAAATCAGGGAATTTGCCAAGCGGCGCGAAGGTCTCGCCCACCCGATCGCGCCACCATTGCCGCTCGAGGCGCCGCAGCTCGTCGGGGCGAAGCCCGAGTCCGAAGGCAAGGCCGGGTGCCGCACCGAAAGCGCGGCGAAAACTGGCGGCGACGGCGTCCTCGGAGGCGTCGAGGCCGAATTGGCGCGCGAGGCGCGCGTAGGTGCGTCCGATAGGCTCGCGCGACTCGAACAGGGTGCCGGCGGCGTCGAAGAATACAGTGCTGATCAAGAAATCGGGACCGTCACGGAGTTTCGTCTTTCAGAGACGACGCAGCCTGCTCTTCGGCGGGAGGATTGCGGCGCGCCCACCAGAAGATGTCGCAGAGCAGCGCCGCATGCGGGGATGTAGATTTTGGGCGGTTCGACGCGTGCGACGATGCTGATCGTCGGATGGCGTCTTGATCGTAGTGATAGCGCATTCGGGAAGAATGATAGTCGGATCACTCCAGGCCGTCCCAGATTTGGATCAGGACGCCGAAGGCTGATTGCGGCGAGATAAAATACTGACGCTCGCCGCGCCAGTTGCGCTTTTCGTCCACCACGCGGACGCCGTCGCGCTTGAGCTTCTCGCGCGTCTCGTCGAAATCCTTGAGGTCGATCGACACGTGATGCATCCCCTCGCCATAGCGCGCGATGAACTTGCCGACGAAGTCGTTGTCGGTCTTGTGCGGCGGGCTCTGGATGAATTCGAGCTTGAAGCCGGCGACCTCGAGATGGCCGAGCGAGAAGTTGCCCTCGGAATTGCTGGTGTGAATCTCGTGGCTGATTTTCGTGCCGGGAAAGTAGCGCGTGAAGAAATTGTATGCGGTGGCGATGTCCTTGACCGCGAGCGAGACGTGATCGAAATACGCCAGGCCGTCGGGCGCCGGCTTCGGATGCGCCTGTTCCCAATTCGGCGTATGCCAGAACTGGATCAGCGCGCCGAAGGCGGAACGCGGCGAGATGAATGCGGTCGCGGAGCCCGAATCGTACTTCTGCTCGTCGACGACGCGCACTCCGCCGGCCTTCAGATTCGCAACCAGTCTGTCGAGACCGTCGGTCTCGATCGACAAATGATGCATCCCCTCGCCGTGCCGCTCGATGAACTTGGTGACGAAGCCGGGCTTGCCGGGCGGGTCTTCGATCAGCTCGACGACGAAACCGCCGAGATGAAAATCCTGCCAGTAGAACGATCCGCTGACCTGCTCGTCGAGCGATTTGGCGCCGCGCAGTTTGATCGGAAAATACTTCGAAAAGAATTCGTAGGCGCGGTCGATGGATTTCACCGCGATCGAAACATGATCGAACCTCAAGCGAACATCGTCAGTCGCAGCCATGCTGAAGTGAATCTCCTTTCAAGAAAATGTGAGTTCTATTTTGCGGCGCGTCCGGGCCGGAAGCGCCACAGTAGCCGGAACGAGTTGCGCAGCACCAGCGGCCATCCGTTGGCAATTTTTCCGGCATATATTCGAAGCGATTGGTCGACGCGCGACATTGTCGGCACGTCAAAGAAATTCGAGCCTCGCGTCCAGCCGCTCCCCGCCGTCAATCGTGCGCACAACTATATAGCCGCCGCCCTTGAACGGGCCCGCGTTGAAAATCTGCGTCGGACCGATCCGATCGACGCCGGCGGATTCGTGGATGTGCCCCGAGATGCAAACGTCGGGCTTCACCTCTTCGATAAACTGGCGCGCAGCGGTGCTGCCCACCGGCTTGCCGCTCATGATTCGATCGCATTTCGTGTCGAACGGCGGCGGGTGACAGATCATCAGGAGCGGCCGCACGTCGCGCACGAAGTCGTAACCGGCGCGCAGCGTCGCGTAGATTTCGTCCTCGGTGAATTCGGTCGGCGTGCCGAACGGCGAAATATTCGACCCGCCGCATCCGAAGATGCCGACCCCGCCCGTCACACGACCCTTGCCGTGCAGCGCGATTCCATCGGCTTCGAGAAACGGGATCACCTCGCGCTGATCGAGATTGCCGGGCAGCGCGAGCACAGCGGGGCACGCGCGGCGAACGTCGGTGATCACTTTGCGCGCGTCGTCGACGCCGCCGAAGTTGGTGAGATCGCCGGACAGAATCACCAGATCGCAATCGCGCATCACCTCGCCCATCCGGTCGAGATTGCGCGTCGCCATGTGAACGTCGCCAAAGGAGATTATTTTCATGAGCCCACTTAATTGTAATGAAACCCGCGGTGGGTTTCATACTTCCTTCGGCAGGGCTAAGCCCTGCACCTTAGTACCAGGAAAAGATGCGGGACTTCGTCCCTGTTAGAACTTGGTAAGTGGGAAGGCGGCTGGAATTTACCTCGCCCGTTATTTTACGGGAGAGGAGGCCGGCGGGCGCAGCCGCCGGTAGGTGAGGGTTCTGGGCGCATCGCAAATGCTTGCCCGCTCACCTTTTTCTGTCGCTCCGTGCCCTTCCCTTGCGGCTACTGGAACCGCATAACCAGAAGATGTCCTCGCGGAACAAATTTGCGTTCGTGCTCTACCGGCCGCAATCGGCTGGCAATATCGGCGCGGCGGCGCGGGCGCTTAAGAACATGGGCTTCGACGATCTTCGCCTGGTCGGACTCGGTCCTTTGAACGATCGCGAGGCCGTCAAGATGGCGGTGCATGCCGACGACCTCCTCGCGAACGCGACGGTCTATCCCGATTTGGCGGCTGCGATTGCGGATTGCTCGATCGCGGTCGGCACCACCAGCCGCCGCGGCGGCTATCGCAGCCGATCGACTCCGCTGCGGCCGGCGGCGGTGGAACTCGACGCGCTGGCGGACTCGAATAAAATTGCGATCGTCTTTGGCCGCGAAGATCGCGGGCTGACGAATCGCGAGCTCAAACTTTGTCATCGGTTGGTAACGATTCCGACCGCGCCCGAGTATTCGTCGCTCAACCTGGCGCAGGCCGTGATGGTGGTCGCGTACGAATTGATGATGGCTGCGAATGCGGCGGTGCAGGCGGCAGGCGCACCCGAGTTTGTGGCCGCATCGATTAGCGATCCGATGCTCGAGCGCCTGGCGGAGGCGCTGGTTTCGATCGGCTTCATCCCCGACGACAACCCGGAGCATATCATGCTCGCGATCCGCGAGATTTTCGGACGGAGCGGATTGACGGCGCGCGAGGTTGAGATTCTCAACGGGATGGCGCGGCAGATGCGATGGGTCGCCGACGGGGGGCATCGCACGCTCGCGGAGAAGCGCCGCGCGGGCAAGAAATTGAGATAGCAGTTTCCACCCACGATGCTGATGCGCGATAATCGCGTGAAGACGTGAAGCGCAGATGGCCGAGATAATCGATTTTGCCGAGATCCAGGAGGCGCGGCGCAAAGCTCGCGCGCGCATCCCCGAGCGCGAAAATCTCGAGCGCGCCGTGCAACTGATGCGCGAGAACCTGGCCGTCGTTGCCGCCGAGCTGGCCGATGCGCCGCGTGAAGAGCAGGCCGAACTGCTGACGCGCGTCGAACGGCTGGCGGCGATGATTCGGTACGGAATGCGAATGCTCGGCGATCTGGTTCCCTCGCCCGACGTGGGGAGAGGGTTAGGGTGAGGGACGACTGTGCGGCGCGATTGTCTGGTGCGCCGCACATTGCTGAATCTCGGAAAATTTGGTCCCTCACCCGACGCGCGAGGACGCACGTCGACCTTTCCCCACAGGGGGCGAGGCAATTCAAGGCAACGATGGACGAAGGGCTGACGCTTAGAATTACCGGGGTTGAACCGGGCGATGAGATTGCGGGGGCGCGCAAGGTTACGATTGCGACGACGCGCGGCGCGATTCCGCTGGTGCTGCATTCGGCGCCGGAGAAGGGGCGTGCGGTGCTGTGTGTCAGCGGCGCGATCGGTGGATTCGACGGGCCCTCGATTCTCTATCCGCGGCTCGGGCTCGAGATGCCGAAGCGCGGATTCACGATCGCGCGGCTTGACTATCGAGCGCCCAACGAGTTCGGCGAATGCCTGGTCGACGCGATGGCGGCGCTGACGTTCCTCGGCGGAATCGGGAATCAGCGCGTCGCACTAATTGGGCATTCGTTCGGCGGCGCGGTCGCGATCAACGCGGGCACGCTTAGCCCGGTTGTCACCACCGTGATTGCGCTGTCGAGTCAGCTCGCGGGCGCGCACGTGGCCGGCGAGCTGTCGCCCAAGCCGCTGCTGCTGATTCACGGCGGCGCGGACACGATTCTTTCGCATGAAAGTTCGCAGGCGCTTTACGATCGCGCCGGCGAGCCGAAGACGATCAGGATTCTGCCGGGCGTCGGACACGGATTGGCGGAAGCATCCGATGAAGTATTCGCGCTGGTCAGCGACTGGCTGGTGAAGCATCTGGAATGATTCTGATTCCCTCCCCCGTTCGAGGGGGGAGGGTTAGGGTGGGGGACAATTGGCGCGCGATTGTCTGTTGCGCGCCATGCTCTGCCCTGAAACAAAATCTCAGAATTAAACGTCCTCCACCCGCCGCGCGAGGACGCGCGTCGGCCTCCCCCCACGAACGGGGGAGGCGAGGAGTAGGAAATGCTTCACTCCGATAGCTACATCACGATAGAATCGCGCGATGGCTAATGGACAGAGAATCGCTGTGATTGGTGCGACGGGGGCCGTCGGCCAGACCACGCTCAAAATCCTCGAGCAGCGGAAGTTTCCGATTCGCGAGCTGCGCGCGTATGCGTCGGCGCGATCGGCGGGCACCACCGTCACGTTCGCCGGCGAATCGATAACGGTACAGCAGCTCGACGCCAACTCGTTCAAGGGAATCGATATCGTCCTGTTCTCCGCCGGATCGGAGCAATCGCGCGAGTTCGCGCCGATCGCAGTGAAGGCCGGCGCTGTAGTGATCGACAAGTCGAATGCGTTTCGAATGGATCCCGACGTGCCGCTGGTCGTGCCCGAGATTAATCCCGACGCCGCGCGCCGTCACAAGGGTATCCTCGCATGCCCGAATTGCACGACGATCGTCACCGTGATGCCGTTGAAACCGCTGCATGACCTTGGGCGCCTGAAGCGCGTGGTCGCGACCAGCTTCCAGGCGGTGTCGGGCGCGGGCGTCAATGGCGTCGCCGAATTGCGCGAGCAGACGATGGCGTGGTCGAAGGGCGAAGCAATCAAGTCGAAATTTTTTCAGCATCAGATTGCGTTCAATCTGATTCCGCATATCGACAAATTTGTCGAGGGTGGATACACCGGCGAGGAAATCAAGCTGGTCAACGAGATCAGGAAAATCCTCGAGCAGCCCGAATTGCTGATTTCACCGACCACGGTGCGAGTGCCGGTCTTCACCGCGCATTCGATTTCAGTCAACGCCGAGACCGAGACGAAAATTGCGGCGGCCGATGCGCGCAAAGCGTTCGCGGATTTTCCGGGAATCCGGCTGTTCGACGATCCCGCGCAGAATCGCTATCCGATGCCGATTCTGGTCGAGGGGCAGGACGACTGCTTTGTCGGACGAATCCGCGAGGACCTGAGCTGCCCCAACGCGCTGAACTTCTGGGTCGTCGGCGACCAGTTGCGCAAGGGCGCCGCGCTCAACGGCGTTCAGATCGCGGAACTTCTGATCGCATAGCGCGCGCCGCGCGATTTCGGCGATCGCTCAGGCCGTCAAGGCATCGGAATAGCCACGCTGGCCGGATTCCATTGCGTGGTTCCGGTCGGACTTCCACCTAATACGGGCGCTGACAGGTCGATGCGGACCAGGAACAGCGGCGGCTGCGGATCGTGGTCGTTGGCCCAGGCATGAAAGAAGGGAAGCGTATCGGCCAGCATGTAGGCCAGATTATTTTTCACGTCGATCGACAACGAGTTGGGATCGCCGACGGAACCCAGTTGGGTCGGCGTGCCGTTAACGTTTCCCTTCGGAATTAGAGTGGCGCAAATCGTAAAGACCGAGGCCGCATCCGGTTGGGTGCCGCTTCCGGGCTGGCCATTGTTGTCGAGCGCACCTGCCACCGTCGTTGCCGGCATATGAATCAGTTTCAGGTTCTGACCGAATTCGTCGCAGATAACACCCTGGTGGGTGGCCTCATTTACGACCGTCTGCCCGCCCGGCCCTTCGCCCGTTGGTTGGAGAACTCCAAGTCCGTTGAATCCAATGCTCAGCGCGGTAGCCGGCGTCACCGTTGTATCGAGCGTTCCGAAATTGAAAGCGGTGCCGTGGTCCTGCGCCGACCTCATCAGATTGCAACAGGATGTTAGTCGCGGAATCGAATCCGACTCCGTCCGTCGTAGCTCCGGTGCTTTCGAAGGAGAGCGGGACCAGCGGAAGCGTCGCGATATTCAAGATTTGATTGGTTCCGTCGGTTGAGACGAACAGAATGCCGGTCGTTGGATTGAGCGAGAGCGAATCTGTCCCCGCAACGGTGACCACGGAGGCGGCGTTGAACACTGGCGGTTCCACCGCGGTATTCATCAGACCGATCGTTGAGGTTCCGGCCACCACCAGCAGGTTACGCACGGGATCGGCAATGACTCCGCCAAAGCGCGCCGCGTTGGTGATCCCGGGACACGGAATTGTGTTGATGACCGTCTGTGCGGTCGTGTCGATTTCGTAGACGTTCACTGTGCCGTCGGCGAGTCTTCCTTCCTCGTACACACGACCGTTCTTCTCGTTGAAGGCTCCGCCGGTCGGCTCAACCGCGCTCGAGAGTTCGAGCAGTTTGATGACCGGATTAGCCGCGCCGATTGTCAGATCGACGACCGCCAACTGCGAGCTACCGGGGACCGACACAACATCAGGATTGGTCGGCGCTCCTCCGGCGCTGGTCAGCGTGTAGATTGGCACATAGCCGACATTGTGCACCGTGTCGATCGCGATCAGACCCTGACCCGTCGCGCTGCTCGGTGCGGGTGTGGGCGTGGGCGTCGGCTTATGATGTCCGGTTGTGGTGGAGCAGGACGCGCACGGATCGCATCCGGTGCCGAGAGATATCCACACAACCGCGAGTAATAGACATACAGCCAGCCCCGCCCATCGAGCGTTCATAGTGGATCTCCCCTAACGCGTTTGGTCGCCTGGTTGGCGATATGGCTCTGCTAAATCCGAATCCCCACCAAAAAGTTCCAAAAAACGTTGCGGAGAACATAAACAAATGCGATGCGAGTAGCAAGTGCATTCGTCCCATGCCTGACCGATAGGTTTGTCGATTGACAACGCCTGCTCTGACGTAATACGGTTGGCTTGACTGCAACGATTGCAGCCTTATCGAGAGCGGCGGAGGGACATGGCCCGCTGATGCCGCAGCAACCGGCCCGTGATGGGGTGCTGGTGCTAACTCCTGCAGGGGTTCTCCGCGCGAGAGTCTCCTGGAAGATAAGGCGAGAGTATCAAGCCCTCGTCTTACCGTCTCCGCAGGATTTTTCACCGACATCCCTCACGCACTGACCGCGTTGCACTCTCGACTGGCGGGAGATGCGCGAGTAGGTGGCTAAGGATCGAATACTGATCGTCGGAATGGGTGGACTTGGCGTCCCCGCATTGTGGTCGCTCGCGCGTGCGGGCGCGCTGCGGCTGACGCTCGTCGATCCTGACCCGGTCGAACTGTCGAATCTCGCACGGCAGGTGATCTATCGAAGCCGCGATATCGGTGTGTCGAAGGTGGATGCGGCGGCGCGATGGATGGGCGAGCGTTTCCCCGATATCAAAGTTGAGCGGCATGCAGTTGCGCTCGACCCGTCGAACGCGGCGCGTCTTATCGGTGCGCATGATTTTGTAATCGATGCGACCGACAGTCCCGTCGCGAAATTTTTGATCAACGACACCTGTATCGCCGCGCGCACGCCATTCGTTTATGGCGGCGTAGTCGGGATGACCGGGCAGGCGATGACGGTGATTCCCGGCGAGACCGCGTGCATCCGATGCGTGTTCGAGACGCCGCCCGACGAGGACGAAATCCAGAGTTGTCGCGAGGCGGGAATCGTCGGCCCGGTCGCGGGCGCGATTGGCGAGATGCAGGCGGGCGAGGCGATGCGCGCCTTGCGCGCGCAAAAGCCGTTACTCTCAGGAAAAATTCTCACATATGACGCGTCCGGCCCGAGCCGGGTGCGTATTACGGCGGTTGGTCCGCGTCCCGGATGCGGTTGCGGCGCATCGAAGCACGAGCCTCGCGAATCGCACGCGCCGGGCAGGTAAATAAGAATCGAGGAAACGATGAGCTACATTACAAATCTGAAATGTCGCGAATGCGGCCAGGAGTATCCGATAAGTCCGCTCCATGTCTGCGAGACGTGCTTCGGGCCGCTCGAAGTCACCTACGACTACGCGCGGATTCGCGCCGCGATCTCGCGCTCGATAATCGAGAAGCGGCCGCACAATCTGTGGCGCTATCGCGAATTGCTGCCGGTCGATTTCAACGAGAACGAGGTCGTCGGGCCCAACTCCGGCTTCACCCCGCTGCTGCATTGCAAGCGGCTCGGCGCGGAGCTCGGCCTGAAGCATCTCTATATAAAGGACGACACCGTCAATCATCCGACGTTGTCGTACAAGGACCGCGTCGTGTCGGTGTCTATCACCAAGGCGCGCGAGTTCGGCTTCACTACAGTGTCGTGCGCGTCCACCGGCAACCTGGCGACCGCGGTCGCGGCGCACGCGGCGCGCGCGGGACTGCAATGCTACATCTTCATGCCCGAAGGCGTGGAGGCTGGAAAAGTCGTCGGCTCGACCATCTACGGCGCAAAGGTGATCACGATTCGCGGCAACTACGACGACGTCAATCGGCTGTGCAGCGAGATCGCGGACAAGTACGGATGGGCCTTCGTCAATATCAACCTGCGCCCCTTCTATACCGAAGGCGCAAAGACCTTCGGCTTCGAAGTCGCCGAGCAGCTCGGCTGGCGTCTGCCGGATCATATCGTCGTACCGACTGCGGGCGGCACGATTCTGCCGAAGATCGCGAAAGCGTTTAAGGAGATGAAGGAAGTCGGGCTGATCAAGACTGGCGAGTTCAAGATTCATTCCGCGCAAGCCGCCGGATCCGCGCCGGTGATCCACGCGCTGCACAAGCACACCGACCTGATAACGCCGGTGAAGCCCGACACGATCGCGAAATCGATCGCGATTGGAAATCCCGCCGACGGCTTCTACGTGCTCAAAGCGGTGCGCGATTCCGGCGGATGGGGCGACGTCGCCACCGACCCCGAGATTATCGACGCGATCAAGCTGCTCGCGCGCACCGAGGGAATCTTCGCCGAGCCCGCCGGCGGCACCACGCTCGCGGTCGCGCTCAAGCTGGTCAAGCAGGGGCGTATCAAGCCCGACGAAACAGTGGTCGTGTCGATTACCGGCAACGGCTACAAAACGCTCGAGGCGGTCGCGAGTGCGATCGATCAGCCGTCGATAATCGACGCGCGCCTGAAAGATTTCGACGCGCTTTTCGACCGGCTAACGAATGGAAAACGCACGCGCCGACAGCGCCGCGTAGACCTTGTTTGCGCTATGCGGCCAGCATAAGTGTAGGAATTCAATCAGGAGGCTAGTCCCCAAACATGGCAGTACGAGTCAGAGTTCCAACCCCACTTCGCAGGTTCACCGCGGGCGTCGACGAAGTCCCCGCCGACGGCGCGTCGATCAAGGCGGTTATCGAAGATCTCGAACGGCGTCATCCGGGGATGCGCGAGCGGCTGCTCGATGAAAAAGGCGACATCCGCCGCTTCGTCAATATTTATCTCAATGGCGACGACATCCGCTTCCTCGATGCGATCAACTCCAAGGTAAAGGATGGCGACGACATCTCAATCGTTCCCGCGATTGCCGGCGGACGTTAACCGCGGCGCCCGGTCGACGTGCACGAGCGCGTCGTGCCGCTCGATGAGATCGTCCCCGTCGGGCGCGCGAACAGCGTGCTCGATCTGGTCGGCAACACTCCGCTGCTCGAGATCACGCGGCTGACTGCCGGACTGATTCCCGCGGGCGTGAGGATTTTCGCCAAGCTCGAGGGCTTCAACCCGGGCGGCTCGGTCAAGGATCGGCCGGCGAAGAAGATGCTCGAGGTCGGAATCGCCGAAGGCAAGCTGAAGCCCGGCAAGGTGATCCTCGATTCGACCTCGGGCAACACCGGAATCGCGCTCGCGATGCTCGGCGCGACGCTCGGCTATCCGGTCGAGCTGGTGATGCCGTCGAACGTGAGTCGCGAGCGCAAGAAAATCGTCGAGGCGTACGGCGCGAAGATTCATTTCTCGGATCCGATGGAAGGATCCGACGGCGCGATCGTCATGTGCCGCAAGCTGATCGCGCAAAATCCCGAGCGCTACTTCAAGCCCGATCAGTACAACAACGAGGCCAACTCGCTGGCGCATTTCGAGACCACCGGCCCGGAAATCTGGCGTCAGACGCGCGGCCAGGTGACGCATTTCGTCGCCGCGATCGGCACCGGCGGCACCATCATGGGCACCGGCAGATTTCTCAAGTCGAAGAATCGCGCAATCAAGGTGATCGCGGTCGAGCCCGACGACGCGATGCACGGGCTCGAGGGCCTCAAGCACATGGCGAGCTCGATCGTCCCGGGCATCTATCACGAAAAAGAGCTCGACGACAAAATCCAGGTCGGCACCGAGGAGGCGTACGAGATGGTCTACGCGCTCGGGCAGACCGAGGGCATCCTGGTCGGGCAATCGTCGGGCGCTGCGATGATCGCGGCGCTCAAGGTGGCGCGATCGATTCGCGAAGGCACGATAGTCACCATGTTCGCCGACTTCGGCGACAAATATCTCTCGACGAATTTGTGGATCGGATGGCAGGAATGGCGTCCCGAGCGCCTGCAACAAGTTATCGCCAAGTGGCAGAAGAAGTAACCGCAAAATGGAACGTATCCACGAACGCTACTACCTGAGCTATCCGCGCACGCTGATCAAGGAGCCGATCCTTTACCAGCTGGTGAAGAAGTTCGATCTCGTTTTCAATATTCGCGGCGCCAGCGTGTCCGAAGAGATGGGCCTGGTCGCGGTCGAGTTCGAAGGCAGCTCCGATCAGATCGAACGCGCGCTGACGTGGCTGCGCAGCACCGGCGTCACGGTCGAGCCAATCGAAAAGAACGTGATCGAGTAGGCCGCGCGTGCGCGATGAGTCTCACTGACGCGCAAATCGATCGCTACAGCCGCCAGATAATCGTGCCGCGCATCGGCGGCCGCGGCCAGGAACGTTTGCTCGCCGCGCGAATACTGCTGGTCGGCGATGCGCGCGATATCGAAGCGCCGCTCGCATACCTGGTCGGTGCGGGTGTCGGAACGATCTGCCTGAAGCTATCTGGTGATCAAGCTGTATTCACTGAAAAACGCGAACTGAACGCCGACGTATCCGTCACCATCGCGGATGAATCGCAAGGCCGCATCGATCTGGCACTCATGATCATCGGAAGCGAAGCAGCGCGGAAAGTTGCGGATGAGATCGCGAATAATCGCGATGTGCACGCAGCAGTGATCGCGCGACTCGATACGCCGGGAAAAATCGTCGTCATCCCTGATGCGCATAGCCCGCGAACCATCGACGCAGAATTCGGCGCGCGCTCGGAAGCCGCGGATTTCATCGCGATGCTCGCGACGGCGGAGGCATTCAAGCTGATCGCGGGATACGCGGAAAATCCATCGCGCGCGATCATCGAGTTCGACGGTTACGAGACCAGGGTCCGCGCTCAATCCGTGATGTACAAACTCTGGATGTTCGATTTCGACAATACGATCGCGCGGCTCGAGCCCGAGGTCGATTGGGCCGGCGGCCGGCTCATCCTCGAGCCGTACCTGCGATCGATCGGCGCGCCCGATGAACTGTTCGCACGAGTCCCGCGCGGCAATCTCCCGCTCTACGACGCCTACCGCAATCTCGCACTCGCGGAGTTCAGCCCGCCGCACATGGCCGAAGCGCTTCGGCACGCATCGGAAATAATCGAAAAGATCGAACTCGCCGGAGTCGATCGCGCGCAGCCGCTCGAAGGCGCAATCGAAATACTCGCGGCACTAAAGAGAGCGGCGCCAAGATCGCGATCGTGACGTCCAACTCTTCGAAAACAGTTCAGCGATGGTTCGACAAGAAACGGCGTCGCGTCAGTCGATGCGATCATCGGGCGCGACACACTGCTCGGACTCAAGCCGGCGCCCGACATGCTGCTTCGCGCACTCGAATTATTTTCCGTCGATCGATCCGACGCCGCGTTCGTCGGCGACAGCGAAGCCGACATCCGCGCCGCGCAAAGTTGCGGCGTGCGATTTTACGGAATCGCGCCGACCGACACCGCGCGCGATCGATTGCTCGCAGCAGGCGCCACAGAAATCTTCGGCTCGCCCGCAGCGCTCGCGATTCATCTGAACTTGCCCGCTCTGTCATCCTGACGACCTGAGCAACGCGAGGGGAGGAAGGACCTCGGACAGCTTCGCGTAAGCGAAGCCGGTACCGGTCTCCGAAATCGCGGAGCGCTCCTCGTGACCCGGCTGCCTTGTGTCCTTCGATCAGATTAAGTAACTTGTGGGGTTCAGTAAGTAATCTATTCCTAAGGGAGCATCAGTTTTAGCCGATGGATCAAGGGTTTACCTTGTGGTTTACAGGCCTGTCCGGGGCGGGGAAATCAACGCTGGCGAATCTGGCCGCCGAGGAACTGCGCAAGCGCGGCGCATCGCGTCGAAATCCTCGACGGCGACGAAGTCCGCACCAATCTCTCCAAGGGCCTCGGCTTTTCCAAGGAGGATCGCGACATCAACATCCGGCGGATCGGCTACGTCTGCCATCTGCTGGCGCGCAACGGCGTGATCGCGATTTCGGCGGCGATTTCGCCCTACCGCGACGTGCGCGACGAGGTGCGGCGCAATCACGAACGCTTCTTCGAAGTGTACGTGCGATGCACCATCGACAAACTGGTCGAGCGCGACGTGAAGGGACTCTACAAGAAGGCGCTGGCCGGCGAGATCAAATCTTTCACCGGAGTGTCGGACCCGTACGAGGAACCGCTGAAGCCGGAACTGATCGTCGATAGCAGCACCGAGACCGTCGATCAGAGCCTGGGCAAGTTGCTCGGGCGGCTCGAGGAGCTGAACTACATCAACAAGGGAGCACGGCGATGAGCGTGCGCGACGACGCAATCTCGGCGCACGGCGGCGGCGAGCTGGTCGATCTGAAAGCGCCGGCCTCCGAGCGCCCTGCCCTGGCGGCGCATGCGGCGAAGCTCGCGAGCGTCACGCTCAATGCGCGCGACATCGCGGATCTCGAGATGCTCGCGTCGGGTGCGTTCTCTCCGCTGACGGGCTTCATGGGCGAGGCGGACTACACTCGCTCGCGCGACGAGATGCGGCTTGCGTCGGGAGTGCCGTGGTCGATTCCAATCACGCTCGGCGTCGATGAGGCGACCGCGAAGTCGCTGAAGACCGGAAGTGAGATCGCGCTCGCGACCGAAGACGGCAAGCGGCTGGCGATTCTCAAGCTCGCGGAAATTTACAAAGTCGATCGCAAACTGAAGCGCAAAACGTGTTCGGCACCTCGGAGGACGCGCATCCGGGGGCGAAGAACGTCACCTCGATGCCGCCGTACTGCCTTGCGGGCAACGGTCACGCTGATCGAGGAAATACCGGGGCGCACGTTCCTGGAATTTCCGCGCGAGCCGCGGCAGACGCGCGCGGCGTTTCGCGAGCGCGGATGGAAAAAGATCGTCGCCTTCCAGACTCGCAACCCGACTCATCGCGCGCACGAGTATATCCAGAAAGCGGCGCTCGAAATCTGCGACGGACTGATGATTCATCCGCTGGTCGGAGAGACCAAGGGCGACGACGTGCCCGCCGCGGTCCGGATGGAGACCTACAAGGTGCTGCTCGACGCGTACTACCCGAAGGATCGCGCGATGATCGGCGTGTTCCCGGCGCACATGCGCTACGGCGGCCCGCGCGAGGCGATACTGCACGCGATCGCGCGGCGCAACTATGGATGCACGCATTTCATCGTGGGGCGCGATCACGCGGGCGTCGGCAACTACTACGGCAGCTACGACGCGCAGAAAATCTTCGAGCGCTTCGCGCCGGCGGAACTTGGAATCACGCCGCTGATGTTCGAGAACACATTTTACTGCAAGCGATGCAACTCGATGGCGTCGTTCAAGACCTGTCCGCATTCAGACGCAGACCGCGTGATCCTGTCAGGCACGAAAGTCCGCGAAATGCTGCGCGCGGGCGAAGCTCCGCCGCCAGAATTCACGCGCCCTGAGCTTGCAGCGATATTGGTGCAAGCAATGCACGACGCAAAGTAGACTCGCGCGGTTTTCTATTGCACGAGACGAAATCCGTTGCGGCGAGCTGCCTTGCGGTCAAAGGTCGCGGTGTACTCGCATCCCACTCTGGCATTCGCTGCGGCGATCAGGCTGTCGGCGAAATCTGCGCCGTCCAGATAGTCGCTGACCGCTGCACGTACGTCGTCCGGATGCTCGATCGACAGCTGCCTCGCGAGCAAAAGCGCGTCGAGTGCTCCGACCACTACCGAGCGATCGAGCTTATATCCGCGTTCGAGCACCCACACCAATTCTGCCAGCACAATCTGATTAACAAATCCCGGCTCTTGCTCTGAACAATCACCTTCGATGAACCGAGACGCGACGCGAAGCTGTCGAGATCATCTCGGATAAGGTAGCGGACCAGGATGTTAGTATCGATTCCCTTCACCGCCGCCCGAATCTGCTTCTGATCGCTTCGTCCATCTGCTCAATAGTCAGGTGGCGTGGAGCAGGGCCGAGCATTCCCCTGAGTTGGCGAACATCTATATTTTTCGGAGTCACTATCACCCTGCCGTCCCGCTCGATAACGAACTCGATCTTGTCGCCGGGCCGCAGCTTGAGATGGTTTCGCACCTTCAGAGGGATGGTGGTCTGCCCTTTTCTTGTGAGCGTCGAGATACTCATCTTCCTTACCTTGAGAGCGATTCCTTACCTCTAGTAAGAATACCAGAGTGAAAGTGATTTGGCAAAGGAGCCGGACTTCAGAGCTTCAGCGCGCGCTCTTTGGCGGCGCGCTTGGCGCGGGCGGGGTCGCCGGACCAGGTCCAGGCGTGTTCGGTGCGGCTGACTCCGATCAGCACGCCTAAAAATGCGGACGGATGGATGAACAGCTCGGCGAGGCCGGCCTCGTCGCGAGTGTGGGCTGCGAAGCGGGAGCCGCGCGCTTGCAGGCGCTGTTCGAGCGCGCCGACGTCGTCGGTCTCGACGAAGAACATGTAGAGCGAATCGCCGCGGCGTTGATGGAAGCGGCCCATCGCGAGGTTGGCGTCGATGATTTGCGCGATCTCGATTCTGTCGAGGCGCGCGGGAGGATCGAACAGCGTCAGCGTGCCGGTGTAGCCGAACTGCTTGCTTTCGATCGGGCTGAACTTCGCGGCGTCGAGGCCGAAGATGCGCGCGTAGCGGTCCGACGCCGCCTTCCAATCGCCGACGACGTTGGTGACTTCGTAGACCCAATTGATTGCGCCGACGGGCGCGCGCTCATGATGCTGCGAGATGACCGTGCGCATCCCAAACGTCGCGCCGTATTGTCGAGATAGAGTTGTCCCGCGGATTGATCGAAGTTGACGCCGCACTTTGTCAGATGATGGGCGGCGGCGTCGGGGTCGTCGACCGAGAATCCGGCGCCGAACAGTCCGCTACCCCATTTGGAAACGAAATCCTGGACCGGGCCGGCGCCGTCGGGTTCGAGAAGTTCTATAAGACTTGACCCTGCTTGCATCGTTGATCGCTTAGCTGCTACCGGCGCCGCTTTGTCGCGGCGGACGAGCTCGCCGCCGAAGACTTCCGCGACGACTTGCTCGGCCGCTTTGGTATCGGCGACCGCAATCTGAACCCGGTCAACGCGTTTGAGCATGATCGGAATTTTCTCCTCGCATCACTGGAGCGGCGGCTCGTCGTCGGGCGGCGCGATCACCGGCGACCCATGATGCATCACCATGAACCATGCATTGCCCACGCGCTCGAACACGTTGGTGGCGAGCACGTTCGAGCGTTGAGTGCCGTCGTAGCCGCGCTGGGTGAGGTTCTCCTCGACGACGACGATCGCGAGGTCGCCGCTGATCATCACTTCGATTTCACCGAGCTCGAACTTCATCTCGAAGACGTTGTCGAGGATGCGCTCCCAGCTCGACATGATCGGACCCCATCCCGAAAGTTTGCGCCATCCGGGATGGATGCAAATGATGCGCGGGTCTTTGAGCCAGACCGCTTCCATTTTTTCGGCGTCGAGGCTTTCGAAGGCGTCGTAAAAGGCGCGGTTGGCGGCGAGCACTGATTCACGATCTGACATGGCTATTTTCAGCGTAGTTTTTCGGATGAGCAGGCGCCAGCCAGGGGTGACCCCTGGACCCAGTATCCGGAAAGGGAAAGGTACAGAATATAGGCACTTATGTTGCCGGCGCGGTTTTCTCGGCGAGGGCGGCGCCGGATGCCTCGAATTTAATTGCTTCATCGATCAGCGTCGCGACTTTGCGGGCGGCTTCGGCGATTGGAATACCGCCGCGATGGATGTTGGAGATAACGGTGCGGTCAGGCTCGATCGATTTAAGTGAAGGTCGATAGATCACGTAGGCGCTGAGGCTCTCGGCGGTGACGAGGCCGGGACGCTCGCCGACGATCATGCAGACGACTTCAGGGCGCAGAATTTCGCCCAGATGATCCTCGATTCTGACGCGAGCGTTGCGGATGAAGATTGGCTTCAGGAGCCGATAGCGCGTCGCGATGATCTTCGTTAGTGCGCGCAGAAGAGGTGCCGCATTTTTCTCGACCGCGGCCGACGAAAGTCCGTCGCCGATGCATATCAGGACCGTCGGCATCAGCGATTTGGCGCAGCCGCGGAACCTAACCCCTAACCCCTTCCCTCGAGGGAAGGGGGACCGGATTAAGGAAGGTTTGAGATGCGCGACGCGCTTTGCGTCGGCGGCGGTGAGACGGCGGCCGCGCTCGGGATAGCGGATGTAGTCGTCGCGGGTAGCGGCTTGCGAATGGACTTCGAGCAGGCCGTTTCGCTGCGGCCAGTCGCTCGCGACTTCGGTCATGACAGCGTCGACGGCGCGAGCATGATCGGCGCGCAGCGAAAGCATCGCGGCGGTCGTGTAGCGCGGGCCTGCGCGGCCGAGGCCGAGACGCGCGGGGGTCGATTTGCGCATCGTGTCGAAGTCGGTGTTCGCGCCGGATTCGATTTTTCTCGATGCTGGTCCATCACGATTCTGGCGTCGCCGGCGCGCTGCGTCAGACGGCCGTCGCGGATGATTCCACGCCGCTCGCACCATTGCTCGAACTCGGGCGCGGGGCGGAGGTTGAGCACCGAGCGCAGCGCGGCGGCGTCGTGATAGCTGGTCGATTGATACGAGAGCATCACGTCATCGCCCATCGGCACCGCCATGAAGTAGTTGCATCCTGCCGCCGCCAGCAGCACCGCGAGATTCTCGCAGTCGTTCTGATCGGCGCGCGCGTGATTGGTGTAGCACGCGTCGGCGCCGTGCGGGACGCCGAGCAGTTTGCCCATCAGGTGATCTTCGAGTCCGGCGCGCGTGATCTGTTTCGCGTCGTAAAGATATTCGGGCCCGATGAATCCGACCACAGTGTTGACGAGCAACGGCGAGTAGCGGCGGGCGAGACCGTAGCATCGCGCCTCGAGCGTGACCTGGTCGGCACCCTCGTGCGCGCCGGCTGACAGTTCGGAGCCCTGCCCCGTTTCGAAATACATCAGGTTCGCGGAGCGCAGGCGGCCAGTCTCGCGAATCATCGCGTAGCCGTCGTCGAGCATCGCAACCGTGATGCCGAAGCCGGCGTTGCCCTTCTCGGTGCCCGCGAGGCTCTGGAACATGATGTCCATCGGGGCGCCGGCTTCGAGCGCGCGCATCTGCGTCGTGATATGGCCGAGCACGCAGTTCTGCGTCGGCACGCCGGTGCGATCGATGATGTCGGCAGTGAGATCGAGCAAGCGGCGGATGTTGTCGGGATCGTCGATGCACGGGTTGATTCCGATCAGCGCGTCGCCGGTCGCGTACGCGAGGCCTTCGTAAGTTGCGGCTGCGATGCCGGTGAGATCGTCGCGCGGATGGTTGGGCTGCAGGCGCGTCGAGAGCCGGCCCGCGAGGCCGAGCGTGGTGCGCGCGTGCGTGACGACGCGAATCTTCGACGCGATCGTGATCAGATCGAGATTGGTGCATAGCTTGGCGATCGCTGCGGCAATCTCGGCGGTGATTCCGCGGCTGGTTGCGAGGATCGCGTCGCCGGAGGTCGAGTCGTCGAGCAGCCATTCGCGAAACTCGCCGACGGTCTTGTTGCGCACGGCGGCGAATGCGTCGCGATCGAGTGCGTCGTCGATAACGCGCGTCACTTCGTCGCGATCGTAGGCGACGACCGGGTTCTCGCGCAGGTCGTTCAGCGTGAGATCGGCGAGCACGGTCTTGGCGGCGATTCGTTCCTGCTCGGATCGCGCCGCGATTCCCGCGAGTTCGTCGCCGGAGCGCGCTTCGTTGGCGCGCGCGAGCAATTCCTTGATGGAGCGGAAGCGGTAGGACTTGCCGAGCAGTCGGGTCGAGAGTTTCATCCTGCGGCTATGCGTCAAAATGAAAAACGCGAACGCTGCTGATGAGTGCATCGCGCCATTCGATCAGCTCGAGCACATGCGCGGGATTGGCGCCGTCGAGATTCGAATGGCGCCGGTATTCGACTGCGGCGCGATCGCCGGATTCGGTGACCGTGAGGATTTCGAATCGCAGTTCGGTGTATCGCTCGAGGCCGCGGCGCGCGTACACGCCGATTTCATGATGGCCTTGCAGCGACAGCCGGCCGAGCTGCGGATAAATCTTCGCGATAAGCGCGCTCTGGTGAGTCGCGTCGCGAGTGTAGAGCGCGACGACGCGCGCCGGATCGCGGCTTTCCCACGCGGACTTCCATGCTTCAACGCGAGCGCTCGAGTTGGGCATAGAGACAACCTAACGCGGCGCGAGGTTAAGTGGAAATGGCGTCGAACGGTTCGGCAACCTAACCCCTAACCCCTTCCCATAGTGGGAAGGGGGACCAGATGCGGAGAGCGAACTTAGCGATTGGCCGGGATCAGCGGGAGGGTCAGGTACGAGGCGAAGGTGCGGTCGTGCATCACTGTTTGCATTGCGGGGCGCATTTCTGCGTCGGCGAATAAGTCGTGGCCGGTGTTTGGGTTTCGATCGAAGCGCGGGAAATTTGACGAGCTGATTTCGAGACGAATGCGATGGCCCTTCTTGAACACGTTTGACGTGGACCACAGATCGATCTTGAACTCTTCGACTTTGCCGGGCGTGAGCATCGCGGGCGTGGTGCGCGAGTTGCGCCATCGCGCACGAATGATTCCGTCGGTGAGATTCAGCGCGGTTCCGCATTCGCTCACATCGACCAGCTTCGCGGTGAAGTCGGTGTCGGGCGCCGACGAGGATGCGAACAGAGTTGCGACGATCGGGCCGGTCACTTCGAGATCTTCGGCCAAGGGTTCGGTCGTGTATACGAGCACGTCGGCGCGATGCTCTACCGCTTGCTGATCGAACGCACCGCCCTGCAGCGCGCCGGGGTAACAGCACAGTCCACCGCCGACTGTTGGCACGGGGTCGAGCGGATTGTAGAGGAACGAATCGGGCGGCTCGGCACCGGGCGCATCGGTCGAGAGCGCGCCGTCACCGTACATGCTGTTGGCGCGGCCGCGGCTGTGCAGGTAGTAGCGGCGAAAATCGGTGCCGGGGAGCGGCCATTCCTTTTCGTCGCGCCATTGGTTGATACCCATCACGAAAATTCGCACCGGAGCCTCCGCGTCGGCGCCCGCTTTGCCTTTGAGCCAGTGATCGAAGAAGCGCAACGTGGTGCCGTCGATATCGACGGAAAGCGGGCTCGAGCGAAATCCGAAATCTACAGCGCCGACCAGATTCTGAAACGGCACCGCATGATTCCACGGCCCGATGATCAGACGCTGTCCCGCGCGCGCCGCGTCGCTGCCACCGCGCGATCGCATCCCGCTGTAGTTGCGAATCGTGCCGCCCTGAAAGATGTCGTACCATCCGCCGATGTTGAGTGCTGGAACGTTTATCGCCGCGTGATGCTCCTCGATCGACAGGCCTCGCCAGTAGTCGTCGTACGCGGGATGTGCGAGCCAATCGAAGAAGAACGGCGCACCGGCGCGAAACATCGGAAACTCTTTCAGCGGCATGAAGTTCATTTTCTCTCGCATCAAGTCGAGCGAACTCATCACCGCACCGAGCTCGCCTGCCACCGCCGGATTGTCGGCGCGCTCGCGCAACAGGCGCGCGGGCGCGAGCGCCGCCATCGTCCAGCTCACGTTGAAGAACAGCGCGAAGGCGCCGCCCTGGTAAGTCCATCCGTCGTGATAATCGCTGGCAGTGATCGACGGCGCCATCGCCTTGAGGCTCGGCGGCGTGTTGGTCGCGGCGAGCCATTGCGTCGCGCCCATGTACGACGCGCCGTAAGTGCCGACTTTGCCGTCGGCCCAACTCTGGCGCGCGGCCCACTCGATTGTGTCGTAGCCGTCGCGCGCTTCATCGGTAAAGCAATTCCACACGCCCGCCGACGCGAATCGTCCGCGACAATCCTGCACCATCACGTTGTATCCCGCCTCCGCGGCGCGCAGAGCGTCGAGCGTACCGCCGTACACCATCGGCATCGCCTTGTTGTACGGCGTGCGATTGAGCAGCACGGGCAGCTTCTCGGGAGTATCGGGACGAAAAAGATCCGCGCGCAGCACACATCCGTCGCGCATCGGCACTTCGATATTTCTTTCGACAATAATTCGCGGCATCACAAGACCTCGAAAACGGGATAGTCGATCGGTGCAAGGAAAATATCTCAGAAGCGGCGGCGCGGCGGTAGCGCGCGCTGGACTGCGCCCGTAAGATACTTCGTCGGCTATGAGGAGAATTTTGCACGAGATTTGCTCGCATAGGGAACGGAGCAGAATCTTGAATCGCGCGCAAAATAGCGCGCTGTATAAGGACCCTCACCTTCGATCCTCTCCCTTGCAGGGAGAGGGGAAAACAATTCGGCTGCTTGCTGTCGCTGCTTTAATTGCGGTGGTTTCGATTCTCGCGACGTTTGCGGGCGCGGCGCAGACCGGGAATCTCAAGCTCGATGTGCTTGGTGACGATGGGGCGGGGGCGAAAAATCCTGCGCATGTGATTGCGGCCAATGGCAAGGAGGCTGGGCAGGTTACCGCGGGATCTTCGATTGCGCTGCCGCCCGGCGAATACAAAGTGGTGCTGCCGATTGTCGGCGGGCAGATCGTCAAGGACGGCGTTCAGATCGAGGCCGGGCGTACTCACACCGTGATGATCGCAAACGTCGCGGTGCTGCAGGTTGGCGTCAAGGACAAGACTGGCGCCGATCCCGGCTTTGGCGTGAGCGTGACCACCACCGACCCGCCGCATACGAAGGTCGCCAGCTTTATTTCCGGTGACAAGTATCTGTTCGCGCCGAGCCAGGTGGACGTGCACGTCGACGCGCCGCCGCAAGGCTACGATTGGCATGCGGTGCCGCTCGCGCCGGGCCATCGTGCGTCGTTGACGCTCAACGAGGTGCTGAAGGCCGAGTTGCTGGTGCAGCCGGTGATGTCGAAGAGTTCCGATCGACAACTCGACGCGCGTGGTAGTCTTGCGCGCCGGGACGCAGACGAAAGTCGCCGAGAGCGAGCCTGGCAGTGAGCATCGTTTCAAACTTGAGCCGGGCAATTACGATGTTTATGTGGAAAACCGGTCCGGCAAGGGTAAGTCGTACGCGACCGCGGCTGGAATCCATCTCGAGTCTGGTGCAAAGGTGGAACGGACGGTTCCGCTGGACTAAAGAAGTAGAAAAGAGAGGTTAGATGGCAAGCGAACGGGAAAAAGAAATCAAGCGGCGGCGCAAACGGAAAAAATCCAAGACTGCAGGCGAAGAGCAGGGAGTCGCGGAAGAAGGCGCGGAAGAAGCGGTAGGAGAATAATCGCCTGCGCGGCGGGCGGCAGGGGTGACCCCTGCACCCAGTGAGAAAATTTTTACGGCGGGGTTGGCGATGGCATACGAGACACTCCTTTATGATGTGGCGGACGAGATCGCGACGGTTACGCTTAATCGTCCTGCCAAGATGAATGCGTACACGACGACGATGGGCGCGGAGATTACCGACGCGATGCTTCGTGCCGACGCCGATGACAACGTGCGCGTCGTTATCATCACGGGAGCGGGTGATCGTGCGTTCTGCGCGGGCGCCGACATGTCGATGTTCGCGTCGGATATCAAGACGCGCGAAGAAAAACCGGCGGCGACCGAGCGTCGCGCACGCGCGGTGGTGTCGCTGCCGCAGGTGATGCGCAATCTGTCGAAGCCGACGATTGCCGCGATCAACGGTTACGCGCTCGGGGTGGGATGCACGATTCCGCTGCTGTTCGACGTGCGAATCGCGTCGGACAACGCGAAGATGGGCGTCATCTTCCCGCGCGTCGGGCTGATGAGCGAGCTGGGATCGAGCTACCTGATGCCGCGGCTGATCGGGCTCGCGCGCACCGCCGAGATGATGCTGACCGGCCGGCAATATACCGGCCGCCGAATGCCTCGCGATGGGTCTCGTGAGCCGCGTGGTGCCGCTAGCCGACCTGCCCGCTACGGCGCGCGAGCTGGCCGGCGACATGCTGCAATGCTCGCCGACGTCGCTCGCCTACACGCGCAAGGCGCTCTACCAGGGACTCGACGGCACGCTCGAAACCGCGATGGCGTTCGAGGGATTCGCGCTCGAGAAGTGCTACGTGAGTCCCGAGCACAAGGAATACGTCGCGGCGTTTCTGGAGAAGCGCAAGCCGAACTTCAAGAAGGCGAAAGCTTAGCGGCGGAACTCGGCGAGCTAGAAGAAACCCGCGAACGCGTCGGCTGAGCGGAACGGCTCTCGTTTTTGATACATCGCGAGCCGCGCATCGAAGTCGTCGCGATCTATATTGCGGCCGCCAACTTCCAGGGCCGTTGTCTGCCACTGGATGGCCTCTTTGAACTGTCCAGCCTCCGCGTAAGCGGCTGCCAGCGTATCCAGTTCGTTAGCGTTCTTCCATGAACTCAATTCGCAGGCGCGCGTCGCGTACTGTACCGCTACTGGCCCATCGCGATATGCGGAAACTGGGGATGTCGCAAGCGCCCAGCCATAGCGGTTGAATCCACCTCGACTGTCCGAAATCAGACTCGAAACCTTCTCGAAGTCGGCGCTAGCGCCTGACGCATCGCCTCGCGCGCTCAGCACGGCGCCTCGGTAGACATAGAGCGCGGGGATGGCCGGGGCAATAGCGATCCCCTCCTCGAAATTCTGTATCGCCTGGGTGAAATCGCCCTTAGCCTTGTAGGCGACGCCTCGCCCGAGGTAGTCGAACCACTTTGGATCGAGTTGGATGGCGCGCGAGTATTCGCTGATCGCGTCATCATACTTTTGGAGGCACACCAACGCCTCAGCTTTTCCGGAAATCGCCTGCGCGTCGTTGGGAGTAGTGGCAAGAAGTTCCGAAAATTCGGAATTCGCTGCCGAACAATCGTGACGGCGGAGCAACACGTAAGCCTTCGAGCGTGGATCCGGCTTGTGGAATGCGGCATAGACCGCGCCGGGTCCGGCAACAGACAATTCGCAGCCGCCTATAGCAACCGCGGCGACGGCTGCCAGCATTGCCGAGGCGAGGATCCCCCGCATTTGAGTAGTCAAAACTCCCCCGAAGGAGATGGAATATTACTAGTTACTTGCCCAGTTCGTCGAGCAGGGCCTTGGCGTCCTTCAAGTCGGCGGTGTCGAAGCCCTCGGTGAACCAGTTGTAGATTTCGGCGAGCATCGCACGCGCCTCGTCGCGGCGGTCGGTACTCATCAGCATTCGCGCGAGCGAGGTCGTCGCGCGCAGTTCGAGCGATTTCGCCCCCTGCTGTCGGGCCTTCTTGATCGCGTGCTCGACCGACGCTCTCGCCAGAGCCGGATCGGAAGGACTCTGACCCAGGAGCAACTCGCCGCGAAGACGATTAATTTCCGCTTCCCAGAAACATTCGCCGCTGCGACGGACCAGGTCCAGGGCGTCGCCGATCGCCTTCAAACCATGCTCGATGCGTCCGGCTCTCAGGCACGCGTCGGCGAGAGTCGCGAGACTGAGCGTGAGCCACAACTCCTCTCGGTTGGCCGAAAGTGCATCGGTTTCTTCGCGTATCTGCCCTATTCCCTCCTCCGCTCTTCCAAGCTCGGTTAAGGCCCACCCTTTGACAACTCGCGCATGGCGCAGAACGTAGAGGAACCCCACGTCCTCCGCTGTGTTTATCGCGGCCTCGGCGATTTCCAGCGCAAGCTTCGGTTCCAGCATCATGCGATGAACCAGTGCCTTCTCGTACAAGGCGAAAGCCGCCGACATGGCGTCTCCAAGTTCATTCGCAAGTGAAACGGCCCGCTCCGCGCATCGCCGCGCCGCATCGGGACGACCGCGCAGCCATGACAGCTGCGCGTCCCATGCATAACCGCACACGGCCGGATGATGAGCGGTGTAGAGCGGGACGGCAGCCGAACGAAGCTTCGACTCGAACAGCTTGAGCCCCCGCTCGACATGGCGTTGCGAGGCCTCCAGCTCACCTGCGGAAAGCGCCACCGACCAGTCATGATGGATCGCCTCGAGAAGGAAAACCGGATCGGGGTGGCGATCGACGAAATCCCAGATCGGCTTCAGCCGTTCGCGGGCTCCGCTCAAGTTGCCGCCGACGTAGAGCAGTCCAAACAATCCAACCAGTAGCGCGAACTGCTGCTCGGGTGTGGCTCCTGTCTCAGCAAGCCGCTCGGCGCGAAGATAGGCCCTCTCGGTTTCCGGCGCCGCCCACCCTTTGGTGGCCATCAGCGCGGGACCAAGGCTGGTTTGGAGCGCGAATTCGCGCCGGTCCCGCTCGGGGCTAGATGGCGTGCGTTCAAGTAATTCCAAGGCGGCGGCTAGGTTCCGCATCGCCTCGCCGTACGCCAGTCGCCGAACGGCTCGGAGACCTGCGCTTTCGAGATAGTCGAGTGCCTTCGCGGAATTTCCGCTGCGGCTGTAATGATGGGCCAGTTCGTCGAGGTGGTCGTCGATTGAATTTGTGTAGAGACTCTCGAGAGCCGCACCGATTCGTCCATGAAGTTGTCTGCGCCGTTCCATCAGTACCGAGTTGTACGAGACCTCCTGGGTCAGCGCGTGCTTGAAGGTGTATTCAGAATCACCGATGGCCGGCTGCTCGTAGATGAACTCGCCGAGCTGGAGGACATCGAGCAGCCGCCTGGTCTCGTCATCCGGGATCGAGACCACCGCGCGAATCAGCGACAGCGGAAATTCGCGGCCAATTACCGCCAGCGTCTGTAACAGGTCTTTGGCATCCTGCGGCAGGCGGTCGATGCGCGCGGCGAGAATCGCCTGAACGGTCGGCGGAATCTTCAACTCGCTCAGCGCCTTGGTGAGCCTGACCGCGGCGCCGTCGCGAACCAGCGCGTTCTCGTCGAACAGGACCTGCACCGTCTCTTCCATGAAGAACGGATTGCCCTCGGTGCGTTCGACGATAAGCCGCTTAAGCGGTGCCATCGACGCGCCGTCGCCGAGCATCGCGGCCAGCATCTCCTCGGCTGACTCTTTGCCCAGCGGATCGAGCCGCAACTGGGTGTAGTAGGTCTTGGAGCCCCACTGATGCGAGTACTCGGGGCGGTAATTGACCAGCAGCAGGATCTTCGCAGTGCCGATCGAGTCGGCTAGCAGGTTCAGCAGCGCTTGCGTCTCCTCGTCTATCCAGTGCAGGTCCTCGAAGATCACCATCAGCGGCTGATTGAGCGATTCACGCAGCAGAATGCGCTTGATCGCGTCGAGCGTGCGCCGCTTGCGAACCTGCGCATCCATTTGCGCGAGCGGATTCTTTTTTTGCACTTCATGCAAATATTCGTCGAGACGATCGAGGGTCTGCTCCCAATGCCGGTAGTGCTCGCCGTCCTCGGAGATTCCCAACAACGCGAACAGGTACGGAATCGTGTCTTCCAATGAGCGGTCGAGCGTCAGGACTTTGCCGTTGACCTTCTCGCGCCTCATCCGCTCGTCATCGCTGCCTGCGATCTTGAAATAACCGTGCAGCAAATCGATCACGGGCAGAAATGCGCGAAGCCTTGCCGTGCGAGACTGAAAAAGTCTCAAGCACCATCCAGCCGGATTGCGAGATTGCCTTGAACTCGAAGAACAGGCGCGACTTGCCGGTGCCCGCCTCGGCCATCGCGGCGACGATCTGTCCGCGACCGGCGCGCGCAAGTTCCGACGCGTTGCGCATCGCCTCCATTTCGCGATCGCGCCCGACGAACTTTGACAAACCGCGCCCCGCCGATCGTTGCAGCCGCGTGCGCAGCGGCCCCAGCCCCGTCACTTCGTACACGTTGACCGGTTCGGTGACGCCCTTGACCCTGGTCGGCCCCAACGGCTTGAGCGCGAAATAGCCTTCGACCAGTTTGCGCGTCTGCTCGCTGATTGCGATCGAGCCGGTCGGCGCGAGCGCCTGCATCCGCGATGCGAGATTGGTGGTGTGCCCGATCGGCGTGTATTCGGTATGTCCGCCGCCGGTTGAAATCGACCGCACGACAACTTCGCCCGTGTTCACACCGACGCGAGCTTCGATCGGCAGATTGCCAGCCTCGCGCAGTCGCGCCGAGTATCGTTTCAGCTCTTCCTGCATCCGCAATGCCGCATACAGCGCGCGCTGCGGATGGTCCTCGTGCGCGACAGGCGCGCCAAACAGCGCGAAGATGCCGTCGCCGGTCGATTGCACGATGTACCCGTCATAGCGATGCGCTGCATCGATCATCAGCTTGAGCGCGGGATCGACGATCGCACGCGCTTCTTCGGGATCGAGATCCTGTTCGAGTTCCGTCGATCCCTTGATGTCCGCGAACAGCGCCGTGACAGTCTTGCGCTCGCCGTCCGCTACGATCGGAGCGTTCTGCTCCGACGCGATCTCAATTGATGGCGTCGAGGAACTTCGCGCGAACGATTTCGATACGTCCGACGTCAGCGGCGCGGCGCAGTCGGCGCAGAATTTCGCGTCAGGCGCGTTCGGATGAGCGCACTTCGGACAGGTGCGGCTGAGCGGGGTCGCACACTGATTGCAGAATCTCGCTTCCGCGGCATTTTCGATGCCGCAATTCGTGCAACGCATAGGTGTGCTCATTTTTTCTTTTCGGGGACCGAACGCCTTCTGTATCACCTGCGTCTGCGAAGGACCACAACATCCGCGCAAGACGCAATCGCAACGCTCACTATGGTCGTGATGAGGATGTTGGACGTCTCTGTCGCGCGCATCAAAATCGCAGTCTTGACCGCGGTACGGCTAGCAGCTAGATAGATAACTTAGTAAGTATCCTTTATCATAATTAATAGAAGTTGGCTCGGCCGTTGAGTTTGGCGGCGGCGATCCCGTAGAAAACTAAAAGACAAATCGAGAGGGAAGGTAACGAATATGGCACTTCACATCGGAAGCGTGGCACCGGATTTTACCCAGGAATCGACCGAGGGTCCGATCCATTTTCATGAATGGATTGGCGACAAGTGGGCGATTCTGTTTTCGCATCCCAAGGATTTCACGCCCGTCTGCACCACCGAGCTCGGCACCGTCGCCAAGCTCAAACCTGAGTTCGACAAGCGCAATATCAAGCCGATTGGCGTGAGCGTCGACGACGTGCCGTCGCACAACAAGTGGGTCGGCGATATCGAGGAGACGCAGCACACCAAGATGAACTTCCCCATCCTGGGCGACGGCGATAAGAAGGTTGCGAAGCTCTACGACATGATTCATCCCGAGTGGAACGACACGCTGACGGTCCGCTCGGTTTTCGTGATCGACAACAACAAGAAAATCCGACTGACGCTCACCTATCCTGCCAGCACCGGCCGCAATTTCCAGGAAATCCTGCGTGCGATCGACTCGCTACAGCTCACCGACAAGTACTCCGTGGCGACGCCGGCTGATTGGAAGAAGGGCGAGGATTGCATCATCGTGCCCGCGCTGCAGGACGAGAAAGTTCTCAAAGAGAAATTCCCCAAGGGCTACAAGGTAGTGAAGCCGTACCTGCGCATCACGCCCGATCCGAGCAAGTAAGCCCTCCACGCTCAAAGATCACCACGCAAGTGCCGGCTCTCCTCGCGGGGGAGCCGGCATTTGTGCGTCATGCGATCGACGCCGCCGACCTTGACCGGCGGCGAATGCATGCATATACAATGAACTATGAGCGAATCGATTAAAGGAGTCGAAGGTGTATGCGTCTGTGGCTACGTCCGCAAGCTGAGTCGGATAGTTACCGCTGTCTATGATGGCGCACTGGCAGACGCGGGATTGAAGACCAGCCAGTTCAGCGTGCTCATCGCAGTTGCCAATCGGGGAAAGGCCCGGCCGGCGGAACTCACAGAATTACTGCAGATGGACGAGTCGACGCTGAGTCGCAACGTTGAGCGGATGTGCTCGAGGGGATGGCTACGGCTCGAGCGCGAGGCCGATCGAAGAAGTCATCTGATCGAGGTCACGGACAAGGGCCAGGCGTTGATTCGCAAGTGCCTGCCTGCATGGCGGCAAGCTCAAGCAGAAGTCAGTGAGCGATTGGGGACAGGCACCGTAGCAGAATTGCGGTCTGCCCTGCGCAAGCTGAGCGCCTGAACGACACTTCTTGACGCTGGCTGATCATGATACAGCCGCACTGATTTTCCAGGACGCGTCACCGATCAGTTCGAGTATTTCGTCATGATACTGGACGAGCTCGGAATCGTGACTGACGCTGATGAACGTGACTCCAGTCGCGCGCAACAACCGGTAAAGTCTTGCCTGATTGGCCCGATCAAGCGCTGCGGTCGCTTCATCGAGGAATGCGTACCTCGGCCGATTGATGAGCAACCTTGCAAACGCAAGCCGCTGCTGCTCCCCCGGCGACAGGATGCTGGCCCAATCGAGCTCAACGTCGAAACCGCCGTGGCGTTCAGGTAAAGCGGCGAGATTCACTTCGGTCAGGGCTCTGATCAGCTTGTCGTCACCAACGCGGCCAGCGCGAGGATAGCAGAGCTGATCGCGAAGCGTGCCTAGAATGAGGTACGGCTTTTGCGGGAGGAACAAGGTCTCCATCAGGTTGGGCCGCTCGATTTGTCCGCGGCCGGAGTACCACAGTCCCGCCAACACGCGAAGAATCGAGGTCTTGCCTGATCCGCTCGGCCCGCGAACCAGCATCCCATTGCCTGGAGCGACTTCGAAGGTGAGATCGCGCACCAGCGTCAGGCGGCCGTCGGGCGTGCTGAGAGTCATCGACTTTACCGCCAGACGCTCGACTTCGCGCGTTTCGATCCGTTCGCCCTCGGATACTGGTGCGGCCGCAGCTTCGCAATGGCTCTGGAAGGTTGCGAGGCGATTGACGACAGAGGCGTAGTTGGTGAGACCCTCCAGGGACGAGACGACGACAGAGAAGGACCCCTTCACCGTCGAGAATGCGCTGGCGGCCTGTATGAATTGGCCGAACTCCATTCGATGCGCGAAGTATTGTCCCGCCAACGCCAGATACGGCAGCAGTGATACCGCGTTGTCGTAGGTTTGAGTGACGTAGGCCAGACGCCGCTGCCTGAAAATGAGCCGATTGAAATTGTTGAACAACGCACCGAAGCGGCCAAACAGATGACTCATCTCGGGCTGCTCGCCGCTGTACATCGCGATCGATTCGGCGTTGTCGCGCACTCGTACCAGTGCGAAACGAAAATCGGCTTCGTAGCGCTGTTGGTCGAAGTTGATCGGAATGAGCGGCCTCCCCACCCTGATTGATATCCACGAACCCGCTGCGCAGTACGCGACGCAGGAGACGGCGAGCAATGGCGAAATCGTCCACAGGATGACCAGGAACACCAGGCCGTTGACGATCGAGGTGCCGAACGAATCCACGTACGACAACGCGCCCGCCACGAAATAATTGATGTCCTCGCTGATTCGCTGATCAGGATTGTCGACCGCCCCGCTTTGTCCGATCTTGTAATAAGCGCGATTGGTAAATTCCAGTTTCACTAACCGATGCGTCATCCATTCACGCCATAGAATCACCAGCCTGCCGCTGAACCATGGATAGAACGCCTGGATCGGAATGAAGAATAAGAACACGGCCACGACCAACAGCAGGTTGTTTCGAAACGCGGGATAGTCGCGCGCGATCAATGCGTTGTTCACGTTGCGCCAAACGAAACTCAGTTGCGCGTTGATCCCGATGCTCATGGCGGTGAGAACAATCAGGACGGTCAGCAGGACTAGTCCTTGCCGGCGTTTCTCGGAGAACCAGTAGGGTATTGCGAGCGACCACCATCTGTTCAACAGCGTCCGATCAAATCGGTCCATTCGTTCCAAATTTCTTTCCTCCAGCGCTGGGGTAGACGAATTTCCAGCCGGCAGGGATTCAGAATAGCGCGAGGATGAGCGGCGTCCATGCCGGCATTTTTCTGGTCCGACTCTTGTATATACAAGCATTAGGGGACAGAAAAATGAACAACATCATTGAAAACGGCGACGAACTCAATTCGCGAACGGCCAAAACAGTCGCGATTTGCGAGACCACCCGGATACTGCCTCAGCGCGAAATTGAAGATCTGCGCGAGCGCACCGACTCCAGCGATGGGTTGGAAGCGCTGCGCAGAGATTCCGACGAAGAACTCGAGCGGCAGCATCGAATTGCCCGAACGAGTCGACGGCGACCACGGCACTTCGGGTGGAGGCCCGTTGTTCAGTCGCAGCAGTAAGCGAGTTCTGTTGGTGGCGATGCTGGTTCTCGCGTTGGGAGCGGTCTCGCCCTTCGCATGGAACTATCTGCAGTCGTATGAATCCACTGACGACGCGCAAATCGACGGGCATATCGATCCCCTTAGCTCGCGAATCAACGGGACTGTCATCCAGGTTCATGCCGAGGACAACGACCGGGTGAAAGCTGGCGAACTGCTGGTCGAGATCGACCCGCGCGACTACGAAGTCGCGGTCGCGCAGGCCAAGGCGCGGCTGGAACTCGCAGTGGCCCAGGTCGCATCCGCGAAGCAGGATTACGCCGCCGCGCTCGCGAACACTCGCGAGACCGACGCTGACAATTTCAGGGCGCAGAGGGACGCGCAGCGGTTTTCCTCCCTGCTCGATCAGCGGGTGGTGGCGCAGAACGAATACGATCAGTACACGGCGATCGCGCGCGTCGATGCGGCGAAAGTCGATTCCTCGCGCGAGGCCGCGGGCTCCGCGCTCAAGACCATCGCGGCGCGCCAGGCGGACGCCGATGCCGCCAAGGCCGCGCTCGATCAGGCTCTGCTCAACCTCAGCTATACGAAAATCTACGCCCCGGCCAACGGTATCGTCGGCACGACGCACCGTCGAGCTTGGTTCTCGAATCGAACCCGGACAGACGCTGATGTTCGTGACCGAGACCGACGAGATCTGGGTGACCGCGGACTTCAAGGAGACGCAACTCGCCCGGATGCATCGCGGCGAGAAAGTCACAATCCACGTCGATACCTTCGGCCGCAACTACACGGGCTACGTCAGGAACCTGCCCGGCGCGAGCGGCGATCGCTTCAGCCTGCTGCCGGCCGAGAACGCGACCGGCAACTACGTGAAGGTGGTGCAGCGCCTGCCGGTGCGAATCGAGTTCGACCCGCGGCCAGGATCCCGAGCATCGGCTGCATCCCGGAATGTCGGTGGAGCCCACGGTATGGCTGCGTTAGGCGCACCGCGGATAATCGCACGAGCCGCGGCCGCACCGGCGCCCGCCGCAAGGCCGGTGCACAATCCATGGGCGATCGCGCTGGTCGTGACGATGGCGACGTTCATGGAGTTGCTCGACACCAGCATCTCGAACGTCTCGCTGCCGCATATCGCGGGCGGCCTCGGCACCAGCTACGACGAAAGCACGTGGGTGCTGACCAGCTACCTGGTCGCCAACGCGATCATCCTGCCGATGAGCGCGTGGCTCAGCCGCGTCTTCGGACGCAAGCGCTACTACATGATGTGCGTCGCGCTGTTCACCGCGAGTTCGTTTCTATGCGGCATCGCACCGAGCCTGGCGATGCTGGTCGTATTCCGCGTGCTGCAGGGAATCGGCGGCGGCGGCCTCGCGCCGGTCGAGCAGGCAATCCTGGTCGATACGTTCCCCAAAGAAAAACTCGGCGGCGCTTTCGCGCTCTACAGCATGGCGATCGTCACGGCGCCGGCGATCGGACCGCCGCTCGGCGGATGGATTACCGACAACTTCTCGTGGCGATGGGTTTTCTTCATCAACGTTCCGATCGGAATCCTGTCGTTACTGCTGTCGAGCCGGCTGGTGCACGACCCGGTCGAATTCACCGAGGAACGCAAGCAAGCGCGGCGCAACGGCCGACTTCGAATTGACTACGTCGGGATCACGCTGATCGCGGTCGGATTCGCCTGCCTCGAAGTCGTGCTGGATCGCGGCGAGCGCGACGACTGGCTCGAAAGCCATTTCATCGCCACCTTCCTCGCGATCGCCGTCGTCGCGATTGCGATCGCGATCTGGTGGGAGTGGCGCCACGACGATCCGGTGGTCGAGCTGACCCTGCTGCGCGAGCGCAACTTCGCGATCGCCAACGTGTACTACTTCCTCTTCGCCTTCGGGCTTTTCGGCAGCACCGTGCTGATTCCCGAGATGCTGCAGACGCTGTTCGGATATACGGCTACGGACGCGGGCCTGGTGCTCGGACCGGGCGCCGCGGTGGTCACGCTCCTGGCGCCGTTCGTCGTCCGGATCGTCCCGCGAATCGGCGCGAAACGCATGCTCGGCTTCAGCTTCACTATCGCGGCGCTGTCCTTTTTTTACTACAGCGGGATGACGACGCAGACTGACTATTTCCATTTCGCTTTCGCGCGAGCCTTTCAGGGCTTCGGCTACGCCTTCATGTTCGTTCCGGTGAGCCAGCTCGCATACTCGTATTTGCCGAAAAACAAGAACAACAAAGGATCGAGCCTGACTAATCTTTGCCGCAACTGGGGCGCCAGCTTCGGTATCGCGTTCGTCACCACGATGCTCGAGCGGCGAACGCAGTATCACCAGAGCGTGCTGGTGTGCCATATCACGTCAGCCGACACAAGCGTGCGGCAGTTCGTGAGGGCCTCGAGCCATTTCCTGGTGACCCGCGGAGCGACCACTCCCGACGCGATCCATCAGGCATACGGAATGGTCCAAAGCACGATGACCCAGCAGGCGACGATGCTCGCGTTCATGGATTGTTTTCACCTGCTCGGTCTGATCGTGCTGGCGGGCCTGCCGCTGGCGTTCCTGATTCGGCGTTTTGAAATAGGCAAAGCGGCGAGCGCCGGGCACTAAACTTTCGAAGATCAAAACTCAAGGAGATATCAATATGCGCGCTGTTCAGCTCACTGCTTATGGCAACCCGGTCGAGGGTCTTAAGTATGTCGACATTCCCGAGCCCGAGGCTCCCGGCCCCAACCAGGTTCTCATCGGGGTCGAGTTTTCGCCGCTCAACCAGAGCGACCTCCTACTCGCACGGGGCATCTATGGGACGCGCCCCGCGCTTCCAACCGTCATCGGCAATGAAGGTGTCGGCCGCGTTCTCGCATTGGGAGCGGGAGTAAAGAACGTCAAGGTCGGCGACCGCGTCCTGCCGCCGCTTTCCAGCTTCACCTGGAGGGAGCGAATGGTCATTTCAGCGGACGGTCTCTTCGCCTTGCCGTCCGGCGCCGATCCGCAGCAGTTGTCGATGCTCGCGATCAATCCTCCGACCGCGGCGCTGCTGCTCAGCGAATACGTCAACCTGAAGCCGGGTGAGTGGGTGGTGCAGAACTCCGCCAATTCTGCAGTCGGGCGGTGGGTGATCGCGTTCGCGAAAACGCGCGGCTTGAAGACCGTCAACATCGTCCGTCGGCCAGAGCTCGTGGCGGAGCTCAAGGCGATTGGCGGAGACGTTGTCGTCGTCGATTCTCCCGACGTATCGAAAGAGATCAAAGCTGCCGTCGGTCAGGCTGAGCTCCGCCTCGCGCTTGACGGTGTCAGCGGCCCGGCGACGGGCGTGCTCGCATCGACGCTCTCGCCGCTCGGCACGCTCGTCTCCTACGCGGCGATGAGCCTGGGTCCGATGTCGATAAGCCCGCTGGACGTTATCTTCAAGCCGCTCACGGTGCGAGGTTTTTGGCTGGGCCATCCGGAGTCTGAGGCCAAAAGTGCGCCAGCGATAGCGCAGGCGGCCGAGATGATCGCGTCCGGGCTGGTGCAGATACCAGTCGCGGCAACCTACGCACTCTCGTCCATCAAGGAAGCCGTCGCCCACGCGCAACGCGGCGGCAAGATTCTTCTGGACGTAGCCGGATCATCCAAATGACCTCGGAATAGGCATCAGGCTTTGAACACAGTCGACGAACAGGGGCGGTCACCATGGACAACGAAATCAGCCAGTTGTTGTTGCTCGCAATATTCAGCGTCCTGGCGATAGTCATCGCGGATTGGGCGATGCGGCCGAAAGATCGCGACGATGATGATTGATTCGCACGGTCTGAAAATTTTTTGGTCCGAGTCTTGTATATACAAGCGCTGACGGCTGAGAAATGGACAACATCATTGAACATTGCGACGAAGGCCAATTCGCGAACGGCCAAAGCCGTCGCGATTTGCGACTCTGCCCGGACGCCAGGGAACTGAAGACTCAGCTCATGGAAGCGATCGACAACGTCGGGAGGCCCGTTCGCTACATCGAGATTTCGTCGCGATCGATAGCAATCAATCACCGGAGGTTACTCTAGAGATGGAAATCAGCATCCAGGAACACGAGCACGCGGGAATCGAAGTCGTGAGCGCACGGCTCGAACTACCTGGCCGAGGCGACGCCGAAGCCGGTCAACTTTGCCTACGATCCGCCGCCCGGAGTTCCACGCCGATCCGGAAAATACGTCGAGCGAAGCGTCGCGATTCACAACGGCCGCGAGATACTCGATGAGCTATCGCTCGACACCAACGGTTTCATGCTCACGCCGCACGAAACTGCGGTCAATGATTTCTACGATCCCGATGAGGTCAAGTCGGTTTACTATCCCGAAGTCGAGCGCCTGCTGAAGCGGATGACTGGCGCCGAGCGCGTGCTGGTGTTCGATCATATCGTGCGCAATCCGGTGCTCGCGGAACGTGGAGAAAAAGGCGCGCGCGGAGTGGCCAAGCAGGTTCACAATGACTACAGCCTCAAATCCGCACCGCGCCGCGTCCGCGACCATCTGCCGGAAGAAGCCGAACACCTGCTCAGGAACCGCTTCGCCGAGATCAACGTCTGGCGCGCAATTCGCGGCCCGATCGAAAGCTCGCCGCTCGCACTCTGCGACGCTCGCAGCCTGGACGTCGAGGATAGCGTGCCGACCGATCTCGTCTATCGCGATCGTGTGGGCGAGACTCTCGGCTTCCTCTACAACCCCAGGCATCGCTGGTACTACTTCCCGCGGATGCAACGTAACGAAGCAATCTTACTGAAGTGCTACGACTCGGAGGACGACGGCCGCGCGCGCTTCACCGCGCATACCTCGTTCGAAGATCCGAACAGCCCGCCCTACGCCGCGCCGCGCGAGAGTATCGAGGTGCGAGCGCTGGTCTTCTGGGCGCCCGAAACTATCTGATCGACAACGTTCGACAAACCCAACTTATGGAGCAATCACAATGAGCGGAAAACTCGAAGGCAAGGTGGCAGTTGTCACCGGCGGAAATAGTGGCATCGGTCTCGCGACGGCGAAGCGATTCGTCGCGGAAGGCGCGTATGTCTTCATCACCGGGCGCCGTCCGGCCGAACTCGACGCGGCGGTAAAAGAGATCGGCAAAAACGTCACCGGCGTTCAAGGCGACGTCGCCAAGCTCGCCGACATCGACAAGTTGTACGCCGCGGTGAAGGCGAAGACGGGACGCATCGACATACTGTTTGCGAATGCCGGCATCGCGGAGCTCGCGCCTCTGGGCGAAATCACCGAGGAAGACTACGACCGGATATTCAACATCAACGTCAAAGGACTGCTGTTCACCGTGCAGAAGGCTCTGCCGCTGATCCCGAGCGGCGGATCGATCATCCTGAACGCCTCGATCGTGGCGTCCAAAGGCAATCCGGCGTCGAGCGTCTACAGCGCGACCAAGGCCGCGGTGCGGTCGTTCGCGCGCACCTGGACGATGGATTTGAAGGAACGGAAAATCCGCGTGAACGCCGTCAGCCCGGGTCCTATCGAGACACCCGCCTATGACCGCATTGCGAAGTCCGGCCCTGCAGGCAAACAGATGCTGGAGAGCATAGTGAACAGGGTGCCAATGGGCCGTTTCGGCCAGCCGGATGAAATCGCGAGGGCCGCAGTCTTCCTCGCCTCCGACGACAGCACCTTCGTCACCGGCATCGAACTCTTCGTCGACGGCGGCGCCGCGCAAGTGTGACGGCAGCAATTGAATGTGAAACCCGCCGTGGGTTTCACTACAAGTTAAGTTCCTTCACGGATGCGTCGCGAGGAAGGTTAGCATTGGCTCGGTCCAGGTCAGGGGCCATTCGATGTGATTGAGGGAGCCGAGCGTCGTGCCGGGGATGCTTGAGCTGGTGCCGTCGGGGTCGGTGCCGCATAGGGGATCGCAGAAGCCGACCTGCTGCTTGAGCGAGTTGATTATCACGTCCTCGTCGGGGTTGGCGCCGAGATTGGCGACCTGGCTGATGATCATCTCGCTGTTGGGGCATAGGCCCGCGATGTCACAGGAATTGTGGACCTGGTAGCTTTGGATTTTGGGATTCGGCACGAGAATCTCTGCGATGCTCGAGGGATGATCTTCGACCGGTGTCTGCGGGCACGGATCGTTGAAGGCCTGGAACGGATCGGGCGCGGAATACACTGCGATCGAGTTCACGTTGGGGCGGTTGAGCGCATAGATGTACGACATCGCGGATCCGTTGGACCATCCGGAGACGAAAGTCTTGTCGGTGAGCACGGTTCCAGTCGCCTGTACTACGCTGATGAAGTGATCGATGGTCGCGGCGTCGACATTTTCAGGGTAACTCTGGCTGCCGACCTTCACGGTGCCCGGAGAAAACTGTCGGTACCAGTTATCCCATCCTGGCCCCTGATTGTCGGGGGCCGGATAGAAATGCGTAGTATCGCGACCCTCCGGCGTCAGGACTACGAAGCCGTTTGTGCCGGCGGCGAGGCTGAAGTTGTTCTGGAACAATAAGATGTTGGTCGAGGTGATCGAATCGGCGGTCACGAGCGAAGGATGCAACCATACGAGCATCGGCAGGCGATTCGAGGTCGAGGCGCTCGACGGTGCGTACAGGCACGCATAGCGCGGTGTGCCGTCGGAATCATTCCACGGCCCCAGCCGCGTCCCGCCGAGGCAGTTCGGCACTTCGTTTGCCACGAAAGTCTGCGGAGGATCGCCAAACGGGCCGCATCCGCTGGCCGCGGCAGCGGAACGGGGCCATGCGGCGAGCGTCATGATGGCAACGACAGCGAAAAGTGAACCGGCGAGCGCAAACCTACGGGTCCCCCGAATGCGGGAGAGATGACAGACTGTCATTTGTGACTCCTCCTTGCGCCCGCCCCCAAGCGCGGGCTTCAGGTAAAAGCAATTTTGGGACCTTTATCGGTGTTTTCGGATAGTCGAAGGGATTTCCAAGAGAATTTGCGAAGAAGAAGCGCCCCAGAGAACAATTCGAGTGTGAAGTAAGTGGAAGTTTCTACATGTTCCTGGATAAGGACCTCACACCTTCGAAGGGAGGGAAAATTCTGGATTGGCTCACACGGCGACTACGATAAACTGATCAAAAGTCTTTGAAGCCTCGCGGAGAGACACACATGAAAATTCCGCAATCGTTGCGCGAAGTGATCGACAAAGGACCGAACGCTCATTTGACCACGCTCAATCGGGACGGCAGTCCGCAAGTCACCGTGGTGTGGGTCGGAATTGAAGGCGAGGAATTCGTGATCGGCCACATGGCCGATCATCAGAAGGTCAAGAACATCCGGCGCGATCCGCGAGTCGCGTTGTCTTTTCTCAGTGACAAGACCAACGCGCAGGGGTTGCGTGAATATGTGGTGGCTTACGGCAATGCGCGCATCACCGAAGGCGGCGCAGAACCCTTGGTGCAACGGCTCGCGAAAATTTATCTGGGGCCGAAGGCTGATTTTCCGCCGGCCTCGATGCGCAACATCCAGGGTTTCGTCACCCGAATCGCGCCTGCCCGCTTCGCCGGAGTGGGACCGTGGGCTTCGAACGGCGCTGAGTAAACTACGGTCCTAAATACGCGGGGACGAAGATTCCCATGTCGACGGTGCCCCAGCCGCTGGCTTTGTCGTAGCCGGTCGTTGCGGGGAATCCGTTGACTCCGTTGAAGTTCGTGTTGCCGGAGGTTACGTCGCGAATTCCGGTTGTTGCGGCATTGGCTTTCGCGCCCAGTTGGTAGATTCGCGTGTTGAGATTTCCGATCGAGCGCCGTTAGCCTGCGAGATTAGCTGGCTGATGCCGGACCATGCCGGTGCGCCGAGGCTGGTGCCTCCGATGCAGCATACTACGGTCGGAACGTCGTGAATGTCGCGACCGCCGTAGAAGAAGCCGGGCGTCGCGGGACTCGCGGCGAAGGCGATATCGGGAACATCGCGCTTTTTGTCTTTTTTGATTAACCCCTGCTGAAAGGTGGGCTTGTTGAAGACTTTGCTTTCACCGCCGCCGGACGCGCCGTCGCCGTCATTCCAGACAGTTTCCGCAACCGAGCCGACGTCGTCGCCGCCGGAGTAATTTGGCGTGAACTCGGTGCCGCCAATCGCGGTCACGTTGGGCGACCCGCCGAGTTCGTTGATGTTGCGCGACGTGCCTGTTACGCACTTGCCCTTGCTATTCAGCTTGAGTCCCGCCGCGCCGTCGTCACCGGTCGCCACGAATACCGACTGACCTTGTGAGGCGGCCTGCGCGAAAAATCCGTTCTGAGTTTTGTAGAAGCTCTTCGAGCCGCCGCAGAAACTGAAGCTGACGCTGATAGCGCCGCACGGACTGCTCTTTTCAGTGACCGCGGCGTGGATTGCGTCGAGAATCGCCGACGCCGAGTTCTTCTGATTGCCGAGGTAGATACGAATGCTCGAGCCGGGCGCGACCGCATGCGAGTAGCTCACATCGACCATCGTCTCGTCTTCGTCGTTGTTCTGGCCGGGGTCGCTGCCATCGACGAGCACCGTACTGAAGTTCGCCCCGGTCAGCGCGGGGAGGCCGAACTGGGTGTTGAACGCGTCGGCTGCCGTCTGGTCGATATTCGAATCCTCGACCACCGCGATACATCCGTTGCCGCTGCCGTCGATGTTGAGATTCAACAGCGGAGTTTCATCGTAGAAGGTATAGATGTCGGGAGGACCGAAGGCCGGTCCCGCGTTATTGACGACCGAGGCGGGCGAAGATGCGCTCGGAGTCGCCTTCGACACATGACGCACGAGCGGTTTGCTGTGCAGGAGGTTGTCGAGGCCGTGGATGGACTCGACCACCGGCGCCAGATCGGCGGGCACGACGGGATCGCTGATGTTGGAATACAGCCGGCCGTCAGTGGTAGCGGCAATCTTCACGCCGAAAACATTTTGCGCCTGCGCTACGCTGCCGGTGAAAGAGACCTCGCGCGTCGAGGCGTCAGCAGAGTTGACGGTGAAACCTTTTTTCTTGAGCCACTGCGTGACGCGCGCGACGTCGGCATCAGTGGGTCCGAAGCGGCTGGTGAAGGCGTCGGGAGTCAGCCATCGATGATACTGCGGCGACGATGGATCCTGCTGATCGGCGAGCAGCTTGGCGAGTTCGTCGCGATTGCGGATCGCCATCGTGAGACGCATCGCGAGCGATTGCGACGGCGATGCGGCCGCCGCGCCCACGATGTCGGCGGCTTCGTCAGGATGGTTGCCCTCGAGGATCGTGGCGGGATCATCAGCGTCCGCCGGCCGTACGCCCCAAACAATCAGAACAAGTCCCGCAGCCAGCACAAACCAACGCAACACTCCAACCCTTCCCATCAAAATTTGCGGATCCTCCCATCTGATATACGGAAATGGGCGTGAATTGATTCAATGGCGGAAAAGAGACCACAAAATAACAAACAGTAGAGAGGGAAGGAACCGGTCAACCTGGCGTGTAGCTTGAGGCCCAGAACCCTCACCTACCGGCCGCGTTGCGGCCGGCCTCCTCTCCCGTAAACGAACGGGCGAGGTAAATTCCCCAATGCCTCTCCCCACGAACCTGAGAGCGAAATGTCGTCCTCGACATTTCGCGATTAGCACCGGGTGCAGGGGTCACCCCTGCCGAAGGAAGTTTGAAACCCACCGCGGGTTTCACATTAAATCAAGTGATCTACCCTTCCCCCGCCGCGGGTGCGTTGACAAGAACCTCCGCGGGCCGGACAATCATCGTCTAATGGCACGAATTACCGTTGAAGATTGCCTGGAGAATATCCCCAACCGCTTCGAGCTCGTGCTCGGCGCGGCGCGCCGCGCCAAACAGTTGCTCAAGGGCGCGCGGCCACTGGTGGAATCGGACAACAAAGAAGTAGTCACGGCGTTGCGCGAAATCGCCGCCGGCAAGGTCACGATCGAAGAACCCGACGCCTGACCGGCGCAATCGATCCGACAACAACCGACACAGACCCTTGCCACCGACGGCGCGGCGATTGTGTCCGTACCCCCGTTCTAGCATTGGTGAAGCTGGAGCCTGCCTATGGCGCGCAAACCCGGCAAACCTACAGGTCCCAAGCGAATGGCGAAACCAAAGCGCGCTGGCAAGTCCGGCGCTAAGGTTCGTCGCGCGCGCGTCGCCGCGGAGCCGGTCGTCGGCGAAGAGTCCGAAGTGGATCTCGACGCCGCAACTGCTGACGACAAAGACAAGGACGCGCCAATCGAAGTCTCCGAGTTTCGTCCGGTTGAAAGCACCGACGACGAAGCTGCGACCGGCGCCGAGCCGGATGCTGACAACGAAAACGACAAGGATGCCGACCGCAAGGACCGCGGCGCTCTCGTAGCCACCGATCCTCTCGGCCGCTATCTCGCCGAGATTCGACGCTTCCCGCTGCTCTCGCGCGAGGAAGAAGCGGTGATCGCGCGGCGCTACGTCAAGAATAAAGATCCCGAGGACGCTTACCGGCTGGTGACCGCCAACCTGCGCCTGGTCGTGAAGCTCGCGTACGAATTCGCGCGCGCGACCAAGAACGTGCTCGACCTTATCCAGGAGGGCAACGTCGGCCTGATGGAAGCGGTCAAGAATTTCGACCCCGAGCATGGAATCCGCTTTCCCTCGTACGCAGTCTGGTGGGTACGCGCGTACATCTACCGCTACCTGATCAACAATTGGCGGCTGGTGAAAATCGGCACCACGCAGGCGCAGCGCAAACTGTTTTTCAATCTGCGCAAGGAGACCGAGCGGCTCGAGCGCGAAGGATTCAAGCCGCAGCCTCTCCTCCTCGCGCATCGGATGGGCGTGCGCGAGAGCGATGTGCGCGAGATGCAGGAGCGGATGGGCCAGAGCGAGGTTTCGCTCGATCAGCCGACGGGAGGCGGCGAGGATAGCGATACGCGGCTGCTCGACGTGATTCCCGACTCGGGCCACAATCCGGAGACCGAAACCGCGGACCGCGAATGGCGCGACTTCGCTCGTGACAAGGTCAAGCAGTTTGCCGATACGCTCACCGGCAAGGAACGGGACATCTTCGATGCGCGGCTGCTGGCCGAGGATCCCGAGACGCTGCAGGAGATCGGCGCGCGCTTCGGAATCAGTCGCGAGCGCGTGCGACAGATAGAAACGCGGCTCAAGCGGCGGCTGAAAGAGTTTATCGAGGCGTCGGCGCCCGACGTCGAGGGCTCCGGCCCGTCGTAAGCATTCTTTATCTACCCCATTGCTGCTGATAGGCGCGGCTTGCGATAATGCGCGCGAGGCGGATCGCGCAAGGAGCTGCATGTCGATGCGAGAACGCAGTTGCGCGCTGGTGGTGGTGGGTAACGAAATCCTTTCCGGCAAGGTTCAAGACTCGAACGCGTACTTCGCGGCTCGTGAGCTGCGCAAGATTGGCGTCGCGCTCGCGCGTATCGCAACTATCCCCGACGAACTCGATCTGATCGCCGGCGAAGTCGCGTACTGCTCGCGCAAGTTTGATTTCGTAATCACTTCGGGCGGCGTCGGCCCGACCCATGACGATCTCACGATGGAAGGGGTCGCGCGCGCGTTCAATCGGCGCCTCGTGATGAATCCCGTGCTCGAAAAACTGATCCGCGAACATTTTCACGAGCGCTCGCTCGACGCGGGCCTCAGGATGGCGCAGGTGCCCGACGGCGCTGTCCTCAACGACGCCGGCGACATCCGTTTTCCGACCGTGCAAATCGAGAACGTGTACGTGCTGCCGGGAATTCCGCAATTGTTCGAGGCCAAGTTGCGCGCGCTCAGCAGCCGCTTTGCGACCGACCCGTATTTCATGCGCGCGATCTATCTGAGCGCGAACGAAGGCGTGATCGCCGAGCACCTGAACGATTGCATGCGCAATTTTCCCGAATTGATGCTGGGTTCGTATCCGCGGATCGGAGATCCCGATTACCGCGTGAAGTTGACGCTCGAGTCGAAGAACGCCGACTATCTCGAGCGCGCGTTTCGTCATCTGATGGGGCTGCTGCCAGCTGAGGCCGTGGTCAAAACCGAATGAGCAATTAACGTCCTGAAACTGGTGGTGGAGGAAGTCATGAGGAAAGGAAATTTCAGATTCGCGGTGATCGCAATCGGACTCGCGGTGATACTCGCGATGCCGGCGGGTCCGCTCGCAGAATACGCCGCGGCACAATCTTCGCAAACGGTGGGTCCACCGGCGGCGACGACGCAGGTCCCGCAGCCTGCGGATAATAACGTCAACTGGCCGGGCGCGGGTTACGGCGCGGGCGCCTTGGTCTGCAACCTTCTCTACATCCCGGCCAAGCTGGTTTATGCGCTGCTCGGTGGAATCGTCGGCGGCGGGACATATCTAATAACTGCCGGCAATCAGCAGGCTGCCAACACGGTATGGCGCAGCTCGCTCGGCGGCGACTACGTGGTGACACCGCAAATGCTCGCAGGCCAGCAGCCGATCAACTTCAGTGGACCGACTGACACTCCGCCCGATGTTCCAGCGGCAGCTCCGGTTACGTCGGCGTCGAGCACGACGACCACCGCGAGTTCTGGTGGTGTCGCGCCGATAACGCCGCTGCCGGCGTCGGGAACGTCGGCGAGTGCTTCATCGTCGACGTCAGGCGGGCAACCGCTCGATCACGGCACGGGACCCTCAACCGGGTCAGCATCGGGCGCAAATATCGAGTAGCAGATCCCGCATGAAGAAGATTCGTTTTCTCTGGAAGTCGACCTGAACGACTTGCCGCGACGCAAGAAGTTTCTTGCGTAAGGATTTAGCCGTCGAGCTCGACGAGCGCGACTACGCGAAAGCTCCGCTGACTGCAGCGGAGCTGAAAGATCTGTTTGCAGGCCGGGACCCGCGCGATTTCCTAAACTCGCGCAGCCCGGCCTTCAAGGCGATGGCCCTCGCCGGCAAATCGCTAACGCCCGCTCAGGCGCTAGCGCTGATGGCGAAAGAGCCGAACCTAATCAAGCGCCCAATCGTAATAGCGGGCAAAGAAATGATCGCGGGATTTGATCGTGACCGCCTGCGCTCCGCACTGAGGTAGATAAGGTGGAGCGCCGATGTCAAATCGGCTCGATCTTTCCGCCCTTGTCGCGCGGACTTTTCTCGTCGCCTACTGCCTGCCAGAGCACGTTGAATAACTCGAGGAGCGCGCGGTCAGTATTAAAACCAGGTTCGCTCACCACTACTGCCGGCGGCGTCACGAGTCCGGTATCAAAGGCGAATTCGCTTGTCCTGTGCTGTTCGCCCCGGAGGTACCAACCGTCCACGTTGAGCAGACTCACGTAGAGCAGGAACGGTGGCTCAACTTCGAGTTCAGTTAATATCTTGATGTAATGCGGAAGTGCTTTTGAGAGTTTGGATTCATAGTCTGTGAGGACGACGTTGCGCGATCCGTTCTCCTCTTCTGGTGCGTGCACCGCTTCAAGGATTCCGTTGCGGTAAAGTTGCACGTATGACGAGGTTTGAACACGACGCTCGACCTCATAGGCAACCCATCCGTCTAGATTTGACCGATAAGACACGTTGCGGCCGCGCAAGTCCTGATCTCCAGTATAGATTCCGAGCGGTTTCAATCCTCGTTCCAGATGCGGAGCGGTCGCTCGGACATCCAGAGTGGCCCCGCCAGAAAAAGCTGAAACCGGGATCAAATGAAAGATCATTTTGGTAGCGTTATATGGACCAACGATCCCGGACTTATGGATCGTCGTCGGCATCTGCACGGGACGCCTGCCCTCTATCACTTTTTTGATCTGTTGCTCGACAAATTTACTTGCTTTTTCCGGCACCCGTTCGGCCATGTCAAACAGTTCCTTTAGTTCAGAGACGTCAAGCACATAGGCGCCACCGGGGCCACGCCCATAAAACAGACCGGTGTTTTTGACTTGGTGCGGCCTAGCCCAGCTCTGTGGAATTCGGAGCACTAAGATGGACCGACCGTCTTTCCAGGGCACTTCCTTGAATTCGAACTCTTTGAGTGCCAGAGGTGGCCGAAGCGCGGTGCGGGAAAGGTCCATTAGCCGAAGCATTCCCTTGTCTATCGCGTCCTTGTCGAGGCCGGGAGCACCTGTGGGAACGCCTTCCTTCGCTTCGATTCCGAAAATTAGATCCCCGCCTATCGAGTTCGCCAATGAGCTGACCGCCTTCATGAGAGGATCAGCGTCGAGCCGCAACCTGCTTTTGTACTCCGTTGTGCGATCTTCTCTGACCTCGTCTAGCAGGATCTCGTCGAGATCTTCTCTTTGAATATTCGAAAGTTGTCTTTGAATCATTTGAGGATTAAAGGGTGAGCGTCACGCACAGGATCGCTTCTGCTGTTGCTACATCGTTGGCGAGCAGCGCTTCAACTCCTTCGCGGAGAAGCTCTTCGCGGAACTTAGGATCACGCTCGAAGCGAGTACGAATGGTCTCCTTGAAATCGCGAGTGAGTGGCACCGCCAAAGTCTCCAACTTCTCTCGGTGATGGTAACACATAAGTTACTATCGTCACGAAGCGAACCATAAGCGCGAATACCCCGCCGAGCGGCACGTGCAATACCTCACGCGCGATGCTATTCCCTGAGCTACGCGAGGTGTTTTTTCATGGCATTTTCTGACGATCTCTTTTTTGCTCCGGCGCACAAACTGGCTGCGATGCTGCGGGCGCGCGACGTCTCCTCGGTCGAAATGGTCGACGCTTTTATCGAGCGGATCGAGTCGGTGAATCACGGCCTCAACGCCGTCGTCACTCTGGTCGAAGAACGCGCAGCGCGCGAAGCTGAGGAGTCTGACAAGCGCCTGTCCGGCAAGGGCGAGGTTCGCCCGCTCGAAGGTCTGCCGATCACGATCAAAGATTCGATAATCACCGAGGGCGTGCGCTCGACCTGGGGCATGAAGATGTTCGAGCATCACGTGGCCAAGCAGGATGCGCCGACGGTCGCGCGGCTGCGCGCAGCGGGTGCGATCGTTATCGGGAAAACCAACACGCCCGAAATGACGATGGACTACGACTGCGACAATCCCGTCTTCGGCCAGACCAACAATCCATGGAATCACGAGCGCGTCCCGGGCGGATCGAGCGGTGGTGAGGCCGCCGCACTCGCAGTCGGAATGTCGCCGCTGGGCATGGGTTCCGACTATCGCGGATCGATCCGCGTGCCAGCGCATTTCTGCGGTATCGTCGGGCTCAAGCCGACGTGGGGAACGATTCCCGGCAGCGGGCATATGGCGCCGAGTATCGCCGCGCCGCCGCCGCTCGCGCACATGGCGACGATCGGCCCGATGGCGCGCTTCGTCGACGATCTCACGCTCGCCTACAACGTCGTGAAAGGGCAGCATCCGAGTTCGCCCTACACCGTACCAACGCCGGACGCCCATCCTGAAAAAGTCGATCTGAAGAAAGTTCGATGCGCGATCTTTACCGACGCCTGCAACGTTCCGGTCACGTCCGACACGCGCGCCGCTGTTGAGCGCGCCGGTCGCGAGCTGCAGAAGATGGGAATCATCGTTGAAGCCGTGAAGCCGCCAATCGACGACGGCGAAACGTTGTGGTGGGAGTACAACGGCGCAGACGGCAACCAGATGCTGGTCGAGGCGCTAGGTGAAGGCCTGAAGCTCTCGCGCGACCGGCTGCGAAGTTTCATGGTTGCAGGCGAGGGAAAATCGGCGGCCGAGTTCTTCAAGATCGCGATGCTACGCGACGCGTGGCGCGTGCAACTCGCGGAGTTCATGGAGCAATACCCGATCATCCTCGGCCCGACGTTCTGCGTGACCGCGTTCAAGCATGGTGCGACCGAAGTCGATATCGACGGGAAAAAATATCCGCACTTTCTCGCGGGATGGCCAGTGGCATGGGGCAACTGCGCGGGAGTGCCCGGCGTGGTCGTGCCGTGCGGAAAAGATCGCGAGGGCCTGCCGATCGGACTCCAGATAAACGGACGCGCATTCGGCGAGGAGACCGTGCTCGCAGTGGCGAAGGCGGCAGAAACCGCGCTCGGCGGGTATCAGCGGCCGCCTATGTGAGATCGAGATGCGATCTTCGCCCTCTGATTCCCTCGCCCCACGTGGGGAGAGGGTTAGGGTGAGGGACATTTGTGCGGCGCGATTGTCTGTTGCGCTGCACATTCTGAATTTCGGAAAATTTGGTCCCTCACCCGCCGCGCGCGGACGCACGTCGGCCTCTCCCCTCGTGGGGCGAGGCAAGAACGGAGTCGCTACACGCTGAAGCCGGTTGGTCTCCCCAGGATTGTCGCGCCGGCTGTTGTCAGCCATGACTCTGCGACGGCGGCGTGTTGGGTCAGCGTCTGAATGTCGCGCATGCATCTCTGGAGCGGGAAGCCGTCGTACGGCGATGTGCCGCCGCCTGCTTTGTAGCAGGTATCGACGACGGCGGCGCAGGTATGGACCGCCCACGTGATTGCGGCCATCACCGGCGCGCGGCCGTCGATTGAAACCGGAGTCCCTGCGACTGCCGAATTCCACACGGCATCAGCCTGGCTGCGAGAATATTGCGGGCGGCGCGCAGACTCGCGTCCGCGTGTCCAACCCGATATTGAAAGAGCGGACTGTCGCCGAGCGACGCGCTCGCGTAGAGCCGGCGCTTGTTAGTATTGGCAAGTACGACGATCTCGGTGATCGCACGCTGCGCAATTCCAATCGCGACCGCGCCGATATGCAGGGCGGCGTAGAGCAGCGGCTCCGCCATCGACGGCGTCTCGATACACTGGCGTCCGAAAAAGATATCGAAGCTGTCGTCCGTTGGCACCGTGAGATTCTCAACCGCGATGTCGTGGCTGCCGGTCCCGCGAAGACCGTTGACTGACCAGGTGTCGAGGATTTGCGCCTTCGACGGCGCGAACATCATCGCGCGCGCTTCTGCGGTGCCCGGAATCACGCCGGCACGCGGAGTCCCGTTTTCCGTCACGATGCAGTTGCCGAACAGCCACTGGCTATGCTGGCATCCGCTGGCGAATCCCCATCGCCCGCTGACGCGATAAGTGCCGTCAACCAGTTCGGCCTGCCCCCGAGGCGCGAATGCGCCCCCGATTATCACGTCCGGACCGTTGGCGTAGAGGCTATCGAAGTGCTTGCGCGAGAGGAGCGCCAGCAGCATCGGCGTCTCGGATCCGATCATCACGACCCATCCGGTGGAACCGTCGGCGGACGCCAGCATCTCGATGATTTCCATGCTGGCCGGCACGTCGATGTCCAATCCGCCGTGGCTCTTCGGTACGAACATCCGGAAGCACCCTGCCGCCGTGAGTTGCCCGAGCAAATCGAGAGGAAGCCGGCGGGCCGCGTCGATTTCCGCGCTGCGCGCACTGATCGACGGCGCGAGATCGCGGACGGAACCGAGCAGGATTTTTGCTTCCGGGGTCATCGCAGTTTTCTGTAGCACATATTCTGAAAATAGAAACGGCCGAGTCGCGATGACCCGGCCGTTTTGGTGTCGTTGAATCTTCGGAGACTATGCCGTCTTCTCGGCCTTTTCGCTGCTCGAGTCGCTGTTGCGTTCAGCGCGCTCTCGCGCAGGCCGCTCGGGTTTGTCTACCGTCTTGTCGCCACGAGCGCGGGGGACGATATTGCTGGTCGTCAACACGTCGATAAACTTGCGCACCGCGGGCGAGAGCTCGCGCCCGCGCTTATAGATGATCGCGAGCGGGCGGAGAAACGTGCCTTCCTGAAATTCGAGCATCCGCAGCGTGCCGCGCAGAACCTCGTTCTCGACCGTCATCCGCGGCACGATCGCGCATCCGAGGCCAATCTCGACGGCGCGCTTGATAGTCTCGATATTGTCGAATTCGAGCACGTAGGTCGGCTTGACGCCATGCTCGCGCAGTATTCGATCGGAAGCCTTGCGAGTCGGGATGTCGCGTTCGTAGCCGACAAACTTCTGACCCACCAACTGTCCGACATTCACTTTCGAATGCTTGGCGAGCGGATTGTCGGGCGGCACCGCGAGCACTAGTTCGTCATGCCGAAACGGCACTGATACGATTTGGCTGCGCTTGGCTGGATAAGCAACGACACCGAGATCGACTTTGCCCTCGATCAGGTCTTCATAAATCTTGTTGGAGCGCAGATACTCGAGATGAACATTGACGGCCGGATAATTGCGCAAAAATTCGGTGAGATATGGCGGCAATTCGTGCAGGCCGACGCTGTAAACCGTGCCGACGCGAATCGATCCCGCGACCACCGAACCGATCTCACGCAGGCGATTTTCCAGCTCCAGGAACCGCCGCACGATTTCTTTGCTCGCGGTGTAGAGAATCTGGCCGGCTGGCGTCGGTTTGACTCCGGCTCGTCCGCGTTCTATCAATCGGCAGTCGTACTTTTCTTCCAGGCTTCGGACCTGCTGGCTGACCGCCGATTGTGTAACGAAGTTTTGCGACGCGGCATAAGAAAAGCTTCCGCTCTCGATTATGTCGCAGAAGACCTTTAGCGTTTCGATATGCATGCTGTTGATTCGATGTATAAGCCTACGTGATACCTAAATCAGAGGCAACTATCAGCCGTGATAAGGCAATTTCTCATCCCTATCCAGCCTGCGGAACGAACGCGAGCGGGTCAAGAGCAGGCAATACTGAGACGATGATTCCAGTCATCCAAGGAACAGTCGATGCGGACGGTTTTTTGACGGTCATCGCCCTTGAACTCGGATTAAAACGCCCTTCAAAAATCGCACGGAGCGCAACATGTCGGATTTACTAAGAGACCTCGATTTTTTTCACCTCGACGACCTGCTGACCGATGAAGAACGGATGGCACGCGACACCGCCAAGCGCTTCGTGGATCGTGAGATTTTACCGCTGATCGAGCGCAATTTTGCGAGTGAAACCTTCCCAATGCATCTCGTACCGCAAATGGCCGAGCTAGGGATGTTCGGAGCTAACCTGAAGGGATACGGATGCGCAGGCATGAACAACGTGGCCTATGGCCTCATCATGCAGGAGCTCGAGGCAGGAGACTCGGGATTGCGGTCCTTCGCCTCGGTTCAAAGTGCGCTTTCGATGTACGCGATTTATGCAAACGGCAGCGAGGAACAGAAGCAGCGCTACTTGCCGGAAATGGCGAAAGGAAAATTGATCGGATGCTTCGGACTCACCGAACCGGACCACGGCTCGGACCCGGGCGGGATGGAAACGCGGGCGCGGCGCGACGGCGACGGATGGATTCTCAACGGAACCAAGCGATGGATCACCAACGGATCGATCGCCGACGTCGCGATTGTGTGGGCGAAGGTTGACGAGGGCATAACCGGGTTCCTCGTCGAAAAGGGAACGCCCGGATTCTCGACCCGCGACATCCACGGAAAATTTTCGATGCGCGCGTCGATCACCTCGGAACTTATTTTAGAAGATGTGCGAATTCCTAAGACCGCACACCTGGAAAAAGCGCGCGGACTCAAGGGTCCGCTCGGATGCCTGACCCAGGCACGCTATGGAATCGCGTGGGGCGCGATCGGCGCGGCGCGGTCGTGTTTCCATTGCGCGCTCGATTACACGAAATCGCGCAAGCAGTTTTCGCGTCCGCTCGCGGGCTATCAACTGGTGCAGGCGAAGCTGGTGAAGATGCTGACCGAGATCACCAAGGCTCAGATGATCTGCCTGCGCCTCGCGCATCTGAAGGACGCGGGCAAGATGCGGCCCGAGCACGTGTCGTTCGCCAAGCGGAACAACGTCAACGAGGCGCTGAAAATCGCGCGCGACGCTCGCGACATGCTGGGCGCCAACGGAATCGTGAACGAGTACCCGGTGATCCGTCACATGCTGAACCTGGAGACGGTGAACACCTACGAGGGAACCTTCGACGTCCATACGTTGATCCTCGGCCGCGACATCACGGGCGAGAACGCGTTCGAGTGAGCACTTACCCCGATCGCGCGATGTCGTGCTAGAGAGAATCGAATGGAACTGAAGGGCAAGAACGCAATCGTCACGGGCGCGGCGCGGGGAATCGGGCGCGGAATCGCGATGAAGCTGGCGGCGGCGGGAGCGAACGTCGCGCTGATCGATCTCGGAAATCCTGCAGACCGCGCGCTCACCTACAATCTCGGCGCGCAGGCCGATCTGAATCGTACTGTCGACGAGGTCAAGCGACTCGGCGTGAAAGCCATTCCGATCCTCGCCGACGTGACACGATTCGCGGACCTGGAGCGGATGGCGTCGGAAGTCGTCGCGAAACTCGGCGCGATCGACATCCTCGTGAACAATGCCGGAATAATCGCGGTCGGCCCCGTGAGCGATTTTGCCGAGGACGCGTGGGACCGCGTGATGGCGGTGAATGCGAAGGGCCCGTTCCTGTGCGCCAAGGCGTGCATCCCGCACATGGCGAAGCAGAGCGAAGGCGCGATCGTGAATATCGCGTCGGTGGCTGGCAAGACCGGTCACGGCGGCTCATCGGCGTATTGCGCGAGCAAGTTCGCGGTGGTCGGCTTCACCCAATCGCTCGCGGAAGAACTGGGACCGTTGAACATTCGCGTCAACGCGGTATGCCCCGGTTTTCTGCGCACTGCAATGTGGACCGACGTGCTCGATCCTTTGATCGGCGCTCAGTACGGCGTGAATCGCGAAGCGGCCTTCGACGAATATATTGCGCGCAACACGTTCCTGAAGCGCGAGCAGACGCCGGACGATATCGGCGAGGCCGTGGTCTATTTGTGCCGCGCGGAAAACATTACCGGCGAGACCATCAACGTCGCCGGCGGCGGCGAACTGCATTAGAAAAGTTCAGGGCATGGAGAATTCACATGATCAAATTGAAGGCATTCAATCACGCGGCGTTTCGTGTCAGCGATGTCGAGAAGGCGACTGCCTTCTATGAAAATGTGGTCGGCCTGAAGCGGATTCCCCGCCCGAACTTCGGCTTCGGCGGCGCGTGGTACGGGATCGGCAACAACGCGCTGCATATCATCTCGAGCGAGAACCGCGGTCAGAAGCCCGACCCGCTCGGCGCGCACGTGGCATTCGACGTCGAAGACTTCGACGAGACCAAGCGCACGCTCAAGGAAATGGGAATCGAGTTCCTCGAAGCGCCGGCAAACATGGGCGCGGGCCGTCAGCTGTGGATCCTCGATCCTGACGGCAACACCGTCGAGCTGCGCACCGAGAAGTAAACACCGTTCATGAAGCCGCCCAAGTTCGGCCCCGACAATCCGGCGGAAACCTATGTCAGTCACGCCTTTGCCGAAAAAACGATCGACACTGGCGAGGCCGTCATCAACTACGCAGTCGCAGGTGCGCCCGACAAGCCCGCATTGTTACTGATCCCGGGACAGACAGAATCGTGGTGGGGCTATGAACAAGCGATGGGCCTGCTGCAAGACCATTTTCAGGCTTTCGCGGTCGATCTGCGCGGGCAGGGAAGATCGAGCAGGACGCCTGGACGCTACACCCTCGACAACTTCGGCAACGACCTGGTGCGGTTCATCGCGCTCGTCATCGGGCGGCCAGTGATCGTTAGTGGGCTCTCGTCGGGCGGCGTAATCGCCGCGTGGCTTTCAGCGTACGCGATGCCCGGCTCAATCCGCGGCGCCGTTTACGAAGACCCTCCCCTGTTCTCATCGGAGGTCAGAACTTCGTGCGGGCCGCCTATGCGACAAACGATCGGACCGGTCTTTGCCCTCATGAGCAAATATCTCGGCGACCAGTGGAGCGTTGGCAATTGGGACGGAATGCTCGAAGCTGCGAAGACAGAACTTCCCGACTGGCTGGCGAACGCGATCGTCCCGATGATGTTCAGTGGCGACGGCCAGGTCCCACAGCGGATGAAGGAATACGATCCGGAGTGGGGGCGCGCCTTCTGGGAGGGCTCCGTATTCGCGAGCTGCGATCACGCGCGGATGCTGGCGAGCGTCAAATGGCCGGTGTTGTATACGCACCATTTCCGCCGCGTCGATGAAACCGACGGCCACCTGATGGGCGCCGCGTCGGACTTACAGGCGAAGCGCGTATGTGAGCTGGTCTCGCTCGGAGGAAATTCGATCGATTACCGGTCGTTCCCGCAAATGCCGCACTCGATGCACGGTGAAGCGCCCAAGCAGTTCGCCGATCTGCTAGTCGAGTTCGCGGCCAAGCTCAACGCTTAGCGCCAGGTCATCGCGGGTACCCCGATTCAAATCCCGGCTTCACATAACCCCTTCTAACAGGGACGAAGTCCCGCATCTTGTCTTACATTGGGTGCAGGGGTCACCCCTGCCCAAGGAAGCGTGAAACCCACGGTGGGTTTCACATTCAATTAAGTTCTCCCACAGGCTCATGCTATTCCCGCGAGCTTGCGCGCGTAGGCGGCTACCGTCTTGAAGTCGTACTCGCGGTAGGCCTGCAGCTTCTCGGCTTCGAAGCCGCCTTCGGCGTGCACTGCGAGCACTTCCTGGTAGCCGCCGAAATCCGACGACGTTAGATCGCTGATCAAGTTCAGCAGTCTGAGCCTCTTCTCCGCGTCGAAGCCTTTCGCGCCGCCCATGTATTTGAGCACGTAAGCGCGCGTAGCCTCGCTCGTGAGATCTTCTGCCGCCGGCGCCGTCACGAGCAGGCCGCCGGCGAGGTCCTGCACAATCTGCACGGCCTGATGGTAGTTGTGCGCGAAGTGATACTTCGCGACGTTGGTGAGCAGCGTGTTCGGTACCGCGACGCCGTCCTCGTAAGTGCAGCTGCGCGCGGCATGCTCGATCAGCCCGCGCACCGTGGTGTGATACGCCGCGAGATGCGTCAGCTTGTCGCGAACGTGTCCTGCGCGCGAGATGCCGTTGGCCTCCGCAATCGCGTGCCCCGCGCCCGCCATCAGTTCGAGCAGCGGCAGTTTGTATGAGACCGCAGTGAAGCGATGGAATCGCACGAAAGTCAGCGCGAGCAATCCCGCGAAATCAATCTCGCCTTGCAGGAACACACGCTCCTTGGGCACGAAAACGTCGTCGAAAACCGTCAGCGTCTCCATCATCTTGTGGCGCGCGCTGATCGGATGCTCGAAATCATTTTTGTGCGAGCTTCCATGCGGCGATGCGAGCAGCTTCAGTCCCGGCGTGTTTACCGGCAATGCGAACGCGACCGCGTAGGCTTTGTCCTCGGCGCGCATCGCGCGAGTCGGCAGCACGATCACTTCATTCGTATTTGTCGAGACGCTGGTATGGACCTTCGCACCGCGCACGACGATACCGTCGGGACGCTCCTCGACGATTCGCACGTAGTAATCCGGGTGATCCTGCTGCGTGGGCCCAAGCGCACGATCGCCCTTGACGTCGGTCTGCGCAACGGCGACAGCGAGATCGTTGTCACGGCATTCGCGGTAGTACTTGTGGATACGCTCGCGATACTCCGGTTTGCCGGCAGCCGCGAGCCGCTCGCCGATAATGTGCAGCGCAAGCAACGCGTCGGTGCCGATTTCCTTGATCAGCACCACCAGCGTCGCGCCTTCGCGCGTCGAGGCCGCGATCAGCGCGCTGCGTTTCAGCAAGTCGTCGCCGTTCTGCGGAATATGGTAGTAGCGGCTGTATTCGTCGGCGCCCTCTTTCACGACCGCGAGTTCGCGATACTCGGGATCGTGCGCCATCCGATAGTCGAGCGCCGCGTGCTCGACCGCGATCCCGATTACAGGATGCGTCGTCACATCCGCAACTTTTTCGCCCCGAAAAAATACCGCGCGTCCATCGCGCAGCGAGCTCTTGTACTGTTCAGCCGTCCGTAGTCCCATCGTCAACTTGTCCTCGTCGGAAATTGCGCGAAACGCCAATATAGAAGCCGCAAGCATTCGCTGTCCAACTATCCAATTTTCGGTGCGATCGCTTTTTGTGTCATCCGGACGAAGCGAGCATCGCGAGCGCAGTCTCTGTCATCCTGACGGAGCGAGCGAACGCGAGCGGCTGGAAGGATCTCGGACAGCTTCGCGCCAGCGAAGCCGGTTCCGGTTTCCGGAATCGCGTAGCGCTCCTTAGTAGCGCCGTTCAAGCAAACTTCGGAATCTCATTGGAAAGCGGCAACTGAGAAACCGGAACCGGCGGCGCTCGCGCGCCGCTGTCCGAGATCCTTCCATCCGCTCGCGCTGCTCGCTTCGTCAGGATGACAAACAAGCATTGCTTCTCGCTTCAGCACCAGCATCCGTTATGCAAAACTCTCGGCAAGGAGAACCGAGATGGCTGCGCCGAAAATGTTCGATCTAACTGGCGAGGTCGCCGTCGTGACCGGCGGCAATGGCGGAATCGGGCGCGGAATCGCGCTCGGACTTGCCGAGGCCGGCGCGTCGGTCGCAATTCTCGCGCGCAACGAAGAGAAGAATCGCGCCGTGGTCGACGAGCTCGCGAAGGCAGGCGTGCCGGCAATAGCCGTACCGCTCGACGTGACGCGGCGCGATCAACTTGCGCCCGCGATGGAAGAAGTCGAGCGCAAGCTTGGACCGATCTCGATTCTCGTCAACAACGCCGGTATCGCGATCATGCGGAGCGCGTTGAAGTTCAGGGCCGAGGACTGGGACCGCGTGATCGAGACGAACCTGAACTCATGTTTTTTTCTTTCGCAGATCGCGGGGCGGTCGATGGTCACGCGCAAGCGCGGCAAGATAATCAATATCGTCAGCGAATATTCACTGTTCGGCGCGCCCGCGGTAATACCTTACGCGGCATCCAAGGGCGCGCTGGTGCAGATCACCAAGACGATGGCGATCGAGCTGGCGCCGCACAACATCCAGGTCAACGCGATCGCCCCAGGATGGATCGCAACCGACATGACGATCCCCGCACAAAGCGGACCGGCGTTCGACGAGATCATCATGCGCACGCCAGCCGGCCGCTTCGGCAAGCCCGAGGAGATGGCCGGCGCCGCGATATTTCTCGCGTCGCACGCGTCGGACTTCGTGACGGGATCGATCGTGTACGTCGACGGCGGCTACGCAATCAGATGAGTGCAATGTTGTCGACGAAATTCTACGAACTTCACGGCGTGCGCGTCCTCGAATGCGTACCGGACGGATCGAAGCTGCAAACCTACAACGACGCCGTAGAGCTCATCGGCAAGACGTTTGAGAACCACGCCACGCTGATCGTGATTCCAGTCGAGTGCCTCAACGATGAGTTCTTCCAGTTGAAAACCCGCATCGCCGGCGAGCTGATTCAGAAATTCGTGCAATACCGGCGGCGCCTGGTAGTCGTCGGCGATATCTCCCGGCACCTGGCTGAAAGCTCCGCCCTGCGCGCCTTCGTGAACGAGTCCAATCGCGGCAAAGATGTCTGGTTCCTCGCGAGCCTCGAACACCTAAACCAGAGACTCGAGCGCACGGTTTAACGCCGGGCCCGCGGCGGCGTAAGATGCCGCATCATGGCTCGACGCAAAACCGCCTCTGCCGTCCATCCTGAATCCGCGCGCCATCAAAATGGCCTGCCGGCGCTCAAACCATTGCGCGTGCTGGTTGCCGGTGAGGTAATCCTCGATCGCTACATCTGGGGCGACGTCTCGCGAATCTCGCCCGAGGCGCCGATTCCCATTCTTCGCGTGCAGCGACGCGAGGAGAAGCCGGGCAACGCGGGCTTCGTGATGGCGAACCTGCGCGCGCTCGGCGCGGACGTCAGCGCGCTCAGCGTGGTCGGCTCGGATCGCAACGGCAGCCTGCTGCGCGAGATTTTCGCCGATCTCGGAATCGATACCCGCTCGGTTCTGATCGATCCCGACCGCCCCACTATCGTCAAGGATCGAATGCTCGGCTCCGTGCAGGCGGCCCATCGCGCGACTCAGCAACTGTTGCGCGTCGACGAAGAAGACCCGCGTCCGCTCAAACAGCCGCGCGAGCGCGAGCTGATCGCGCGCCTCAAGTCGGAACTTCGCAACTGCGACGGCGTGCTGATATCGGATATCGACAAGGGAATTCTCACGCCCGACGTGCTCCGCGCGCTGATCGACGGCGGCCGCGCGCGCGGCATCCCGGTGATTGTCGATCCGCGCCGGACGGATGACTTTTCGATTTATCGCGGCGCCACTGCGCTCACTCCCAATCGTCACGAAACCGAAGTCGCAACCGGGATGCGCCTGACCGACCGCGGCGCGTGGCGCAAAGCGGCCGAGACTCTCGTGCGCAAGCTCGGCCTCGACGCCTGTCTGATAACGCTCGATCGCGATGGCATGTATCTGGCGGAGCGCGGCGGCAAAGATACTTACGTCTCGACGATGCCGCGCGAAGTCTACGACGTGACGGGCGCGGGCGACGTGGTGCTGAGCGTGTTCGGCATGTTTTCGATCGCCGGGCTCGGCTTCTCGTCGGCGGCGACGATCGCAAACCTGGCCGCGAGTATCGAAGTGACCCGCATCGGCACCGAGGTGATCACGCGCGAGGATCTCGCGCGCGCATTGAGTCCCGCGCATGAGAGCTACGAGCGCAAAATCCATTCGGCGGACGAGCTCAAGCCTGCGCTGGAGCGCGAGCGTCGCGCTGGCCGGCGGATCGCATTCACCAACGGATGCTTCGATCTACTGCACGCCGGGCACATCCAGAGTCTCGCGTTTGCGCGCGCGCAAGCCGACGTGCTGGTGGTCGGACTGAACAGCGATCGCAGCGTGCGCCATCTCAAGGGCGACGGGCGTCCCGTCTATCCCGCCGGCGAGCGCGCGAGAATCCTGGCCGCGCTGGAAGCGGTCGACTACGTGGTGGTCTTCGAGGAAACGCACGCCGAGAAAATTATTCGCGCGGTGAAACCCGACGTTCTGATCAAGGGCGAAGATTGGCGCGGCAAACAGGTTGACGGTCAGGCTTTCGTCGAATCGCGCGGCGGCCGAGTGGCACTGGCGCCGATGCTGGGAGGACGTTCGACCAGCTCGACTATCGATCGGATGAGTTCGAAGGCGGGCGCGGCGAAAAACGGCGCGTGATCTGATCGGTGAACTGCTTCAGTTCCGGCAACGCGAGCATCCAGGCGCCGAACAGGTAGAGCGCGCCGTAAGTGGAAAGAATCGCGAGCCCCTGGATGCGCGGTCCGAATCCCGCCATGTGAAGCTTCATGAAGAAACCAATCGCGGCGGCTCCCAGAGCCAGCGCCCACAACTTCGCCAGGAACGAACGCTCGAGCCCGGTCCATCCGATGCGCTTGTTCAGCGCCCATCGCAGCATCGCGAACTCGACCCATCCCGCGACGCCGGCGGACACCGTCAGTCCGGCGACGCCCCACTTCTGCGAGATTCCGAGCATGTGCGGAAGCGGAATCGCGCACAGATAGCCGGAAATCACGGTTAGCGACGACGCGGATGATCGCGAATCGCAGCGGAGTGCGCGTGTCGAACAGCGCGTAGAACGCCGAGTTGTACAAACGGCCCATCGTCGCGGCCAGCAGCCCGACTCCGGAGCCTGCGAGTACCGCCCACACATACACCGCGTCGGCGCGAGTGAATGCGCCGGATTGATAGATCATCGCGACGATCACGTCGCCGAGAATCAGAAACGCTGCCGACGACGGAACCACCATGAACGCGATTTGGCGCAGTCCGCGGTTGAGTCGCGTGCGCAGGATCGTGCTCATCTGCTCCGGCATCGCACCAGCGGCGCGCGACATCGCGGGCAATTCCGACGCGGCTACCGAATAGCCGAACAGGCTGATCGGCACCATGTACAGCAACTGGCCGTAGTTGAGCGCGGCGACGGCGCCGGTCGGGAGCAGGCTCGCCAGCACGTTGTCGACGTAGGTAGTGAGATTGATTACGCCGCGGCTGACCACCACCGGCGTCAGGTTATGAAATACGGCGCGCAGGGGCGCGGCGACGCGCGCGAAGTCGATGCGATGCTTCCGGAGCAGCGCCAAGCGTTTGCGGGACCTGCACCGCGATTTGCAATGCGGATCCAACGACGGAGCCCCATGAGATCGCGATCGCGAGCCCGTCCTGCGATCGGCGCGGGCCGTAGTAGAGCAGTGCCGCGATCATCGCGACGTTCCACGCGACCGGCGCGGTGTATGAAACGAAAAATTTGTGATGGCTGTTGAGTACGCCAAGGAACCACGCCGACATCACGAGCAATCCCGCGCCGGGAAACAGGATGCGCACGATTTGAATCGTCAGGTCGCGCTTGTCGCCCTCGAAGCCGGGCGCGATCACGTCGATGAGATACGGCGTCACCAATACGCCGATCGCGACCAGCACCGTCACGCCGAGCGTCAGAATCGCGCCGACGCCCCACGCGAGCATGTCGGCGGTTTCCTCGTCGCCCTCGCCGAGCAATTTTCCATAAACCGGGATGAACGACGCGGAGAGCACGCCCTCGCCGAAGAGGTTCTGCAGAATGTTCGGGATGCGAAAGCCGGCCTTGAACGCGTCCGCGGTGGCCGAGTCGCCGAGGTAATGCGCGAAGATACTGTCGCGGACGAGACCGGCAATCCGGCTGAGCAGGACGCCCGCCGCAATCGTGCCGGCCGCGTTCGCACCGGATCCGCTCGCGCGCGCAGGTCCGGGACGCGGCTCGACGCGCGCTTCGTCACGTTCCTGATTGGGTGCGACTTCCGACAAATTGGCCTCTGACGCAGGAAGTATACCGACCGATTCAAGCGCGTAGTAGCGGGCGCCCGAGGCGCGCTACAATCGTCGCGTGAGCTTTTCACTTTACGTCCACATTCCATGGTGCCAATCGAAGTGCCCGTACTGCGACTTCAATTCGCACGCCGCCGCGTCGTGGCCGGAAGCGGACTACACGCGCGCGTTGATTTCCGAGCTTGAATACAGGGCCAACACGCCGTCGTATTCGGGCGAGCGCATCAGGACGATTTTCTTTGGAGGCGGCACGCCGTCACTTTTCGATCCACAAATCCATCGGCGAGATTATCGACGCGGCCAATCGCATTTGCGGCATCGAGCACGATGCGGAGATAACGCTTGAAGCAAATCCCGGCACGGTGGATCTCACGAAACTCACCGGGATGCGCGCGGCGGGTGTGAATCGAATCAGCTTCGGCGCGCAGTCGTTCAACGCTGCGACGCTCAAGTTTCTCGGCCGCATCCACAGCGCCGACGAAACCCGCGCCGCGGCAAAGATGGCGCATCGCGCCGGCTTCGATCGGCTCAATCTCGATTTGATCTTCGCGGTTCCCGGACAGACGGTCGCCGACGTTCTCTTCGATATCGAATCGGTCGCCGCGCTCGAACCGGATCACATCTCGGCTTACAACCTGACGTTCGAAGAAGGCACCGCTTTTTTCACCGACTTGAAGCGCGGACGAATCAAACAGCTCGCGACCGACGAGCAGGCCGCGATGTATCAAACGGTGCGCGAGGAAATTCCGCGCCGCGGCTACGCGATGTACGAAATTTCCAACTACGCGCCGCCCGGCCACGAGGCGCGCCACAATCTCACGTACTGGCGCGGCCAGACGTACCTCGGAATCGGCGCAGGCGCTCACAGCTATGCCGGCGACGGTCGCGGCGGCCGGCGATGGTGGAACGAAAAGCTCCCTGCGCGTTACGTCTCAGCGATCGAAGAGCGCGCGAGCGCGGAAGCCGGCGCCGAAACGATCGACCAAGCCACCGCTCAGAGTGAGTTCGTCTTCCTGAATCTGCGGCTGCGCGAGGGCTTCGCGCTGTCCGATTTTCACGATCGCTTCGGCCGCAACTTCGAATGCATCTTCGGCAGCGTCGCGACCCCGCTGTTCAATGACGGATTGCTGACGCTCGATCGCGGCCGAATCAAGCTGACCGATCGCGGCCTCGAAATGGCCGACTCAGTCTTCGCCGAATTCGTCTAGCTTTGCTGCGACGGCCGCCAGCGCTAACCGGCACTCACACCGGCAGCTCTTCGTACAGATCTCCACCGATTACGTCGGCGGCAGGATTAGCCGCGGAACGAATGCGTTCGACAGCCTGCACGAATTCGGGATCGGAACGAACCTTCGCGAGTCCGTTCCAGTCCTTGTATTCACTCACTGCAACCAGCGTATTGATCTGCGTCCCAAACGTCTGGCGATGAACCCTGAAAGTACCGCCCGCGCGCTCCACCAACCGCTTTATGCCCTTGAGGTTTTCCAGCTGCTCGCCGAGCCGACCGTCCCGCGCGCGAAATGTTATCACCGCTGAGATTGCCATTTGCGGACCCTCCTTAGGCTGTTCGATGTGATTTTTTCGAAAAATAACAGCGGGCCCGCGTTAGGGCAACACACCCGCGGACGCTGGATCCGCTACACCGATCGCGCGATCGTGTCGTCGAGCAGTTCGACGATGCGGGCTGGCGTGGCGAGCCGGATGAACGCGCCGAGGCGCGGGCCGCGCTCCTGTCCGAGAATCGATCGATATAGCAACGGGAAAATCTTACCGGGCTTGTCGTAATTTTCGCGTCCGAGATCGTAAATCTTCTTCTCGATCTCCTCGGCGCTCGCGTTTTGATTTTCACGCAGGTACGCCACGAGAGTTTTGAGCTGCGCGCGTTCCGCATCCGACGGCGTGTAGATCTTTTTCGTCGGCTCGATGAAATCGCGGTAGAAGTTGAGCGCGCATTCCATCAGTGCGCGGCCCATCTTCTCGGTTTCAGGATCCCCGGCGATCGAAGAGTCGTAGCGGACGATATATTTCCAGATGAAATCGCGATCCGAACTGCCCAGCGCCGCGACCGCGTTCATCATCAGCCCGAAGCTGAGCGCCGAGTTGAATCGCGTCGGCGTGGTGCTCTGGATCACGAATTCCAGCACCGATTCGCGACGCTGCTCTTCCGACGCCGCCGCATAGGCGCGCAACGCGTCGAGGTATTCGTCGACGTATTGCGGAATCGCCTCGAGAAACAATTTGCGCGCGCGTCGCGGATTGAGCAGCAGGAACATTTTGAGCACTTCGATCGGCGCATAACGCGTCCACTGCTCAACCGACACGCCCCGCCCGACCGACTTCGAGATCTTGTGACCTTGCTCGTCGAGCAGCATCTCGAACGGAAATCCGAGCGGCTGCCTACCGCCCATCACTCGAAGAATCTGACCGCCGAGCCGCGCCGAGTCGGTGAGATCCTTGCCGTACAGCTCGTAATCGACCTTGAGCACGTACCATCGCAGCGCCCAATCGACCTTCCATTGCACCTTCGCCGAGCCGCCCAGCACCGACTGTTCGCCGCTAAAACCGCATCCCGACATGCCGCCCGCGCTCTTTTCGCAGGTGAACTCGATCGACGCGCGCTCCGGGTGATATGCCGTCACCGCGCGCTCGACGACTTGCCCGCACTTCGGACAAATCGGCATGAACGGCGACCATCCAGCGCGATTCTCTTCGCGCAGCGTCGGCGCGATGATCGCGATGATCTCCGCATGCTTCTCGAGAATCAGCTTGAGGCCCTCGTCGAAGCGCCCCGACGAATACATCTCGCCCGATCGCACCAGTTCGTACTCGACCTCGACCGGCGCCAGGAATCCGCCGAGCTGCCCGATCATGTGATCGGCGAAACTTGCGCAGCATCCGAACGGATCGGGAATCTTCGAGACCGGGATGCCCAGGTACTTCTCGACGTCCTCGCGATGCGGCACGTTCTCCGGCACTTTGCGCAGTCCGTCGAGATCGTCGATGAACACGATCAGCCGCGACGGCCGCGTCGGCTCGATCAGGTGAAACGCCTTGCGCACGAACGACGGGCGAAGAATCTCCGCCATCGTGCCGAGATGCGGCAATCCCGACGGTCCGAAGCCGCTCTCGAAAATTACCGGACGCTCGGGATCGTACTCCGCGACGCGCTCCTGGAGCCGTCGAGCTTCTTCACGCGGCCATAGTTCCGCGCCGGCAACGTTGCCGGGTTGCGAATCGGATCTCGATACGCCCGCCATCGATTGTGTCTCTTCCCTGGTCTTACTCTTTGTCGGGAATCTTGCCGCGCAACACGCTCGCGACCGCCTCGTGAATCCACGGATCGATCTGCAAGTCGCGATTTTTTTCCGACGCGAGCCGAAGTTTAACCGCGCAATTGCCGCAGATAAAGGCCTGCTGCCGAAAGCCCCCGGTATCTTCGACCGAAATGCGCAGTAGCCACTCGGAGAATTCGCGACGGCATATCACGCAGTGAAATTTGCTAGAATGTGAGTCAGTGGAGTCCATGCGCGGCGTTAATACTATCATTGCTTCAACTCTTTGCGCTGTGGTATTTCCCCACCACCGATGAATTCCATAACGATTCGCCAGGATCGGCATCGCCGCACTCATTTTCGGACCGCGCGTCCCGTTATTCTGGACATTCGCGCCCGACACGCCCGCACCCGAGCGATCTGCGACTAGAGATTTGATTTTACCTGTAGTCGCTCTACGCGACACGGGATTCTCTCACTTCTATGGATCAGGCCCTCACAAAGCAGAAAATCAAGGACTTGCGCGCGATGGTCTCCGACGGCGATCGTGTCGCCATCGTGCTGCAGGACGACCCCGACCCCGATGCGATGGCGAGCGGGATAGCTCTGCGTACTCTGCTGGGGCGCAACAAGCAGACCACGCCGCTGTTCGCGTTCAAGCCCGTCACCCGGCCGGAAAACCTCACAATGGTGCATCTGCTGGAAATCGAAATCCAGCCGGCCACGACCGAAGCCCTGCGCGAGTACGACAAGATTGCGATGGTCGACGTTCAGCCGCCGTTCTTCGGCGAGAAAATCCCGCGCGCTGATATCGCGATCGATCATCATCCCGGCTACCCCGGGGGCTCCGCTCCGTTCGAGGACGTGCGGGTGAAATACGGCGCAACCGCGACCATCATGACCGAGTACCTGGTGACCGCTGACGAGAAAATCAGCGAGCGCCTGGCGACTGCGCTGATTTATGGAATTCGCAGCGACACCTTGGCGTTGTCGCGCCGCGTGACCGACGACGACCTGCAGGCATTCGCGCATCTCACTCCGCTCGCCAACTACAGCATGCTCCGGCAGATGGATCGTCCCGAGCTGCCGCTCAGTTTCGCGCAAATCCTGTCGCGCGCGATGAAACGGATGCTCGTGAAGGATCACCTGGTCGTGCTCAATCTCGGGACCGTCGAGCGCGACGATCTGATCGTGCAGATGGCGGACTTCTGCCTTCAGTTCGAAGGGGTGGCGTGGGTCGCGGTCGCGGGCAAGCTCGAAGGCAAGCTCGTGATCAGCGTGCGCAATCACGGCATGCACGGCAACAATGCCGGCGATGCCGTGAAGACTCTTTTCGGTGATATCGGCAGCGCCGGCGGTCATCGCAACATGTCCAAGGCTGTAATTCCCCTGCGCGCATGGCGGCGGCGCGAGGGTACTACCCGCGACTCGCAGATCGAACCGCGCCTGCGCGAGTTATTCAGTACGGTAATCAAGGCCCAGAAAGCCCAGGCTGCCGCCGCTCGTAGTTCACCCGCACGCAATGGCAACTGACTCGTATTGCGCGCCCCGTACAGTCGGGCGTTTACCGGCTTTTCCGATTTCCATATCGTTGGTTTCATCCATGAGTTGTCTGTTTCGATGAGTCCGAGGCCCTCTAAAATCTCAGCGCTCGAATTCCTCGCGCCGATGATCGTCGGCTGCGCGCTGTTCATGGAGATGCTCGATGCGACGGTCATCTCGACCGCGCTACCCGCGATGGCCAAGTCGCTCGGCGAGGATCCGATCAAACTCAACCTCGCGATCACTTCCTACCTGCTGAGCCTCGCCGTTTTCATTCCGATCAGCGGATGGCTGGCGGATCACTTCGGCGCGCGCACCGTCTTTCGCACGGCAATCGTGATCTTCACGACTGGTTCCGTGTTCTGCGGACTGTCGCAATCGCTGCCGGAGCTGGTCGCCGCGCGTATTTTGCAAGGCTTCGGCGGCGCCATGATGGTCCCGGTCGGCCGCCTGATCGTTTTGAAAACCATCGCCAAGTCCGAGCTGGTCACCGCGATGTCTTACCTGACCGTGCCCGCGGTGCTGGGTCCTGTCGTCGGTCCTCCGGTCGGCGGCTTCATTGTGACGTATTATTCATGGCGCTGGATTTTCTTCATCAACGTGCCGATCGGCGCGCTCGGCTTCATGCTGGTCACCTGGTACATTCCCAACATCCGCGAGGAAATCAGCTCCCCGCTCGACTTCCGCGGCTTTCTGCTTACGGGCCTGGGGCTGGCGGGCCTGGTCTCCGGCTTCGAGTCGATCGGCCGCGGCGTTATACCCGCGAGCATCACCATGTCCGTGATGGCCGCCGGCGGCATCTGCATGGCACTCTACATCCTTCACTCCAGGCGCATCGACTATCCGATAATCGATCTCAGCTTGTTGAAAATTCCGACCTTCCTGATGTCCACGCTGGGCGGCGGACTTTTTCGCATGGGCATCGGCGCATTGCCGTTTCTATTGGCGATGCTGCTGCAAGTGGTTTTCGGTCTCTCCCCGTTCGCTTCCGGGATGCTGACGTTCACGAGCGCAGCCGGCGCCTTGTTCATGAAGGCGACTGCGACCCCGATCATTCGCCGGCTCGGGTTTCGCACGATACTGATCTCCAATGGCGTGGTCAGCGCCTTCATCATGGCGAGCTACGCGCTGTTCCGTCCGACGACGCCGCACTTCCTGATCGTGGCGGCTCTCCTGACAGGTGGATTCTTCCGCTCGCTACAATTCACCGCGCTCGGAACCCTGGCCTATGCGGACGTGCCGGACAGATTGATGAGCAGCGCCAGCACTCTGTCGAGCATGGCGCAGCAACTGTTCCTGAGCCTGGGAGTCGCGCTCGGCGCGATGCTGCTGCACATGAGCCTGCGCGCGAGCGGCTCGGCTCATCTGTCGACCCATGATTTCACGCCGGCGTTTTTGGTGATGGGATTTCTCGCGCTGTTGTCATCGCTGCTATTCGTGCCGCTGGAATATCACGCCGGCGACGAAGTGAGCGGACGCCAGCGCAGCGTCGAGCTTTCCCGCACACCGCAAACCGTCACCGAAGCCGATTGATCACACGCAGTCGTTTACCGCAGCCGTCGATACCTTTATCGTAGTGCTCGTGAACGTGGCGGAGGCGATTGTGGAGGTTAAGAACCGGCTCGGACTTCATCTGAGGGCCGCGTCCGCACTCGCGCAAACAGCCGCGAAATTCACCTCGAAGATCCTGATCGGCACCGGCGAGGATCTCGTCAACGCCAAGAGCATGACCAATCTCATGATGCTGGGCGCCGCCCAAGGCTCGAAGCTAAAGCTCCGATGCGAAGGCCCCGACGCCCGCGAAGCCCTCAAAGCCGTCCAAGCCCTCTTTGACGACCGCTTCGGCGAGGAATAGTGAAACGCCTTCGAGCGGAGAAGCTTGGAATTCCTCTCTAAGCTCTACGCGTTCCGGTTCTGATGCGCCCAGGCTGGACCACTGTGAATCGAGACGAGAGCTCCTCGCCTATGCGATTTACCGCATCGATCGCGGCCGGGGCTATCGCCCTTCGCGCAGTCGCGGAAAATCGAAAGAGGATCACGCCGGAGCTGCCAAGGCCTTCAGCCTAAACAAGTTCACCGAAATCGGTGTCCTCGGTGAGCAGGACGCGCTTTTCATCTCGCGCGAGCGTCAGAACCTGTTCATCTCGGATTCTTGGAGAGATTTCAGCAATGGCCAAAACGTCGTGACCGACAGACCGAAGCGCGCGGACCACTGCGAAGTCGCAGCTCTCATCAGCGAGGAATCGCACTGCTCAGGATTTTGCGTTGGCGGGAGTGGGGAGCAGAATAATTTCTTCGTGCGCGATCGTTTCGGCCGCGTAGGCAATCGCGGCCCTGATGTCTTCACGAGTGAGGCGCGGGTATGCGTCGAGGAGGTCGTCTTCGGTAGCGCCCTCCGCGAGGTTCCGAAGCACCAGTTCTACCTTGATCCGCGTGCCCTTGATGACGGGCTTGCCCAACATCACCTCGGGATCGATCTCGATTCGATCTGTCGTCATGTCGTCGTCTTAACCTTCCGCAACGGCTCTATTCGGCCCGCCCTGATACGGAAATGATATAGCTGACGCCTCTCCGCTAGCAACGACGAAACCGCCGCCCAACCCTGAGAGCAAAATAACGCCGCACGCAACTTTGCGCTTCTCACTGGGTGCAGGGGTCACCCCTGCCGCCCGCCGCGCAGGCGTCAGACCCAACTATCTTGATTCTGTCCGATTGGTCAGTTATACCTTCACTACCGAAAATCTTGAGGAGCGCTGCTGATTTTTCACTTTTAACCCTCGCGCACGCGCTATACTCAACCCTCTGGAATTGAAGATAATTGAACGCCTCAGTCGCGCGCGCCGCCTGCATAAGTTGAATCCAAATCTTGCCCGCAAAGGCGCTCCAAGGAGCTATCGCGAATAATGCCGCTTAAGGATTTCCTGTTCACCTCAGAGTCGGTCTCCGAAGGCCATCCGGACAAAATGTGCGACCAGATTTCGGACGCCGTCCTCGACGCGCTCCTCACCGAGGACCCCAACTCGCGCGTCGCGCTCGAGACGCTCGCCAAGACCGGGCTCATCGTCCTGGCCGGTGAGATCACCAGCCGCGCAAAACCCGACTACGTGAAAATCGCGCGACAGACCGCGCTCGACATCGGTTACAACAGCTCCGAGGTCGGCTTCGACGGCAACATGTGCGCCGTCCTCACCGCGATCGAGCCTCAGTCGGCCGACATTTCTCAAGGCGTCACCGAGGGCGAAGGCCTCCACAAGGAACAGGGCGCCGGCGATCAGGGCCTGATGTTCGGTTTCGCGTGCGACGAGACTCCCGAGGTGATGCCGCTGCCGATCGCGATGGCGCATCGGCTGATGGAGAATCTCACCAAGCTCCGCAAAAGCAAGCAGCTCGATTTTCTCCGGCCCGACGCGAAGAGCCAGGTCACGGTCCGCTACGTCGATGGCCGCCCGGTCGAAGTGACGGCGGTCGTCGTCTCGACCCAGCACTCACCCGACGTCAAATACGAAACCATCCGCGAGTCGGTCATCGAGCAGCTGATCAAGAAGACCATTCCCGAGCAGTACCTGACGCGCTCGACGATCTATCACGTCAATCCCACCGGCAGCTTCATCATCGGCGGACCGCATGGCGATTGCGGACTCACCGGCCGCAAAATCATCGTCGACACTTACGGCGGCTACGGCCGTCATGGCGGCGGCGCCTTCTCGGGCAAGGACCCGAGCAAAGTCGATCGCTCTGCGTGTTACATGGCTCGTCACGTCGCGAAAAACGTCGTCGCGGCGGGACTCGCGACCAAATGCGAAATCCAGGTCGCGTATGCGATCGGCGTCGCCGAGCCGGTCTCGCTGCTGGTCGACACCTTCGACACCGGCATCGTGCCCGAGAACAAACTCTCCGCAACCCTGCGCGAGCTGTTCGACTTCCGGCCCGCCGGAATCATCAAGACGCTGAATCTGAAGCGCCCGATCTATCAGCCGACCGCCGCCTATGGGCATTTCGGTCGCAACCCCCACGACGGACTGTTCCCGTGGGAGCGGACCGATATGGCCGAGACTCTGCGCAACGCGTTCGGTCTCAACGGCCGCGGCTGATCGCGCCCTCTTCATCATCAAACGAAACACGACACAACAATTTTTGGAGTTTTGAATAACGATGGCCACGACGGCAAGAAAGCTTAAAGCAGTCTCTAAATCACGCACCAACGGCAACGGCCGCGACTTCGACGTTCACGATCTCGGACTCGCCGAGGCCGGCCGCAAGCGAATCGAATGGGCCGACAAGCAGATGCCCGTGCTGCGCCGCCTGCGCGAGCGCTTCGCGAAGGAACTGCCGCTCAAGGGCCAGCGGATGGGCGCGTGCCTGCATATCACCTGCGAGACCGCCAACCTGCTCCGCACTCTGAAGGCGGGCGGCGCCGAAGTGATCGCGTGCGCGTCGAATCCGCTCTCGACTCAGGACGACGTCGCTGCCGCGCTCGTCGATCAATACGGCATCCCCACCTTCGCCATTCACGGCGAAGATCGCGACACTTACTACGCTCACCTGCGCGCTGTGCTCGAACGCCGTCCGACGATCACGATGGACGATGGCGCCGATCTCGTCAGCCTGCTGCACACCGAGTTCGCCAACCAGGCCGACGACGTGAAAGCCAGCATGGAGGAAACGACCACTGGCGTGATCCGGCTGCGCGCGATGGCAAAAGATGGCGCGCTCAAGATTCCGGTCGTCGCCGTCAACGACGCGCAAACCAAGCATCTGTTCGACAACCGTTACGGCACCGGACAATCCACCCTCGACGGCATCATCCGCGCGACCGGCGTTCTCATCGCAGGCTCGGTCGTGGTCGTCGCAGGCTACGGCTACTGCGGCCGCGGTATCGCGTCACGCGCGCGCGGCCTCGGCGCCGACGTAATAGTCACGGAAGTCGATCCGATTCGCGCGCTGGAAGCCGCGATGGACGGGTTCCGCGTGATGAAAATGATCGATGCGGCCAAGGTCGGCGATATCTTCATCACCGCGACCGGCGACAAGCATGTCCTCACCTCGGCGCATTTCACCCAGATGAAGGACGGCGCGTTCCTGAGCAACTCGGGCCATTTCGATATCGAGATCGACGTCGCCTACCTGAACGACGCGGCAAAAAAAGTCGATCGCGATGTAACCCGCAACATCGACGCCTACCACCTCTCCAACGGCCGCATCGTGTATCTCCTGGGCGAAGGCCGGCTGGTAAACCTCGCGTGCGCAGAAGGCCATCCCGCACAAGTCATGGACATGAGCTTCGCCACGCAAGCGATGGCCTCAGAGTGGGCAGCAAAGAGCCCTCAGATGACAGTCAAAGTTCACGAGGTGCCGATCGAGATCGAACAGGAAATCGCCGGCGTAAAGCTCGCCGCGATGAGCATCAAGATCGACACGCTCACAGCCGAACAGCGCAAATACCTGGCCAGCTGGGAATCCGGCACGTAGGGAGCTACGCCGCGCGTGGGCGACGTGCAGCGAGGATGGGGCGAATCAACACTTCGGCCGGGATCCCGAAGCGTTCGTTCAATCGCCGGATCATTTCCAGCGAAAGCGCGCGCTTGCGATGCATCACTTCGTAGACTCGGCTGCGGCCGCCGATGACCCCCACCAACGCGCTGGTGTCGAGTCCTTGTTGCTCTAGCCGGAATCGAATCGCCTCAATCGGGTCGGGCGGATCGATCGGGAGTGCTCGCTCTCGTAGGCATCGACCAAGGTCGCAAGCACGTCCAAACGATCGTCTTCCGGCGTTCCTTCCTTCGCGCCCCACAAACGCTCGATCTCCCGCAGCGCACGCTCATGGTCCGCGTTGGTTCGAATCGGTTTAATCTCCATACTGAATCGTCCTTGCGTAGACCTCATCATAGGGAAACAATCTGCGCGATGCAGCGAGATCCGCTGACCCGAGGTCGCCACCAATGAAGCCAGAAAGAATCGACATCGAACAGGCGCGACGCGCGAGCGGACTCCGAATTGTCACGCTTGCGAACGTTCCCAGCCCGTGGGGCGAAGCGCTTAAGGGCATACTGCACATCAAGCAACTTCCGCACGCGCGTGTCAGCCACACCTTCGGCTCGCCGACCACGACACTTCAGGAATGGAGTGGGCAGGACAGCTTTCCGGTCATGGCATGGAACGACGAGCCTCCCCTCTCCGGGTGGATCGATCAGCTCAATCTCGCAGAGCGGCTGGCGCCGACGCCGCGCCTCATCCCGGAACGTATCGAGGACCGCGTGTTGATGTTCGGCTTCTGCAACGAGCTATGCGGCGAGAACGGAATCGGATGGATCGAGCGCCTGCGCGGCGTACACGAGCAACTAACAAAGCCCGGCGGCGATCCCAGGGGTGTTTCCGCGTATCTCGGAAAGAAATACGGCTACTCGCCTGAGATCGGCGCACGTGCCGCAAAGCGCGTCGCGGACGGTCTGACCACGCTGGCAGCGCGGCTCGAGCAGCAGAAGGCACGCGCCAGCCGGTTCTTCATCGGCGATTCGCTGACGGCGATGGATATCTATTGGGCAGCGTTCTCTAACATGTTGAAACCGCTCCCGCCCGAGCTAATGCCGATGCATGAGAGGATTCGTGCGATGTTCACGACGACCGATCCGACTGTCGTTGCCGCGCTCAAGCCGATCCTGATCGAACACCGGGATTTCATCTTCAAGAACTACCTCGAGCTACCGGTAGATCTTTCGTAAGGACTCAGTTTTATCGCCACGGCTCTGAGGCAACTATCAGTGGCCGACGCATCAAGCTCCTCGATCAACTCAAAGAGATGGCCGTCGGGATCGTCGAAATAAATGCAACGACTGCCGTCCCGACGGTTGATCTCGCCGAATCCGGCCCTATCAATCTCGGCGTAGAAGTTGATAGCTCCGCTGTTGATGCGCGAGAGGGCCGCATCGAATTCCACATCGCTGAGGAGGAATGCGCACTGAAAAGCCCAGCAAGCGTTGGATCCACAAAAGTCGAGCGTCAGGCCGTTGCGCTCGCGAATGCGGATGAACTCACCGACGCAACCGTCTACTTCCAATCCTAAGACAAAGGCGAGAAGTTCGGCCGTCGCCCGCTTGTCCTTTGCCGGGATTGCGATGTGATTGACTTCGACGGCTATGTTCAACGCGGTTTCAGACCGCCGGCAGACTGGAACCTGCCTCATCGTCGCGCACCTACCCTGCCTGTCGCTCCATCTCTGCCGCCATCATGCTCATGGCTTGTTCGATAATCGCGGGACCGGCGGCCTTGGGATTGCCCGCATTGAACGGAGGTTCGGGGTCATACTCCATCGCGAGTTGCGTCAACTTGGCAGCATCGTCTCCGCGCAATTTCGCCAGCAGCACCAGTCCAAAATCGATCCCGGCCGTGACGCCGCCTCCCGTCACGCGGTTTCGATCCACCACCACTCGCGCTTCAACCGGCTCTGCTCCGTACATTCGTAGCGCTTCGCGCGCCGACCAATGGGAGGTGGCTTTGTATCCTTTCAGCAGGCCGGCCGCTCCGAGCAGCAACGATCCACTGCAGACGGAAGTTATGTATTTGGATCGCGTTGCTTGATCGGCGAGAAACGCAAGCACCTCGCTATCGTTCATAATCCTCTGCTGGCCAAAGCCGCCCGGTACGAACAGGATGTCGAGTTCACGCGGGCAGGTTTCGAACGTGGCTGTGGGCTGGACTGCGATCCCGGTGTCGGAGATGACCGGGTCTTTCGTCTTCCACACGAGATGAGTGTTGGCGAACCACGAAAAGACAGTCTGGGGACCGAACAGATCCAGCAGCGTCAGCCCCGGGTAAAGCAGCATGCCAATCTCGAGCGGTGGTTGGGTTTGTTTCATGATCTTCGTTTCCTCGCTGAACGCGTTTTGTTTCTCACGTTTCTACTGACGACCCTGCGCTCGCTGTCTGGCGGCATCGCGCGATCGACGAGAGCCTGGAACGCAGTCTGCGCTCGTCTGTCAGCATCGGCAGATCGGAGGAATCGATGGGCGGCGTGATGACCCAGGTAGATGCCGCAAAGTTCCCACACGAACTGGTCCACATCGAGGTCCCGCCGGAGATGTCCCAGATCGACGGCGCGCTGAACGAGTTCGGTCAGCGTGAGGCGCCATTGACCTTCCATCTCGAGGATCTTGTTCCTGACGCGGCCCTCGACGTCGTCGAACTCAAACAAACCTGCCGCCACCGGACAGCCTCCCGGCAGGCCCGCCCGCTGCGCCCATCCGAACCAGTTGCGAACGAGAGCCTGCAAGCGAGGAAGACCTTCGTCGGCTTTCATCGACGGCTCGACAACATGCGCCATCGCGAATTCCGCCATATGCGACAGCAATTCGATTTGAACGTCCTCTTTCGATCGGAAGTGGGCGAACAACCCGCTTTTCGACATTCCGACCTGGTCGGCCAAAACTCCGAGGGTGACGCCGGCCAGTCCCGATTGGCTCATCAGGGCCAATCCCTGATGGAGTATCCGTTCGCGCGTCGAGATTGCGGCATTCGTCATGCGGCTAGAAAAGCACGACCGGTCGTTCTTTGTCAAACGCATCCAGCGAGACGATCTGCGCGTTACGTACGACTCCAAGGCCGCTCACTGACGTGCGGCTGCATCACGTTTGCAACCTGTCACGTGATAAGTTACAGTGAGTTTTCGTGATTCGCAGCTTCGCCCATAAGGGACTGCGCAAATTCTTTGAGTCCGGAAGTAACGCCGGCATCCGGCCGGAGCACAGCAAACGGCTGCGCCTAATACTCGGTGTCTTGAACGCCGCTGTAACAATTCAAGATACGGCACTGCCGGGACTTGGCCTTCATCGGCTGACAGGCGAGCTCTCGGGATTCTGGTCCGTGTCGGTCAGCGGAAACTGGCGAGTAATTTTTCGATTCGAGGACGGCGAAGCGCTCAACATTGACTACGTCGACTATCACTGAAGGAGTCCGCGATGACCATGCACAATCCGCCGCATCCCGGCGAAATAATCCGCGAGCTTTGCCTCGAACCGCTTGGAGTTTCTGTTACTACCGCCGCCAGGAGTCTCGGCGTGACGCGCAAGGCACTGTCGGAACTGCTCAACGGCAAGTCTGGCGTCAGCCCCTCGATGGCATTGCGGCTCGCAATCGCATTCGATACGTCGCCCGAAAGCTGGCTCAACATGCAGCAGCAATACGATCTGTACCGCGCGCGAAAGAACCCGGCGCTTCGACGAGTCAAAAAACTGAAGGCCGCTTGATCCTCGACGCGCGCTTTGAGTTCTTCGTCGGCTGTCTGATGGAGATAGTCGCCCGCGGGCAGACGGTGCGGATTGCGATCGCGTATCGCCCGCACCAGGTGCTTCAGCGCTTCGATCAATTCGTGCTCGCTGAGCCGCGGGTATAGCACCCTCGCCAGACGGCTGCCGTCGCGGGCGCCGCCCACCATCAGGACGTAGTCATTCTTGCCGTAGCCTATAATTCCGATCTCGGCGGTCGGTGGGCGCGAGCAACTGTTCGGGCATCCGGCCATCCGAATCATCACGTCGACATCGCCGAGACCCTCGCGCTCAAGCTCAGCGAGATAGCGCGGCAGCACGCGCTCCGCATGCGTCATCGCAAGGCCGCAGGTTGGCTTGGCCGGACACGCCATCGCGAGCCGCCGGATCGCCGGCACGTCGCCATCAAACGCGACGCCATGATCCGCGAGCGTCCGCTCGATCCATTCGCGACGCGCGGCTGGAATGTGCGCCAGGATCAGGTGCTGATTGGGCGTGACGCGCAGGCCGATTCCCTCGACCTCAGTGACGATGCGCCGAATTGCACTCCGATATCTGATCGTCGCGGTGTCGCGGACTCGTCCACTGGGAATCAGGATTCCTGCGTAGGAGAAATTCCCGTGCGCCGGCTTGCCGATGCCATCCCAAATGATCGCGCACCGGCGGCAGCGGTACCGGTTCAGCATCTTCGATCGCGATTCCGAAGCGGTCGCGCAGCGTCCGCTTGACCGCGTCGACGCCGATGCGGCGAATCGTGTATTTCCATCGCGCGGCGCGCCGATTCCGGCGCTCGCCGTGCTCGCGCTGTATCGTTGCGATCGCGCGCACTGTCTCCACCACCTGCTCGCGCTGCACCACGCCGAGATAGATCGCCAGCAGCGGCATCGTCGCCGGCTGGTTGTGCGTCGCACCCATCCCGCCGCCGCTGTACAGGTCGTAGCCGGTGACTTCGCGACCGCTGATGCGCGGGAGGAAGCCGACGTCCTGCGTCAGCAGATCGACGCTGTTGTCGTGCGGATGCGCAAAGCCGACTTTGAACTTTCGCGGCAAGTATTGCGCGCCGTAGATCGGTTCCTCGGAGTTCAGGGGTGCTACCTGTTGCCCATTCTGATCGGCAAGAAACACCTGGTAGTAAGCGGAACTGCGCGGCGCCATCTCGCGCGCGACCGCATGCGCCAGTTCGTGCGAATCGAGTGGCAGCTCGGCATCAAGATCATCGATCGGGCTCGCGACCGTGTTGCGATTCACGTCGCCGCACGCGCCGAGCGTCGTGAGCTGGTAGCCGTTGTCGCTCTGGCTCGTGTTGATGTGGCGAATCAGCGGACTCAGATTGTGCCCGCGCACGAAATGGAATTGGACGCCCTGGCGCGCCGTAAGCCGGATGCTGCCGTCGGCGTAAAGATCCGCGGCCGCGTCGAGTGCGAGCCATTGCGAGGGAGTGAGCTCGCCCGCAGGAATCTTGACCCGCACCATGAAAATGAAATCGCCATCCTTCTTGCCGCTCTCGTTACGCTCGCGCTGTTTGTAGATGCCGAAATGCTTGGAGATTTCTTTCGCGTGCTCGCTGATCGTCTCGGCCTGGCGCGCACTGAGCGCGTCGATTTCCGAGCGCATCGTATGCCGGCTCTCATGCGTCGAATGAACGTAGAAGAACCCCTCGCTCGCATGCTTGAGCCGCTCGACGGTCGACATTTCCGCAACGCTCGCGTTGTCGAGCGTTACCGGCAAGTGGTCGCGGTGATGCTTGGATTCCATCGCAGTAGTAGTTGGAGGGCGCGAGCTAGTCGTCGATTTTTACGCGGGTCCAGCGGCGGTAGATTTCGCCGCATCCGATCGAGGCGCCGATGAGCAACAGCGCGAGGAAAAACTTCGGCGACAGCGGATGCCATAGGGCGTCGCCCAGAAAGGCGTACAGGATCGTTCCCGGGATCATGCCGATCATCGTCGCCCAGAAATAATCGTAGAACGTGATCGGAGACGCGCCCGCCAGCAGGTTCAGCGCGTTGTACGGAATCACGGGGACGAACCGCAGGTAGAGGATTATCTGGAAACCGTGCTTCGCGATTGTTTGCAGCATCGCGTGGAATCGCTCGCCAACGATTCGCTCGACGAACGACTTGCCGAGAAATCTTCCCGCCGCGAACGCCACCACCGCGCCGACGTCGCCGCCGATGAGCGAATACACCGATCCCCACTTGACGCCGAACGCCAGTCCGCCCGCGATTGTCATCACCGCGCCGGGCACCAGGAACGACGGCCCCACCGCGTACAGCAGCATGTAAACGACGGGCCCCCACGCGCCCCACTTGATCACCTCGACCTTGACCGTCGCGGGATCGCTGATCCAATTCCAGTGCTCGATGAGCAGCCATACCGAGCCGCCGACAATGATCGCGATTATCGCCAGCTTGAGGGCGTTCATCAGCCACGAGCCGTTGGCGCTCGGCTTGTCGGATTCAGTGCTGATAGGATTGATGGCGGCCACGATCCTTCAATGATATTGGGCAGCGGAGCGGTTAGACAAGGCTTCGGGCGCGCGTTGTGGGCGAATAGCGATGCTATTAAAGTCGGCGCAATGATCCACGCACAAAACCGCAAAGGAAGACATCTCCATGAACGAACTCGCGGATAAAGTCGCGATCATCACCGGTGGCGGCTACGGAATCGGCAAACAGATCGCGCTGAAGTACGGCGCGGCCGGCGCGAAGATCGTGATTGCGGCGCGTTCGGTCGAACCGATGAAGCAGACCTGCGCTGAACTCGAGCGCCTCGGCGCGCACGCGATTCAAGTGAGCACCGACGTCTCCAAGGAAGCCGACTGCGCCAAGATGGCCGCCGAGACGATGAAGGCATTCGGGCGCATCGACATCCTCGTCAACAACGCCGGCATCTCGGGACCGACCAAGCGGATCACCGACATGTCGCTCGCCGAATGGCAGGAGACAATCGACATCGACCTGACCGGCACGTGGCTCGCGACTCGCGCCGTGCTGCCGGCGATGGACAAGCAGCGGTCGGGCAACGTCATCAACATCTCGTCAGGCGCGGGCCGGCGCGGCTATCCGATGCGCTCGCCGTATGCTGCGGCGAAGTGGGCGATGATCGGGCTCACGCAAACCGTAGCCGGCGAATGGGGTCAGCGCGGTATCCGATGCAATTGCATTTGTCCCGGCGCGATCGAGGGCGAACGAATCGAACGCGTGATGCGCGCGCGGGCCGACGCGCTGAAGCAGCCGTACGAGCAGATTCGCGGCCAGTTTCTCTCGCAGGCCGCGATGAACAGAATGGCGACGGAGGAGGAAGTCGCGCGCGTCGCGCTGTTCCTCGCGCTCGACACATCGGCGGGAATGACCGGTCAGACGCTGAACGTCGACTGCGGCAGCATCATGAATTAGCGGCTAGCGCGCGATGTCGTGGTCGCGGACGGTGCTGGCGAAGCCGCCGCTCTCGAGGCGCTTCATCAGCTCGCGCGCGAGGACGGGCGAGCGATGGCGTCCGCCGGTGCATCCGAGGCCTACAGTCAGGTAGCTTTTGCCCTCGCGCTGATATAGCGGAATCAGAAAATCGAGCAAGCGCCCTACTTCGTCGATGAAGCGCCGTGACTCCGGCTGCGCCATCACGTATTCGTGCACGCGCGGATCAGTACCGGTGAGCGGCCGCAGTTCGGGGACGAAAAACGGATTCGGAATGAACCGCACGTCGAGCACGACGTCCATCCCGACCGGCAAGCCGTACTTGTAGCCGAAAGAAACGAGCGAGACCGACATCCGCGATCCCGCGCCCGCGCCGAGCACGGCCGCAGTGACCACCTCGCGCAGTTCGTGGACCGTGAGCGTGGTCGTGTCGATCACGCGGTTGGCGCGCTCGCGCATCTCGGCCAGCGCGAGGCGTTCCATCCGAATGCTCTCGGCGACCGTCGCACCGCTCGCAGCCATCGGATGCGGCCGGCGGCTCTCAGAGTAGCGGCGCGCGAGCACGTCGTCGGATGCGTCAAGAAAAATTACTTCGGGATGAATTCCGTCGGCGTCGAGTTCCGCGAATATCCGCGGCCATTGCGGGAAAGAACAGCCGCTCGCGCGAGTCCACTCCAAGCGCGACGCCCTTGAGCGCGGGGTCGCGTCCGGCGGCGAGCTTCGCGACGTTGGGCGCCAGCGCTACCGGGAGATTGTCGACGCAGTAGAAGCCGAGGTCCTCGAGCACGCGCATCGCGGAGGCGCGCCCTGAACCTGAGACACCGGTGACTATTATCAGGCGAGGTGGCTGAGGCGCGCTCATCGGGCTCGAACGATCGTCTCAGTACTTGTTGTCTTCTTCCTTGATCAGGGAATACAGCTCGTCGCTGTCCTTGGCGGCCAGCAGGCGGCTTCGAAAAGAACTCTCTTTGAGCAAGCGCGAGACCCGCGCGAGGGCCTTGAGATGGAGGCTGGCGGAATCCTCGGGCGCGACCAGCACGAAGAAAAGTTGCGAGGGGCCGCCGTCGAGCGAATCGAAATCGACTCCTTCCGCATGACGGCCGAACGCGCCGATTATTTTCGTCACTCCGCGCAGCTTGCCGTGTGGGATCGCGATTCCGTCGCCGATCGCGGTCGAGCCCAGCCGCTCACGCTCCGCCAGCACCGCAGTCAGATCCCCGAGCTTGATCTCCGTGTACTTGGCGGCCAGCGCCTTTGCGAGTTCATTCAGAACGTCGGGCTTGGTGGTGCCCTTCAAATCGGCGATGACCATGTCAGCGCTCAGGATATCGGTAATTTTCATCTATCCGTCCAGATTAAAATCGAAATCGAAATGGCGAGCACAGTCCGCAAACCCCCGCGAATCAAATTTCCTCGCTGGCGCTCAAGACCTCGCCGGTCGAGAGCGATCTGACTTTCTTGGCCTTGAATTTTTCCAGATGCTTCTTCAGCTGGCGTCCGACATTGTCGGTGAGCAGGTCGATCACCGAGTAGAGATCTTTGGTTTCTTCCTGCGCGATCACCGACAGGCGCCCTGATTTGACTGTAACTTCGCCGTGCTGCCGATATTTGTCAACCGTGAGAATCAGGTGAGCCACGCAGGCCCGTTTGATCGACCTGCCGAAGTGCGCGAATTTTTTTTCCGCATAAACCTTGATCGCATCGGTCGGCTCGACGTGTCGAAACGTCACCGTGACCTCAGTCATCGGAGCGTTCGCGATCCTCTCCGCGCGACGCTCTTTTCGGATTGATGCTCGCCCGCGCTTGCCCTTCCCGTGGTTTTTATTCATCTGCTTTTTCGCCGGGACCCTCATCCGATCTGCTTGCGATTTGCCGACGGCGGGATTCCCATCGCCTGCCGATACTTGGCCACCGTGCGGCGCGCGATATTGATCTGCTTGGCGCGCAGCATCTCCGCGATCGCCTGATCCGAGAGCGGGCTTTGCGGAGTCTCCGACGTGACCATGCCGCGGATCTGTTCCTTGACAGTCTCGGCGCTCACGTCTTCGCCGCCGGCGCCCTTCACCCCCGAGGTGAAGAAAAATTTGAGCTCGAAGATTCCCTGCGGCGTATGCGCGTACTTGTTGGCGGTCGCGCGGCTGATCGTCGACTCGTGCATCCCGATGTCTTCGGCGACATCTTTGAGCACCAGCGGTTTCAGCAGGCTGATTCCGTGATCGAAGAACGCGCGCTGGAATTTCACGATCGAGGTCGCGACTTTGAAGATCGTTTGCTGGCGCTGGTAAATCGATTTCACCAGCCATCGCGCCGAGCGCAGCCGCTCCTGTAGATACTCGCGCGTCTCGGGCGCGACATCGACGTCGTTGAGCACGCGCTGGTAGTAACCCGCCAGGCGCAGGCGCGGCACCGCGTCACGATTCAGCGTGACGACGTAGTCTTCGCCGACCTTGTGGATATAGACGTCGGGCACCACGTAGGTCGGCTCGTCGCCGCCGTAGTCGCGTCCCGGCTTCGGCTCGAGCAGCGAGATTACCTTGGCGGCCTGCCCGACAGTCTCGACCGGCACGTTCAGGACCTTGGCGATTTCCGCGTAGCGATGCTTCTCGAGCAGGTCCAGGTGATTGCTGATGATTCGCGCCGCCAGCGATTCTTCCATCCCGAGGTTCTGCAACTGCGCGAGCAGGCATTCGCGAAGATCGCGGGCGGCGACACCGGGCGGATCGAAGCGTTGCACGCGCGCGAGCACGCGCTCGACCTCGGCCGGCGCAACTTCGAGCTGCGCCGCCAATTCGTCAACCGGAGTTTCGAGATATCCGTCTTCGTTGAGATTGTAGATGATGGTCGCGCCGATCGGCTGGTCGGATTCGGCCAGGTTCGACATCCTGAGCTGCCACATCATGTGGTCTTCGAGCGAACTGCGGCGCAGCGGCGTGTTTTCGAGCGCGCTGCGATGGTCGTCGTCGTTGTCGGCCGGCGCGCTTTCCTGCCAGTTGTTCGAGTAGGTCTCGAGATATTCGCGCCAGTCCAGCTTTTCGAGATTGTTGAGTTCCTTGATCTCGAGCGCGGCATCGCGCGCTTCGACCTCGACTGTGGACGCGGGTTTTTCCTCGCGCGAGCCGGTTTCCCAGTCGTCGTCGGAGTTCGTGCCGTTAAGGCCGTCGGTCTCAGGCGGCAGCGGTTCGCCGTCGGCCTGTGCGGCGGCTTCGGGATCCGACGCTTCTGATTCGGAAGCTGCTTCGGCCGGACTCTGATCGAGCGGCTCCAGCATCGGGTTCTGTTCGAGTTCCGACTGCACGATCGCTTCCAGTTCAGGGAGCGAAAGCTGCAGAATTTTTATCGCCTGCTGCAACTGCGGCGTCATCACCAGTTGCTGGCGAAGCCGCAGATCCTGTCCGAGTTTTACTTCCAACGCCATCGCAGAATTGCCTACTGTACCGCCGTCGCTCCGGGTCCCTGGCTGGCGCCCGGCGACGCGTCCGAATGAGGGAAAAGCACCGCATGAGCGCATTCGACCACGCTCTGACTGGTGTTCAAAAAAACCGTGATCTTGCAGCCGGTGATTTGATCGTTGCCGTCATGCGCGACGGGACTGCCGGTCAAAACCACCGTGCGCTTGGTCTGATCCATCACGCCGTGCTGGCCAGTAGCCCATCGAGTACCCTGGCTCAGACGAACGTTCCCGTCCGCAACCATGTCCTTCATCTGTTTAAAATCTTTGTCGAAATAGTTTACCCGCAGCTGGTCGCTCGTAAGCTGCGAGTCCGCCTGATTGGCGTGCACCTCTCCGGTCCACAGCACGGAATGATTCTGGTAGTCGAGCGACATCGATTTGGACTTTATGTAAATCGGTGCCTTGCTGTTCCCGAATTGCATCCCGCCAAAGGCACCGCCCTGCTCAGGCGGATTCGATGCGACAGTAGTATTACCGCCGCCCGCCGCGCCGGACCCCGCCCTATGCGCCTTGTGTGGCGCAGCCGTCCCGGCCGGAGCGCTGGCAACTTCAGGAGCCGTCGATGCAGGGGCCGCGGCGGGAGGTTCGGGATTGGCACTGTCAGCCGGTACCGGCGCGAGCACCATCGGCGGAGCGATCGCGCCGGGCGGAACGGTCGCTGCCGTCGTCACCGGCGTAGAATCGGGAACGGCCGCTGCAGGAGCGGTCGTGGTGGTCGTAGCAATTGAAGGAGCCGCGGCGGGCGCAACGTCCGCTGCGGTCACCGGCACGTCAGGCGCTGATGGCGGTGCGGGCGCAGGCGCAACTGCGACAGCAGGCGCTGCCGGCGGTGCCGGTGCTGGCGCGACTGCGACAGCAGGCGCTGCTGGCGGGCGGGCTGGCGCGCTCGCGACGGCGGGCGCTGCCGGAGCCGGTGCGGGAGGCAGCGGCTCGATCGGCGCGATCGCCGTAGACGGCGCCGCGGCCGGCGCGACGTCTGCTGCGGTCACCGGAACGTCGGGCGCCGACGGTGGCGCCGGAGCCGGCGCGACGGCGACGGCAGGCGCCGCGGGCGGCGCTTCTGCCGGCGCAGGCGCGACCGCGGGTTGCGCCTGCGTCGTATCCGACGCTGGCGCAGACGGCGGCGCACCCGGCACTCCGCCGGTCACGCTGATCGAATCATCGCTCGAGTCCTCGCTGTTGGCAGGTTGCGGAGCGGACGCGGCTGGAGCCGTCGAACCAGCAGGTACGTTGCGAATCGAATCGCCGACCGTTCCCGAACCGCGTACCGCAGTCCCCGCATCCGGAGACCCCATCGGCGCGTTGACACCATCTTGCGCCCACGCCGGCGCCGCGAGCGCGATTGCGACTATCGCAGTCGCAAATATCCGCGATACCCGGCTAACTTTGCTTGGGTTTTTCACTGTTCTTCTTCGGCATCACTTCAGTCTGAACCTGCGTATGAAGGTCGAAGACCCGCGTCTTGGGATGTCCGCTGAGTCCAACTCCGGTCACTTTGAGCCCGTCGCCGATGACAGTCACGAGACCGGGAGCTTCGACCTTATCGTCATCAGGCATGAAGGTTGCGGAATCGGTGCTGAGGACATAGTCGCCAAAATGGATTACGGTACCGCCGGTCAGGTACGCCTTCGTCACGTGATTTCCGTTCATCGTCAAATCCGCATGGGGCGAGTTTACGACGACAGGCTTGCCGTCGGACGAGACCATCGTGACGACCGCATCGGTCAGCTTCAGCATCGTCTTGTCCGCCGAATAGTCTGCTTCGCCCGCGGTCAGCACCCACTGGCGCTCGCCGGCTTTCATCTGCGTCCAGTGAAAATTGTGCGCCCGAAGGAGAGTTCCGGGGACCAGTCCGGCCGCGGTTTGTAATACTTGAGTGGCAGAGCGATGGCGCACGATCCAGACGGTCGCGACCAGCAGGACTACCAGCGCAATCGCGCCGAAACCGGCCAGGAACTTAGCGATTCGCCTCGGACTCAAGTTCAATTTCTCCAATCATCCACGGTATCAAGCGCTTTTTTCAGAGTAAACCTAACGGCAATTCGGCACCATACTTGCAATCCGCCGCGAACTTGCACTCATTATTCCTTGGCAGCTGCGAATCTAACTTCGTGCCAAACACGCTTTAGTTTAGATCAATCGGCCCCGCGAGACATGTGATGGATTCGCTTGAGGATTTCGAGCAAGGCCGGCAGATCGTCGAGCCGATATGAATTCGGACCGTCGCTCAGCGCGCGGTCGGGGTCCTCGTGCACTTCCATGAAAATTCCGTCGATTCCGGTCGCCACCGCGGCGCGCGCGAGCGGAGCCACGAACTCGCGCTGACCGCCCGAGGATATGCCGCCCTCGCCCGCTCCCGGAAGCTGCGCCGAGTGGGTCGCGTCGAAGACGACCGGGTAGCCGAAGCCGCGCATGATCACGAGTGACCGCATGTCGGAGACCAGATTGTTGTAGCCGAACGAAAATCCGCGCTCCGTCAAAATGATTCGCCGCGTGCCTGCGCTCTCCGCCTTTGCGACCGCCGCCTTCATATCCCACGGCGCAAGGAACTGCCCCTTCTTGATGTTAACGGCGCAGCCGGTCTTCGCGGCCGCGTCGATCAGATCCGTCTGTCGCGAAAGCAGCGCGGGAATTTGAATCACGTCGACGACCTTCGCCACGGCCGATGCTTGCGACGGTTCGTGGATGTCGGTCAGGACATTCACGCCCGCCTCGCGCTTCACGCGCGCCAGAATCTCGAGCCCTTCGATCAGGCCAGGTCCGCGAAACGAGCTGTGACTGGTGCGATTGGCCTTGTCGAATGAAGATTTGAAAACGAATGGCAGCTTCGCGCGATGCGCGATATCCGCGAGCCGCGTCGCATGCCGGAGGCATGAATCATAGCTCTCGATCACGCACGGACCCGCGATCAACACGAGCTCCGGCCCGCCAAAGATGGCGTCGCCGGCTTTGACCTGGGCCACGCTCACGAAACCGATCTCAGCTCCCGCACCTTCGGGCGCTTCACTCCCAGCTCGGCGCGACGCTGCACGGCCGCGCGAATCAAGCCGCGAAAGAGAGGATGACAATCGAGCGGTCGCGACTTCAATTCAGGATGGAACTGGCCGCCGAGAAACCACGGATGCCCCTTCAACTCCATTATCTCGACCAGGCTGTTGTCAGGTGAGATACCGGTCGCGACCAGTCCGACTTTTTCGAGCTGCTCGCGATACGAGTTGTTCACTTCCCATCGGTGGCGATGACGTTCCGAGATGCGCGCCTTGCGATACAGCGACGCTGCGATCGATCCCGACGTGAGCACCGCAGGGTAAGCGCCGAGGCGCATGGTGCCGCCCTTCTTCGACACGTCGCGCTGCGATTCCATTATATGGATGACGGGGTCGGGCGAGTCGGGCGCGTTCTCTGAAGTGTTCGCGCGCTTGAGGCCGAGCAAATTGCGCGACGCTTCTATCACCATCATGTGCAGGCCGTAGCAGATGCCGAGAATCGGCACGCCGTTCTCGCGCGCATAGCGGACGGCGCGAATCATGCCCTCGGTGCCGCGCTCGCCGAAGCCGCCCGGAACGATTATCGCGTGCGCCTGCGCCAGCCGCTCCTCGACATTTTGTTTCTCGAGCTCTTCGGAATCGACGTAGTCGATATTGACGCGCGCCTCGTTGCTGATTGCGCCGTGCGCGATCGCCTCATGCAGACTCTTGTACGCGTCCTTCAAGTTGACGTATTTGCCGACCACCGCGACGTTGATGGTGACCTTCGGATTCTGCGCGGTCTTGACGACTCGCCGCCACTTCGAAAGGTTCGGCTCGCCGGTCCAGATGTTGAGCTTCTCGCACACGCGCTGATCGAAACCCTCGTCATGATAACGCAGCGGCACTTCGTAAATCGTCGGCACGTCCGGCGCGGAGATGACGCAGTTCTCCTCGACGTTGCAGAAGTGCGCGATCTTCGCCTTGAGCTTTTTTTCGAGCTGGTGATCGCATCGGCAGAGCAGGATGTCCGGCTGAATTCCGAGCCCGGTCAGCTCCTTCACGCTGTGCTGCGTGGGCTTGGTCTTGAGCTCGCCGGCGGTCGGGATAAACGGGACCAGCGTCAGATGCACGTACAGAACATTTTCGCGGCCGAGGTCCCATCGGAACTCGCGCACCGCTTCGAGGAACGGCAGGCTTTCGATATCGCCAACCGTCCCGCCTATCTCGACGATGATCAGATCGGAGCCCTCGGCGGCGGCGAGGATGCGCCGTTTGATCTCGTCGGTGATATGCGGAATCACTTGCACGGTCGCGCCGAGATAGTCGCCGCGCCGCTCCTTCTGGATGACGGTGTCGTAGATCTGGCCGGTGGTGCAGTTGTTGCGCTTGCCCATCGGCGTCTGCACGAAGCGCTCGTAATGGCCGAGGTCGAGATCGGTCTCGGCGCCGTCGTCGGTTACGAAAACTTCGCCGTGCTGCGTAGGACTCATCGTGCCGGGATCCACGTTGATGTAGGGATCCATCTTGAGCATCGTGACCTTGAGCCCGCGTGCCTCGAGCAGCGCGCCCAATGACGCGGCGGCCAGGCCCTTGCCGAGGGAGGAGACCACCCCGCCCGTTACGAAAATAAATTTTGTCTTTGCCCTCTCCACGTCGATTCCCTCCCCATCCTCAACGAGTTGAATCCGCCGCCGTCTCGCGGGCGCGCGCAAGGTCGTCCGCGGTATCTACCTCAATCGACGGCGCCACCGATCTGACCACTCTGATAACGTAACCATGTTCAAGCGCACGCAACTGCTCGAGCTTTTCGATGCTCTCCAGCACGCCCATCGGAAGGGCGGCGAATTTCATAAGGAAGTCGCGCCGGTACGCATAAACACCGATATGGCGGAGCGCCTCCTTGGGCATTCCGCCGTCGCGGGCATGTGGAATCGGGCTTCGGGAGAAGTATAGCGCGTTGCAGTCAGCCGCCGCACACAACCTTCACCTTGTTAGGATCGGTCCATTCGAGATGGTCGATGATCGGCGTCGCCAACGTCGCCATTTGAATCGACGCATCGGCGCGCATCGCCTCGGCCAGCGCGTCGAGATCGTCGGGCGCGATGAACGGCTGATCGCCCTGCACGCCGAGATAAATGTCGGCGGCGATCTTCGATGCGACCTCGGCAAGTCTGTCCGTGCCGCTGGCATGGGTCGGCGAGGTCATCATCGCTTCGCCGCCCGCCGCGAGCACGGGCGCCGCGATTCGTTCGTCGTCAGTCGCGACGATCACGCGGGCGATCGATTTTGCCTTCGACGCCTGGCGCCACACTCGCACGATCATCGGCACTCCCGCGATCTCCGCCAACGCCTTTGCGGGCAGGCGGGAAGAACCGTACCGCGCCGGTACGACGGCGATCACCGAGACATCGGCCAGAAAGTTTCTCCGCTGTACGAGGATGTCGATCGAAGGGGCACATACATTGGTAACTGACCGAAGAGACCTTTGTCAATTTGGCGTGGTCCGATTACCAACACTTCGCGGAACATCGCGAGTTTTCATAAGGTCATCGCACGATCCTTCGCCGCATTTTTTCGTTTTCATCCTGATAGAAGCGAGCAACGCGAACGCAGTGAAGGATGACCAGTAATGCGGGCAGTACAGACGCGACAGAGTTAGTCTGCGCTTCTCGCGCGTCGTCTAGATTTCTCTAGTAGGGCGTTGCGGCTTAGCTTTTCTCAAGACTGCAAATCGCACTGCAGTTAGACCTGGCACTGCCGCTCACGAGTTGTGCGGTCATTTTTCACGCCTGTTGGACCGGAGGGTCTGAGAAACTAGTAATTGCAAATCGCCCACACGGTCGGACGTGCCGCTCCCTGTCCTCCTCCTGAGTCAGAACCAGCGCCGCCGTGTGGGCTTTTCGTTGGCAAAGCCACGCTCGGGAGTGAATCGTGATGAGCGATCAGACTTTGTACACGATGGCAGTAGTCCTCATGTCTGCCGCTTCGGTGCTGACCGGCGCGGCCGCGGCGTTGTGGATGCTGTAAGACAAACCGCCGAGGTAGTCATCCATGGAAGATCCAGGAATGCGAATCGATGCGACGATAGGCACGGCTGGCGATGAACTCCGCGCTGATGCCGTTATGCCCGCACAATTCTATCCAGCGCGACGGGGCTCGGCTTCAGTCGAACCAATCATGCGCCTGATGGGCGGCATCCTTGCCGACGCGGTACGAACTTTTCAGCGTAATTTCGAAGCGAAAAGCCCGGGTAGACGACAGGAATACAGGGAAGCCCGGTTCTGGATTTTCCACGACAAGGCAGACGGACCTTTCTCTTTCGAGGATGTATGCGATGCCTTGGGAATCGATCCACGTCGCTTGAGGTCTTTGATTCTTAGCTGGGAAAAAAGCCGACGCCCCGGCGATAAGCTGCGGATGATTCGGCGCTCCGCGGTCCAAGTCGGCGGCCCGGTACAAGTGCGTCGGAAGAAGGGATGAGCGAGGAGCGATCGAGGCGAGCTCTCGCAAACCGCGAGAGCAAAATGCAAAAGATGCCGTCCCTTTTCTAATGAACGGCGTCTCCGAAAACTCATCCACCCGAGATAAACCAAGCAACTCCCGGCACATTTACGCCGGTCCGTCCAGGAACGGATTGCTGGCGCACATTGTGCTGTGAGTATTCACGCCTCCAGATAAGCACCTGTTAGCCCGCATCTTCGCGAGCAGACAATTAAAATGCGAATCAGCCCAGCGACTAGCGCATTGCGCAACAATTTCGGCAAGAAAGATCCCGATACTTCCGCCGATCCATTTTTTCGGCCCGAGCCGACGGACAAAAAGGTCGCACTGCGCGTTGCCGGTCTGACCAAGCGTTACGGCACGACCACCGCCGTCAGCGGATTGAATTTCGAGATTCGCGAAGGCGAGATTTTCGGCTTGCTCGGTCCCAACGGAGCGGGCAAGACCACCACGATTGCGATGCTCGCGACGCAGCGCCGGCCTTCATCGGGAGATGCGACGCTGTTCGGTCATAGCGCGTGCAAGGATCCATATCGCGTTCGCCAGATGATCGGTCTTGCGCCACAGGAAGTTTCGCTATACCCGGCGCTTACCGCGGCGGAGAACCTGCAGTTTTTCGGGCGCATCTATGGAGTGAGGGAGTCCGACCTGCGCGAGCGTATCGACGAGTTGCTGGCGCTGGTGGGATTGGATGCGCATCGCAATGGTCAGGTCGGCATTTTCTCCGGCGGCATGAAGCGCCGTCTGAATCTCGCGATATCACTGGTACATCGGCCGAGACTCATTCTGCTCGACGAGCCGACCGCGGGAGTCGACCCACAATCGCGTGAGCAGATCCTGAAAATCATTGGCGGTCTGCGCGATGACGGCAACGCCATCCTCTACACCACGCATTACATGGAAGAAGCGGAAAGACTGTGCGACCGCCTGGGAATCTTAAGCGAAGGCAAACTCGTCGCCGAGGGCACTCTCGACGCGCTGCTGAGCGGTCTGGAGTTCGCGGAGATTATCGAGGTGAGGGGACTGCCGGCTGGAGTCGATCTTGCCGCGATGCAGGCGTTGGGCGGGGTCAGCCGCATCGAGCGTGGCGAAGGCGTCGTTCGGCTGTACGTGAAGCGCGCCACTGATTACCTGTGGCCGCTTCAGAAAATTCTCAGCCGCTCCGATCAAAATGTGCGCATCAAGATTGCGCCGCTCAGCCTCGAAAATCTTTTTCTACATCTGACCGGAAGGGAGCTTCGCGATTGATGCGCACCTTATCCATCACGCTGATGGTCTTGCTTCTCCTGGTCGCTCCGGCCCGGGCGGCGAGCCCGCTCGACTACACACGCACGACTCTCGAGCAGGCGCGGGTGATCGTCGCGGGCAGTCAAACTCACAATGAAAAGCTGGCCGCGCTGTCAGTCCTGTTCAGCAAATTTCTCGACAGCGACGAGATGGGTCGGGAGGCGCTCGGGCCGCACTGGTCGAGCTTCACGGCCGATCAGCAGAAGGAGTTCCTCGGTCTGTTTCGCCAACTTCTGCAGCGGACCTACGTACAAAAACTTCTGCTCTTCGAGAATCCGAATTTCGTTTACGCAGGCGAGCAATCCACCGGCGCGGGCGCAGTCGTCGATACTAAAATCGTCACGCCGCGCGATCAGTTCGACGTTGCCTATCGGTTGAAACCCGTGGGCGATATCTGGATGGCGACTTCGATCACAGTCGAAGATGTCAGTCTGACTGCCAACCTGGGCAGCCAGCTCGACGACCTTCTTTCGCGGATGAGCGTCGACGACGTGCTCACGCTGATGCGGCGGAAATACGGCAACGCCAGCGGAGAGGCACAGTCATGAAGACGGCTGCGATGATGCTGAAAGATCTCCGGCTCATCTGCCGCGACCGTTTCGGCCTGATTGCGCTGCTGCTGGTTCCGATAGTGGTGATAACGGTCATCGCTACCGCTACTCAATCCGGCGATGGCAGCAAGAGCATCATCTTTCCCGGTCGTCAACGAGGATCAGGGTCCCGTAGCGACCGCGCTGATCCGCGCCTTTCGCGAGCATCTTGAAGTGCGCGTGGTTTCTCGTGCGACGGCGCGGCATCTGGTCGCCGAAGTCAATGACGCTCCGGCTGCGCTCATCCTGCCGCCCGAATTGAGCAAGCATTACCTCGCGCAAAAGCCTTCTACCGTGGAACTGCTCACCGATCCCGCGCAGTGGCGCGAGCTCGAGGCGATCAAGGTAGTGATGCTGCTGGCCGATCGCGAGACCGCGTCGCTCGGCGATCCCTTCAGCCAGGAACTGCTGACGGTGCGAGAGCACAGCATGACAGGCAACAACGAAGTGTTCACGTCACTCGAGCAGAACATCCCGGGCTTCAGTCTGATGTTCGTTCTGCTCACTCTTATCTTCAGCGTGTCGCTGGCGCTGCGCGAGGAGGAAGTATGGGGCACGAGCGCGCGGCTTGCGGTCGCGCCGGTGCCGCCAGCGTCTCTCCTGGGCGGGAAACTGCTGGCGCGCCTGGTAGTAGGCACGGCGCAATTGCTGTTGCTCCTGCTGTTCGGTCATTTCGTTTACGGGCTCAGGCTCGGCCACTCACCGGTCGCGGTGATCCTGGTTGCAACTACAGTCGTCGCCTCGATGACTTGCTTCGCCGCTGCCGTCGCCGCCTTCGTGCGCACGCGTGAGCAGGCGATTCCGGTCGGTCTGGCGGTGGCGTTCGTGCTGGCTTCACTCGGCGGATTGTTCTGGCCGCTATATGACTTGCCGCGATCGATCCAGTCGATCTCGAGCGCGCTCATCACCAGCTGGTCGATGTCCGCAATACAGGACGTGATCCTTCGCGACAAAAGCCTGATCGCAATTTCAACCGAGCTGCTGGTGCTCGTCGCCTACGGCCTCGTGTCATTCCTGATCGCATTACGGCTGTTCCACTACGGAGGCGAAGCTCATTCGTGATGGAGTTTCAAACCTTTCATAAAACTTCCGGGCCCTTGGCGGCGCGCGCAAAAGCAGCAACATACGCAGCTTCTCCGCATGGACGTCTGGTCCTGTTACTCGGGCTCGCGATCCTATCGGTCGTCCTCGTCAGTTTGGTCGGATGTTCCGGGCAACGTGACGCTTCGCGAATGCGCGCTGCGCAAGAGCGGGAGGCCCTTGCTTCGGACATGCCATCTCCGAGCGAGGGGATGGATTACGACCCGTGGGAAAAGTTCAACGACAAGACCTTCGACTTCAACTTCAACGATCTCGATCACTATGCGATGAAGCCCGCGGCGAAAGTGTGGGTAAAAGTGCTGCCGGAGAAGGCGCGACAGAGTATCTCCAACGCCTTCTATAACCTGTCGATGCCGAAGCGGTTCCTGAACAAGGTTCTGCAAGGCAGGCTGCCTGAGGCCGGCCTCGAGCTCACGAGCTTCGTGATCAACACCACGGTCGGCGTTGCGGGACTTTTCGACGTCGCCTCGCGCCTGGGTATCAAAAAGAGTGACGCGGACACCGGACAGACCTTTGGTGTTTACGGCATTGCGGCCGGTCCTTACCTGGTATTGCCGTTGATGCCTCCGCTCGACCTGCGCGACGCGTTCGGCTTCGCGGCAGACTCATTCATGGACCCGCTCTCGTTAGTCGTCACGCCGATCGGGGTCGACATCGGGCGCGCTGCCGCACAGCAGGATTAACGAGCGAGCGGAGAACATGAAGCTGTATGACGACGTCGAGGATACTTCGCTCGACCTGTACGCCGCAGTTCGAAACGGCTACCTGCAGCGCCGTCGCAAAGCGATTCAAGACGCCATTATCGATCGCGATCGAACCTGGGAACACATCTCCGATCCTTTCGAGCATCACGAGAAATCGACGCTCGGAGAAGATGTGCAAACGACGGAATAAGCGATCAAGCCGAAAGCTTCCGTCGAGTGAATCCCGGCATCACAACATTGAGCGGCGACTATTCACGCCCAATGTCCAAGGGCCGAGATTAACCAAGGCCCAACTCTGTCGAGTTGAGGTAATAGCTATGACATTGAATCGATTCGTAACGGTCGCCGCGCTCGCATTTGCGATTGCCGTGATTTCCACGGCCGTCCCTGCGGGCGCCCAGGTGCAACCCGGAGACGTCATCACTCGTGACAATGCGTCGAAGGTCGTGGGGCTGGTCAGTCCCGGGAACTACATCCTCGTCCAGCAAGGCATGACGATGAAGATAATCCCGACGGGACACCTTGATTGGCCGCCGCCCTACAAGGCCGCCACCGAAAAATATTCACCTCAAGTCTCTCTCGCGGCCGACGGCGACCTCAAGAGTTATGTCGCCGGCCTTCCGTTTCCGCTGGTCGATGCCAACGATCCGGACGCAGCCACCAAGATTATGTGGAACTTCGCGTTCCGCCCGCTCCACACCGACGACCTCGACGCGCGCGATGTCGAAGTCGTGAGTCATAAGGCGAGTTCAGCGAATGAGATCGAACACTTCACGTTCGGTCATCTGGGCTTTTACAACTCTGTCGGGCGGACCGAAGTCGCACCGATGCCGACCGATCCCGACGTCCTGAAGAGCAACATCACCTCTCGCGAAGGCGCCTACCCGATATTGGAGCCGGCCGAAGTGCGCGGCGAAGGGATAGTCAGGCAGCGCTACAACACTCCGGGAGCCGAAGACGACGCGTGGGTATACAGCCCACCGGCGCGAAAGTTGCGACGCTTGCCCGCAGCTTCTCTCTCGGACACGTTTGGAGCTTCCAAGACAGGGGCATCCGGCGGCGGTCACGCCAACTTCGCTATGGGCGCCGTCAACGCGGGCAGTACGACCTATGCCTCCACCTGGGATCCCGATTCCGCGTTTGGTTTTTCCGCGAAGATCCAGGACTTCAACTACAGGCTGTTAGGCGAGCGGCCGATGCTCGCGTCGGTTGAGGCTGAGAATTCTCCGGCACAGCCATGCGCCAGCGACGGCGGCCGTACGGTCTGTCCGGAGAACTGGGAAATGCGCAACTTGTACGTGATCGAGGCGACTGCGAAGCCTGGCTCAATTCTGGCCGCCAGTCCGACGATTCCGAAGCGCATCTTGTACATCGACTCGGAGGGATGGTTCATCACCGCCTCAGATCAATCTGACCGCGACGGGCAGCTCTGGAAGACGCTGGCGACTTTCCATGCATATCGCGACCGGGCGATGCCCAACGCCAGGGTCGCAATCTGGCCCTTCAAGCGCATGTTCGAGACGGCCTTGGTCGACGAAGATCTGACCAGCGGTTTCTCGACGGTGGTCTATTCACCGGGACACAGCGGAAACGACGACAGCATTTTTGAAAACATGGGTGCCGTCGACCAAACCTTCTTCACCCCCGAGAAGATGGTCCAGGCCGGCCACTAATCCACAAGCAGGTGGCGATGCGATGATCGCATCGCCACCTGCGCGGTCGATTCAGCATTCATCCGCGTTGATGCTCTTCGCGATAGGGCTCGCGCCTTCGATACAGTTCGAGGCGTTGTTGCAGCTCCAGCTGGAAATCCTTGTTTGACGGACCGGCAAGGTCGATCGCACGCTGCTCCCACACGACTGCGACGTCGAAGTTTCCCAACTCTGCATAGGCCGCCGCCAGCGTATCGATATACTGCGCTTCTACCCATCCTGTGAGCTTGCAAGCATGACTGGCGAGCGCGAGCGCTCGCTTCCCATCGCGCAGATTCGCTTGGGGGCATGTACTTAGAAACCATGACAAATCGTTGGATGCGTCCGAATCCTCGGGTGCTTGTTTTAAGGCACTCCGATAGTCGTCGAGCGCTGGTTGATATTGGCCGAGAGCCATATACGCATACGCGCGGGACGCGTAAGCATTGATGTTGTCGGGGTCTAGTTCGAGTGAGCGAGTGAGAGTCGCGATCTCCTCCGGATACTGCTTCTTGGCGAAGTAAGCGTCGGCGATCTCCATAAGGGTAGCCGCGTTGTTGCCATCTATCTCCAACGCTTTTTTCAGATCGCGCAAACCGCTGTCGTTGTCGTGTTTGGCCAGAAAAACCTGACCGCGATCGCGATACAGCTCGGCGTTTGGCGTTTTCGAAAGTCTGATGGCCTGATCGAGGTCCGCAATTTCATGGTCGGGCTGGTTGAGCCACTTTTCGATTTCGGCTCGTTGCTGAAACATGGTCCCGTCTTTGGGCGCGGCTGCGACAGCCTTGTCGGCGTCGTCTTTCGCCTTCTGATAAAGGCCCGCGTAGTAGTAGGCCATTGCGCGTTGAATCTGCAGGTCAGGGTCCGCGGGCTTTTTGGCAATCGCAGAGTCGAGATCGGCGATTGCCAGCTCGTAGTCGCGATTCATCACCTCGGCACCGGCCCGCTCGCTCAATAGCTGCGTATCGCCCGGTGCGGCCTCGAGTGCTTTGGAATATTCCTGAACCGCGACGGCGTAGTCGTCATATTGGTAACGGAATTGCGCGACCTGAGCGTGGTAATTTTCGCCGTTGATAAGCGCCATCCCTGCCAATATCGCCGTTCGTGCGACGACCGGAAAGCTATCGACTAGCGTGTGCGCGACAATGTTGGGCCACAAATTGCGTCGCCACCAATAGGCCAAAATCAGGATCAGTTCTGTTGGCCCGATCATGATCGCGTAGCGCCAGCCCCAGAACGCGACGTGAGCCGCCATCGAGAGCCCAAGCGCCATTACTATCGCCAGGCCAACACTGCCAGTTGTTGATCGGAGCCGATCGAACGCGAAGCCGCGCTCGGAGATTTCTTCGCGGAATCCGGCGCCCACGGCTAGTGCAAGCGCTGCCGGAATCGGCATCGTAAGCATTAGCTTCATACGCTCGGGGGCGATATTCGCCATACTGTGCGGAAAAATCGCCCTGATAGCGAACCGGTAGATTCCACCGATCAGTACTGCGACCGCAAACAGCGCGATGCCCAGGCCGAGATCGGACATTCTGGGTCGGCCAAGACCAAGCGACGCGAGCGGGCGGCGTTCGATGAAAAGAACGATGCCGAAAATAAGCAGAATAGCGACCGCGGAGAGTATGAGCGATGTTGCCGCCGATGCATTTATCGGTGACAAGCCGACGGCCGTGCCTAGCGAGATCAGTTGTTTCGAGGTGGGTAAGACCGTTGGAAACGCGACGAGCAGCCCCAACATCGTCGCGAACCAGACTGACGCCGGAAGCGCCTTGGACTCCTCCTCAGCGGGAGCGGGCTCCAGGGCAAAGGTTGGCTCGCTCAAACGATACTCATAGAGAACTTCGTCGGCGCGCCCACGATGACTGCCGGTCATCGCAATCTAGCGACCGCGCAGGTTGCGAACAAGCGCGGGGCCTGCTGGCGCGTGCCCACTACAAGTGAATGGCGGCCCGTCGAGGGCCGCCATTCAAAGGTTTTGCGGTGATGCGCGCGGGCTACTTGCCGCGGATTCTTGTGCGGCGCATTTTGCGCAGGCGGGATTTTGCCTGATGCGGATCGCTCTTTTTCTTGCGCGCTAATTTGCGATTGCGCCGGTTTCGTTGTTTCGAGGCTACCTTCATTGGTTCTCCTGACTTGGATTATTCGGCGGCGGCGCGGACGCGTTGTACGCCTGGCCCCCTAATGTGTGCGGCGCGGTGAACGCGATCGGGCTTATCGCCATCACTTCCGTCGCTGCCTGTCCCTCGTCCTGCGCGATCACGCGCCCCAGCGGTTCTCCCGTCGTGACGGGGCCGTCAATCGCCGGCGCTACATCGTACACGACCTTTACCGCCGAGGCATCGGCCTTCCGCACTACAAGTTTAAGGTCGCTCGCAGCGACCGGCTGAATCAGCGGGCCCTGATGGACCTGCACCTGGACCGGAATCGGCTGCCCGGACTTGAGCAGCGACACCGCCGTGAATTCGTCGAAGCCCCAGTTCATCAATTTGGCCGCCTGCGCAAACCGCTGCGCATTCGACGGCGCGCCAAGGATTACCGCGATCAGCCGCATGTTGTCGCGCTTGGCCGTGGTGGTGACATTAAATCCCGCCTGGTAGGTGAAACCGGTCTTGAGCCCGTCGCATCCTTCGAAATGGCCAATCAGATGATTGGTGTTGTTCAGGATAGCGACGCCGTTGTCGAAATCCATATGCTCCTGGCTCGACCACATCAGCAGGTTGGTCTCGCGGATGATCGCGCGGCCCACGATTGCGAGGTCGTAGGCTGTGGTGCGATCCGCGTCGTGAGTCGGGCGCGGCGGGAGTCCATCGACAGTCTGATACAGTGTATGCGTCATGCCGAGTTGTTGTGCCCGCTCGTTCATCATGCGGACCATCGCCTCGACCGAGCCACCGATCTTTTCCGCGACTGCGACCGCTGCGTCGTTGGCCGATTTGACCAGCGCCGCCTTCATCAGTTCGCGCAGAGGATATACGTCGCCTTCCTTGATGCCGACGCGCGAGCCACCCGTATGGGCGGCGCGTTCTGAAATTCTGACCGGGTCATTACCGTTGAAGCGGCCCGAGTTGATCTGCTCCTGCGCGACGAGCAGGTTCATCATTTTGGCCATCGAGGCCGGCGGCCACTCCATGTCGGCGTTGTAGGCCATCAGCACGCGGCCGCTGTCGGCATCCTCGAGCAGAGCGCCTTTGTAGAGCGGTCCGCCGGAGGTGGCCGCCCGAGCCGCATGCTTCGAATGAGTTGTCTTATGCACCCGGCGCCATTGAGCGCTAGCGCCCGCCGGCGACGCCGCGAACACGACCGCGATGCTCAACATCACTGCCGAGCCGAGCCAAACTGTTGATTTCAAACTAGCGATCCCCCGGGCCCCTCTGGACAAATTCCACCGCTTCCCCAAATCCACCACCTGCCTTCGTCGTCAGCCTAGTTCGATGCGCCCCGCTCAAGGGATGCGTACGAACCCGGTTGATTCGGGCGTGGGCTTCGAGCCACTGCTTTCGACATGTTGCAGAATCGCGAGGTTGGTCCGCGCCGGCGTGTAATCGGGAATCTCACCGACCAGCTCGTTCCATTCCTGGCTCGCTCTGACGTATTTGCCTTCCTCGGCGTAAATTGCGCCGAGCGTGTTGCGTGCATCCGGTTGACTCGGATCGATCTGCAACGAGAGTAGCGCTTCCTGCTCGGCTTGTGCGAGTGCCCCGCGACGCTCGTAAGCGAGTGCGAGATTGAAGTGCGTCTCGGGCCGATCCGGTCCGAGCAGCGCGGCCAGCCTCAGCACCTGGGTCGCGTCTCGCGTCTGCCCGCTGTCGAGATAGAGCAGGCCGAGGTTCAGAAACAACTGCCAATCGTTGAGGCCAAGCTCGACGGCCTTTTGATACTCGGCGAGTTCCTGGCGATGCTCGCCGACGACGCCGTAAGCGAATCCCAAGTGATAGTGAGCGAGCGCGTTGCCGGGATCGTCTTCGATGACGACGCGATGGCGTTTGATTGCTTCGGGGTAGTCTTCCATGCCCAGGAAATAGTCTGCCAGCGGATCGCAAACCTGCTCGTCGGAAGAACTGCTCTTGGTGCTGGCGCGGGCGCTGATCGGCGACTGGAAAACCAGCGCGATCAGTGCAACCAGGCAAATACTCGAACGCCGAAAGCTCAACAACTTCTTAATTCCCTGCGGCCAACAATACCCGCAGGAAGAAATAAGATGCTAGCAGGAATTTTCGCTGCAAAAAAACGCGCAGCGTGTTTTACGACGCTGCGCGCGAAAAAAGGCGTCGTGCCAGTCGTCGCGAGCCGGACGAATCCAGGCTTCGCGCAACCGACCGATCGCCGGAGGCAAAGCCAACTTCACCCCCCGACCCTGAATGGATCGATCTAGCTTCAGGCGATTCGAAACAGGGCGGCCGCTTTGCGCGGTCGCCCTGTCGAACTATCCGTCAAATTGTTACGGATTGGCCGGAGGAGCCATCGCCGGCGATGCTTCTGCCGCCGGGGACGCCATGTCGCTGCTCGTCAGCCGAAGCCTTCTTGTGGTGATGGCGACGATGATGCTTGGTGGTCGCCGGCGACGATGCCGCGTCCGGTGCCGCCATGCTGGTCTCAGCCGCAGGCGCTGCCATGCTCGGCGCGGCCGCTGGGGCCTGTGCAAATGCCGGCATCGCCATCGCGGTGGCGAAGAAAGCTGCGGAGAGGATTGATAGGGTGCGCTTCATACTCGTGGATCTCCTTGATCTCGGGCGGCCCTTAATGGGTCGCAAGTGACTATTAAGCGTATTGCTATACCTGTGCCATCGGGGCACGGCAAGAACTTCCTACAAGATTGCGGTAATTTCATCGTACTGGAACCGTCGCTATGACGCAATCGGTCTACCGTCTATCCGCTTTGCGTAGGCGCGATTCCCGTCCAGAGCAGTCCCAGCCTGCCCTATCCTTGCCCTCGGCGCTCGTCTCTTAACTCGCGATACAGCGCTATCAGTTCCTTAAACGCCCGTGCGACCACCTTGAGATTGGCGCCCGATTGCTCGCCGGTCAGCCGCGGCAGATGCTGCACGTCCACCTCTTTTACCTTTGCGTGACGGCCGGCCACCCGCGCCATCAGTTCGGTCGAGATCATCGCGCCATGCGCGCGCAGTTCCATCCCGTCGAGCTTCTCGCGCTTGAACAGTTTGAATCCGCAGTCGATATCGCTGATCGTGATGCCGAGCAGGACCCGGACGAGAGTCGTCCACGCCTTGCCGTTGACGCGTCGCATCAGGTGGTCGGCGCGATGCGCCCGGCGTCCGCAGACCACGTCGTACTCGGGAACAAACGGCGTCAAGCGTCTCGAGGTCCGCGGGATCGAACTGGCCATCGCCGTCGCATAGCAATACGTAGGGCTGAGTCGCGGCGCGAATCCCGGAAATCACCGCGCCGCCGTATCCGCGATTCACCGGATGACGCACGACCTTGACGTGCGAGTCTTCCGCGGCGAGGCGCTCGGCAATCTCGCCGGTGCGATCGCGGCTGCCGTCGTCAACCACGATCACTTCGAAGTTGTCTGCAACGCGCGGGCATTCGGCGATCCACGAGCGAACGACACGCTCGACGTTGCCTTCCTCATTATGCGACGGCAGGAAAACGCTGATTCCTGGGATGCGGGCGGCGGCGCTCACGTTGGCGTATGCGACCTAATCGCCAAGCTCGCGGTATCCGCCGCGGAAGAACAGCAGCGGCTTGCCTTCATGCGGAGTTTCGGCCTGCTCGATCTCGCCGAGGTAAATCGTATGGTCGCCGCCGTCGATAGCGATCGTCACCTTGCATTCGAGATAGGCGAGCGCGCCGTCGAGGATCGGTGCGCCGTTCGCGCCGATCTTGTAGCTCACGCCTTCGAACTTGTTGCCGCCGCTGACCGCAAACTTGCGCGACAACGCCTCCTGGTCGGAGGCCAGCACGTTGACGGTGAAGATTTTGCTCTCCTCGAAGCACGGATAGCTGTCGGCCTTCTTGTCCACGCATACCAGCGCCAGCGGGGGAATCAGCGAGACCGAAGTGAAAGCGTTGGCGGTCAGGCCATGCAGTTCGCCCGAGGTGCGAAGCGACGTGATCACGGTAACGCCGGTTGCGAAATGACCCATCACGCGCCGCAGTTCGTTCTTTTCGATTGCCATCCCAAAATCTCTCCGCGCGCGGATGCTATCAGACGATTTTGCCGACGGTCAAAGCTTAGAGGCGGGACGGCGGCCTGCGCGATGGCGCCGCCTCCGCCTTCCTAATCCCATCCGGAGCGATCGCGCGCAACCACATTCTTGCCGCCGAGATAAACGTAGTCGAGATCGAGCGACGTCAGCGGCCGATCGTTCGCGCTCACGCGTACGCCCACCGGCGACGCCACGAAAATTGTGTGATCGCCAGCGACATGGCTATCGACCACGCGGGCTTCCAGAGCGATCATCGCGAGTTTCAGCCATGGCACCGAGAGCGTCGGCGACAGTTCGAACTCGATCGTGTCGAGATTGTTGTCGCGGCGCGCGCGCGGCGAATAAAAATAATCTTCGAGCTCGCGCCCGCGGCGTCCCACGACATTCAAGCCGAATGCGCCGGTCCTCGCGATCACGGCGTTGCTGAAGTGCGCGTTATCGACCGCCGCCGTGAACATCACGGGCTCGCCCGAGACCTGCGCGACCCACGATGACGACATCCCGTGGCATCGCCCATTCTCCTGCGTGGTCAAAACGTATATTCCGGTGGTGAGGCCGGCCATCGCGCGTGCAAGATTGTCGTCCATTGCAACAAAGCTCCCGGAAGTACCAGCAGATAAATCAAATATTCACGCTACGTTACAATTGACCTTCGCACCAAGCGTTTACAAAATGCATAATGTGACCGCGATGCTGGAGCTTTGCTGGAGCTGATGGGCAGGATTGTTGGATCGATCACGGCCGCATTGATTGCCGCGACAATAGTATTGATGTGCGCTGACGAGCCCGCGCTCGCCGGACCCGCCGCGATGCTCGCGCAATCGACGACACCGATAACAGCTTCTGACGCGGAGAAGGCAGGCGTGCAGCCGCCGGCTCCGTACTACCCTCCGAGCCAGAAGTACGCCGTTTCGGGGATACCGACCACCGCCGCCGCCCGATGTCCTGGAGACTCCGACGCCGACATCATCACCAACGCCGACCGCGACGCCGACTCCGCTGCCGCAAGTGAAAATCGAAGGGGTGCGGACCGATCGCGTGCCGACTCCGGGCCAGCTCCTGTTCGACAAGACGCGCGCTATCGCTTTTGAGGATCCGCTCAATTGGTCGGTGACGATTTTCAAAAAACGCCACCAACTGATCGTCTATTACAAGAGCCGGCTGTTTAAGAGCTACCACGCCGTGTTCGGACGCAGCTTCGAGCCCGGCACAAAACTGTGGGAAGGTGACCGCCGCACGCCCGAGGGCGTTTACGCGATCGTCGAGAAGCATCCGAGCGCCCGCTGGGATTGGTTCCTCACGTTGAACTATCCAAACGAGATTGACCGCCATCGCTACGAGCAAATGCGCGACGGCGGCGAAGTGCCCAAAGAGGACGGCCATCCGGTGGGCGTCGGCGGCAGAATCGGAATCCACGGCAGCGACGAACCGGAGCTCAACCGAGGCGACATCAACTGGACCACGGGATGCATCTCGGTCGACGACCAAGACGTCGAAGAGCTGACGCGAATACTCCCCAAAGGCACGCTGGTGATAATCAATCCCTGAGCGGGGAAGGGTAAATCACTTTATTGAATGTGAAACCCGCGGTGGGTTTCACGCTTCCTTCGGCAGGGGTGACCCCTGCACCCGGTAAAAGAAAATCGCGAAATGTCGAGGACGCCATTTCGCTCTCAGCTGGTTTGGGGGAGGCGGCGGCGTGTGTAAATACCTCGCCCGTTACTTTACGGGAGAGGAGGCCGGCGGGCGCAGCCGCCGGTAGGTGAGGGTTCCGGGCCTCGAGCTACACGCGTGCAACGTCGCAGCCTGTGTTCTTTGCGCGCCATGAAGCGACAGTGTGATAGTCAACCAGTGAACCGCAGTCTGATCGATGAACCGTCGCGGCTACATCAAGTGGTTCAAGTGGATGGTCGTGCTCGGCGCCTTCGCCGCCGCAGGACTGCGACTCGGTTTATGGAGCATCGATTCGCCGACGCCTCAAGCAGCGAAACTTCCGGCGAGACCGCCGATCGCGCTCGCTGATCTCCGGCAGGCTCTCGACGCCGAGTTCGCACCGGTCGTGAAGGACGGCCTGCTCAGGGAATCGACCGGTTGCGGAGTGGTGATTGGCGTAATCGATCATGGCGAGCGCCGCGTGTTCACTTACGGCGCTGCGCGCGCGGACTCGATCTTCGAGATCGGCTCGGTCACGAAAACCTTCACCGGGCTCGCACTTGCACAACTTGCAGTGCAGCGAAAAGTCAGTCTCGACGAACCGCTGCGCCCGATCCTCTTCCCCGACATCGCCGCCGGACCGCAGGGAACAGAAATCACCCTGCTCGACCTCGCGACTCATCGCTCCGGGCTTCCCAGCGTTCCCGACAATCTCGTGCCGAAGGATCCGAGCAACCCGTTTTCCGATTACGATCGCGTCGCGCTGCACGACTTCCTCGTGCGGCACGGCACCGCGAAACCCGCGGACGCGAAGTATCTCTACAGCAGCATGGGGATCGGCTTGCTCGGATACGCTCTCGCACAGCGCGCCGGTGTTCCGTATTCGCAACTGATCAGAACCGAGATCACTGGACCGCTGCGCATGAACGACACCGTGTTCGCCCTTTCGCCCGAACAGGAGCGGCGAGTTGTCCAGGGCCACGGGGCTACGCTGGACCCGGTCGACGCGGGATTTCGCGAAGGTGGAATCTTCGCCGGTGCGATAGGCGCAAAGTCGACGGCGGAAGACCTGCTCACCTGGCTCGACGCCAATCTCCATCCCGAGCGTTATGCTGCCGGAGCCGCTCCTGGCTCACCCGGCGCAACACTGCCCGATGCGTTCGCGCTCGACCATCAACTTCGCGGAAAAGTGAAACCGAATACCGAAGTGGCATTCAGCTGGCTGTTTGACGTCGAGTCGGGCCGCTTCGAGCACGGCGGTACGACGCCCGGGTATACCGCTCACGTGGAATTCGCACCGGCGCAGGATCGCGGCATCGTGGTGCTCTACAATCGGATGGATGAGCTGCCGGGACAACGACGATTCGTCGATCGAGTAGCGGAGAACATCAACGAATTGATGTCAGGCAAGCCTGCCGCCCGAATCGATCTCATCTCGGAAGATGATCCTGCACTCGCCGCGCTCGATGACGACTGACAATGATTTGTAGCGACTACTTGCCTGCGCTCGGTACTGAAGCCCTTCCCGATTTTGCCTGCGGCTTCGTAGTCCGCGAGTTGCCTGGTGTCGTGCGACACTACTATGTGCACGTCCGGGTTGGCTGCGGACAGGTCGTGTAGCGTTCGAAGTTCGGAAGTTACCTGGTCGCCGTTCTCGCGCATCGCCAGTTCGGCCAGGCGTGGGCGGCATTTCGGGATTGTCACCTGCTCCATGTCCCAGGCTACGTCGCCTATCAGCAGATACTCGGAGTTGTCGGCGAGGCGGACGTAAACTATTTGGCTTCCGGGCGTATGGCCGGGGGCTTTTATCAGGACAATGCCGGGCGCCAGCGGATAGTAGTGATCGAAATCGAGCGGATGCAGCGACGTGCGCACGTTCTCAGGAAACTTGCACGCCGTCAGCCATTTGGTGTCGTCGCGCTGCTCGCGCGTCAGCATCAAGTGATCGGCAAAGGCTGGTCAGATTCGGCGACTCCGCGATTCCTTGCAGATGGTCGGCATGCTCGTGCGTCACGACGATCGCGCGCGCGTGTGTGAGCGCGTCCTGCTCAGCTTTGTACTGAGCGTCGTCGAAGCCGCCAGGGAATTGCGCCTCGAAGAAGGCGCGTCCGGGGGGCGCGTCGACGATAACCATCGAGCCGTCGGGATAGAGGACCTGGTACGAAGGAAAAACCAGTTCATGACGATCGAAGCGGACGCCGCCGAGGAACATCGCGGCGGGCGCGCTTGGCGTGCGCCACTTCAGCGGCGTTGATTTTGACCGGATGCGCGGTCCTGCCGGTTGGTCGGCAAGTTTTCGCAGCGTCGCGAGATCGAGCTGGTAGTCCGAATGATCGGGAACAGCCGGCCCTTGCAGGAGGAACACGAGGACGACCAGCGCGATCGTCACTATCGTGCCGATAACGATAAACGCGATTCTTAGAAAACGCCGCATCAAGACTCCTTGCGCGCGAGGTCGGGCGAATTACGCATCGCACAATATGGCCGGGGGTCGGGAACGGAACAACTAGCCATCGAGCAAACGCGCGGTGCATAATCGCGGATTCAGAAGGAGCATCAGATATGCGACCAATTAAGTTCAATGTTGCTGCGCGCGCGCCGATGACCGATCCCAGCATCATAGCTGAGCCGGATCCGCCGAAAGCGTGGATCGAAACCATCCAGCGAGCGCTGCGCAACTACAATACGGCGGCCACCAGCATCGTCGAGTTCTACCCGCTGGTGTTTGTGCTCAAGGACGCCGGCCACAACGTCTGCGGCGGTGTCCTCGGGAATATTGTGGGCGGCTGGATGCACATACGATCGCTGTGGGTGGATAAGATGTGGCGCGGGCGTGCCTATGCAACTGAGCTGATGGCCGCGGCAGAGAGATACGCAATCGCGAAGGGATGCGTCGCGGCGTTCCTGCAGACTGCGAGTTACGAGGCTCGACCGCTTTACGAAAAGCTGGGCTATCGCGTGTTCGCCGAACTCAGCGATCATCCGTCAAAGCCGCATGAGCGGTACTTCCTGGCGAAACGCCCGCTGTCCGGAATCGACGTCAGCGGCGATGATAGGAAGGATCGCGCGAACATCGTCTTTCAACCGTATGCTTCGCTGAACGTCCAGGAGGTCATCAACCGCGGCATCCACAATCACGCCAGTGCGGCGATAGGCCTGCCCGAGCAGATGTGGTCGACGGCCAATGTACTTTTGAGAAGCGATGACGGTGAGATCCTGGGCGGCGCGCTCGGCAACACCTGGGGTCTATGGCTCTACGTTTCCGACGTATGGGTCGATCCCGCGATGCGCGGAAAGGGCTATGCGACCAAACTGATGACGGCGATCGAACAACTGGCTGCGCAACGTGGATGCCTCAATTCCTACCTCGACACGTTCAGCTTCCAGGCGCGCCCGCTCTACGAGAAGCTGGGCTACAAGGTCTTTGGCACGCTGGAAAACCATCCTAAGGGGCATAGCCACTACTTTCTGAAGAAGACTCTTTGATTCCCGATTCCACGAAAAGACTGATCATCGACTCGGTAAGTTGTGAATTGAGGCTCTTTCCGCGGCAGCTCTTCGGTAAAACCTACCGATTTCTAGCGTGTACAAATTACCTACTTCACACTTCCGCCTAGGAGCGTAAATAGCCCAAGTACCGTCTAAATTCCATCTGGGCCGCTAACAAACAGGAGATATCAAGCGGCGCTGAACTTGCTTGTCCGCAGGGCCGCTCTCGACTATGGAGCGACGGAATAGAGCCGACGGTGAAGTTTAGCCGGGGCCCGAACACGCATCGGAGGGGATTGCGCAATGATTCGACGGCTGAACCGGTCTGACCGGGCTTCACTGGATAGTGGTTTCTCGCAGGATAGTGGTTTCTCGCATTCAATTTTCACGAGAATCAGACTGCTGGCGGCGCGCGCCGGAATATTTGCGGCGATCGCGCTGGTATCGCTGTCGTTCGGTTTGACCACGGCCACTTGGGCCAGCGTCACCGGAGATCCTTCCGAGTTTAACCTGTGCCCGATTGACTTCACGCCGCCCGGTGGGGCGTCCCTTTTGTGCTCGCATTCCGAGACGACAGGCGGCCAACTCACTATCGGCAACTCGACAGTGACGATATCGAATAACCCCGATACCGTAGACTTGGGCGCTTACAGCCCCTCTGGTTTGGGACTTTTCGGTATCGAAGCGATCGTTACGCCCACCAACGGCGAGGTTTTCGGCGGTCCGGCGCAAGAGGTCCCCGGGGGCTTGCTCGGGATAACTGGCATCCTCAATGCCGTCAACGACGTCACGTCCTCGATAGAGTTGGCCGGTCCGATGACAGCGGCGACGGTCGTCGACCCGACCGAGGCTACGGCGTTCTTCTGCGGCGGCGGCCCGCTCGGCAGCTGCGAGGACGGACCGAGCCTGTTCAGTGTGATCCGAGTGCCAATTAAGGTTCATCTCAATAACCCGGTACTCGGTCCGAGTTGCTATATCGGCTCGAACGCCACCCCGATTATCTTGAACCTGGTTGAGACCCCGACCAGCTCGCCGCAACTTACCTCCGGCGGGCCGGGCGGAAACGCAATCATCGTAACTGGCGTGCAGGTGGCCGATACCACCTTTGCCGTGCCGGGTGCCAACGGCTGCGGGCTTCTTGGAGCGATCGACCCGGTGCTCGATTTAAAGGTCGGGCTGCCCTCGCCGTCGGGTAAGAACTCCGCCCTGATCGATGAAAACGCCGAGCTCGAGGCGGCGCAATTCCTGTTGCCCCCAACCCCAACCCCGACCCCGACTGCGACGGAAAGCGCCACTGCGACTCCGACTGCGACTCTGATAGTGACGCCGAGTGCGACAGCGACCGATACTGCAACTGCCACAGCGACTGCGACCGCAACAGCCACGGAGACTGCAACTGCCACTGCAACTGCGACACCGACTACGACGGCAACATCTACGGCTACACCGACTACGACTGCCACGACCACGGCGACGTCCACTCCGACCACCACCGCGACGGTCACACCGACGGCGACCTCCACACCGACGGCGACCTCCACGCGAGGCGACCGCCACGCGAGCGCGACTGCAACGGCAACTCGGACCGCGACGCCGACTCCGACAGCAACGGCAACGGCGGGAAAGCTGACGGTCAGCCCGGTGACGCTTGTATTCGCTCAGCAGGAAGTGGGGGTGGCCTCTGCCGCTAAAAACGTAACCGTGACCAATCCGAATAGCTCTTCGATTCAAATCAACACGCGTCACGCCGTCTGGTGATTACAGCGTCTCGAGCGATGGATGCAGCGGCACTAACCTCGCGCCCAGCGCAAACTGCGTTATCGGAGTGGTATTTACTCCGAGCCAGACCGGCACCCGGACGGGAACGCTGACGATCGTCGATGCGGCCTCGAACAGCCCGCAGAAAGTGAATCTCAGCGGCAAGGGCATCCTGGTAAAGCCGACCTTTTCGCCCGCCAGCCTGAGCTTCGGCACCCAGCAGGTAGAGGTTTCCAGCGCCGCGAAGACCATCACGCTGACCAACCCCAATACGGTTTCACTTAGCGTGAGCAGCGTCGTGCCTTCGGGCGATTTTACCACCGTCAACGACACTTGCAGCGGCACGTCGGTTGCGCCGAGCGGCACCTGCACCTTCGGCGTAGTTTTCACTCCTACTCAGACCGGCTCCAGGACAGGAAAAATTGTCGTCACCGACAATGCCTACATCCCGACGCAGTCGATCTCTGTGTCCGGCGTGGGCTTCCTCGTGACTCCCACCGTGTCGCCGAAGTCGCTGTCGTACGGCAGGGTCCAGGTCAATACGGTTTCGGCGCCACAGACGGTTACTCTGTCCAATTCCAACAAGGTGGCGGTCACCTTCACTTCGATCGCGACCAGCGGCCCTTATGTCATAACCATGAATGGCTGCGGATCGTCGGTGCCGGCGAATTCGAGCTGCCAGGTGTCGGTGACCTTCAATCCGACGACTGACAGCAATGCCAGTGGGACCACCGAAACCGGCAAACTTACCTTCACCGATAATGGGCAAGTGCCTACCCAGACAGTGACGCTCACCGGAGTCGCATTTGGTACCCCAGCGACGGCAACTCCGACCGCGACCGCAACGGGCGCAACGCCGTCGGCGACTCCGACCGCGACCGGCGCGACGTCGACCGCAACTCCGACGGTGACTGCCACATCCACGGCAACCTCGACGGCCACGTCGGACCTCAACTGCAACAGCTACGGCAACCGTGACGGCCACGCGGACTGCGACTCCGACTGCAACACCTACGGCAACGGTGACTGCGACGGCGACTCAGACCGCAACTGCAACGGCAACTTCGACTGCGACAGCGACTGCGACAGCCACGTCCACGCAGACTGCGACAGTCACCGCGACGGCCACGCGGACTGCGACGGCGACCGCAACGGTAACGCAGACTGGCACCGCGACTCCGACTCAGACCGCCACGGCCACGACGACTGCGACGCCGACGGCATCTTCGACTGCGACATCGACTGCATCGGCAACCTCGACTGCAACTTCAACCCCGACCGGGGTGGCGACACCTGGACCGCAGGCGGGGGACATCCTGATCGCAGGCGGCGACACGGGCGGAAGCCTCAACGGCATCATCCCGCTGTCAACGTCCACCAACTCCACAGCCTCCTCCGAAATCTATGAGGCACTGACCGACACCTTCTCGGTGGTAGGTCCGATGAACACCGCGCGTGAAGCGACCGCGACTGCGCTGGTGCTGCCTAATAACAAGACCCTGATCGTGGGCGGCTCGCATTGCGCGCCCAAGACCTACGGCCCGGGCGGTCTCTGCGGATCGTCGGCGTTCAATGGATTCCAGTGCGACGCGGTCAACACGGCAGAACTGTATAGCGAGACCACGAGCACCACGGGCAGCTACACCCTTGCGGGAGCAGGCAGCGGCGGCCATATGACGACTGCGCGCAGCGGCGCGACTGCGACCCTGATCACGGGATCGGGCACGTCGCTGGACGGCAAGGTGCTGATCACGGGTGGCTCGACCGGAAGTTCGTTCCTGGCGCTGTCGACTCCGCCGCCAGGATGCGCTCCCTTCGGACAGGTTTCGCAGAACACCGCGGAGATCTACGACCCGGTGGCCGACACCTTCACCGCGACCGGATCGATTCCGGGATGCACAGCGGGAACAGCGCCTCCATCGTGCACCACCGGACTGCCTGCGATCTGCGGTGGAACTGAAAGTCCGATAACGTCTGCGAGTGAAAGCGGAACGACTGTAACTATCACCAGCGCGGCGAATCCGATCGGGCTGATCGTAGGTGACAAAGTTACGATCAGCGGCGTAAGCGTCGGGACCTACAATGGGATTTACGCCGTGACCGCGATTCCCTCGAGCACCACGTTCCAATATACATCGGCGAGCACGGGATTGGCTGCCGCGACAGGTGGCTTTGCGGCTGCAGACACGGCGCAGTGCGGCCTGGTCGATTCCGACGCAGCGCTGCTGAACAACGGCTCGGTGCTGGTCGCGGGCGGCGACTACATACAGTTCCTCGGCCAGTCGTCCGCGCAGGCGTTCCTGTTCAATCCGAGCACGGCGACGTTCAGTCAGACCGTGCCGATGAACGTGGCGCGCGAGCTGCCCGGGATAGTCAAGCTGCCCTCCGGCGATATTCTGATCGCCGGCGGTCTGACCGGTGCGGCTGCCGCCTGCGCAGCGACTCCGGCTAGCCCGTTTGCGTTTACAACCAACAGCTCGGCAGAGGTTTACAATCCTCTGACTCCTTCGTGGACCCTGACGGCAGGATCATCATCGACGCCAGGTGCGGCAGGCGGCATGAACGTCAAACGAATCGCGGCTGGGTCGCTGTTCACCACCGGCACCGACTCCGGGCTGGCGATATTCGCCGGAGGCATCGACGCCGAGACCACCAACGGCACCACGCCGAACTTCCCGGTCTGCGAAGCGACCACGGACATCCACCAGACCACGCAAACCGCGACTGATCTGTTCGATGAGCGCACGGGCGCGTTCACCGCGACCGGCGCGTTGAATCAGTCTCGCGGCGGTTATGGCTTCGGTATCATCAATGCGGGTTCGCATGCAGGAGACCTGGTGGTGGCAGGCGGAGAATGTGCCGCCGGAAGCCTGGCGTCGTGGGCAATAGGTAGCTCTACGGCGACGAGCTGCGACGCAAACGCGAAGACCGACTACTACGAGTTGTATAGTCCAAGCACCGGAACCTGGACGCTGGGAACCGCGGCACCGGCTTCGACCCCGGCCAACGCTCCAGCCTCGGCGCTGCTTCCGTAGTCCGCCCGTTCGTAGCGGGAAAAGCGGCGATGCCGTCCTCCTCAAGGGGGGCGGCATCGCTGCTTCTGGACGCCGTGTCCGGATGGCGGTAAGCAGCAATATGATTCTCGTAAGCATGGGAGAAAAAACGTGGACAAGACCGCTGGCGAATATTATTTCACGCGGCTCGAGACGGTTGTCTTCGGCGTCGGTAAGGTCGAATCACTCGGACGCGAATTGTCGCGCCGCGGAGCGAACCGTGCGCTGATTGTTACCGGCAAAACGCTCGGCCATTCGAAACTGCTGGACAGGGTTAAGAGCGCCGCTGGCTCCGCGCTGGCCGGAGTATTCACCGGCGCGGCGCAGCACGTGCCTTCGCAGACTGTCACTGAACTGGTCGCCGAGGCGCGTCGCGTCGGCGCCGATGCGATGGTGAGCTTCGGCGGCGGCAGCCCAATCGACACGGTGAAGAACGCGGCGTGGCAGTTGATGGGCGGGCGCGCCGGCTCGCGCACGATAGATTTCAGCGCAGGCGCCGCAGAGTCAGGAAGGGGCGGCGATATTCTGCATATCGCGATACCGACCACGTTGTCGGCGGGCGAGTTCACGCCCGCGGGCGGCGTCACCGACGAATCGAGCAAAGTGAAAGGCGGAGTTGCCGACCCGCGGCTGCAGGCCAAGGTGGTGATCCTCGATCCTGCGCTGACTGCGGAGACGCCGGCGTGGCTGTGGGCGTCAACCGGGATGCGCGCGCTCGATCACGCGGTGGAAGGTTCGTATTCGACGCGGCATCAGCTGGTTACCGATACGCTGGCGACGAAAGCGATCGAGTTGCTGAACGCGCATCTGCTGCCGTCTCTGCAAACTCATGGCGACGACGAACTCGAGCATCGCCTGCAATGCCAGCTCGCAGCGTGGCTCTCGATTTTCGGCATGTCGAATACGCGCGGCGGAATCTCGCACGCGCTGGGGCATCAGATTGGGCCGATGTGGAACGTCCCGCACGGCATCACGTCATGCATCACGCTGCCGCATGTGATGCGCTTCATGGCGGAAGTGGCCGCGGACCGTTTCGGGCCGATCGCGGAAGGATTCGACGTGCGCTTCGACGCGCGCAGTCCACGCTCGTCGGCGATGGAATGCGCCGATCGCGCGGCCAGGTTTATCGGCAAGTTCGAAGTGGCGACCCGGCTGCGCGACGTCGGCGTCCCGCGCGAGGAGATCTCGCGAATAGCGGGAACGGTGCTCGAAGAAGTGAAGCGCGCGAATACGGTCGGCGTCGAGGTAACGCTAGAGCAGCTGGTAGGCATCCTCGAGGCCGCGTATTGAAGTGCGGTCGAGTCCCATTTTTTTTGTGTCATTCTGAGCGAAAGCTGCTGTAGCGAAGAATCTCGACGGACGCTCCGGCGTCCCGGCGCCCGCCGATCACGCGCTAAGAGCGCGAGATCCTTCGCTGCGCTCAGGATGACACAAAAAAAGTGCGGCGGCGCTTACGGCAAAGTCGGGCCGATGTCGTGAGAGAATGGGGTTTGCTGCGTCACGCCCCACTGCGAGCCAGGCAGGTTGGGCAGCGGCGTGTCGCTCGGCGCGTTGGGGCCATCGACTGTTATATCGCCGCCGCCTGGAATCGGAATCGTCACCGTGTCTGGATTGGTCAAGTCGTCCGGCGCAGGCATCGTCAGATCGGTCGGAGATTGAAAGCTGCTGGCGGTGTCGCCATAGGACGCATCGGGCAGCGGAACCGTACCGTCCTGTGCGCGCGCAATTCCGACTGCGAACAGCAGAATCGCCGCAATTGCGAATGCGCGTTTGGCGTGTCCTAATGACATCCTGGATCGATTGTTACACGCATGGCGTCGCAATGCATACTGGGGCGCGCGTGCATAAACTGATCGGAGAAACGAGGAACCGATGGTTAAGCTGTATGGAACGTCGATGTCGCGTGCGGCCCGAAGTCTGCTGGGCCTTGGAAGAGGCCGGGGTCAAATATGAACATCTACCGGTGGGATTTACCGGCGAGACGCGAAAACCCGAGTACCTCAAAATAAATCCGAACGGGCATATGCCCGCGCTCGACGACAACGGGACCCTCCTCTGGGAGTCGATGGCAATAAATCTGTATATCGCGGAAAAATATGGGAAGCCGCCGTTGTGGCCGTCAACCGTCGAGGACCATGGCGCGTGCTACCAGTGGAGCTTTTGGGGCATGACTGAGGTGGAAACGCCGCTGCTCGATATTTTCCTGAATAAAACCAGGCCAAAATGCGCGATGAAAAAGCGGTGCTGGCGGGAATCGAGAAACTGAAGACGCCGCTTAAGGTGCTCAACGATCATTTGCGCGCATCGGACTACCTGCTTGGCAAGGAATTCACGATCGCAGACCTGAACGTGGCGTCCGTGATGAGTCTCGCGCCGCTCATTCAACTGGATCTTTCGGCGACCCCGAATGCGCAGAAGTGGTTGCAGAAGTGTCTTGGGCGTCCGGCTAATCAGAGAGCAGTCGCGATGAAATAGCTCTGAGTAGCAACCTGAAGCGGCGTGAATTTTCGTCAGCCATATTGACTTTGCGCGCTCCGGCGGTAGCTTTCATACCTGTAGAGTCGCCGGCTGTAGCTTGCGCCTCGTCACGCAGGCAAAGTGTTACACGGGAGAGAGACGAGGCTGGGGACAACTAGTAGCAATTTCTTCACCGGTTACGCGAAATTTGGTGGGATGGCCAAGGTGATCTGATGCCTGCATGCGGGCAATGCGGCAAAGATAACCCGGAGGGCACAGGATTCTGCGGATACTGTGCGACTCCGCTGATGACGCCGGCCAGCGATCCCGGATCGTCGTCGTCGAAGCCAGGGGGCAAGCCGATCGTCTCGCCTCAGATTCGTGGGGGCTCGGCGCCACCGCCCAAGCCGTCCAGGCCTGAAATTCGCACTCCGACATTCCAGACGCCACCGTCGAGCGGCGGAGGCCGCAAGGGCAGGGGCGGATTCGAGCTGCTCCCATGGAGCGAACTTTCCTCAAGCCAGAAGGCTGGACGAGTGGCCGCTGGCGCGGTCCTGTTGTTTCTAATTTTTTTCTTCCTTCGCGGAATGTTGCGCAGCCTCATCGGAGGGCGCGGGACGGTCGAACCCGCACCGTCGGCGCAAGGTTCGAACGCTCCGATTACCGAGGGCGACCGCAAAGACGGAATCGAATCGCTGTGCAAGGTATTTCAGATCTACGGACTGCCGAAGAACGACCACGACGCGACCGACGCCGCACACAACGCGGCGGAATTGTTCAAGCTCGCCGGTAATCAGTCGCCCGAGCGCAGCAACTACATCCTGACCGCGATTGTTGGGGAGTTCCGCAGCGGCAAACTGGGTCAGGCCGACTGCGCGACCGCGGGAGCGCCGGTGCCAACGAACTCGGAAGAGAGCCCGGATAATTCCAGCCCCGACATCCGGCGAGACGCAACCAGTAACTATCGGCTGGCGGAACGGTCGCGGGTGGTCCAGTAATAAATCGGCACGCCGCTCAGCGCGATTAGCAATCCCGGCCAGGTGAAGCGCGGCTTCAGGATCAACAGATCGATCATCAGCGCCGACGCTGCGATGACGTAGAGCGCGGGCACGATCGGATAGCCCCACGCGCGGTATGGACGCGGCGCGTCCGGGAGCCGGCGTCGCAGCACGAAAACCGCGGACACCGTCAGCACGTAAAACATCAACTGCGCGAAGATCACGTAGTCGAGCAGCTCGGAGTAAGTGCCCGACAAGGTGAGAACCGCCGCCCAGATTCCCTGCATCACGAGTGCGACCGCGGGCACGCTCGCGCGATTGAGGCGTCCTGCGGCGGCGAAGAACACGCGGTCATGCGACATCGCGTAGATAACCCGCGCGCCCGTGAGGATCAGTCCGTTGGCGCATCCGAAGCCCGAGATCATCACGAGGATCGCGGTAAGCTTCGCGCCCGCGCTGCCCCACACTACTTGCATCGCGGCCGCGGCGACGCGGTCGCTGGACGCATGCGCAATTCCGCGCCCCACGACAGTCGCGGCGTCCGCAGTTCCCGACGCAGGCAGCTCGCAGAGGTATGCGACGTTGGTGAGGATGTAGAGCGCGATGACGACGCCGGTCCCGAACGCGAGCGCCAGCGGGAGATCGCGTTTGGGATTGCGGACCTCGGCAGCAACGAAGGTGGCGCTCGCCCATGCGTCGGCTGAGAACAGCGCACCGACCATCGCGGCGCCGAATATGCCGGCCCCGGCTATCGACATCGAAGGAGTGCCGAAGAATGCGGTCGAGCTGCCGAAGTTTGCGTGGATCGCGGCAGGATTCGGCAGCAGCACGCATCCGACGACGACGATCAAACATAGCGAGAGAAGTTTCGCGGTGGTGAAGGAGTTCTGCAGCCATTTGCCCATGTTGAGGCCGCGCAGATTGGCCGCGGTGAGAAGCGCGATCACGCAGATCGCGCCGACGCGCTCGCCCGACAGTCCTGCGCCGCCGGCGCCGAGCCATAGATTCGAGCCAAGCACCGGCCACATGACGCCCGCGAATCGCGCGAACGCAACCGCGACAGCCGCGATCGTGCCGGTCTGGATCACGAGCAGGAGCGTCCAGCCGAACATGAACGCCCACATTCCGCCGTAAGCCTCGCGCAGATAGACGTACTGCCCGCCCGCCTGCGGCATCATCGCAGCGAGTTCGCCGTACGCGAGCGCTCCCGCAATCGTCATCACGCCGGCGACCAGCCAGACCATCAGCAACGCGAAGGGCGTGCCGACCTGGCGCGTGATATCGGCCGAGACGATGAAGATGCCCGAGCCGATCATCGAGCCGGCGACCAGCGTCACCGAATCGAACAGAGAAAGTCCCGGCTTCAGCTGCTCGGCAGAAGGGGCAGGTTTCGGGACGGTCGCCACTGCGAACGCATCGTAGCAGTCCCGGCCAGCGCCTGCACCTGAGTACGGAAAGTAGAGTCCACATTGATCTGATCGGCCAACCGGACTTAGTTTGAAGATCCACAGGAACGACCTGGGACGTGGAGGCGACGAATGCCGACAAGGAAAAAACCAGCAACACCGAAGGAAGGCTGCGAAGAAAGATCCCGCGCTCAGGCAACTCGCGCAGCTGCGCAAGACCGTCAAGGGACTGCGGGTCAAGCTCGAGCGCGAGACCAGGGCGCGGACAGATCGAGGCGCGCGTCAAGACCGAAGCGCAAAAGGCGCGCGCGCAACTCGCCTCGCAGATTGCGGCGCTGCGCGATCAGGGACGCAAGCTCGCCACAAATCTGAAATCGGCGCTGGGCGACGCGAGCAAGCGCGACGCCGCCCGTCAGCAAGCTCTCGCGAAAATCGCGGAGCTGAAAGCGGAGTATTCGAAAAAGACGGCAGACCTGAGGTCCGAGTTATCGCATGCGACCGCGGAGCTGGGGCGAAAATCCGAGGAACTGAAGAAGCTGGCGGGAGAAGCGGCGCAATCGCGCAGTCGAGATAATCCGCAGCGACGAACCTCGCGGCGCCAAGAGCGCCAATGGGTGGAAGCTCCGAATTGGCCAGGGAAGTCTCGCCTCAGGAAATTGAAGACCGCGGAGATGACAAGGAGCCTGACGAGGAGCAATAGCTCGAATGCATCGGGACGAGAGAACACGACCAAACGCGCGAACCAACTTGCGTCCGCGTGAATGGATTCGACGGTACTTCGCAGGGACGGTCGGCGAGTCTCCCGCGCGCCGACGGCTCTAACGGCGCGCGGGAACCCGCTCAGGAAACGAAATGAATTACGGCGCAGCCGGGCTGGCCGCAGCGGCGGGACTTGCGGCTCGCTGGCCCGGCGCTGGCCGCCATCGCAGCGGCTGCTCGCATCGCCGCAGGCGCGGCCGCGGACGCGGCAGCGTCGGGAGCTGGAGCCGTCTCTTCGGATTTATTGCAAGCCGTCACGAAGAACATCGAAACTAGTGCTAGAAGCAGGACCTTGCGCATCGCTTTCTCCTTGGTTGCTCGGTGCTCAGTTGAGCGCGCAAAACTCGAAACGGGGCAAGAATACGATAGGTGCGACGTAACTTCAAGCGCGAATTTCGCGCCTTAACATGCATTTATTTTCGCACGGATTCGTACTGCCGGGCGAGAAATTTTTTGACTATTTCGCGGGCATCTGTAAGATTCTAACATTATTTCGCCGTCTTTTGGGGCGGATGAGGTGGAGGTGGTCGGAGTGGAAGAGCGGCGCATTATTTTCGCGGGCAACGGGCTCGCAAGTCGACACAATTCTCAAATCGTCGAGCATGAACTCGACATGGTGCGAAGTGCGGAGCGTCCGGCGGCGGGCGTGCCGACGCTCATGCGAATTCGCAACTGGCTGATGCCGTCGGGACGGCTGGTAGGCCCGCCAATGCGATCGGTGGCGCGAGAACTCGAAGAGGCCTTCCCGAGCCGCGACATTCCGGTGTAGAGTCGCGCTACCGGCTTCGCTCGCGGAGCGGGAGATTAAGATGAGCGCGATCTCGCGAATCTCGACCAACACGCCGTGGGAACCGATCGTCGGCTATTCGCGGCTGGTGCGGGCCGGCGACCTGGTCGCGGTTTCGGGCACCACGGCCACCGACGAGCGCGGAGTGATCGTCGGCGCCGGGCAGATGTACGTGCAGGCGCGCCAGGCGCTCGAGAATATTCGCGTGGCGCTCGAGCGCGCGGGCCTCGCGATGCATCAGGTGATTCGCACGCGGATGTTCGTCACCGACATTACGCGTTTTGCGGACGTGGCTCGCGCGCACAAGGAATTCTTCGCCGACTCGCCTCCCGCATCGACCGTCGTCGAAGTGCGGCGGCTCGCGAATCCCGACATGATGATTGAGATTGAAGCCGACGCATATGCAGGCAGCGCGAATAGTCAGACTGCCATCGCGAAGCCGCGAGCATCAGTAAAGCCCAAGCCTAAAAGCGCTGCGAAGCCCCCGGCGAAATCCGCAAAGAAGCCGGCGTCGAAAAAGCCCGCGCGCCGCAAATAACGGCCGGACTAAATCGCGCGCGCCGTAGGACGGAATTTATTCCGTCAGGTCTGATTACGGATCGAACGCGGCGGTGTGGATTCCTTCCGCGCCGCTGGCGGAATAAAAAGCATTGGCGGCGGACGCCATATACGGCTCCGGATAAACGCCGATCAGGATCGTAGCCAATGCTGCAAGTCCGATTGCGGCGACCAGCGCAGGACGATTACTCAGTCGCTGCACTTCGAGGCCGCCCTCCTGCATATACATCGCGACCAATACATAAAAGTAGTAATAGGTAGCGACTACACTATTGAGTACCGCGATTACTACCAGTCCCGTATATCCCTGATGCAACGCTTCGCTGAAGATGTAGAACTTGCCAACGAAGCCGGCCATCGGAGGAACTCCGGCCAACGACAACAGAAAGATAGCCATCGCGCCGGCGAGCAGTGGCTGACGCGCCGCCAGGCCGCGAAAGTCACTAATCTGATTACCTACTTCGCCGCGCCGCTCGAGCGCAATTACTACTGCGAACGCGCCAAGATTCGTGAATGCATATCCGAGTAGGTAGTACAGAATCGCCGGACCCGACTGCACTCCCGCCGCCATGCCCAGCAGCAGGTAACCGGCATGCGCAATCGCCGAGTATGCGAGCATCCGTTTGATATTGGTCTGCGCGACGGCGATCAGATTTCCAGCGGTCATCGTCAGCGCCGATACTACCCACAGCACCGTCTGCCAATGCGCGCCCATGGATTGGAAATCGACCAGGAAGACGCGGATAAAAGCGGCGAACGCGGCGAGCTTCACGCCCACCGCCATGAACGCAGTCACCGGCGTCGGCGCGCCTTCGTAAACGTCGGGCGTCCACATGTGAAATGGGACAGCGGCAACCTTGAAGCCGAAACCGATCACCATCATGCCGATGCCGAGGAGCAGCAACGGATTCGAGCTCAACGCGCCGGACGCAAGCGCTTCGTGAATCGGGCCGAGCTTGATCGAGCCCGTCGCGCCGTATACCAGCGCGATTCCATAGAGCAGGAAACCGGTTGAGAACGCGCCGAGCAGAAAATATTTTATCGCCGCTTCATTCGACTTAGGGTTGCGGCGCATCATTCCCGCCAGCACGTAAACCGTAATCGACATCGTCTCGAGACCGAGGAAGATGACTATCAGGTCGCCGGCCGTCGCCATCAGCATCATGCCGAGCGCGGAGAACAGCAGCAGCGAATAGTATTCGGCGCCCGGGATTAGGTTCTCGGCGGCGTAGTCGAGCGACATCATCACGGTGAACATCGCGGCGATCAGAATCACCAGCTCGAAAAAAGCCGAAAAGCTGTCGATCGAGATCGCGCCGGCAAATGCGATGCCGTACTGACCTACGATTCCGAGCGTGAATACGAAGGCGACGCCGAGCGACGCGAGTGTTAGCAGGCCCAGCCCTTCGCTCTCGCTGTCGTCGACGCGCACTCCCGCCAGCAGCACGACCATCGCAGCCACGGCGACGATGACCATCGGCAGGATAGGCAGCCAGACGAAGTTGATCGCGGCGAGATTAAAAGGACTCATCGGATAGCCGCCGCAATTTCGGGTTCGTGTTTCAATGTCGACGGAGTAGCTATTCGATTCTGCTGTCGTTCACGCTCGAGCTGAGCTTCAGCGAAATTTGCCCTCGCGAGCATTGCAGTCACCGACGGCTCCATCCGGCTGATGAGCGGACGCGGGAAAAGTCCCATGAACAGCATCAGCGCGATCACCGGCACCATCACGGCGATCTCGCGGCCGGTCAGATCGCTGATCGTTTCGTTAACCGCCTTGACGATCGGCCCGAACCACACGCGCTCGTAAGTCCAGAGCATGTAGAGCGCCTCCAAAATGACGCCCACGACCGCGATAACGACAGCCAGCCTGAGTCGAATGAAGGCGCCGACCATGATCAGAAACTCGCCGACGAAGCCGTTGAGCCCGGGCAGACCAATCGACGAGAGCATCACGACCATAAAGATTGCGGCGAAAACGGGAACGCTCTTCCACAAGCCGCCGAACTCGGAAATCTCACGCGTGTGACGCCTCATATAGAGCATCCCGATCAGCAGGAACAATCCGCCGGTCGAAACGCCGTGATTGAGCATCTGGTAAATCGCGCCGTCGATGCCCGCGGGGTTAAGCGCGAATATTCCAAGCATCACGAAACCCAGGTGACTAACCGACGAATAGGCAATCAGCCGCTTGAGATCTGGTTGCATCATCGCGACCAGCGCTCCGTAAATGATCCCGACTACCGCGAGCGCCATGAACAATGGAATCGCCTCGACCGCGACGGTGGGAAACAGCGGAATCGCGAAACGCAGAAAACCGTAGGTGCCCATTTTGAGCATCACGCCCGCGAGTATGACCGATCCCGCGGTGGGCGCGTTGGTATGAGCGTCAGGCAGCCACGTATGCAACGGCCACATCGGCACTTTGACCGCGAACGCAAGCGCGAACGCCGCGAACAGCCAGCGGCCTTCGGTCGCCGTGAGCGGTACCTGGTAGAGCAGCGGCAAATCGAAGCTGGTGCGGTTGAAATGCACGTGCGCCTGGTACACGAGGTACAAGATGCCGACCAACATCAGTAGCGACCCAACCATCGTGAACAATACAAACTTGATAGCGGCGTAAATCTTGCGGCCGTGTCCCCAGATGCCTATCAGGAAGTACATCGGAATTAGCATCACTTCCCAGAACATGTAGAACAGGAACAGATCGACCGAGAGCAGCGTGCCGAGCAGGCCGGTTTCGAGCACCAGCATGAAGAAACAAAACTCGCGCGGACGCTCCTCGATATCGCCGCCGCCGGAATAGAGGATCGACAGAGTAATCAGGATAGTAGTCAGTAGGACCAGAAACAGGCTAATGCCGTCGATACCAATATGGTATGAAATGCCGAATGTGGGTATCCACTCGTACTGCTCGACGAATTGGTAGTCCGCCATCTGCGGATTGAATTCATACAAAACATAGAAGCTGAGCGCGAGTGGAAGCAGCGAAAAGATGAACGCGGAGTTCCAGATCGCGCGCTCTTCGTTCTGCATCAGTATGAAGAGCGCGCCGATCAGCGGCAGAAAAATCAACGCTGTGAGCAATCCGCCGTTCATCGGCCGGTCACCAGGAACAGGTAGTAACCCACGATCCCCAACGCGCCGAGCAGGTAAACGAATGCGTAGTGCTGGACGTTGCCGGTCTCAATCCGACGCGCCACCTGTCCGGAAGTCTCGACGGCAAGTCCGGCGCCCTCGGCGGCACCGTCGATCGCGTAGGTGTCGATCGCGCGATTGAGTACGTTGTCCGAGATCCAGAACAGCGGGCGCGTGACGATCAAGTTATATATCTCGTCGATGTAGTACTTATTGAGTAGCAAGTCGTATGCAGGCTTCAGCCGCCACGCGAGAAGGAACGGGATGCCCGGCAATTGGATATACAACACCCAGGCAAGGACACCTCCAATGATCGAAGCGGCTAACGCGACGAGCGACAGGTCAAATGAGTTCGCCTCCATTACTGGTTTGAAGGTACCGACTGCAGGCGCGAGGAACCTTACGAACGCTTCGCCCCAAAGGTATCCGTCGGGAATGTTCACCCATCCACCGAACGTCGCGAGAATAGCCAGTACGATCAGCGGAATAGTCATTACGGCCGGCGATTCGTGGATGTGATGCTCCTTGTCGGGGTCGACGCGCGAGTCACCAAAGAACGTCATGAAGATCAGCCGGAACATATAGAATGATGTGAGCCCGGCAGTTATCACACCGACCAACCACAGCCACGTGTGTCCCGAATCGAAGGCCGCATCAAGGATCAGGTCCTTGGAGAAGTAGCCGGAGAACGGAAACAAGGCTGCGATCGCAAGCGTCCCGACGAACATCGTCGCGAACGTGATCGGCAGTTTCTTCCGTAGCCCGCCCATCTTGTTCATGTCCTGCTCACCGCCGAGCGCGTGCATAACAGATCCGGCGCACAGGAACAGCAGGCCTTTGAAGAACGCGTGGGTCATGACGTGGAAAATGCCCGACGCATACGCGCCCGAGCCGACGCCGAGAAACATGTAGCCGAGCTGGCTGATGGTCGAGTAGGCGAGCACTTTCTTGATGTCTGGCTGGACGATCGCGATGGTCGCGGCGAACAGCGCGGTCAGCGCGCCAACCGTCGCGACCAGGTCGAGAGTACTGGGCGTCATCGAGAACATAAAACCGAGCCGCGCGATCATATAGACGCCGGCGGTGACCATCGTCGCCGCGTGGATCAATGCGCTCACGGGAGTCGGGCCAACCATCGCGTCGGGCAGCCATACGTAGAGCGGAATCTGCGCGGACTTACCGGTCGCGCCGATGAAGAGCAGGAAGCATGCTGCGGTCGCGCCTGCTCCGCCAAGCAGCGCTGCATTGTTGCGAAGCTCGACGAAGTTGAGCGTCCAGACGCCGTGCGCGCCGAGCGTCGCCGACGATCGTGAACATCGCGAGCAGAAAGCCGGCGTCACCAATTCGGTTGACGACGAACGCCTTGCGGCCGTTATAGGCGTACTGAGGATTGGTGTACCAGAACGCGATTAGCAAGTAGGAGCACAGCCCGACGCCCTCCCACCCGACGAACATCATTAGTAAGTTGTCCGCAAGAATGAGTATCAACATCGATAGTGCGAACAGGTTCATGTAGGTAAAGAAGCGCGCGAAATCTTCGTCGTGCGCCATGTACCCGACTGAGTAAAGGTGGATTAGTGCGCCGACCCCAGTGACTATCATCACCATCACGCCCGATAGCGCGTCGAGCCGCAGTGCGAATTCAGCGTGAAAGGGGCCGCCCTCGATCCATCCCCAGAGAGGCATGGCAAGTGCGCCGCCCGCGGGCATCGCCAGCAACTTGAAGAATGCCCACGTCGCTACGGCGAACGCCGCAAACATCACGCCCGGTCCGACGACATTGACCGCGGCGCGTCCCCACCTGGCGCCGAAGAACAGATTGAAAACTACGCCGAGCGCCGGGAACAGCAGGATTAGCGCGAGTGCTGGAAACTCAACCGTCATTGGTATTGGTCACCATCTCAGTAGCGTCAGCTCGTCGGCATGAACGGTCTCGCGATTGCGGAAAGTCGAAATGATAATGCCGAGACCGATCGCAGATTCGGCCGCCGCGACCGTCATTACGAAAAAGACGATCACCTGGCCGTCCATCGAGCCGAGCCGGCTGCCGATCGCGATGAAGGCAAGGTTCACGGCATTGAGCATCAGCTCGATCGACATGAACATCACGAGAATGTTGCGGCGGATGATCACGCCTGCGACGCCGATGGCGAAGATGATCGCGCTCAGCGACATCATGTAGGTGAGGGGAATCATGATGCGATCTTCTCCACGACGCGCGGCTGCGGCTGCTCCTCGGCGACCGGCAGCCGACGCGCGAGCGCTATCGAACCGACCACTGCCGCCAGCAGCAGTATCGAAGTCACCTCGAACGCGACCAGGTAGTCGGTGAACAGTTTGCCGGCGAGGCTCGCCAGCGAACCATATCCGACGGGCTCGCGAGTGAACTTCACCTGTAGATGTGGCGGCGCCAGGACGAAAAACAGCTCGGTCACGAGCAGCGCAGCCGCGAGCGAGCCGAAAGCCTTCAGCGCGAGATGACCCGTCGGCCCGGTTTCGACTTGAAGATTCAGAAGCCAAATCACGAACAGGAACAGAACCATGATCGCGCCCGCATACACGATGATTTGCAGGAAGCCGACCACGACGGCGTCCTCGCCAATAAACAGAATGGCGATCGTCAGCAGCGTCGAGATCAAGGCGAGCAACGAATGAATCGGATTGCGCTGGATGATAACGCCGAGCGCCGAGACGATCGCCAACGCGCCAAGAAATATGTAGAGGAACGGCGGCATCACTGGACTCTCACGGTCGCCACTATGGCGAATGCGGTCAGCAGCACGTTGAGCAGTCCGAGCGGCACCAGTGCTTTCCATCCCAGGCGCATCAACTGATCGTAGCGGAAGCGCGGCAACGTCCATCGCACCAGGCCGAGGAAGATGCACAGCGCGACGACCTTCACCAGGAACGCGACGACGCCGAGAATCGAGACGGCGAGCGCAGGCACCGCGAGAAACGCGCCGCCCGGCAGATGGAATCCGTCGCGCATCAGCCACGGAACCTGCCATCCGCCGAGAAAAAACGTCGTCAGCAGCATCGCGAGGAGCGCCTGCTCGGCAAAGTCGGTGAGCATGAAGACGGCCTGCTTGCCGCCGGAGTATTCGGTGAAATATCCCTGGATCAGCTCCGAATCGCTCTCGGGCAGGTCGAATGGAATTCGCTTGGATTCAGCCGCGCCGGCCACCAGCAGCAGAATGAAGGCGAGCGGCTGCATGAAAATTCCCCAGCGCGGCAGAAATCCGAACCACACGCCGCCCTGCCCTCGCACGATTTCCTGCAAGTTCAGCGTGCCGAACGTCATGATGACCGACACGATCGCGAGGCCCATCGCCAGCTCGTACGAGATCATCTGCGCCGTCGCGCGAATCCCGCCGAGCAGCGCCCATCGATTGTTCGAGGACCATCCTGCGAGCGCGACGCCGTACACGCCGAGCCCGATCGTCGCGAGCAGATAGAGTGCGCCGGCGTTGAGGTTGGCTGCCTCGAGTCCAATGCGATGGCCGCCAATCGAAATCGTGTCGCCGAACGGGATCACGACGAACGTGATCATCACCGGGAACAGCGCCAGGAACGGCGCGAGCGTGTGCAGGAATTTGTCCGCGCCGTCCGGCACGAAATCTTCCTTGGTGAACATCTTGACCGGGTCGGCGATGGTGGTGTTGATGATGCCAAGGTTTGGCATCCCCAGTCGTTTGCCAAGGCCGGTGATGGTGACGCGATTCGATCCGATTCGGTCCTGGATGAGCGCGCTGCCCTTGCGCTCGAAATAGAGCAGGAACAGCGACAGGTTCAGTCCGAGCATGATCATCAGGATCGCTTTGATCGCGCCGGCGATTAGTTCAATTGTCACGTGCGGCAAGCTCGTCGATAAGTTTGAGGGTGCTTTCTTCAGTGAGATTTTCGACGAAGGCGTCCTGATTTAGCTGGAGCATCGGCGCGGTCCCGCATGAGGCCAGGCATTCGACCGCGCCCAGCGTGAACTTGCCGTCAGGGGTCGTCTCGCCCAACTCGATTTTCAATTTGCGCCGGATGCAGTCCACGATTTTGTCAGCGCCACGCAGCCGGCACGAGAGATTTGTGCACACGTCGAGCAGGTAGCGGCCGACCGGCTTGCGATGGAACATCGTGTAGAACGAGACGACCGCGCGCACATGCGCGGGCGGCAATTCCATCAGGCGCGCGACGTAGTCCTGGGTCGCGTCGCTGAGCCATCCGAATTCGCGCTGCGCGATCCACAGCGTCGGCAGCAGCGCCGCCTGACGCGTCGGATAGCGTCCGAGCAGTTGGCGGTACTCGTCGAGTGCCGCGTCGGAAAACCTGGGTTGATCGTTCTCGGGCATGGCAGAAGTATTACAGGGCCTTCAACGTCGGAGTTAGTGAGTTCGCGGAATCTAATGATTGGTAGCGAAAATTTCGTCAATCCGCCAGAGGCTCAAGCCTCGCCGGTTAGTCGCCCGCGAACTTGCGGGGTCCCGGCAGAACGGGTTATCTATCGTCCGCGACTTCAAGGCAAGAGGCGTTAGCGATTAGATTAAACGCGTTACCCGATTCGATCAAAACATTTATGCCTCGAAGAAACTGACGCGATGCGAATTATTGCGGGACACGCTCACGGCAGACGGCTCAAGGCGCCGCGTGGTTTGCTGACGCGGCCGACGTCGGCGCGGGCGCGCGAGTCGATTTTTTCGCGCCTGGCGGTGCGGATGGATCTCGACGGTGTCCGAGTGCTCGACATTTTCGCCGGCAGCGGCTCGCTGGGGATCGAGTCGCTTTCGCGCGGCGCCGCGCACGTGACGTTTGTGGATTCGTCGCGCGATGCGGCCGCCGCGATTCGCGCAAATCTTGCACAGCTCGAACTTTCCGATCGCGCCCGCGTCGTCGTGTCCGAGGTGCATCGCGCTCTCGGCGAACTCGGGCGCTCGCGCGAGTCGTTCGACCTGGTATTTGTCGATGCGCCGTTCAAGGACGACATGAGTGCTGACGTTCTGGCGCTGCTTGGTGAATTCAATCTCGTCGCCCCCGGCGGATGGGCGGTAGTGGAACAATCGAAACGCGCTCCGGCGGCGCCGCCCGCTCCTGAAGCCCACGAGCGCGCATTCGTTGCAACCATCGGCGATCACCGGATCGCCTTTTACCGGCGACTCAATGCGGCGCCGAGTGCAGAGTGACGGCCTGAAGGAAATGACAAAAGGCAAAGAGCGTTCCCCGTTGATCGCGGTTTACCCCGGCAGCTTCGACCCAATCCACAACGGCCACGTCGATGTAATTCGGCGCAGCGTCGCGATTTTCGACGAGGTGATCGTCGCGGTCACTTACAATCCGCACAAGGATGCGGCGCTGTTTTCCGGCGACGAGCGCGTTGAAATAATTCGCGAGGTGATCCGCGACCTCGAGCCGCGCGCGCGGGTCGACAAGTTCAGCGGCCTGTCGGTCGACTACGCTGAACGAATCGGCGCCAAAGTTTTGATTCGCTCACTGCGCGCCGTGACCGATTTCGATTACGAGCTGCAGATGGCGCAGATGAACAAGACGATGAGCCCGAACGTCGAGACCATTTTCATGTTCTCGAATCCGCGGCTGTTCTTCAGCTCGTCGCACCTCATCAAGGAAGTCGCGGGATACGGCAAGCGCTTGCCCGAACTGGTGCCGGAACTCGTGATCGAGCGGCTCCGCGCAAAGCTCAAAGTCGGTTAGGCGGTTCTTTCCAAACGTCGGGAAAGATACAATCTCACTTCGTTCGCGCCGGCCTAACGCCGCGCGCATCACTTTTAGAATTCGGATTCAGGAAATGCTGAAGCTCAATCGCAGAATCGCCGCTATCAAACCGTCCGCCACGCTGGCTGCCGATGCGCGCGCCACTGAAATGAAGCTTGCCGGAATCGACGTCATCTCGCTGGCTGCCGGCGAGCCCGATTTCGACACTCCCGATCACATCAAGAGGGCCGCCGATAAAGCGCTCGCCGCGGGACAGACCAAGTACACTGCCGTGGGCGGAACCGCGGCGCTCAAGAATGCGATCAAGCTCAAGCTCAAGCGCGACAACAACCTCGACTACGAGCCGGGCGAGATAATCGCGTCGGCCGGATGCAAGCAGGCCGAGGCCAACGTGATCAACGCGCTGTTCGACGAAGGCGACGAGGTGATCATCCCGACGCCGGCGTGGGTGAGTTTCGCCGCGATGGTTTCGCTTTCGGGCGCCGAGCCGAAGTTCGTGCCGTGCTCGGAAAAGTCGGGCTTCATGCTCGAGCCCGATGCTTTGCGCCGCGCGATTACGCCACGCACGCGCGGCATCATGCTGAACTCGCCGTCGAATCCGACCGGCGCCGTGTATGGGCCCGAACAGCTCACCGCTATCGCCCGGGTGCTGGTCGACACCGACATGTGGGTGATGTCCGACGACGTTTACGAGCACATCGCTTACGGCGAGTTCGCGCCGCATCTGTTCCACATTGAGCCGCGGCTCAAATCCCACGGCATCGTGTTCAACTCGCTGTCGAAAACCTACGCGATGACAGGATGGCGGATCGGATTTGCGGCCGGGCCTAAGGAAGCGATCGCGGCTGCCGGGCGCTTGCAGAGCCAGAACAGCGGCAATCCCAATTCTATTACGCAAGCCGCCGCGATCGAGGCACTCACCGGTCCGCAGGACGAGCTCAAGCCGATGCTCGAGGCGTTTCGCGAGCGCAACGCGCTGGTGGTCGAGCGCGTGCGGCGAATCCCGGGCTTCAGGCTGCCCAACATTCCGCAAGGCGCATTTTACGCGTTCCCGAACGTGTCGGAACTGCTCGGCAGCCGGTTCGGCGACAAGCAAATCACCGACGGCGACGGGCTCGCGGCATTCCTGCTCGACGAGGCGCACGTCTCGCTGGTGGGCGGCAATGACTTCGGCGCGCCCGAACATGTCAGGCTTTCGTACGCCACTTCCGTGAAGAATCTGAACGAGGCATTCGATCGCATCGAGCGCGCTGTCGCGAAGCTCAAGCGCTAGCATCGATGGCCGAGCCAGCGGGTTCGCGCACCTATCTGCAGCGGCTTCCGATCAGCACGATTGCGGCGACGGTCCTCGCGATCGTCGCGATGGTTTCGCTCGCTCAACGCGTTCCCGCGGCCTCGCACCGCTACAAAGATCTCGATTTCGAGACCTTCTATGGTTGGTGGACCGACTATTCGAGAGGCGTCAACCCGTGGGTCGTGCAAAGTAAACGGAGCGATTCCCGGCCCGGCATATCGCGACCGCGCAATTGCAATAACACTCCGTTTTTCATCGAGGTATTTTCACCTCTCGCCCGGTTCGACCAGAGAACCGCATTCTGGATCTGGGAAGCCAGCCAGATGATATGCCTGGTCATGGCCGTGCTGTTGCTGGCGCGAGGGAACGATCCGCCGCTTGGCACGGCGCCGACGATCATCGTTCTTTCACTGGCGCTGCTCTCGCGTCAGTACGCCGGTGAGCTGGTGTATGCCCAAGTCACGTCAATGCTGCTGGTGCTGTTGTCTGCGTCATGGTTCTCCGCGCGACGAGAGCGTCCAGCGGCGGCGGGACTGTGCCTGGCGCTGGCGGCGTTGATAAAGCTTTATCCAGTGACGGTCGGCGGATTTTTTTTGTTTGACCGCCGTTGGCGTACGCTTGGCTGGGCGATCGGATTCTTTGCCGCGGGCGTGTTGTTGACGAATCCCGCCCACTGGATCGAACTCGCGACACAGGGCCTGTCCGTTTCTTATCAGCAAGTCGCGGAATCGGAACTCACCGTCCTCGCGTTCGTGCGAAAAATCGTAGCGCATTTCGCCGGCACGACGATCGCCGCCGCGCCGCTGTCATCAGTCATCGCCATCACAGCACTCGTCGACCTCGCTTTGCTTGCAGTGGCTGCCGCCGCCACGACGATAAGCCGCGGACGAGCCGATCTCGACGGTCTCTTGTTCGGAATTTGGGTTGCGCTTGCGCTCCTGATGTCGCCGCTGGCGTGGATTCAAGAAACCCTGCTGCTGATCCCCGCGTACTTGTTCGGGACGCTCGCCGCATGGGATGGGTTCCAGCGACGCGACGGCTCTCGTCAGATTTTGTTGATTGCGGGCAGCGTGATCCTCGCCGGCTGCATCGCAACCGCGCTCATTAAGGCGCTGCCACATCCAGGATTTTGGATGCTACTAGCCTCGTACTTCGCCGCCGTTCTGATCCTCCGCGCGCGCGTGATGCAGCCAGATGTGCGCTAGTGCGTGAGCCACGGAGCGGGAAATTCGCCAGTCTCGAGCCAGTGCACATAATCGGCGAGTATTTCCGCGTGATCGAACGCGAGCGGAGTCGGCGGATTGCGCGGATCGCAGAGCGTGGCGTTCTTCGCGTCATCGGCGCCGCGCGGCGTTCCCGATGCACGCGCGACGTACACCACCGTGATCGTCTGGCCGCGCGGGTCCCGATCCGGCCGCGAGTACACACCGAGCAGCGCGCGCAGCTCGACCTCGAGCGAAATCTCCTCGCGTGCCTCGCGCACGGCGGCCTGCTCGACAGTCTCGCCAAAATCGACGAAGCCGCCGGGAATCGCCCATCCCAGCGGGAAATTCTTGCGCTCGATCAAAACGACCTTGTCGCCAATCTCGGTGATTATGTCGGCAGCTATCGGAGGGCATTTCGGCCGTGGCATGATGCGATTCTAACATGGCGGTAACTTTATGCAGGTAGCTCGGCTTTACGATTTCGGCGACATCCGCGTCGAGGAAAGTGCCCGGCCGGTGGTCGGCGACGGCGACATTCTCGTGCGCGCGAGCGCATGCGGCATCTGCTCGGGCGACATCATGCCCTGGTACATCAAGCGCAAGGCGCCGCTGGTGCTCGGTCACGAACCGGTGGGAATCGTCGAGCAGACGGGCGCGGCAGTGCGCGACTTCAAGCGCGGCGACCGCGTTTTCGTACATCATCATGCACCTTGCTTCCAATGTGCGGCGTGCAGGCGCGGCGAGTATGTCCAGTGCGCGACCTGGCGCGCGACAAATATCATTCCGGGCGGGATGGCCGAGTTCTTTCTCGTGAGCGCGGCCAATCAGCGCGACACGCTGCGGCTTCCCGACTCGATCGCCGACGCCGACGGCGTGTTGATCGAGCCGGCCGCATGCGTCGTGAAGTCGCTCAAGCGCTCCGGCTTAAAGGCAGGAGAGTCAATTCTGATCATAGGTCTCGGCATCATGGGCATGATGCATGTGAAGCTGGCGCGGCATCTCGGCGCCGGCACGATCATCGGCGCTGACCTTTTTCATTCACGCGCCCAGCGCGCAATCGAACTCGGCGCGGATCGCGGGATTGTCGTCGAGGGCGACAACCTCATCGAGCAAGTGCGCGAAATCACCAACGGCGCTATGGCCGACGTCGTGATCGTCGGACCCGGCACGTCGAAAGCAATCGCCGCGGGGATCGCCGCCGCCGGCAAGGGCGCAACCGTCGTGCAGTTCACGGCGACGCCGCCCGACGACGAGCTACTCGTCAAGCCGCACGACTTGTACTTCAATGAGACGCGGCTCGTCCCTAGCTACTCATGCGGACCGGACGAAACGCGCGAAGCACTCTCGCTGGTCGATCGCGGCGTAATCAATGCCAGGGAACTAGTGACGCATCAATTTCCGCTGGCGCAGATCACCGAAGCGTTTGCGACCGCGCAAAAGCCGGAATCGCTGAAGGTGATAGTCACGTTCGCGAGTTAACCGACCCGACTGACAGTCAGCAAAGGCAGGGCGTAACTGAGTAATCAGCCCGGCTATGAGCAGATAGACAGACGAGGGCGGCTGCCGATGCAACCGCCCTCGTTACTATCAAGCCTGAGCGAAATTACGGAGTCGCAGGAGCTGGTGCTGGAGCAGCCTCAGCCGGCGCTGCCTCAGGTGCTGCTTCCGCTGCTGCGGCGCGATGGCGACGATGACGCATCGGATGATGCTCGGTCATCGTCTTCGACGCGATCGCTTCTGCGCGATCCGCAGCCGCTTTCGCGTCGCTGGCCGCCTGCTCTACGCGGCTCGCCGCTGCCTGAGCCTGTGCCGCCGCAGCCGATGATTTCTGGGCCGCCGCGTCAGCGCGAGCTGCCGCCTGGTCAGCCTGGTTCGCCGCATTAACGGCGCGCTGTGCTGGATCCGGCTCGTTCGACGAACATCCCGCGAACAACGAAAGGGACAATACAGCCCCGGCAAGCACGACCAGTTTCGAAGTTTTTCTCATTAACCCTTCCATTTATTCCTCCTAAGGAATGCGCAGGATTGTTGATAAGTCGTTAACGGACTCCTGCATTAAGACCCTCAATTTGTCTCACAAACTCCTAGCCCTATGCAAGTCGTGGTTGTGCGAATTGCTACTGCCTGTACTATTGACCCGACCGGCTATTAGTATCTAACTCGTCGCGACAGCGTGTTATAAATAGGCAATTAAGACTCACTAGCTAATCGATGATGTCGGGCTCATTTACATCCACTCACAGTGGGTAATTCCGCCTCATTGCCAATCCTCTCGCGCTCGGCAGAGTCGTGTGTGGCTATTCCTAACAGTCAAGATGTAACTATAGCCGCACACAAAACGACTATTCGATTCATATAGCGCGCGGCTCCCGACTCATCGCTTTTTTCTTCTTCCCAGCGACTAGAAGTCGTCGCCGTAATCATCCATACCGCCCATGCCACCCATGCCTCCCATACCACCCATTCCGCCCATACCACCCATGCCGCCCATTCCGCCACCACCAGGCATCGCTGGCATCGGCGCCGGCCTTCTCGGAGCCTCGGCCACGGCGGCCTCGGTCGTCAGCATCATCGACGCAGCGCTGGCCGCATTCTCGAGCGCGGAGCGAACGACCTTGGCGGGATCGATCACGCCGGCTTTCACGAGATCCTCGTAAACTTCGGTGGCGGCATTGAACCCGAAATCGCCTTTGCCTTCGAGCACTGCGTTGAGAACGATTTCCGGTTCGTGACCGGCGTTGCGCGCAATCTGCCGCAGCGGTTCCGCCATCGCGGCCGCGACGATTCCCGCGCCTGCTTTCTTGTCTTCGCTAAGCCGGAGCGAGTTCACCGCCGCGATTGCGCGCACCAGAGCGACGCCGCCGCCAGGCACGATTCCTTCTTCGACCGCGGCGCGGAGCGCGTGAACCGCATCGTCGACGCGCGCCTTCTTTTCTTTCATCTCGACCTCGGTCGCAGCGCCAACCTTGATCACGGCGACGCCGCCGGTGAGCTTGGCCAGCCGCTCCTGCAACTTCTCGCGATCGTAGTCGGAAGTAGTCTCTTCGATCTGTCGGCGGATCAATTCGATCCGTCCCTGGATTTCCGACTTCTTGCCGGCGCCGCCAATGATGGTCGTATTGTCCTTGTCGATCAGAACTTTCTTGGCCTTGCCCAGTGAGGCGATGTCGACATTTTCGATCTTGGTGCCGAGTTCTTCGGCGATCAGAGTGCCGCCGGTCAGAATCGCCATGTCCTGCAGCATTTCCTTGCGTCGATCGCCAAAGCCCGGCGACTTTACCGCCGCGACTTTGATCGTGCCGCGCAATTTGTTTACTACCAGCGCGGCCAGCGCCTCGCTCTCGACGTCCTCCGCGATTATCAGGAGCTGGCGCCCGGTCTGCACGACGCTTTCGAGCAGCGGCAGGATTTCGCGCAGGTTCGAAAGTTTCTTCTCATAAAACAGGATCAGCGGCTCGTCGAGCTCGACCGTCATCTTGTCGGGATTAGTGACGAAGTACGGCGACAGGTAGCCGCGATCGAAGCGCATCCCTTCGACCAGGTCGAGCACCGTGTCCAGCCCGCGCGCCTCTTCGACCGTGATCACGCCTTCCTTGCCGACCTTGTCCATCGCGTCGGCAACAATTTTGCCGATCGACTTGTCACCGTTGGCCGAGACCGTCGCGACCTGCTCGAGCCGGTCGTGCTCCTTCACCGGCCGCGACATCTCCTTGATAGTCGCGACCGCCTTGACCACCGCGGCTTCGATTCCGCGCCGCAGTTCCATCGGAGGAAACCCCGCCGCCAGCAGCTTGATACCCTCGCGCACAATCGCGCCCGCCAGCACCGTCGCGGTGGTGGTGCCGTCGCCGGCGACGTCGGAGGTCTTCTGCGCGACCTCGCGAATCAGCTTCGCGCCCATGTTCTCGAAGCGGTTCTCGAGTTCGATTTCCTTGACCACGGTCACGCCGTCCTTGGTGACGGTCGGCGCGCCGAAGCTACGCTGGATCATGACGTTGCGGCCCTTGGGTCCCAATGTTATGCGGGCGGCTTCTGCCACCAGCGTTGCGCCTCTGACGATTCCGACTCGTGCTCTCTCGTGCAGCTCAACCGTTTTGGCTGGCATGTAAATCTCTCTCCCTGTTGCTATCTCGTCCTGGATTCATCCCGGCAAACCACCACCTCGGCGGCATGCAGGACCGCTATGAATTTAAACATCGCTGCGCGCGATGCAAGTGGAGCGGCCATCTTTGCGCTCGCTAGTAGCGATTGCGGCAGAATTTAGGTAGACGATTGGACGATGAAAACTGAATCTGCACGGCGGGCAACATCTCCGCTGATTGTGTGGAGTGGCAACGCAGCAGAAACACGGGCCTCATCTATCTTTGTCGCGATCACAATAATTTTTCTCGTTGCAGGTTGCGCGACTCGTGACGTGCCCTTTCAGACGGAGGGAACCCAAGGCCAGGTGGGCCACCCCATCCATGCGGGCATTATTCTCGATGACAAAGCTGCCGGATGTGGCGGTCATGCGGCTGGTGCAGCGCTGGTTCCCGCCAGCAGCCTTCCTCCGGGCATCCGGCAAAGCGGGCAAAACGATTGGCTGTTCGAGGGAACGCCAACAAAATCGGGCCACTGGAAGACCCAGGTTACGTTGATCGACCTGGTATGCGACGGTCCCCGCCCCGATCAAACTCTCCCTTTAGAGTTCGATATCTCTCCATAAGCTGGCAGATATCGGTGGTCGACTATCAGACGGAACCGGCTTTATGAACCGGGCCGAGCGTGCAAGGATGGTCGTTGCAGCTACCTGGATTTCCTGCGGAGGCTATTCAACGTGAAGACAATCATCGAGCGATTGGCGGACAAGCGCATGGGCGCGACAAACGCCGTGATAGCGATAATCTGTGGAGCATTTGCGATCCTGCCGGCGTCGGCGGTGTTGGCGGCGCGCAACGGACGGCTCTGCCCCGGTAAAATCTCAACTCCAGCGGCATGCTCTTCAGCTTGCTGCCGAGCCTGCCACCGCTCCAGCGCCCCCGGAAGAGACCGATGAGGATGATAAGGACGTTCCGACCAGTCAGGTCGACAAGTACATCAGCGTCTATGAGTCGATGCAGAAAGACCACAACCTGACGGTCGAGCAGGCCGCTTCGAAGCAAGGCCTTACGGTCGAGCAGTTCAGGGCGCTGGAGAACAAAATCGAGGCAGACGACACATTGCGCGAGCGAGTGCGCAAGGCGTTACGGCATGCCGCGAATCCCAGCGATAAAACGCGACAGAGGACTAGGCGAACATCTCCGGCTCGCGCGAGCGCAGCCAGACTAGTCCGCGATACATATAATGTACGAACGACGCCGCGGTGACGGCGACCGTCGCGATTAGCAGCGCGTTGAAATCCTCGGGCCAGTAAGATCCTGCTCGCGCCAGCACCCCGATCACGCAGCCGAGCTGCATCACCGTGCTCAGCTTGCCGAGATAGCTGGGCCGCACCGGCACCCGCTCGCCCGTGAAGAACGAAATCATCAGGTAGCCGACGACGATCACGATATCGCGAATCATGACGACGCTGAGCAAATAGCCGGGCAACTCGCCGTCGATCGTGAGAACGACGAACGCCGACACCAGCATCAATTTGTCCGCGAATGGATCGAGAAACGCGCCCAACTCGGTGCGCGAGTCGAACCATCGCGCGACCGCGCCGTCGAGTCCGTCGGTCACTGCCGCCGCCGCGAACACATACAGCGCAGCCTCGTAACGCTGGCGCGTCAGAAATATCAGGAAGACAGGAATCGACCCGATTCGGCATAGCGTCAGGAAATTCGGGAGATTCAGCAGTTTGCTGTATGACGCCGGCGCCGGTTGAGCGCCCGGACGCGCGCGGATGCTGCTATGTGAAGGCGCTGCCATCGTGAGTCTGCTTGAGTGCGGTCAGCTTGCGGCGTCAGCGGCTTTGCGCAGGCGCCCCGCTACAGGAGCGCTCACGCGGGCTCGCATCGAAACCAGGCCGTCGCGATACTCCTCGCTTAGCACTTCTCCATCCCTTCGCGCCATTGCTACCAGGTCGCCGCGTAGCGCAGGGAAAGTGACCGATACTTCCTCGCGCGAGCCGCCGAGATGCCGCTCGATCGCGTCGAGCAAATCGTCGAGGCCTTCGCCCTTCAGCGCCGAAATCGAGACCGCGTCATGCGCCCCGTTTCGATTTGCTCCATGCTCTGCCAGGTCTGCTTTGTTCATGACGACGATTCGCGGCGCAGCGCCCGCGCCGATTTCCTGCAGCACTTCGTCGACGATCGTCATGCGCTCGGCAGCCAGCGGCGAGCTCGCATCGACGACATGCAGCAGCATCGTCGCAGTGCGCACTTCCTCGAGCGTGGCCTTGAATGCGTCGATCAGCATATGGGGCAGACGATGGATAAATCCTACCGTGTCGACCAGCATCACGTTCATCCCGCTGGGCAGCTTGAGCCGCCGAATGGTGGGATCGAGCGTCGAGAACGGACGATTGGCAACCTCGACGCCAGCATCGGTCAGCGCGTTCATCAGCGTCGACTTGCCCGAATTCGTGTAGCCCACCAGCGCAACCGTCGGAAATGGAACCTCGAGACGCCGACGGCGCTGAATCGTGCGCGTGCGCTCGACCTGGCCCAAGCCGCGCTTTGAGGCGAGTGAGCCGCTCGCGCAGCCGGCGCCGGTCAACTTCGAGCTGCGTTTCACCGGGTCCGCGAGTACCCACGCCGCCACCGCCCGCACCGCCGCCGCGAACGCGCGAAAGATGCGACCACTGACGCGTCAGCCGCGGCTGCAAATAACTGAGCTGCGCGATCTCGACCTGCAGCTTGCCCTCGAGCGTATGCGCGCGCTGCGCGAAGATGTCGAGAATCAGTTGGCTGCGATCGATCACGCGAATCTTGAGTTCATTTTCAAGATTACGCGCCTGCGCGGGGCTGAGCGCGTCGTCGAAAATCGCCAGCGATGCGCCCTTCGATTGCGCCAGCTCGCGCACCTCTCCGGCCTTTCCTTTCCCGATAAAAGTGCGCGGATCAGGCGCTTTCAGCCGCTGCCGAACAACCCCGGCAACCGCGGCGCCGGCACTCTCGGTCAATGCTTTAAGTTCGTCGAGCGATTCGTCGCTGCCAATCCCCGCCTCGGAACCAAGTTCGATCCCAACCAGGACAGCGCTCTCGTGATGCTCATGGGCAACGTCGTAGGACTTAGCCAGATGATTACCTCAATCGCAGAGAATCTAACCATCAAGCCTATCAGATACCAGCAACCCTCGGTACGCCACCACCTCCCCGCGGGGAGGTGGACCCTCAGCCCCTCTACCTCTGATGGCGAGGATCCGCATCTTTCTGTTTGGTGCAGATGTCTTCATGGCAAATTACTTCGTAGTTGCTGACAAATGAGTTTGCAGCTCGCGCTGTGTCTTCATTGTCGCGCTCGCGTTCACCGCGAATGTTGTTACCGACGACTACCATCACGACCGTAACAAACGACGGTACGACCTCAGCGCTATAGTTGATGAACTCCGTCCGGTCGCAATTACCGCAGACAGTAACCGCAAGTAATTGCTGAGCTCTTGCGGAACCTTCGCATCGTGATATGATCTCCTTGTCAGGAGGTCTGCCATGAAGAAGCCAGGCTCGCCAGGTGGTGATTAGGATCCGAAGCGTTCTGAGAATCTTTCTCTCACATCTTGATATTCGTCATTGAGCGGAAGTCGGTGATACGCATCGACGGCAGCTAGCCGCTCAGGAGCAACTCGTTTTCGAGCTGCCTCCGAGTTGTGGAGCTGCGTCTCGAAAAGGGCCCTTACATAGAGAAATGTATCGGCCCACATCGCAGCGCGATGCAGAGCTCGGATTTTATCGCCGCCAGTTGCATTTCAAGGAATTTTTGATCCTGGGAAAATCCTAACGCCTCGCGCGAGTACCTCAAAGCATCTTCCCACTCGTCTAGTGTAGATAGATAGTCGTGGCAGTCTGATAAGCGTAAGCCTGTTTAGCCTCGATTCTGACTACGCTGCTTCGCATCAGATGTGTAACTGGTAAATCTACATATCCGGAAGTGGGCAGAGGTGTCGACTGCTTGACCCAGAATGTATTTGGCAGCTCTGATATGAGAACCTGCGGTTTTGGGATATCTATCCGTGCGCAGCAGCTTCTTGTAAATTCTTTCTCAGCTTTTTCGATGTCGCTTTTCGATTTTGGCGGGTTGAGTTGAAGCTCCTCGATCACCAATTCAACGGCGAGTCTCCAGATCCCCATCGCTGCGCTGATTTGCCAAGTACTAACGAGAATCCACCTATAGTTTGGGCCTCGCTGGACACCCTTTCCGATACCGTTCGGTAAAGGCGGTAGACAACTCTCGGTATCCTTGCCAACCGAAGAACGCAAGGATAGCAAGAACGATCGCAAGAATCGTTAATGGTGCCTGCCAAATGGCGGTAGTGAGTTGTTCCTGAGCTTCTATCGGCAGCGTGGCCCCCGGTGCCGCAGGCGCTACTGTCGCGCTAACAACGGCAACTACGCAGCAGAAGAAAACTGATAGACAAAGCAGCAGCACAACTCCTGCCTGCCGGGCGCGTATCCCCTCCATTCGAGACTCTTGATCGCCTCTTGAGAACGCTTAATCACTGACTGAATCTCCCTTAATCAACGAATGAGCCTTGCAGATCCCCCATCCAAAACAAACGACCAAAAAGACCATGAGGAGTCCCATCACCAAGAGATAGATGTAATACATTAATTCACCCGCGAAATCGTCGAGGATCGAATAGGTACCACCGTCATTCTGAGATGGGGTCAGTTTTGTGAGAAGAGAGGAAATCTCCTTTTCAGTGGCACTAATTTCTTTGACCAATTCCATGGCCTGAGGGTCATCGGTGCGAATTGCTGAGGATGGTTTTTCGAGGATCGCCACGCGTGACTGGAGCGTCGCGACTTTTGTTTCGAGACTTAGCTCGCGTGCTTCGAACACAGCCAGCGCTGTCGGCTGATCTTGAGCGCCCGACCCGCCGCCAAGAACTATCAACAAGGTTCCCAAGTCTCGAATTTGCTTGGAGTCATGTTGGGATGACTCTATGAGCTGTTCGATTCGACTTCTGAGTTCGGCATCGTGCTGGTCGTCGCCAGGCCGTTTCACGCTGTTCTCAAGCGCCACGATTTGGTCGCGCAGCTCGCGAATGTCATGCCCATTATTTGTAACTTTGTCGTCGATGCCCTGCAAAGCGCAGCCGCTAAGGCCGAGGAGGAGAAACAGCACTCCAACGACCGCCGACCACTGAGGTAGGTTCGACGCACGCCCAAAGAGGTGTGACAAGCGTGATTCCCCCATGTCGAATTCGCCCATCAGAGGCGAAGACCTTAATGTCAGCGAAACATATTACACGCGACAAGTAGAGCAAACGACTCAACGCTCGGATAATGGCTAACCAGCTGTCAACAACTCCGCTAGGCACTTCACTTCGGCAATTCCTCCCGACAACGCCATTATTTGGCTATGTACAGCCACCGCAGTCTGCCCAGAGAAGCACGAAACCCACGGTGGTTTATCTCAATTCGACGGCGCCGGGGGCGAGAATCTGCTCCAGCTCGGCGACGAAGGTTTCCGTCGGCGTCACGCGATAGCTGTCGCCTAGCAGCATCACTGCTTCGCGGCCGTCGTCGAGGCCCAGATGCAGGTACGTCATCGACTTGCCGCGATAGCGCGCGAGCATCGACTTCAGTGCGTCGAGGCCGCCGTTCTCGAGGCGTTGCATCGGAGCCGTGATCCGCACCTCGCGGATTGAATCGAGCAGCGCCGAATCCAGCGGAACCAAACCTTCGAGGATTATCTGCGCGCGCTCGTCGTCGACGTCCAGCTTGCCGCGCGCGACGACAGGCTCGTCGCCCATGATTATCGCCTCGAACTTCTGATAGGTCTCCGACCACGCAATCGCCTCGACCGCGCCCTCGCGATCTTCGAGCGAGAACGTCGCATAGCGCTTGCCCGACTTGTTGTTCTTCAGCTTCACCGCGTGGATCACGCCGGCAATCTGCACCGGGCTGCCATCGGGCGCCGACGACAAATCCGCGGTCGTGACTTTGCTGATTCGCGCGAGTTCGCGTTCGTACTTGTCCAGCGGATGCGCCGTGATGTAGAACCCCAGCGCTTCTTTCTCGAATTTCAGTTTCTCGCGCGCGTCCCATTCCGGAATCGACTCGCGCGCCGTCGGCTTGGGCACTTTTATCGCGCCGCCGAACAATCCAATCTGATTTTTCTCGGCGTCGCTCTGCGCCTTCTGCGCGAGTTTGATCGCATTCTCCGCCTCGGCCATCAGCGCAGCGCGCACCGCGCTGACCGAATCGAATGCGCCGCACTTGATCAACGCGTCGAGCACGCGGCGGCTGATCAGTTGCGTGCCGACGCGCATGCAGAAATCCGCCATGCTCTCGAACGGCCCGTTGGCTTCGCGCTCCGCTACGATTGCTTCGCCCGGCTTGCTGCCGACGCCACGAATCGCGGCCAGGCCGAAGCGAATCGCACCGTCGGTGACCGCGAATTTCACCCGGCTCTGATTCACGTCCGGCGGCAGAATCGCGATCTTCATGTCGCGCAGCGCCGCGATATTTTTGTAGGTCTTGTCGACGTCGTCCATGTCGAGCGACATCAGCGCCGCCATGAACTCGTGCGGATAGTGCGCCTTCAGGTAGCCGGTCGTGTAGGTCGTCAACGCATACGCGGCGGCGTGCGAGCGATTGAATCCGTACGACGCGAACGTTTCGATCTTTTCGAAAATCGTGGTGGCGAGCGCGGAGTTGACGCCGTTCTTTTTCGCGCCGTCGATAAACCGCACGCGCTCCTTTTCCATGACGGCTTTGTTCTTCTTGCCCATCGCGGCGCGCAGGATATCGGCCTGCTCGAGCGAGTATCCCGCCAGCGCCTGCGCCGCGCGCATGACCTGCTCCTGGTACACGATCACGCCGTAGGTATCGGCCAGCACTGGCTCCAGGAGCGGATGATCGTATTCGACCGGCTCCTTGCCGTGCTTGCGATCGACGTAATGCTGCACCATCGTCTTGCCGTCCTGAATCGCGTCGAGCGGACCCGGACGGAACAGCGATCCCGCCGCGATCACGTCGTCGAAGCAGGTCGGCTTGAGCTCGGTGATGAACCGGCGCATCCCCGAGCTTTCGAGCTGGAACACTCCGACCGTGTCGCCGCGCGAGAGCATCTTGTAGGTGTCGGCGTCGTCGAGCCGAAGCCGGTTGAGGTCGGGCGCCTCTTTGCCGCCGGCCTTGATCAGAGTGAGCGTGTCGGTGATCAGCGTCAGGTTCTTGAGCGCGAGGAAGTCGAACTTGATAAGCCCGATCTCCTCGACGCCCTTCATCGAGTACTGCGTAATCGAGAGCGCGGCTTCGTCGCGTTCCTTGTCGACGTAGAGCGGCACCAGGTCGGTGAGCGGCTGATCGGAAATCACGACGCCCGCCGCATGGCGCGACGCGTGGCGCAGCAGGCCTTCGAGCTTGAACGCGTAGTTGAAAAGATCGGGATGCAATTTGCGCTCGGCCTTGAGCCGCGGCTCCATCTCGAGCGCGTCGGCCAGCGGAAAATCGCGGCCCTGCTTGGGCGCCGGATACAGCTTGACGATTTTGTCGGTCTCGGCGAACGACAGTCCGAGCACGCGCCCGACATCGCGAATCGCCTGCTTGCCCTTGATCGTGCCGAACGTGATTATCTGCGCGACGCGATCGTCGCCGTACTTCTTGCGCACGTATTCGAGCACCTCGTCGCGCCGCTCGAAACAAAAATCAACGTCGATATCCGGCATCGACTTGCGCCCCGGATTCAGCCATCGCTCGAACAGCAATCGATGCTCGACCGGATCGACCTCGGTGATTCCCAGCGCATACGAAACCAGGCTGCCGACGACCGAGCCGCGGCCGGGACCGACCGGAATCCCAAGCCCGCGCGCGTAGCCGATAAAGTCGGCGACGATCAGCATGTAGCCCGAGAAGCCCATGTCGCGAATTACCGGGATCTCGCGATCGATGCGCTCCTGGTACTGCGATTCGTCGACGTCAGCCCGCCGCGCGCGAATTTCGGTGAGGCGCGCCGTCAAGCCCTCGCGCGCGCGAGTCTCCATCTCGGCGTCGAGGTCAACGCCCGGCCCGGATTTGAAAATCGGGAAGTGAAACTTGCCGAACTCGAATTCGAAATCGATTCGCCGCGCGATCTCGACGCTGTTGCGCACTTCCTCAGAATCGGCGCCGAACGCGTTCGCCATCTCGTCGGGCGTCTTGACGTAAAGCTCGTCGGTGTCGAAACGCCAGCGCGTCTCGTCGGCCATCGTCTTGCCGGTCTGGATGCAGAGCAAAACTTCGTGCGCCTTGGCGTCGTCGCGATGCAGGTAATGGCAATCATTGGTCGCGACCAGTGGCAGCCCGACCTGCTTGCCGATTTCGCGGAGCGCCTCGTTGTACGGCGAGTGCAGCTTGTTGTCCTGGAGCTCGAGATAGTAGCGCCCCGGAAACATCTTCGCGTACGACTCGGCCGTCTCGCGCGCCTTGTCCATGCGATCCGCCCGCAGCCATCGCGCGATCTCTCCCGACAAGCATCCCGACAGCACGATCAATCCGTCCGACAGCTCGGCCGAGGATTTCCTTATCGACGCGCGGCTTGTAGTAGAGGCCGTCCTGGTACGCGGTCGTGAGCAGCCTGCACAGATTTCGGTAGCCGTCGCGATTCTGCGCGAGCACGATCAGATGAAAATTGCCGCCGCCATCGAAGTCGTCGCTGCGCGGAACTTGCGTGCGATCGGTGCGCTTGCCCGGCGCGAGATAAACCTCGCATCCGATGATCGGCTTGACGCCCGCGGCTTTCGCCTTCTGATAGAACTCGACCGCGCCGAACATGTTGCCATGGTCGGTCATCGCGATCGCTTCCATCCCCGACGCCTTGGCGTGATCGATCAGCGGCCCGATTTTGTTGGCGCCGTCGAGGAGGCTGTACTGCGTATGGACGTGAAGATGGACGAAACTCATAGCGGCCCCTCCCCCTGCACCGGACTCGCAGCATGCGCCGCGCGCCCGCTCCCCTCACATCTATGTTGCTCGCGCGCGTCGATCGATTCGCGACGCGCGCGAGCGAGACACTGAAAAAAAAACTACTTCTTTTTCTCGGCCGCCTCGGGCTTCTTGGCCGCAGCCTTGTCTCCGCCTTCTTTGGCTGCGCCCTCTGCGGGAGCTGCCGCTGCGCCTTCTGCCGCCGCAGCACCTTCGACCGCTGCGCCTTCGACCGCTTCCGGCGCCGCAACCACGGCGACTTCCGCGACGGTCGGCGGCAGCACGGTGACAACTGGATAATCGGTATCGAAAATCGGCTTCACCTTGTCGGGGAACTTCACCGCCGACACGTGGATGACGTCATGGATATCGATGTCGGTTACGTCAACTTCGATCAAATCAGGGATCTCCAACGGCAGGCACTCCACGGTCGCGGTGCGCTGGAGCGGCGCCAGGATTCCGCCGTTCGCGACGCCCTTGGCCTTGCCGACAAACTTGAACGGCACCTCGACCCGAATCGCGCGATTGAGATCGACCTCATACAGATCCGCGTGCAGGATTTCGCCCGACACCGGCGCGCGCTGCAGGTCCTTGAAGATCACGTGCTTGCCGTCGAGCTCCGCGGTGTTCGACTTGAGCTTGATGATGCGCGTGTGCGCGGCCGCCGAAATCCTGGCCTTCAGCTCGAGGCGATCGATCGCCAGCGCCATCGGCGCGGTCGTTCGGTCCGTACAATATCGCGGGCACGCGGCCGTTGCGCCGCAGCGCGTTGTTCTGACCCTTGGGTCGGGTCGCACGTTTCTCGCAGGCTAGTTCACCGGTCTCCATTGTTTCCTCGCTTGATAGTTCGCGCGCTCAGGCAAAGAGCGAGCTCACCGACTCCGAATTATGAATTCGCTTCATCGCTTCCGCCAGCAGGCTCGCGACCGACAACGCCTTTAGTTTCGACAGCTCGGCCTGTGCCTTCGCGCGCAGCGGAATCGTGTTGGTCGTAACAATTTCCGTGATGTTCGATTTGTTCAGGCGCTCGCACGCCGGGTCCGACAGTATCGGATGGGTCGCGACGGCGATCACTTCGGTCGCGCCGGCATTGGCGACGACCTTCGCCGCTTCCGTGATCGTGCCGGCAGTATCGATCATGTCGTCGACCAGCAGCGCGATCGAGTCTTTCACTTCGCCGACCAGTTGCATCTCGGCGACTTCGCTCGCGCGCCGGCGCCGCTTATCGATGATCGCGAGGTTCGCATTGAGCCGCCGAGCGTAGGCGCGCGCGCGTTCGACACCGCCCGCGTCGGGCGACACGACAGATACTTTCTTCCCGTCGATTCGCTTGCGCAGGTAGGTGATCAACACCGGCATCGCGTACAGGTTGTCGACCGGGATATTGAAGAAGCCCTGGATTTGGCCGGCATGTAGATCCACCGTCAGCACGCGATTGACGCCCGCCGTCGTGATCAGGTCGGCGACCACCTTCGCGCTGATCGGCACGCGCGGCGCGACTTTGCGATCCTGGCGCGAGTAGCCGAAGTACGGAATCACCGCAGTGATACGCCCGGCCGACGCGCGCCGGAGCGCATCGGTGAGCAGGATCAGCTCCATCAGGTTTTCGTTGGGCGGAGTGCATATCGACTGGATGATGAAACAATCGCCACCGCGCACGTTCTCGCGAACTTCGATCATCACTTCGCCGTCGGGAAAGCGGCCAACCTCGGCTTCGCCCATCTTCACGCCAAGATGCTCCGTGACCTCGCGCGCGAGCGCGGGGTTCGAGTTCCCGGTGAAAACTTCGAGCTGGTCTTTGACCCTGTCCGACATTTCAATTCCCTCGCGTCGCGATCATCGTGCGATTTTCAATTGCCGCAAACCGTCGTTAAGCCTGGCTGGGCGGGAAGGATTCGAACCTTCGAATGCCAGGTCCAAAGCCTGGTGCCTTACCAGCTTGGCGACCGCCCAGCGCATTTGGATTCAAAGGCTCACGGGCCGAGCTTCTCCATATCAACATCGTCAAAATAGCAGCCGGCGAAACACCACTCGGGCGCTCAGCCGGCGAAACAAGCAATCCAATCTATTCGGACCGAACCGTCGCGCTACCGCACCTTGCTGACTCGTCGCGCCGAACCTGCCCGGACTTTTCGACTTTAGCAGCCTGCGTGCAGGAATTGCGATGTTATTGATGCGGTTTTTCGCTGTCAATCCGCCGCCAGCGCGAGCATGCACAGCTACGGCGAATTTGTGGATATCAGGCTACTTCGTCGTCGGATTCGCCGTCGAGGGTTGAGGTCGCAATCACGGTCGCGAACGGCGCGCGCTTGCGAATCTTCGTCGCCGCGCTTTCGGCCTCTTCGGTCGAATCGAACACGCCGAAAACCGCCCCGCCGCTGCCCGACATCTGCGCCGCGCGCGCGCCCGAATCTTCAAGTAATCCTTTAAGACGACGAATCTCCGGAAACTGCGCGATGGCGACCGCTGCGAGATCGTTTACCAGAAGCTCAGGCGAGATCTCGCCGCGCAATGATCGCTTCGAGGTGCTCGTCCGGCGCCGCGCCGCTCCATCCTGCGGGCTCGAGCGCGCGAAAAATCGCGGCCGTCGAAACCTCGAACGGAGGCACCGCGATAACTATGGGCATGGGCGGGATTCCCTCGATGGCCGCGATTCGCTCGCCGATCCCCGTCACTCGCGAGGGCTGCGGATCGAGAAAAAACGGGACGTCGGCACCGAGCGTCAGCGCGATTCGACGCAACCTGCCCGCCGCGTCGTCGTCGGTGAGCTGCGCCGCGGCAGCCATCATGCACAAAACCGTGGCGGCGTCGCTCGATCCGCCGCCGAGTCCGGCGCCAACCGGGATGTGTTTATTGAGATCGATCGAAATGTCGGCGACCAGATCGAATTCGCTCATGAACGAGCGCGCGGCGCGTGCCGCCAGGTTGTCCTTGCTCCTCGCCAGTTCCGGCAGATTGCAGTTGACGCTGACCGAGGGTTCGTCCGCCGCGCGGATTTCGAGGCGGATTTCGTCGGCGAGCGAGAGCGGCAAGAACACGGAGTCGAGTTCGTGATAGCCGTCGCCGCGGCGCCCGGTCACGCGCAGGAACAAATTGATCTTCGCGCACGCGCGCCCGGACAGCTCCGTTACCATGGTGAAGATTCTACTGAGGAGCGCGCGGCGCGCCCGGTAATCCGCGCGGCAGATGCGCGTCGTCGTCGGGACGGCGAAACGCCCGGCGCGAATCCTGCTGAATCACCCTGATGAAGCCCAGCAGAGTGACCAGCAGCCCCAGCAGCACCATCGCGCGTCCCGCCAGGAATGCCGCGTGATAAAAATCCATCCGCGCCGTCGCATATGACGCCTGCCGCTGCTCTGCCGTGAGCGGCTCGAGCACGGCGCCGCCCGCGCCCGCATCGAGCTCGTCGAAACTGCGGTAGTCGGTCGCCGCGTCGGCCGGATGCTGATGCGCGACGATCATGCGGCTGTAAATCTGCGTGCGTTCCACACCGATGATCCAGTTGGCAGCGCCCAGCATGATAAGCCCGAGGCCGACCACGATCTTCCAGTCGGTATATACGTCAGGAAGCTTCATCCATTCCTTGAGTCGAGACTAAGGCGCGAAAGCAAGGAAAACAATGCCGCCCCGCGCGATCTATTCACTAACAGAGCGGCCAGGAAAGATCCGGGATTCTTCGCTTCGCTCTGAATGACACAAAAACGAGAAACACAAAAAATGGTCATGCGGGCACGGTGCTGCGATCCAGAACCCTCACCTACTGGCCGCGTTGCGGCCGGCCTCCTCTCCCGTAACGTAAGGGGCGAGGTAAGAAGCGGACCGCTCACTACTCCCCACCTGAGAGCAAAAAAGCCGTCCGCGCCATTTCGCGCTTTTCACCGGGTGCAGGGGTCACCCCTGCCCAAGGAAGCGTGAAACCCACGGCGGGTTTCACATTCAATAAAGTGATCTCCCCTTCGCCCTCCCCTTTGCACCGATCGCTGTCCTGTGCGCAGCTTTTGTTGCGCTATTCGATCGCCAGCCGCTATCATTACTGGACAACCTCGTATGCCTGCTGAATCACGACTTCATCCTGCCGCGTCTGAGGCGACTGCTCCCTCTAAAGACGCGCGGCTGGACGCTCTCCTCAAGCGTTTCGACGCTGGTGAGATGCGCGCGCTCGCTCAGCTAATCACGATGGTCGAGAATCGCGCGCCCGAATCGAGCGCGATCATCGAGCGAATCTACGCGAAGACCGGCCATGCGCAGGTGGTTGGAATTACCGGGCCTCCGGGCGCCGGAAAATCGACGCTCGTCAACCGCCTCATCGCGAAATATCGTGCACTCGGAAAGAAAATCGCCATCCTCGCGATCGATCCGTCGAGTCCGTTTTCCGGCGGCGCCGTGCTCGGCGATCGCGTTCGCATGACCGATCATTACAAGGATGCCGGCGTGTACATCCGCAGCCTCGCATCGCGCGGCAGCCACGGCGGACTCAGCCGCGCCGCGCGCGAAATCGTCAAACTGCTCGACGCGTACGGCTCCGACGTGATCATCATCGAGACCGTCGGCGTCGGACAGACCGAGCTTTCGATCATGGATCTCGCAGACACCACCGTCGTCGTCACCGTGCCCGAGGCGGGCGACGGCGTGCAGGTGATGAAGGCGGGGCTCAACGAAATCGCCGACGTATTCGTCGTCAACAAGGCCGACCGCGAAGGCGCCGACCGGGTCAAGGCCGAGCTGGAACTCAGCGTGCATCTGCGCTCCGGCGACGGATGGCGTCCGCCGGTGCTGCTGACGCAAGCCGCGGTCGACAAAGGCGTCGATGCGGTCGTCGCCGCAATCGCCAAGCATGGCGAGTATCTGCACGAGCATGTCGATGCGGCGCGCGAGTCCGAGCGACGCACTCGCGAGTTCGTCGAAGTGCTGTCCGCGGAGCTCGAGGAGCGCACCGCCCGCGCCGTCGCCGACGGTGGCGCGCCGGAAGTGCTCAGCGAGATTCGCGCCGGCAAGCTGAATCCTTACAGCGCCGCGCGGCGTATAATTGAAGACCGCAAGTCGTTGATCGATTTGCTCCACAACGGCAGCTCGAAGCCGCGCACGGATTGACGTCATCCTCGCCATGACTGCCAACAAAAAAGCCAAAACCGAAGGACGGCTGTTCGCGATCGGCGACATCCACGGATGTCCCGATGAACTCGGCGCGATTCTCAAATCGATCGCACCGACCGCCGGCGACACTGTCGTCTTCGTCGGTGACTACGTCGATCGCGGCCCTTCCGCGCGCGACGTTATCGAGCTCGCGCTGGATCTCGAACGCGGCCACGCCGAATGCATCTTTCTGAAAGGCAATCACGAGGACATGATGATGTCGTACCTCGGGATGCCGGGAAATTACGGCGAGTCGTTCCTCTTCAACGGCGGTATCGCGACGCTCGACAGCTACGGCGTGCGCGAGGAGGACCTCGAGAACGCCTTCGAGCGGCTGCCCGACGCGCACCTCGGCTTCATGAACCGTCTCGCCACCAGCTATCTGCGCCCGCCATACCTGTTCGTTCACGCGGGCATCATGCCGACGCGCCAGCTCGAGGAGCAGCAGACCGAGGACATGCTGTGGATTCGGCAGGAGTTCATTTTCAATCCGCACAAAATCGACGCGACCGTCGTCTTCGGGCACACTCCGATGCGCGGCGTGATGATCGACTTGCCGTACAAACTCGGCATCGACACCGGCCTGGTGTACGGCGGCAAGCTGACCTGCGTCGAGTTCACCGAGGGCGTGCTCTACCAGGTCCAGCGCGGGCACGGGCGGTCAAAACCCGCAGCATCCCGCTGCGCTGATCGAGGCGCGCGCGGTCTTTCGCGCCTCACGCGCTCACGCTACATTTGACGATTCCCGGTGGCGACGTAGCTCAGTTGGTCAGAGCATGCGGCTCATATCCGCAGTGTCGTAGGTTCGACTCCTACCGTCGCCACCAATCAGAAACTCAATCAGCTATTGCCGCGATATCGCGGGCGCCGGAGTCCTCGCGAACCGCCGTCTCGATGACTCGCGTCTGACGTTGTCCGCGCGGGCGCATCGGCCGGCGGCGAATCGAAAATCAAATCGTATGCGCGAATCCAAAGGTACAGCGTGATCAGCACGACCATCGGTCCCTGCGATGCGACCGCGCGCACATTTTGCCACTCCGAATGGATTGGCAGATAGGCGATCACGAACGCCAGATGGCTCATCACGACCTCGACCATGTAGAAAAGCGCGAGCAACAGTCCCCATCGATGGTGGAAAAAAACTCCGATCGCGATCGCGGCGAATATTGCCGCCTGCACGATCAGCACGACGCGCGCGTCGTAGCCGGCGAATCGCACGCCGGCGAAAATTGTCTCGATCGGATCGACCAGCTCAACATCGGCGACCGGAACCGGAATCAGCGCGCTGATCGCAAGGCACAGGCTCCATAGGCCGGCCACAACAGCGAAGACGCGAAGATCCAATGGCCAAACAACGTGCAATGGATCGGATTGGCTATTTGATTTCATCGGCTATCTGAAGGTTATCAGAGCGACGCTAGACCTAACAAGAGCAACCAAATTGCCACGCAGCGACGGGGTCAGCGACCATGGCGGATCTTTGCCGCTTGCTCACATCGGCGAATCTCCACGATAATCGCCGCGATGAACGGCGTCCATGACATGGGCGGGATGGACGGTTTCGGGCCGGTCGTCCGCGAACCGAACGAACCCGTCTTTCACGCCGATTGGGAAGCGCGAATGTATGCGCTGGCGAATGTCGTGATGGGCGCGGCGCAGGTAAATGTCGACGAGTTCCGTCATGCGATCGAGCGGATTCCGCCAGCGCGCTACCTCGCGTCGAGCTACTACGAACGATGGATCGCGGCGGCCGAGACAATCCTCGTCGAGCATGGCATCGCGACGCGCGAAGAACTGCTCGCGAAGGAAGATGCGTCGGTCGACCCCAGTCAGATCGCGAATGCGGTCCCCGCTCGTGGCCCAGCCCCGTTTAAGGGCAAATCGGTGAAAAGACCGCCGCGCGCCCGCTTTGCCAAAGGCGATCGCGTGCGCGCGCGCAACTTGAATCCTTCCGGACACACGCGCTTGCCGCGTTACGTGCGCGGCAAGGCCGGCGTCATCGCGCGCGACTGGGGAGTGTTCGTCTTTCCCGACACCAACGCGCATCACGCGGGCACCAAGCCGCAACATTGTTATTCGGTCTCGTTCGACGCGCGTGAGCTCTGGGGCAAACCCGCGAGTAGTCGCGAGCGACTGTATATAGATTTGTGGGAAGATTATTTGGAACCGATCGCGTCGAAACCGAAGGCTAAAACTTCGAAACGCAAAACAGCGCGACATCCGGGTAAACGGTGAAACGATGAGTGGCGATCATCACAATACTGACGATAGCGGGCCGGCGGCGCGGGTGAAGGCTTTGGAAGCGCTGCTGACGGAGAAGGGGCTGATCGATCCGAGCGCGATCGACGCGATCGTCGACACCTACGAGACCCGCGTCGGCCCGCGCAACGGCGCGCGCGTCGTCGCGAAAGCATGGACCGATCCAGCATATCGCAAGCGCCTGCTCGCCGATGCGACCAGCGCCGTGGCGGAACTGGGATTCGCGGGTCCCGAGGGCGGCCATCTGGTGGCGCTCGAGAACACCGACCGCGTCCACAATCTCGTCGTATGCACTCTGTGCTCATGCTATCCGTGGCCGGTGCTGGGCTTGCCGCCGGTCTGGTACAAGAGCTTCGCCTATCGCTCGCGAGCCGTCAGCGATCCGCGCGGCGTGCTCGAGGATTTCGGGCTCGAGTTGCCACGCGAGGTCGAAATCCGCGTGTGGGATTCGAGCGCTGAGATTCGCTACCTGGTCATCCCGCAGCGTCCGAAGGGAACCGCGAAGATGACCGAGGACCAGCTCGCCGCAATCGTCACGCGAGACTCGATGGTTGGAGTCGCGAAAGTCGAGGCGCCGCGCGCATGAGCAATCCGGCGCTCGACCAGTTGATCGAGGCGGCGCGCCTCGATCCCAATCACGTTTTCAGCGCACCGTGGGAGGCGCGCGCATTCGCAATCGCGCTGCAGCTTTCCCAGTCGGGGTATTTCACCTGGGACGAATTCCGCGACCGCCTGATCGCCGAAGTCCGCGCATCAGATAGAATCCGCGCCCGCGACGGCACCTCCGATCACGGCGAATACTACGACCACTTCCTGCACGCACTGGAAAAGCTGCTCGACGATAAAGGCATCGCGCATTAACACCGCGCGTGCCCGCATCTATTGTGCGACTGTCCTTTCTTTTTGTGTCATCCTGAGCGCTGCGAAGGATCTCGCGCGTAGCGCGTACAGGCGAGCGCCGGTCGTAAGAACGCCCGTCGAGATTCTTCGCCGCAGCGGCTCAGAATGACTCAATGATGGAAGGGCAGCAGGAAAAAGAGCTACGCTTTCTTGCCTTGCTTGCCTTCGATCCACTGGAACATCAGCGATTGGTAGTACTCGATGTTCTGGCCCAGTAAAAACACTTTCGGGATTCCTTCGATCTGCGCGTAGATCGCGGTATGCGTCGGGTTCTCGTTGCCGAACGCTATCTTCATAGGCTGCGGCAGACCGGGCGCCTCGATCGTGACCTCCGACTTCGGATGGTCCAGGCCAAACTGCGCGAGGTCGCTGGTATCTTCCGCGACCACTTCGACTGACTTCGCACTCGTCAGCAGCGACACCATCGCCTCCATCAGATCGTGCGGCACGAACTTTCCCGCCGGCGCAACGAGGTTATAGAACTTGCCGTCCTTATCCTTCTGAAACCGCAACGATTCCGATCCGCTCGCAACCGTGACTGCGTCGATACTGTCGAGCTTCAGCAGGCTCTCTTGTTTCTGCTCGAGCTCGCTGGTGGGCTTGATGCTCGGCTGAATCCAGAAATAAATCGGCAACAGGATGAAAAACGCGATCGTGTAGAAGATTGCAGGACGCGCGCTCACGCGAAAAACCTCCTGCGCACCATCACCGTGATCGCTATCAGGAACAGTATCGCCGGTTCCAATACCGATCCGAGGGTCAGCATGTGGCGGGCCTCCTGATCGCTGATATAGAAGGCGGCGGTCTCGCTCTTGTTGAGCCGTTCGCGGCTCGCGATCAGCATCTCGTCACCCGCCAGTTCATTGATCAGGCTTACCGCGAGATCGCGATTTCCCAGCATCTCGATAAATTGATTCGACGCGAACGCCGAACTGCCTATCCCGACCAGTCGCGTCATCTGCTGCAGCGTGATGTGCGGATTCGACGCCGGCGCGAAGTCAATCTCGGAGGCCACCGGAATCGGCCCCTTGAGGTCGCGCCCCTCTTTGTATTCGGTGATTCCGGTCGTCAGCGCATTGGGATCGCCCGACGCCCAGCTCTCATGCGACGACGATAGAAACTTGTCCTCATTCGCGATCTTCAGATCGTCGGGCGCAGTCGCACCGACCGCTCCGGTGATCATCACGCCACGCCCCAGCGAGAACACCGCCGGCGCCGTCATCGAACGGCTCATCGGGTTTGTTTCGGAGCGCAGCGGAATCTGCGTCGTCAGAATTTCGCCGGCGGTCAGCCGATACGCGGGATCGACCACCACCTGCGGAATGAAATTGAGGTAGTACTTTTTCAGAAACTCGACCAGGGTCGGCGATCCGTACGGATCGATGATCGCGATGTAATGCCCGCCTTTGCCCAGGTACTTCGCGAGCGCCGCCAATTCTTCGGGCAGGAAATCCTTCTGCGGCCCGAGCGACACTACCACCTTGGCGTCGTCGGGGACCCCGCTGGCGAACAGCGACACGTTGTCGATCGCATAGTTGTTCTGCTCGAGCAGACCACGCCATTCCGAGTAGCCGAGTTGGCGATCGGAATTGAACAGGTCGCGCTCGCCATGCCCGATCGTGAAATAGATGTGCTTGTTGGCGTCGGTCGAGATTTGCAGGATAGCCGGGATCAGCTCATCGGAACGGGCGTTGTCGAAGTCGCGCCGGCGCCCCTGCGATTCAACGATAACCTCGCCGTAACTCGACACGCCATACTCGCGCGCCAACCCGGGCGCCTTGTTGACGTCGATCACCTGGTAGGTCAGGCGCGGCGTGAACGCGGCACACTGGAACAGCAGGTCCGCGAGTTCCAAATAGGCGGGATCCTCGGTGCGCACGAACGCCATCACCTTGACGTTATGCGTCAGTCCAGCGAGCACGCGCTTGTCGAAATCCGACAGCGAAAACTTTTTCTGCGGGGTCAAGTCCCAGCGGATGTTGAAGGTCGAAATTATTCCATTGGCGACAAACAGCACCGCGGCGAACGCGATCACGGTGTAAAACAGCACCGCGTAGTTCATCCAGATCGATCGGCGCTCGGCCGCTGACGAATCCTTTAGCGCCGGCCCATCCACTTGCGTGCCTCCATCGAGCGCTGCGTAAGAAACAGAAAAAAGATGATGAAGAAAATAAAGTAGGTGACGTGATCCAGATCGATCACGCCCTTGGCAAAGCCTCCGAATTGATCGAACAGCGAAAATGCGCGCAGCAATTCAAGCCACGAATTCGTGAATGCCGCCTCGTTCCAGTTGAGAATCCAGAAAAACAGCAGCAGCGTGATCGTGCCCATCCCCGCCATCACCTGGCTCTCGCACAACGACGAAATGAACACGCCGCACGCGATAAACGCGCACCCAATCAGCAGCAGGCCCAGGTAGCCGGCGGCCAGCGGGAACAGCGGAAACCAGTGGATGCTGTAAATGTAAACCGGGTAGAGCATCGTCAGCACGAGCATCATGATGAAGATCGCGACCGACGCCAGGTACTTGCCGCCAAGGATTTCGCCGTCGCGCAGCGGATAGGTGTACAGCAACTCGATCGTGCCGAGCTTCCGCTCCTCCGCGAACAGCCGCATCGTAATGAACGGCAGCGTCAGCAACATGCAGAGCCGGATGTCGGAGAAGAGCAACTGCCAGTAGTTCTGGATGATGTCTCTTGCGAACGCGATCGTGACGAAGAAAACCAGGTCGGTGTACGCGTAGTATCCCGCCAACACCAGGAACACGCCCGACAGCACGTACACCAGCGGAAATGCGAAGTACGAGCGCAATTCCTTGCGCGTCACCGCCAGCATCCGGCCTATCGAAAAGCCCGTGCCCGCCGCGCGGATCGCGGCACGCCGCGTCTCGGTCGCCGCTCCTGCGACATCAATTGTGGCTGCCCCGTTAGACATTAAACCCGCTCTTCCTTAGTGACGAGCCGCATGAACAGATCTTCAAGGCTGAGCGCCATCGGTTTGACTTCCAGCAGACTCCATCCGTGCTGCACGACGCACGCCGCCAGGGCCGAGCGCACTTCGTCACCATGACCGCTCGAATACGCGACGAACGAGCACACCCCGTTCGAGCCGGCGTCGACGGGCCGGTCCTCGAGCCGCTGCACGAAGTTGACGGCGGTCAGCGCCTCGCGCACCGCCGGCGACGGCCCCGCCACCGTGATCAGGGTCTGATCGGTGCCCTGCAGTTTCGCCGTCAGTTGCTCGGGCGTGTCCTGCGCGACGATTCGTCCGCGATCGATAATCACGACGCGCCGGCAGGTCATGTTGACCTCGGGCAGAATGTGCGTCGACAGCAGGACGGTCGAATGTCCCGCCAGCGATCGTATCAACTCGCGGATTTCCACGACCTGGCGCGGATCGAGTCCGACAGTCGGCTCGTCGAGAATCAGCACTTCGGGATCGCTCAGGATTGCCTGCGCGATTCCGACGCGCTGCCGATAGCCCTTGGACAGCTTGCCGATCAGCTTGCGCCGCACGTCCTTAAGCCCGCAGGTGTCGAGCGAATATTCGATTCGATCGCGCGTCGTCTTCGGATCGATCTCACGCACGCGCGCACCGAATTCGAGCAGCGCATCGACGCTGAGGTCGGGATACAGCACCATGTTTTCCGGCAGGTAGCCGACGCGCCGACGCGTCTCGAGCGAATGCTCGGCGACGTCGAGGCCGCCGATCATCGCGCGCCCGGAGGTCGCTGGAAAAAATCCGGTCAGTATCCGCATGATCGTCGTCTTCCCGGACCCATTGGGGCCCAGCAATCCGATGATCTCGCCCTTTTCGACTTTGAACGAAACGTGGTTTACGGCCAGCGTGGCGCCGAAATATTTGGTTAGCTCCTGGACCTCTATCATGAAGCCTGCTTTAGCCCCGCGCGCGAAAATTTCATCGAGCCCACGCCCGTCAGCGCCGGGCTTCGGGCATAATTGTCAATGTATTGCAAATGGCGCCCGGCAAGAAGTGTGTTTCGTTGATCCACGGCATTCTAGAGACGGCTGACCAGCGAAGTCAATTCAGTCTTTTTAGTATCGCGATGCGCTAATCTGACGTCAGAGGACGGTGACCGATGGGACGATTGGTGATTGGCGGATTGGTCGTGGCGATTATCGCCGCGCTGCTGTTCTATTTCTATTCGAGCGACTATCGCACACAGATCGACCAGCAGACGCAGCAGGTTTCGCAGCTAAACGACAAACTGCAAAAGCTTCAAAGCGAAAACGAGCAACTCAAGGCGCAGCTCTCGAAAGTTCAGGCCGAGCAAAACATCCTGGCCGCTCAGAATGAAGAGATGCGCAAGGGAATCGCGGAATTCAAAGCCACCGGCAAGATGCCAGTAATCCCGCCCCCTGCGAAGTAAGTGCGGCAGTTGGGTTTCCCTCTCCATCTGGTTCCCTCGCCCCATGTGGGGAGAGGGTTAGGGTGAGGGACATTATGCGGCGCGGTTGACTGCGGCGCCGCATACGCTGATGCATTTGCAAAATTTAGGAATTTTCGGTCCCTCACCCGCCGCTCGCGGACGCGCGTCGGCGGGCTTCTCCCCACGTGGGGCGAGGCAAAGAGTCGCTGTCCCTCACTCATTTCCCCTCCGGCTCCGGCTTGAGCATGTAGCGCTGCCATTCCTGCAAGAAGCCCAGCGCCCGCATATCCGGCATCCGGTCGAGGTAGACCTCGCCCTTCAGATGATCCGTTTCATGTTGAATCACGCGCGCGTGGAAATCCGACGCGACGATCTCGATCGGCTCGGCATTGCGGCCCAGCGCCGTGACGCGTAGCTGCTTGAATCGGGGCACACGCCCGCGAATGTCAGGCACGCTCAGGCATCCCTCCCACTCTTCGACGAAGGTGCGGTCGAGAATCGTCACGACAGGGTTGACGAGCACAGTCAGCGGCACCTCGGGCATGTCGGGATATCGCGGATGGTCGTGCACCTCGAGCACGGCGAGCTGAATCGGCAGATGTACCTGCGGGGCGGCGAGTCCGACGCCGCTGTACTCGTACATCGTCTCGATCATGTCGTCGATCAGCTGCTGAAATTCTTTGGTTTTGATCCGATCGGACGGCACCGGCGTGGATGCGGTCCGGAGCGACGGGAATCCGAGACGTGCAACTTTCAGTATCATCAAGGACCTCACTTAACCGTGCCATTGCAAGTTAACCGTGCAGTTGCATAAAAAAGTTAATTCTAGCAACCACATACTCCCGCCTACATTATACCTGCGCTTAGAGGTAGTTGATTGAGTGACCGTCGAAATTCTATGTGGACGCCGCGACGCGCCGTGGCGGCGTTCGCAATAGTCCTTTCATTCGCGTTCATCGCATCATGGATGTCGCTTCCTGCAAGCGCAGGCGGGGCGTCCGCGACCCAATCGCTGCCGGCGCCAGGACAGCCACAACATCTTCTCGCAACACGAACAGGAACTGTCTATCCACTGGACTTGCCGCCAGCGACGATGAGCGTTGGCGGGCACTCGCGACCGTTCCGCCACGCCCACCCCGCAGCGTATCGCCAAAGCAAAGCTGCACTCGACAGTAGCGCGACGATTCCCGAGGTCCCATCGCTGGCGACGCTCGCGTTGACCACCACGCCGACCTTCTCGACGAATTTCACCGGGCTGGCATTTCCGGACTCGCAATGCGGTCCCAACTGCGAGCCGCCGGACACCCAGGTTGCGGCCGGACCGAACAATATTTTCGAGGTGATAAACGTCGTCGGAGAGATCTTCGACAAGAGCGGAAATGTCGTGTTGGCGACCTTCAACCTCAATCAGTTCTTCGGTATGAACGTCGACCTGTTCTCGAGCGATCCAAGAATCGAGTACGACACGATTTCCGGACGATGGCTGATCTCGATTCTGATCCTCGATACCACCGACATCGCCACCGCGCAAAATGGTTTTTGGAACCTGGCTGTCTCGAAAACTTCAGAATCCTCTGGACGGCTTCAATACGTATTCCAGGGAGACCCTCGGCGACTTTCCTGATCAGCCGTCGCTCGGATTTAACGACGACAAGGTGGTGACCGGCGGCAACTCGTTTTCATGCAATCCCAACTGCAACACCGGGCCGTTCGAGGGGAACGAGTTTCTGGTCTGGAACAAGAGCGAGCTGCTGGCCGGAGACACGACCATAGATACGGATCTCTTTCCGCCGGGCGAAGACAACACCGACTTCCCAATCATTCCGGCAAAAAGCCGGTCGTCAACCTCGACGCTATGGATGCTCTCCACTTTCGGCACCGAGCCCAATCCCCCAGGTCCCCCTACCGTACTGGACGAACTGGACATCTGGTCGATCACCGGCGTTCCCGGCGTCGGGATTGGCACCAGCGCCGCGGATACGATTGCAACGATCCCGGACTTTACCGATCCGCCGTCTGCGACGCAGAAGGGATCTTCGAAAACGATCGACACCGGGGATCAGCGTGTGCTCGATGTGGTCTTTCGCGACGGCATCCTGTGGGGATCTGACACCGACGCATGCAAACCGTCGGGAGACACTACTGCACGCGCCTGCCTGCAATATTTTGAGGTTCTGACGGGAGGCGCCAGCCCAACCGTGAATCAGGATTTCTCATTCGGTACCCAGAATGCCTACGACTATTATCCTTCGGTCGATCTCGACAGCTCCGACGACCTGATCACCTCGTTCACTCAATCGTCGTCGACCGAATTCGCGTCAGCCTTCGTCGATGGGCGATTGTCTGGCGATACGGTCAACACGCTCGGAACGCCTGTCCTCTTTCAGGCGGGAGCGAAGGCGTACAACGGAACGAGATGGGGCGATTATTCAGGCGCCGGCGTCGATCCAAACGATCAAACTGCGATTTGGGTCGCGGCAGAGTACGCCACCGGAGCGACAACGGGCCTCAATTGGGGTACATCGATCGCCGAGGCGCGTCTGCTCGCCGCCCCGACTTCCAGCGCGACTCCGACTGCCACTTCGACGCCGACCGCGACCGTTACAGCGACCTCTACTTCGAGCCTAACTCCAACCGCGACAACGACTGCGACTGCAACTCAGACGTCCATTGGGACTGCGACGGCAACTCCGACGCGAACGGCGACCGGCACTGCCACGGGTTCAGCGACCCCGACCGGCAGCGGCACAGCGACCGCTACGACGTCGCCGACGCCCACGGCATCCGGCACCCCGACCGCGAGCGCGTCAGGAACACCGACCACGTCGGCAACTCCGACTGCGACCGTTACCGCCACCGCTACTTCGAGCCCGACGCCGACCGCGACCGCGACTGCAACTCAGACTGCGACACCGACTGCCACTCCCACGCCACCGTTCGGAACGTTGAGCGTTTCCGGCAACGTGAGTTTCGGTGCGGTGAAGGTAAATTCCACCAAGACGAAAAAGCTCAAGATCAAAAACAAAGGCAAGGCCCCCCTACAGGTGATGATCGGAACTCTCGTCCCACCGTTCTCGGTCACCAGCGGCACTTTCAATCTGCCCAAGGGCAAGACCCAAAATGTGACGGTCAAATTCAATCCGACCGCAAAGGGTGCCACTACGCCGCAAACCCTGACCATCACCAGCGACGACCCCAAACATCCGTCGCACAATCTAAACGCCTCGGGCTCCGGAAAATAATCATCTCATCGCGCGTCCGGTTCCCCTTCCCGCTCGGGAAGGGGTTAGGGGTTAGGTTGCACTCATCTAGCTGAATGCGCGGCGACCTGCGTCCAACAACAGAATCCTGCCTGTGAAGAAAAGATAGCGCGCGTAACAGTAGTTAGTTTCTATCCGGTCTTCCGGCTGGAATACTCGTTTTCGTGCGCCTCCGGAATCTCGCCCTGATCGGCGCATGGGTGGGTGAGAAAAAGGAGAGGAAGAATGCGACGACTCTTTGCGGTGTTGGCCCTCGGTATCATCGGATGCACGAATCCATCGACGCCGGCGGGCTACGTCGGCTACGTCACCAAGCATCCGTACACGATGCCCGCGCGATTTTACGAACTCCAAACGGGACCGACTTCAACCGGGCTGGGCTGGATGCTCGACGTGACCAACATTTCGGTGACGCCAAACACGAGCACCGAACAGTTTGTCGGTCCCGACCGCCGTACTCGCCAAAGACAATCTGCACATCGAGTTCCAGGCGCATCTGCTGTGGAAGATAGAGCCCGAGAACGTGAAGATATTCGTCGAAAAATACGGCGAGACCGGAGACAATCCGCTCGCCGCCGCCTACAACAATTTCATCAAGGAGCCATTCAGAACCTACACGCGCGACGAGGTTCAGAAATACGACGGGCTGGACATCAAGGACAACATCGATGTCATCGGCTCTGCCGTGCAGGACGAATTTTGAAACTGACTAAAGGCACGCCATTCACAATCATCAGCGTCGTCATCGGCAATATCCAATATCCCGAAACGGTGGCTGAGTCGGTGGCGAACAAACTGGCGGCGACGCAGGTACTCGAACAGACGACCATCGAAATCCAGACGGCAAAAGCCAGGGCGCAAATTCGCGAGGCCGAGGCCGATGGCATCGCCAAAGCGATGGAGACAATCAACCAGAAGCTGACGCCGCTCTACGTCCAGTACGAGGCGATCCAGGCGCAACAGAAAATGGTGAACTCGCCCAACCACACGGAAGTGTATATTCCGGTTGGTCCGATGGGCGTGCCGTTAGTCGGCACGATGAAGATGGGACAAGAGGGCAAACAATAGGCGCGTGCCGCGGGCGACTGAGCCGAAAAAATCATGGCCTGAGAGCTACTGCGGGATAGTAAATTCCTTCGGGCTGCCGTACCCACCATGCGCCTGTGGCTTTTTTTTCTTCAGGGGTGGAATAGCGATAGTCGTAGAGCAAAGCCCTCACGTAGAGAGGCGGCTTGCGAGGAAACGGATTGCTCTCGAGCAGGGCAGTCACATCCGGCGAATTTTCGAGCAACCGCTGCATGAACCGCGAGAACCAGGGATTCTCCGACGCCGTCCCCAGGGCGGCAAACCACATCTGCCAGTCGAGCCGCGGCTGATGCGGAGCGTTCCATCGCGGGCGTCGCATCACGTCGCCCGGTTTGTACTTGAACTCGTATTCGCGCCAGTTAACGCCATCGTCCGAGCCCTCGACGATAATTTCCGGCAGCGTGGTGGTCATCACCGCGAACAGACCGTAGGTATTGACGATACGCAGCGGCGCTATTTCACCGAGGACCCACGCGCCGAAGGGGGAGATACGGCGGTTGAGCACCGCGTTAAGCTGTACGAGTCCGGTGAATACGATCAACAGCGCGAACGCTCCGACCGCAATCGAAAAGATTTTCCGCGGCTTGATATCGCGGACATAGCCTTGCACAAACCGGGTCGCGCTATCCGGAAGAACTCTGCGCAGCGCGGCATCGTCGAACAGCAACAGGCACAAGGCCATCGTCAGGAGATTGAAAAATGCGTAGTTGCCGGTGAGAAGAATCACCACTTGCAGCGACAAGATGCCGAAGGCCGCGACGAACCTCAGCCGCCGCGGAAAGAAAATTAAAAACGGCAATATCAGTTCGATGAAAAGGGTCGCCGCCGTTGCCACTGTGAGGACCGCATGCGGCAGATGATGGACGTACCAGGCCAGCGGTGTCGGCAGCGGCTCGGTCTGAAAATAGTAGGAGAGCGCAGAGAGGTTGGCCCAGGTGGGATCGCCGCTCAGAAGCTTCACCGCACCCGAAAGAAACATGAAACGGAAGAGCAGCCATCGCAGCAACCATATGCCCGGCTTGGTCGCCATGCTCAGGAGCAGCGCGAGAAAGCCGGTTTCGAGCAGAAGCAGATCCCACTGAAAGCCCATGAATTCCTGACCGGCGTAAAAAAGCGAGAGATAAAGCACGTACAGGAAAAACAGGCTCAAGCGCGGGATGACGTCCAGGATCAGAAGCAGCGACAGCGCCGCCCCGGCCCAACATGCGGCCTGAATCGCAAAGTCGCTCTGGTCCAGCCAGAACACCATCGGAACTCGCCAGTAGCTTGCTGACCCAAGCTCGCTGCGGACGGCGTCGGCGAATTCGGATAGCGGCAGGATGCCGTGGCTGCCGATCAATCCCAACGCCTGCACGCCAAATGAAACAAAGGCTGTAAGATAAATCAGTCCTATCGCCCGGATAAACAGCCATGAAACCAGTTCGAAACGCGGCGGCTCATAGTCGCGGCCCCACAACCACAGGGACGGGCGGTAAAGCGCGGCGCGGTGCGAAGCGACGAACGCGTACATGGCCTCGGCGATCGCGGCAAAGCCGGGAACGTGCCGATAGAGCGTCAGCCAGAAGGCCTTGCCGCTAGCATGACTCAAAGCAAGGAGAGCGGCTTCGGCTCCGCTCGCGATTTTCCCGTCGGGCGCTATGTATTGGACGGCACGCTGGAATGCGGCCACAGGAATTTCCGGAAATTGTGCGGCGACTTCCTGGTAAGGTGCATAGGCGACGCGATCACCGGTGAGTTTCTGCCAATAGCGCACCCAGTATTTGCAGAACCCGCAATCACCGTCATAGATCAGAAGCGGCAGGACGACGAACCGTGGCCGTTTGCATAGCCCCAGATTATGCCTGAAGAGCAAAAGAGCGCGACGGAATAAATTCCGTCCTACTTCGAGGGACAATCGGGCGCTGAGTTTAGTTGGTGGCTTGCTGCTGGAGGCCCTGGATCTTCTGGCGGATTATGCTGACGAGCTTGTCGTAGCCGTCGTTGTTCAGGACGCGATTGAATTGATTGCGGTAGTTGGCGATTACGCTGATCGCGTCAATCGTGATGTCGTAAATCTTCCACTCGCCCGCCATTGTTGCGCATCAGGTAATTCACCGCGATGGGATCTTTGCGATCTTTCAACACTACCGTGCTGTAGACCTCGGCGTAATCTGGACCGTTGCTGGTCTCTTTGACGAACTGAATCATCGAGGATTGTATCTGCTGATTCACCTTCTCGACCGAATACGATTCGATTCGCGACAGGTAGGCGTCCTCGATGAAGGTCGTGAACAGCGGGACGAACTCGCTCTGCTGCGCGGGCGTCAAAGTTTTCCAGTGATATCCGATCGTCGACTTCGCCATCTCCTTGAAATCGAAATGGCTTTCGGCAATTCCGCGAAGTTTCTGTTCGCGGTCGGGCGCAGAAATCTGCTGGTCCTTGAACACGACGATTGACTGGTCGATGACGGACTTCACCGAACCCATCGCGTCATTGGGCGAGGTGGGAGGAGCCACCAGGGTTTGCGCGGAAGCGGAAACAGCGGAGACCAATAAGATCAGGGCGCCAAGCGCGACTGACCGGAGATTAAATTTCAATCGCGCCATCCTTTCAAAAAACAACGAAGAAGATTCTAGTTTTGGAGCGTAGGGCCGTTCTTGAAAAGCTTGCGATCGTCTTCGTCGCCATCGGACGGACGTCGCAGGCAACTTTCCGCGAGCCATCGATTCGTCACCGTATCCTGACAGCGCGACGCCGCCGGCGTCAACCGCCCAGGTCCGGCTGTTGATCGTAGTCTGATTGAATATCCTGCCGCAACTCCTGCAGGTAAAGGCGAGCCGCGAGCCGCCTCCCGGGGCAATAGATTCGATCGTGCGGACCTTCCAGTCGTGCGTTCTCCACGGCGGCAAACTTTCCTCGCGCATATCAACTCCTGATTAGACTGTTCGCTCACTCACTTATTCAATTCCCATCGGCTACGCAGTGCCATTGCTGCTACTGGTGCTGCGTTTGGCCGGTGCGCGCCGTTTGCGTTCGCCGCGGTACTTTTGCGCACCGGGCTCCGGCGCACGGAATGGATCGACGTGAATCTTGCGGCCTTCGAGTTCGGTGCCGCTGAAGTAGACGGCAGCATTAATCGCGTCTTCGACTTCGACCATTTCGACGAAGCCGAATCCGCGGGATTTGCCGGTGAGTTTGTCGGTTATCACCAACGCGCCGGCCACCCGGCCGATTTTCGAGAAGAGCGCCCGCAGATCATCACGCGTAACTGACTCAGCGAGATTTCCTACATATACTCTGGGCACCGGCCCTCCTGATTAAAACGTGCGAAACTTCTCTGGGCTCCCGGAACCGGGAGCTCGAAGAAAATTGAATATTGAGGGACTACGCGGGACTCGGAGTCCCGCAACCCTGAAAACAACTGAGCGGGCATCGTGTGCCCGCTCAGCCTCAGATCAAATTACCAGCGGCCGCCGCCTCCGCCGCCGCGATTGTCGCCACCGCCGCGCCGGTTGCCACCGCCGCCGCCGCCACCGCCGAAGCTCGATTCGCGGGGCTTGGCCTCGCTCACCTTGATGTTCCTTCCCTTCAGATCCGTGTCATTGAGGGTCTGGATTGCCTTGGAAGCATCTTCCGCATTTGCCATCTCGACGAAGCCGAAGCCCTTCGATTGGCCGGAAAATTTATCCGTGATTACCGCCACGCTTTGAACCTGGCCTGCTTGTGAAAACAGTTCTTCCAGATCGCTGTTCGACACCGAGTAGGCGAGATTGCCTACGTACAATTTGCTGGGCATTTTTGCCCTCCGTAAGTATTTGCCGGGAAGCTCTCGTACAGAAAACCCGGGCTAATTCCCGGGCTTAGAGAAAGGAACAATCCGAGCGTTAGATAATTAAAGTACCCTATTTTCGCTAATAAAGATAGAGGGGCGCGCGAAGTGCTCACTTTCAAATTTTAACCAAGCCTGACGCTCGATTCCGCATCCGCGCGCCTCATCAGAAAATATATCCTCTCGCGACGCCCACTGAAAAAAACTAAAATCAGAGGCCGAAAAAGTCACGGATTCCTTCGGACGGCCCGCGGATAGTAGCCCGGCGGCGGCGGATAATAGCCGTAATCGTAGGGCTCCGGCTGATAGTAGTAGTCAGGCGCGGGCTCGTAATAGTAGTCCGGGTTTCCGTAGACGACGTCAGGTCCGCGATAGTAGCCGCGGCCGCCATGATACTCGTGATGCCCCTCGTCATGACCGCGGCCATGATCGCCGTGATGCCGCCGCCATGATGCCCATGCCCGTCCGCATTCGCGCGTGCCGATGGCAAATGCGCCAATCAGGAGGGCGAATGCGCCCGCCGACACGATCCTGCCGAATCTCGCAAATGCAGGACGCGAATGTTTGCTATGCGTAGTCGAGGTTTCCATTTGATTCTCCGTCGCTCGAGGCGATTGCCGGTCTAGCTCGCTTTGCTGACTTCCTTTCTTGCTTCGCTGCGCGCGCGGCTTCGGAAAAGTGCGTCAGCAAGCTTCTTCTGCGAGTCCGACATGCTGTTGTAGAGATCCTCGAAGGCCGGAATAAATTTCTTCATTCCATCTTCATGCGCATCGATCACTTCCGAATAGGATTTGACGACGTCGACCGCAGTCATCGACTTCGCATCGGCGGCGCGCCGTTTCTCGAGCTCCGCCATTTTCTGCGCGTTGTCGCGCATCACCTGGGCAAGCGCGTCCCACTGGGTTTTCTGAGCGTCGGTGATCTTGAGCTTTTTGTGCAGCTCCTTGATGTGCGTCTCGACTGATTCGTTTGCGGGAGAGTCCGGCGACGTCGCCGATGCCATCTCCTGCCGTGACTTGGTCGTAGCCGCGTTATCGCCGGAGGCGGCAAACAAAGGAGTGGCGAGAACGATAGCACCGAGAAGGGTGGCCGCCGCGGCAGTTGCGCGAGCGGTTAAACTGTTGGACGGGATCATAAAATTGTTACCCCTGAAAATGGTTGCGGTGAGGCCTTGATCGGCTTCGAGTATATAAAGCAATTTTGGGGCCCGCACCCGACCCTTCACCAGGACAAACAATTGGAACGGAATTGGCGGACAAAACCGCCCTGAGCAATCAGCGGAACATCGAAACCTTGGAAGTTTTTACATAGCGGCGATGATGCAACGCGCTGGAGAAGAAGAGATCAGTACCCGCCGGGGTAGTATCCACGGTAAGGGCCGTAGCCGTTGTTGTACCGATAGTTTTCCGTCTCGGTTCCTACGATATAGCCGAGAGCTCCGCCGCCGAGGCCGCCAATCAGCGCTCCAGTTCCTGGTGAACCTTCGGCGCCGCCTATCAGCGCTCCGCCACCGGCGCCGATTGCGGCACCAGCAAACGTGTCGTTTGCGCGAGGGCTGCCGAAGCAGCCCGTCATCGTGATCAGAGCGAATGCGCTGGCGAATGTGATAATCGCGGCTCGCGAGATTCGCGAGGCGCTAGAAGTGTCGGCGTTCTTGGAATTCATCTTCAAACCTCGAGAACGTACTCATTATGAAATACGAGCGAGGTCGAATTCGGTTGCGCGGCTTTTTATTAACGGAGCGTAATCTTCCCGGCTTAAATCCTGTGCTACAGACCTATGTTTGCGCTGATTTCATATCTACTTCGAACTGCGCGCTTTGGAGTAATTTTTGAAGGTGGGAAGTCCTGCCTGGTTACGCTGCTGCTCTATCTGGATTTCGGCACTAGCCGCGCTTGTAGTCCTTCCAGTCTTTTTCGATAGCCTTGGCCATGGCCTTGCTAGCCGCCTGCAGCCAATGCGATTTTCTTCGACGGAGATCTTTCAGGATGTCCTTCACGCGATTCCTGCTTCCCAGGTGTACGTTTGCTGCTTCCGTGCCCATAGCATGAAGGAGTACTTCTTCGTCGCGCTTCTTCGGCAAGCATGCTATCTCGACCGGATTCGAATCGGGCGAGAGTCGCCGGATTATCCATCTGCCAATTATTCTCTGATAGGGATCGTGAGCACGCCTCGCCGACGCAATCGCCCGTTGATAGTAAGGATTGCTGTCGCCGGCGTGTCCATCGAGCCAGGCGCATGACGATGGAACTATCGCTTTTGCTTCTCGCGCGATGCAGCCTCCTTCCCACTCGGCGATTGCTACAAAACGTTTCTGCCCGAGGCTTCCCAGCCCGGCTTTTCGCAAGACAACCTTATAGTTATGAATGTCCTGCGGCAGCGTCCCTTTCAGCACACGCTTGGCATCGCCAGGGATCTCGCCGTTGGCCGACGGGCGTCGATTCAATTTTTCCCAGAAATCTTCAGGCGGATCGATCGATTCAATGCCGAGTCGTTCCATTATCGTTTGCTGTTCGGCCAGCACTATCGGACATCCTTCAGCCTTCAGCGTGGCCTCATAGCTTTCCAAAATAATTTCGCAACCTGGTTTCAACTTGATATTCAGATCGCCCAGGTCATTAACTATTTTTAGACTTGCCGCCAAGCGAACCAGGTCACTGGTGTAAGGCAGTGGATAGGCGTCATCGAAATCGTCGACTCCCCACGCCATGCGGCCTTCCGCATCGCGCCAGGTCCCGAAGCTGTTAACATGAAGGTCACCAACCGCAATTACCTTGGGCGCATGACTGAGATCCGCACAAACTTCCGGCCACAGTTGAGCCCAGCGATAGAATGTGCCGCGAAAAAATAAAAACAAATCGCTCCGCATCTGCTGATGCTTGGATTTCAGATCGGATTCGACAACTTCCGTATGAGTACGCATCCAGCGTTCGTAGTCAGTAGTCGCTTGATGGATATTCATAGTACTTCGGTCAGAATTTTTATTGTCATCCGAAACGCAGATTGAACCTAGGGCTGCCGCCGCTGGCAACGGGAATACCAGCTCGGCAAGGATTTAGCGGGCCGTCTCGTCGTTGAAATAACGGGCCAGCTCGGGAGGCATCGAATCGACGTCGATCTCGAAGAGCTCGAGCAGAACATCGTCGGGCGCCGGACACATGAGGTAGCGCCACGTGCCGAATTCGCGAATGCCACTTCTAAAGCTGGTCCCCATTGCGAGCAGCCGACGATGCAAGCCCGCCAGATCGGTGGTGCGAATCCCGACGTGATGCACGGCGCCCCTGCCCTCATCGCGCGGCGGTTGCGAATATAGATGGATGCGGCCGGTGCCGATCTTCATGAAGACATTGCGGGCGCCGCCGAAGTCGCCATCAAAATACACTTCCGCGCCCAGCGCACGAACGTACCAGTCGACCGTCGCGCTCAGATCGCGCGCAAAAAGATGGACGTGATGAAGATGGATCATCAGCGAACTTTAGTTGGTGATCCCAGCGGAAGTCGAACCCGCGTTCCCGACGTGGGAGACGAGCCCGACGTTCCAGCGATTGTTCACCGGCGTGCCACCGAGCGCGTGAACCGTGGGCCCGCGAGTTCGGGGCTCATGGGTTCCATCGCTTGCCCGAAGGTGAAGCCCCGGGACGAACTTTCAATGTTTCCCGTATTTTGTTTAGTTGGATGTAATCGCGAGAAGTATCATGAGCCCGAGTGCGTTGTTCGCTATCGCCTGGATCGGATGGATCGTCACGTGGGCCGCCGCGTCGTTTTGGTCTGACCGCACGGAAAAGCGCCTCGCGACGTGGGAGGTCTGGGCCTACCGCACATTCACCGCAATCGGCCTCGTCATGCTCTCGCACTTCACCGCTCGGGCGTTAGGCCTCAAGCGAATCTGGCATGTCGGTTATAACGGCGCGTATCTGCTGGCGGGACTGACCTTCGCCGGGATTTTGTTTGCGTGGTGGGCTCGAATCCATCTTGGACGGCTCTGGTCGGGCGCGATTACGCGCAAAGAAGGGCATCGAATCGTCGATACGGGACCGTACGCCCTCGTGCGCCATCCGATTTACACCGGACTAATCGCCGCGACCGTTACCACGGCGGCTGCTTCAGCGACGCCAACGGCGATAGTGGGTCTGATGTTTGTGACGCTGGGTCTCTGGATGAAGGCGCGCGCCGAGGAGCGTTTTCTTTCGACTGAACTTGGACCCGACGCTTACGCCGCTTATCAACGCCGCGTCCCGATGCTGGTGCCGTTCACATAGCGTGGCAACTCGAGGCCTCGGTTGGTGATCCCAGCGGGAGTCGAACCCGCGTTCCCGACGTGAGAGGTGGTGAGAAAGGCGTCCGCGCCAGTCCAAACCTAACGAAACCGTTAAGTCCGCGGTCCGCATGAGTGCGCTTAATTCACCCTTGTCCGATCCCGTGGCTGTCAAATTGGCTGTCAAAAATGGGACGGCAACGGCTAGGTAATGAATGTGTTCAAGACTGCGCCGCTGCGCGACTTCTGGCCGTAATAGACTCGAATTCCAGAGCCGCTGATTAAGAGTGAGTCCCGGGGCGATCACCATCGATCACAACGCAGCAGCATCCGCGCGAAACGGGGTGTTTCTTGGAATCGAGGTCGGTGGTGATCGGTCCTGTTCGGTCGTGATCGGCAGTCGTTTGACAGCGATTTGGGTGGCGCTCGAAAATCTCCTTGGACCAATTTCGCCCCTTTTGGGAAACATCGCTCTCTCAATTTGCGCCTTGCCTTGAAGTCGTTGCGAACACTAAATTCCAGCGCTCGCGTCGCATAGCTTCCGCCGCGGAGAGGACCATTCACATGGATCGCGACGTCTGGAACAGCCACAAATGGTCGAGCGCTCGCGGGCGTCAGATCGAAATCGAACCCGGCAATCCGCTCATTCAACATCGTTGCTCCCGATGCAAGCGTGACTTCGTGGAAGACAAGCCGACAGGCGAACGATACGCCGTGTACGTCTCAGTATTCAGCTTTCGGAGATTGCCCGATACTGTTTGCAGACGGTGGCTGGAAGAACTGTGTCCTGGCGAGCCACTCCCCTTCGACATTGGAGTTCGCAGCAAGCTGATTGAAAAGCGCGTCAAATAGCAGCCGCGCCGCCTTCGTGATCAATGCCGCTCCTCCCTAACCGCCACGGGCGAGCACCAGATTGCTAAGGTGCTCGGGGGGCATCTAATCGCATGGGCTCTGGTTCAAATGGAGTGCTTTAAAACGCCCTAACCGCACAGAGCAGGGCATCAGCAGTGCAATCGTTTCATTGGCCGTCACTCGTTTGCTGGGTTTTTGATGACCTGATAATCATTGGTAAATCTTCTTGAGCCGCCGCTATCCGACACGACGTTCACTTCTTCACTGAGGAGAACCCACATGGCAAAGTTGCGCCGTTTAACTCCAATCGGTTTCCTGGTTTTTGGGGTGCTGGCCCTTGCTTCAACTTCCTGGGCACAAACGCGCTCGCCCATCGCCGAACAGATTGCCAAGGCCTACGGCCTGAACTCGTACGAGCAAGTTGAAGCGATCCGCTATACGTTCAACATAAGGGGCGCCAAAACGGTCACCCGTTCATGGGTTTGGGAGCCCAAGACCGGCCAAATCTCCTACGACGGAGTAGATCCGGACGGCAAGCCGGTGAAAGTTACCTTTGTGCAATCCAAGGTCACTCCCGATTCTCCCATCGCGAAGGACAAAATTGACTGGATGTTCGTAAACGATAATTATTGGTTCTTCCTCCCTTTCCATCTTTACTGGGATTCCTCAGGCGCCAATGTGCAAGACATGGGCATGCAAAAACTGCCGCTGGGGAAGGGTTCGGCGAAGCTGGTGACGGTCAAATATCCGAACGGCGGCTACACGCCAGGAGATACCTGGGATCTGTACGTCGGGTCTGACAACCGAATCAAAGAAATGGTCTACCATCGGGGGTCCCCAAAAAGCCCGGTGCCGGCTCTGGTCACAGTGACCTGGGCGGGCTACAAGAAAGCTGGCCCTCTCCTCTTCTCGACCGAGCATCGCGGGACCGCGGACGGCAAGCCGATGCATCTTTTCTTTTCGAATGTGGCCGTCAAGTTAGTAGGGTCGGACACGTGGATTAACGCACAATAGGATGCTGGCGGCCTCGGGTGTCGATGGCAAATTGGCGGAGCCAGCTTTTCAAAGGAGAAGTTTGATGGCGAACCCCGGCTCCCACAAATACCTTTTCGTTGCGGTCGCGTTTGCGCTGGCGCTCGTGAACGTCGATTTGTTAAGCGCCAACGCGCAAACGCAATCCGCGCCTCAGCCTGCAAAGGTGCGAGAGGTCGATTTCACCTATCACACAGACCTGACAGGAATAGATCCGAAGGCTCATCGTGTCGAGGCCTGGATTCCGCTGCCGCGAGAAGACCGATTTCAGCAGGTGAGCGGGCTTAGCATCGACAGTCCGGCGCATGTCGAGGTGGTAAATCAGCCCGCCGGCGGCAATCGCGTGGCGCATCTATCCGCCAGTGCGCCGCCGTCGGGGTCGATACCAGTTACTATCCGTTTCAAGGTGCGGCGCGTCGAAGAATCACCGGATGTGGAGAAGGCGCAGGCGAACATTCCGGAGCCCACCGGCGGGGCGTTTGACACCTACCTGGGCCCGGACCGCCTGGTTCCGATCGATGGACAGATAAAGCTGGTGAGCGCCAAGGTGGGCGATTCGGACCGCTCTTCATACGAACAGGCCCGGGCCATCTACGACTATGTAATCGCGAACATGTCCTACGACAAGAGCGGCCAGGGATGGGGACGCGGCGACGCCATCTATGCGTGCAACGTCAAAAAGGGGAACTGCACCGACTTCCATTCGCTGTTTATCGCGATTGCGCGTTCGCGGGGCATTCCAGCGCGCTTCACGATTGGCTTTCCGATCGGCGCGCCGAGCGCGGACAAAATCGCGGGTTATCATTGCTGGGCGGAATTTTACACGGGCGGCCAGTGGGTTCCGGTGGACGCATCGGAAGCGTGGAAGCATCCGCAACTACGCCAGTACTATTTCGGCCATCTCGACGCCGACCGGGTTGCGTTCACGATGGGCCGCGACCTGGTGCTGAAGCCGCGCCAGAGCGGAGAACCGGTCAACTTCCTGATTTATCCGTACGTTGAGGTAGACGGCAAGCCGCTGCCGAAAGAGCAGATTAAAAACCAGTTCGAGTACACGGCGGTTGCTGACCGCTGATTCAGAAACGCCGCCGAGCAATAACTGCGGCGAACTTTCAAACAGAGTAGGTCGCCGCGCGACGCGCGCTTACTGATCGCGCCCACATCCAGGCGGCTACGCCTAGAACGGGGGCGTACTCAATTACCATTGTCGCCCAGACGGGAAGCGGCCAGTAGACTGCAAGCGAGCTCACGGTCCACACCGCCAGCGGCAGAGTGCGTGGAGTGAAAAGGAACGGGGTAACCCAAACGAGGTACCAGGGAAAAACCGTCGGCGCGAAGAGCAGCGTGGTTGCCACAGGCCAGGCCCAGGCCTCCGGTGAATCGAGGGCCAAATGCCAACGCGTCCAGAGCGCGACCGCAAATCCGAGAGCGACCGGAACGCCGACCAAGCCCTTCGTCGGAAAGACCCATTCGAGCGCTGTATAAACCGGTGCGTTGACGCGCCAACGCACCAGGTAGCCTCCCAGCGAGCCGAGCGGCAACTGGCCGTGTCCCAGAAATGGAATGTAGAGCGCGGCGAGGATTCCGACGCCTAACGCTGCGTCACGAAGGCGGATGCGACCCCAAAAGAGGGGCGCCAACGGGACCGGAAGAAATTTCACCCCGATCGCGAGGGCGAACGCAACGGCAGAAACTGTGCGCCTTCCCCGTGCCAGCAAAGCAGCGGCGAGAACAAGAGCTAGCGCACCTAAGAGATCTACATGTCCGTTTCCGGCGCCCTCCAGCGCGACTAGCGGATTCCATGCATACGCGAGCACCCACCAACGGCTTCGTTGGGACGCGGACAGCCACCAAAGAAGAACGGCGACCAAGGCAGCATCGCAGAGAAAGGCTGCCGATTTCATCGCACGCGCTGAGTCATCCACCATTGCGACCGCGCGAAAAAAAAGTTCTGCAACGGCCGGATACGGCGTCGGGAAATCAGGATGGTTCATCAGCAGAGTCTCAGCCGTGTGCAATTGCCGGACAGCGCTGTTACTTGGCACAACCAGGTAGGGATCGTAGCCAAGCCGCTGGATTCTGCCATCCCACACATACCTATAGACATCGGTTGAAAGGGTTGGCGGGCTGAGCACAAGGGGAACTCGCCAAGCCGCCGCGAGCACAAGGCATAGCGCAAGTCCTCGATTGCTTCTCCCCGCACACCGGCCAAGGAGCCATGTGGTTCGCAGATATGCGATCGCTGCCAACGCAGTGCATACGACGAATACGCGCGCGTGGGTTCTTGAATCGAAGAAGGAAATCCCGAACATGCAACCTGCGATGACTAATCCCCAGCTCAGGATCGCGGCCGGCGCTACGCTCTCGTCCTTCACCACCCGCGCAGCTCCGGTCGGCGCACGAGCCATGCGGCCGTCCGCCGGGCACGGTGAGGAAATAAACGGAGCTCGCGGGCCAAACGCGCCAGATCCTCAGCCTCATCCACGTCATAGCCCGTTTCGGTGAGTGCCACGCGTAGACCCAGGCCTTGCGCACTTGCCATCAACGAATCAAGAGCGCTGCCGGTTCCCATCCGTTGCGTATCAAACAACTCGGCTCGCGCAACCGTACTACCTACCAGGTAGTAGCCACCGTCAGCAGTCGGACCAACCACCACGTCTGCGCCATCGAGGAGCTGGAAAGCCTTATCGAGCGTCTCCGGCGGCAGTTGAGGGCTATCGCCATCGAGAGCGACCACGCGGCGGTATCCCCTGTCGATGAAGATGCGGAAGGCCGAGACGAGGCCCGCGGCAAGACCTTCGCCCTGTTGCCCGACGATTTCGATCGCCGGCAGCCAACTCGCGAGGTCGGCGACATCTGAAGTCGGGCAGACAATGGCAAGTGCGTCAGTTGAGATGGAGCGAGCCAGATCCAGGGTATCTTCAATCAAACACTTATAGAGTTCCACGACGGCTTCAGCAGGCAGGCTGGCGGCGAGTCGGGTTTTTACTCGGCCTAAGCGAGCAGCCTTCGCCATTATGATCAGGGCACGCTCACCAATCTCTGAAGGCATCCCTTTCAAACGTTCCCCTCGCGTGTGGAGGTGGTGTCGAAGAGCTGATACTTCAAGATGGCGCCGAGGATACCCCAGGCCGCGCCGATGCTGCCTCGGAAGGTGCCGCTTATCTTCGACGATCCGATCCGAGGATGATAACTTACCGGCACTTCGGTGATTCGAAGTCCCCGCTGCGCACCCTTCACGATCATCTCGACCGGCCATCCATATGTGGATTCCCGTAGCCCGAGCGCAATCAGCGCTTGATAGCGTGCTGCTCGGAACGGACCGAGATCCGTGAGGCGGACTCCGCCCAGCAAAGCGATCAGGCGTGCCGCGAGACGGTTGCCGAACACTGCATGCCATGGCATAGACCCTGCCATCCGCTCGCCCGCCAGCCGCGAGCCGATGACGATATCCGCAGTGCCTTGCCGCAGCGGCTCCAACAGACGCGACATCTCCGCCGGACGATCGCTATAGTCCCCGTCCAGGAACACGACGACGTCTGGAGCATTGACCGCGGCCAGGCCAGTGAGACATGCGCGACCATAGCCACGCCGCGGCTCATGCAGAACCTCGGCCCCCATCTGGCGCGCAATCTCGGCTGTTCCGTCGGTTGAACCGCTGTCGACGACCAGCACTTGTTCGACCATTCCTTTCGGGATATCGGCCAGGACCAGGCCGATGGACTGGGCTTCATTGTACGTAGGAATGACTACCGAGACGCGCACAGGTTCAGATTGGAAGCTGAGGCCAGCGCCGTGCGAGCGCGACGTCGACGGCTGCGCGCTCACCCGACGGTCCGAGGGTCAGCGCTGCAGCTACGATCATTGGAACCAGCAGCTCCCAATACCAGCCAAGTCCCCACTCCGAGACCCACAGCGCACTCAGAAATCCGAATGCCAAGAGCGCGGCAGGCCGGGAGAAGAACCCGAGGATAAGCGCGACTCCGAGGCTTGCTTCAAAAACCGCCTGCAGAGGACCGGCTATCGCGGCGTGGGCGGCATTAAATCCCATCACATGCTTCCAAACTGCCGGCGCGTGCCCATATTGGATGTAGTAGTGGATCAATCCCGCATATCCTTTGGCGCTGTATAGCCCCTTGCCAAGGTTCTCGAAAAACGTCGACAGGAATAGTGCGCCGATAGCGACCCTTAGTATCGCGAGCACGAGCGCGGGATCGAGGGCGGGCAGTTTGGAGTTCCTCAAGATTTGCGCTCCCAGCAGGCCGTTGACAAATCACGGCCTGCTCCCCCTCTCTTATCTCCCCCGCAACAGAGCGGGAGAGAAGTTAAAGGAAAGCAGCCACCTTTTACCCAGGGTGTTGGAAGCCCCAATTTTGCAGAAGGATTCATCGTCGGGGGTTTCTCAACACAGTGCTAGGCTCTTGCGCGCCGAACACGGTGGTGCAGGCGCTCCCAGCCTTCGAGAATTGTCGTAAGCTTCCGGCGCGGCTGGCGAACGTAGGCAGAGGTTTTCCCGCAGCGAACGGGCAAAACTCATCGGGCAGGTCCAATCCTCCCCGCAGCAGCCGGCGACTCGGACAGCCGCCGCGGCATGACTCGAGAAAGCGACAATTGCCGCAGAACTGCGGAATTTGCTCCAACTCGCGAAAGGCTGGCGAGTCGACGATCGCGGCTCCCCATTTTTCAAGTTCGGCCAGGCCAACATTCCGCTTCGGCCAATAGACGCAGGGGAGCACGTCGCCCTTCGGCGTGACGCGGATGGTGCCCTTTCCGCATCCGCCCGATACAGCGTCGAATCCAAGAATCGCGCGCACGATTGGTTCATTGCATACGGCTAGTGGACAGGATTCCAGCAGCCTCTGAAAGCCAGCCCAGAACTGCTCATAATCGAGTGAGAAGGCATCCGTTTTAACAGGCTGATAGACATTGACCCGGAAATTTGCGCCGAGCCGGGCAGCAAGCGCCCCGATCTCGGGGAGCTTGTCATAGTTGGTCCGCATCATAACAGCGATAATCGTGACCGGGATTCCTAGTCCCAGAGCCCGCGCCGTCTGATCGAGCACAAGCTGCCAGTTCCCTGGACCACGCCAGGAATCCTGCTCACGCTCGGTTGCGAAATCCAGGGAAAATTCGAGATCAGCGAAAGAGCGCAGCTCATCATCGCTCAGGACCGCCGCCGAGTAGCCATTTGAAGTCAGCGCTATCGTGGTGCCGCGGTCGCGCAGATACTGCAGGATTGCGTGGAACTCCGGATGAAGTCCATTCTCACCCGTCCCAAGGTTCACCGATCGAACCGGCACATTTTCACAAACGCGCCGAACGTCATCGAGCGACAGACGATCGATCCGACCTGTGTCGCGATAGCAATGAGCACAGGCGAGATTGCATTCGTTGGTGAGCCCAAGGCCGACCGAAAAACCATTGCCGCTGGATTTTTTCACTATCTCGCCCGTATCACTTACGGACGCAATAATCCACCAACAGCGCGGTGTTTCTAATGAATCAGGGTCACGAACCGTCGTCGCCGCAGGATCGTCTGGATGCAAGGGAAGCGCTGACTTGGGCGTCCCAGTCAGCATTCGGGCCGCCAGCGCCGTCTCGCGCGCCATATCCGCTGAACCTCGCTGCCGATCAGCCCTCGACTGCCGCTTCGCTGCCGGTTTCGCCTCGATCTCGCACTCCACAGAGAATCACGATGAAAGATTCCTCGCGAAACTACACGAATATTTCAACTTCCAGGTCGTTCATGCTGACGCGCAGTCAGCGGTTCGAAGTTCACTAGACAGCCAGTTTGGCCGTCGGTCGCCGGATCGGTAGTTGCCTCAGCCGATCGGATGAATGCAGTGCAGACGCGAAGGGATGCGCCGGGGTACTTGGCCATAGGACTCGACGATTAAGTGCGCATATTCGAGCAAGTTTTCCCGCGAAGCGACCGAATCCCCGAACCTGTTGCTGTCAAGGTGGGATTCAACTGTACCGATTAGTCCGGCTTGGTCCGGCTAGTCGCCCATAAAACCTTTATTTTCAACGCCGGGGGCGGGTCTCGAACCCGCACGGACCGCTAGGTCCAGAGGATTTTAAGTTCCATTGAATCGTGCCCGCCCGCGTCCAAACCTAGAGGAATCGTAGGGTGTGCAGTCCGCGGATGTACGCTTCATCCGTCCTTGGCCAAGCCCGTGGCTGTCAAATTGGCTGTCAAAATTACTCCCGAAAACGACGACCACCCACCCATACAATCTTCGTCGAAATCCGGCCGCCGTGTATCGAGAGTTTAATGCCTGGCAAGCCGATCGTCGAGACGACCGCACTAGGGTCACACCGTGCATCGCGCAGAAGGGCCTTGCATCAATCCGACTTTGAGAAGGTTAGAACGCGATCACGAAGCTGCTTTCGGCGCAGCGCCTGGGCTAGTTGATAGGAACTGGGCACTCATCCGGCCGCAGACCTTAAACTCTCACGCGTAGCACGGTCTGCGTGACCGCACCGGTTTGCCCAACCGGTGGCATCGGATAGGCGCGAGCCAGAAACGGGACGTATCGCCGCAGAGGATTAACAATCCTTTGAGGCAGGTAAGAGTGGTTGACTAGTCGGATCCGCCGGTTCGGCCGGCTTGGCGGCCGTTTACTGGCGCTGCGGGCGCAGGCGAGCGCCGACAAGTTCGCAGGACGTCTCTACAGGATCGATCACGATCGGCCGGGATTAAGTCTCAGCAAGAATTCTTCGTTCATTTCAGGGTCGGTTGTGTGGCCATTCGCGTCCTATGATGACGCGCGCATGAGCTAGCTCGCGATCTAGCAGCATGTTGAGAAACTGGCGTCCCCGACGGGATTTGAACCGCCGAAGGATCGCGAAAAACCTTTGAGCTTTTCTGCCCGCATGTGACCAAGCGGCCCGATTCGGCGCAGTTTCCCGCATCCAAAGCGAAATGACCCGTAGACTCTGCTTCCGGTGCGAGCAAATTTTACCAAGTGACAAGCTCGCGCTGAAAGGATCGAACGCTACTTGGGCTGCCGGCCGCAAGCAGCACGTCCCCTAAATGAAGAATACGATCTGGGTCTGCCGGTCCGAACCCGGCGGTACTGTTGTCAGCATCCTGAATGGCAACAATGTTCACCCCGAAACGCGCTCGTGGATCGAGGTGGCGGATGCTCCTGCCTGCGGCCCCCGCGCCTACGCGAATTTGAGCCACGCGGTAGTCAGCCGACCACGCGATCGGAGAGTCGCTGCGGGCAACCGTCACCATCGATACGGCCGCGTGATTAAGAGCGCTTCGTATGGCGCTTCGCGAGAGCAGTCCAACCAGATGGCTGTCTGGGGGGACAGTCACAGGAACCTCTTCAATTCCTTCGGCCTCCATCAGATGCAAAGCCTGGTCAAGGTTTGAGTCTGGAGCGAGTGTGGGAGAATTCGATTCGCAAACGTCCACGGCTATTCCGACCCTCGCCAGGTCCTCGCTTGACGTCACTAGCGCCAGCAGCTCGCGAATAGCTATGAGTCCGACAAGGTTTCCTTCAGGACTGACTACCGGAAGATTCGCTTGAGAGCTCTCCCCGGCTTTGCGAAGCACTTCCGAGAATACTTCGTTACTCGCAATCACATCTGGGTCAGTATTCATCGCCGCTGAAACACGCATCTGCATCAATAGCAGACGATCCTTTCCGATATGCAAGGTTTTTCCTTCACGTGCCAGCGAGAATGTGTCGATCGACTCCGACTCGATCGCACGCGCTACGACCAGCGACAAGATGGTGCTCAGGAGCGCAGTAACCGTAATCTGGTATTCGCGGGTCAACCAAGTAGAACGATTTCCTGCGTGAAGAGCAGACCTCCAATCGGCGCGTTAAAGGTAGTCGCGATTCCGGCCCCAGCACCGCAAGCGACCAGAACCTTAGCTCGCTGACTACCGACTCGGAGCGCTTGCGCTACGGCTGAACCGATCGAACCGCCGATTTGGGCAATTGGTCCCTCCCGTCCGACCGACGCTCCGGCGCCCAGTGAAATCGCGGCACCGACCGCCTTGAGAAGTATCCACCGGCGTTTGAGCCGCGCCCCACCCAGGTGAACCATCGCAAGAAAATTTGGAAATCCATAACCAAGCACATCGCCCGGGAAGAAGTAGTTAAGGACCAGCAGCGCCACACCACCACTAAGCAGAACCAATGGTGTAAGAAGAACGAACGCGCCGCCTTTCTCGATTCCAAGCGCCCTCCACTCCAGACCGCGAAAGATGTAGGTGGAAAAATCGATCAGCAGCCCGAAGCCCAGATTTCCAAGTGCCGCGAGTGCTCCAGTTAGTGATGCCAGCAGGATCAGCCAGACGTACTCGATTTGGTCCGACCTAAAACGGGAGCTCCAGTTCCTCACTATGCCTTGCACAGATTCCACTTCGCCTTCGTTGTATCTCAATCCAGCGAGCGAAATGAAGGCGCAGAAACAACAATGCCTTCCAGCCTGATTTTGTTGGGTCATGGACCGACAGCTTGGATGCTTCAAAGCACGGCGCTACCCGTGTCTATACTGCGCTGCAAGTCGGCGTTCGTTCTAAATGACGACTATCGGGGCTCGATTCGAGTCGCCGTTGCTTAAGCCAGGAGAAAATCAACGCATCCAGAAGCGGGACCCGAGTCTCGGGACGTTCGGTTCCGACGACGCTCCGGCCGTAGAAGTTCCACACTGAAAAGTCTGGAAGAGTCGAACTTTTGACAGTGTCACCCCGAGGCCACGTGAAGAATCGGCGTGAAAGAGAATCGTCCCCGCGCGCACGATGGCGCCCTAAAGCTCAGGGCGTGGCCGCCCGTATCGATGTCGCGATCGATGGCTCCGATGCAAGCGGCCGGATCATCCTGTTCCGCCGTCACTAAACGGCTCGGACAGTCACGGTGCGGCTCGTACCATTGCGCTGGTCGTGAAGAAATCGCGGTCGACTCCGCCCATATTGATGTAACAGCACTCGTGCTCGGCATACTCTGCACCGGCAGGTAGCACATCGTGGTCATTCCAGACTGAACGTCGGTAGCGGCGGCGCCTACCACGAATTGGCCTTTGAAAGAGGTTCGCTCGTGACAGAAATTGGAGATAGACTCAGGAATGTGAAGGCGCTCGGAATATGGATGCTGACGTTGCTGCTCGCAGTCACTTGCGCATTGCCAAGTGCGATTGCGCCGAGTGAGGCGACGAAAGGCAATTCGGCGCGCGCTGTCTTCAATCTCCCGTTGCGCAGTAGCCGGCGTCCAAGTCGGGCTCTGCCGTTTGAAGAGAACCTTCGCGCGCTCTCTCTGCAAGAGGAATCCGCGCCTCCGGGGTCGTTTGGAAAAGTATCCGATGCGCGCTTGCGGCGTATCTCACGTTTTTCGGTGCGCACTCTTTCTTTTGCAGCTGTAAGTTCCCTTCCTATTGCGCTTCTCTGCCGTCTGAGAATTTAGCTCTCTCCAGTAATCGCGTTTCGCGGGATATCGGCGAGCATGAGCCTCCGGTTCATGCCCGCTGATCGCTCAACATCCGAAAGAAACCGTCGCGGAGACTGGCCATGCGCCGAGTCGTCTCGGGGGCTTATTGGAGAAACAGAATGTCGGAAAAAGATGAAGCAAATGGAAGGCTTCGCGAGCGAGACCTTTACGCCTGGAGCAAGGAGACCGAGCTACTGTTGTTCGACCGTCGGATCCCCGAAATCGAATGGGACGCGGTCGGAGATGAGCTCGAAAAGAGCGCGGAACTGAACGACGCGAAGCCGATGAGGGAGGCTGTCGAGAAGCTGCTGACTCATTTGACGATTTGGAACGTCAGCCCGGACTATCACACCCGGGATAGGCGGTCTGAAATCGAATCGGCGAGGTTCAAACTTGACGACACTCTGTCCCGCTCGCCCTCGCTTGCAAGACTGATGGAGTTGGAGTGGAAGAGTTTGTGTAGACGCGCACGCCTTGACGCAATGCTGATCCTTGGGGAGTCAGCGGCTCTGCGCGAGCTGCCAACCTCGGAGCTCGTGCTGGTAACCACGGATGATCCCGAAGTGGAAAGTGAGTTTAGCGCGCTCACGCGGCTGAGGCTTCGGATCGCAAGAAATTCCGACGACGAAGCTGACGATTCCGATGAAGATCACTATGCATGGTGTCGCGCGCAAGCAGCCGCAGCTCGGTCCCGCCAATTTGACGAACTGGATCCGATCGGCATTGGGGAAGAAATCTCGAGCGTGGGAACCTCAGTTCGACGCAGTGCGATCGAATCATTGGCGGGACTCCTGGACAAGTTGATGGCGTGGCAGGCGGGACGCCGAAGCCAGAGCCTGAAGAAGAAGATCGCGTCGGACCGCGCATGCGTACGCGCGTTGCTTCGGAAGAATCCAAGTCTCGCCGTAGCACCGGAGCTGGTGAGAGAAGCCCACAAATTCATGGTGAGAGAGGGAGAATGGGCAGTCGTCGCGCGCGAACCGATGCCATCGCAATCGTCTCGCTGGACGCTGGCTCAAGTCATCGACGACGCGTCTATTACTGAGGGCGACTCCACATTCACCGACGCGAGAGACGCTTCCTGATCAAAAAACGCAGATGCTGTCGCTTATGGACAAAAAACTGCTGCACACCAATCGCTCGGTGCCCAGTCGCACGAAAGTTCTGCGGCGTATCGCCGGTCCTATAGCCGCGCTCGCCGCATGTGCGCTACTGCTCGTCCTTCTGAACGGCTTGTCACGCGGCCTGGACTATCACGGAGTGACGCAGGCGCTTCGCGCGACCCCACATCGACTTGTCTGGATTTCCATTCTGCTGACCGCAGTTAGCTACCTGGCATTGGTCGCGCGCGACCTGTGCGCGTTGAGTTATGTCGGCGTGCAAGTATCGACGCCGGCCCTGCTGCTCGCATCGTTCTGCGGCTCCGCACTCGGCAACGCCATCAGTTTCAAGGCGCTGACCGCCGATGCGGTTCGCGATCGCGTCTATGGCGCGGTCGGCGCGCGCCCTGAGCAGACCGCGCGCGTCATGCTCTTCATCAACGTGGCATTTGGAATAGGCCTCGCGGCGTTCGCAGCTCTAAGTCTCATGCTCGCGGGGAATGCGATAACGCACCTGTTGCCTGTTTCAATCACATCGATTCGATGTACCGGCGCCACCGTTGTGCTCGTACTCCTCCTCGCGCTGCTGCTCCGGTCATGGCGGCGGCAAGTTGTGGCAATCGGCTGGTTTTCGATCGAGATGCCTTCGCTTACGATCACGCTCCTTCAGCTCGTGGCGAGCGCGATCGATTTGGCCGCGGCGGGCGGGGCATTGTGGTTCCTGCTGCCGCGCGCACAAATCGATTTCTTCAGTTTCGCGGCAGTTTTTTCTGCGGCGACCGCGGTCGGTGTGATCACGCGGGTTCCGGGCGGCCTCGGAGTTTTCGACGTCGTCATCTTCCTCGCGCTGAGACGCTTTGTCCCGGCTAACGACGTGGTTGCTGCGTTGCTGATTTATCGCGGCGTGTACTTCGTGCTGCCTCTACTGCTCGCCGCCGCATCATTGGCGGGGTTGGAACTGAGGAGCGTGCCGGGCCGTTTTGGCTCGAAAGGCGGGGAACGGGTTTCGCTGGGAGCCGAACTGCTCGCGCCGATTTTTCTAAGCGCCGTCACCTTCGCGATGGGCATTGTCCTGGTTGTGTCGGGCGCGACGCCGGCGCTGGATTGGCGATTGGCGGCGCTGCAAGGTGTTCTGCCGCTATGGGCTGTCGAGATCTCGCACTTGCTTGCCACTCTGGCCGGGGTTCTTCTGCTGTTCGTCGCGCGCGGCTTATATCATCGCCTCGACGGCGCCTGGTGGTTGGCGCTGATCGTCGCGTTGGCCGATGTTGCGTTCAGTCTGACCAAGGGACTCGCATTCGGCGAGACCGCGGCAATCGTTTTCCTGGTATGTCTTCTGCTTGCGACGCGACGCCAGTTCACTCGCCCCGCCGCGTTCATGCATCAACCGTTCAGGCTGGGATGGTTCCTGGCCATAGCCGTCGTCATCGCGTGCGCGATCGGAATCCTCCTGTTCGCCTTTCGTGACATCGCCTATCGGCGGGAAATCTGGTGGCAGTTCGAGTTCGACGCACAGGCATCCAGGTCGCTGCGGGCGATTCTCGGCGCGTCGATTCTGGCGCTCGGCATTTCGCTATGGCAGTTGCTGCGGACGGCGCCCGGCCGGGTCGAGCCTCCTTCGGAACAAGAGCTATCGCGCGCTGCGGCCATAATTCGCGGCCAGGAGTGCAGTGCCGCGACGCTGGCGTTGATGGGCGACAAGAGCTTCTTGTTCTCCAGCTCGGGAAACTCGTTCCTTATGTATGCCAAGCGCGGCAGGAGCTGGGTTGCACTGTTCGATCCGGTAGGACGTTGCGATGAGTGGCCGGAACTGGTTTGGCGCTTCGTCGAACTTGCCGACAAACACGGCGGACGCGCAGCCTTCTATCAAGTTCGTCCCGATAGCCTGCCGCTTTACCTCGACGCGGGTCTCAGAGTCGTCAAGGTAGGCGAAGAGGCCTGCATTTACCTGGAGCGGTTCTGCCTGGAAGGTTCCGAGCGCTATGGACTGCGCCAAGCGCTGAAGCGCGGCGAACGAGAAGGACTGACATTCCAGATACTGCCTCCTCAACAGATATGCCAAGAGCGGGAAGTGCTCAGTGAGATCTCCGATAGGTGGCTTGCCAGAAATCACGCCGCTGAGCGACGGTTCTCGGTCGCGGGCTTCGAGCCGCGATTCGTCGCGGCTCAATCGGCAGCGTTGTTATCGCAACATGGTAAGCCGATCGCGTTCGTCACTTTCATGACGACGGATCTGCAGACCGAAGCGACGGTAGGACTTATGCGGCAGGTGCCGGGCGCGCCACCATGCACGATGGAGTGCTTGTTCACGCAGTTGGCGTTGGAGCTGAAAGCGCGGGGCTTCAAGCGGCTCAGTCTTGGGATGGCGCCATTGGCGGGAATAGCGCGCACGCCGCTTTCGTCACGATGGCATCGTCTGGCCGGCTTGGTGTGGGAGCATGGCAAGCCCATTTACAATTTTCAGGGTCTGCGCAGTTTCAAGAATAAGTTCCGCCCGGTCTGGGAACCTCGCTATCTGGCAGCGTCGGGCGCGGCCGGTCCGTTCATCACGCTTGCGGACGTGGCAGCGCTCGCCAGCGGATACAGGCGAGGTTCCTCCGCGACATGACAGGTCTGCGTTGTGCGATCGCTTTCATCGCTGCTGCCTTTTGCCTCTGTGCATCGACCGCATACGCGTTCGAGCCCGGCCGCTATGGCAGCGTCAAGCTAGCCGAGCCGACCGGTGAGGCTCGCGGGGTCGTGATCTACTTTTCCGGCCCAAAAGGATTGTCGAAGGCTGATGAGACTGCCGCGCAAGCGATGGCGAAAAGCGGAGCGTTGGTCGCCGAGATCGATAGTAGAAAATATTTGAGCCGTCTCGATAAGCTCAAGGAGAAATGCCACGAGCTGGTTTACGACACTGAACTGCTCACCCGCCAGCTGGAGAGGGAGCGCCGGCTTCCAAAGTTACGTGACGCCGATCGTCGCAGGAGTCGGCGAAGGCGGGACGCTTGCTGAGTTGAACCTGATCCAGGCTCCCGCGGTCACCATTGCTGGTGCCGTGTCGCTCGATCCTGCGGAGACAATCGCGAGCAGGCGGCCAATTTGTTCCGACCTGCCCACGACGGCGCGCAGAGGCGGATATCAGTTACGGTGCTCCAAAAAAATTGCCCGGCTTCTGGATAGTCGGATTGACACCGATAGGTCCACAAACCGGATCGCCAATACATCATGAAGCTGCGTCACGAAGGCGCGCCGATAGATCTCCACGAGATGCCGCCGAACATGGCACGGGCGACGACTTGCGATCGTTGATCGAGCCGCATCTTGCGACGCCCGGCCAGCGGTCACAAAAATTCCTACGAATATTTCGCCGACTGTCGATATCTCCGGGTTGCCGCTCGCTGAGCTGCCGGTTGACCATGCCTCGAAGCTGATGGCGGTCCTCTTGTCGGGTGACGGTGGATGGCGCGACCTCGACAAGACCATTGCGGAAGACCTTCAGCGGCAAGGTGTACCGGTCGTTGGCTTGGACACTCTTCGATATTTCTGGAGCAAGAAAACGCCGGAGCAGACGGCCAATGTGGTCGCGGCCTTGATTCAGACCTTCATGGCCAAGTGGCACGCCGACAGAGTGGCATTGATCGGCTATTCATTCGGCGCCGACGTGATGCCTTTCGCCTACAACCTTCTGCCGCCGAGCTTGCGTGACCACGTGGTTCTGATCTCTCTGCTAGGACTCTCAAAATCCGCGGATTTCGAAATCTCTGTTCGCGGATGGCTGGGCGAGCCGCCCGGATCCGACGCACTTCCAGTGTTGCCGCAAGCAACAAAAATTCCGGCGCACCTGATCCAGTGCTTCTACGGTCAGGACGAAGCCGATACTGCCTGTCCTGCGCTCGCGGATCGAGGCGCCGAAACGTTCCGCAGGAATGGCGCTCATCATTATGACGGCAACTACGGCGCACTCGCCGATGCGATACTCGCCGGCTTCAAGCGGCGCGCCGGATCCTAGAACCGTTGACAGACGCCGATGCTCGCGCCATAGCAGGAAAACAGCCCCGCAGAGGGTTCACTCCGCTAAAGGAGCTTGAGGTGGAAGCCGATCAGACGCTCGTCCAACACGATTTGAGTTCCAGCGCCGCACGGATGGCGATTTTCTGGGGCCTCGGCGTGCTTCTTTTGGTGCTGACAGCCCGGCTCGGCTGGTGGGAACACACCATCGGTTGGACGGCAGGTCTAACGTGGCTCGCGATTATGTGCCTGTGGAACAGCGCTCGATGCCAAAGAGTTCACTGCATGTTCACCGGTCCGTTTTTTCTCGCCATGGCGCTTGTCACCCTGTTAGTCGGCTTCAGGGTTTTCTCGCTGGGAAACAGTACGTGGGGCCTGCTGGGCGATACGATTCTGGTTGGCGGTATTGTTCTATGCTTCGGCCCGGAACTGATCTGGGGCCGCTATTGGCGGGGGGCACAGAAAGAACCGTAAAGCCGGAGCGAACCGCTTCGATCGGTGACCGCATGCGCAGCTGAAAATTCGTCGACTAGGCTATTGCGCGGATCGACTCGACCACTGACCGGCGCACGGAGCCAAGCGCCGGGATCAGTCCAGCCGCCGCTCCTATCGCGACCGATAAGACAAACGCCTGCACGATCACTCCCGGTGAAACGATCCCGAGCAGATCTAATTGGTCCCAGCGGCAGGAGCGAGAACGGCAGATTCTTGGCGATAAGAAAAGTTGCCGCACACCCGATCGCTCCTCCGACAAAACCGTAGGAGCGCTGATTCGGCGACCGTCAGGGAAAGGACTACTGCGGGACTGAAGCCTATCGCGCGCATGACCGCGATTTCTGTACGCCTCTCGCGCACCACGATCACGAGGCTGTTGAGCGCTACCAGAGCAACTGGGGCCACTACCAGGAGCGCCATCGCCCGGAACAGCGCGAAGAGAGTGTCGAGGTTGATAAAGTTCGAGAACCACGCGGCTTCGGATTCGCTGTGAGTCTCGGCCGCCGAGTTCGAGAATATCTCGTGATCGCCGCAGTTGCCGAGGGTACCGAATCTGCGCGGTCGAGCATGACGTGGTATGCGTTCACAGTAGCGCTCCCATCCAGCGATCCTTCCAGGTAGTCGCGGCGAAAGAGCAACGAGTCAGGCGGCGCGCTCGCGCCCAGAGTGTCGGCAATTCGCAGGGTAACGTCGACGGGCACAATCGTGCCTTTAAGGACGATTTGCTCGCCGACGTGCCAACCGTATTTTCGCATCATAGCCGGGGGCACAGACACGCCGTCGCGCTGGCGCGGAGCGCCTGCCCGTACCCAGGTAAGGCCCCAATCGGGCCACATCAGTTCCGCCTGGTCCGCATCGACCGCGATTCCGAGCTGGTCGCTGGGGCTACGGTAGACGCCGCCGAAGTACACCAATCCCGAAAAGCTCGCTGACGACGTGCGGCACCCCTGAAGAATTTTGGCCTTGTACGAGTCGGGCAAACGATCTGAAAAATCTGAGTCGCTCGTCACCACGATGCGACGTGCGGAATCGGGGTGCTCAGCGTTGCGCGCATAATATTTAAAGGCTCGATAGCTGACGAGTACGTGAACGCCGCCAGTGCAATCGCCATGATGGTGAGGATCGTACGCCGCGGACTGCGGCGTAGATTCCTCCACACGAGCGTCGCAAACTTCACCATTGGCGTAACCAGACCGTATCACTGGCGGCGCGGCAGCGAGGTTTGATTGAACTGGGCCGCGAGCCAGATTCGTGCATGGCCTGTTTGCGCAGGACGAAGTACAAGCCAATAGCGCGAAACAGTCCGCGCATCGAAATCGCTACGCCGCCACGATCCATTTCCGCGCCTCCGATGCCTGGGCGGTCGTGAAGACTCGCATTTCTCCGGGCATCAGAAAGTGAAAGCGCCCACCAGATGTCTGATCCAGGCGACGTCGGTCACGACGGCCACCCGCTCCCAGCGCGAAAGATGCTCAATTCCGAGTTTGAAATCTTCCCACTCGGCGCCGAGATCGATTCCGGTGAATTGCGAGCCCCAAATCGTAATAAAGCCGCAGCTTGGCGTTGCGCTTCAGCGCCTTGTCGATAGTCGGTATCACCACCTCAAGGTAATCCTTTCTCGTCACCTCGCCCTTGGCCGCGAGTCCAACGACGTTACCGGGAAGGCCTTCGATAATCTCATCATGGTTTTTGACCTCCGCGCGTTTCGT
>CAVTEN010000036.1:0-73574 GCA_963733715.1 uncultured delta proteobacterium
ACGCTTTCGACTCTCACTACCTTCGCGACGCCCGGCCCGTACGCTTTGTCGAGCGCAGTCTCGAGCTTGGGCCCAATGCTGCCGATGCTCTTGACGGCCTCGAAGCGCGCGAGGAAGGACTGCCCGGCCTTGCCGAAATCCTGAACGGAGACTTCGCCCAGGTCGAGTGGCGCGAGCGCCTTGCGAATCGCGTCGCCGTTGGTCTTCTGGGTGAACTCTATCTGCGCAACGCTGCCGCCGACGAAATCGACGCCGTAGTTAAGGCCCTTGGTAAGCAGCAGCACGATCGCAAGGATATTGATCGCGGTCGAGAGCGCGACGAAGAAATAACGCTTCCCGACGAAATCGAGATTGATATCGGGAGGGATGAGCTGTAAAGACATCGGCCCTGTTTAGCTTTTCGTGGTCATGCGCACAAGTACGGTCAGCTGGCCGCGGCGCGCTTGCGTGGAGATCGGGTTGAACGGCGCGACGATCCGCCGCTGCTTTCCTTGGCCGCCGCTGCCGCCGTGGTGGCAGCAGCCTGAGCCTTGGTGCATGCGCCGCACAGATTGTTCTGATTTGCGGGATCTTCGGTGAAGCCGTCGTCGAGCGAGTGACATACTTTCATGCATGAGGCGCAGATGAAGTAGATGCCCTCGATGGTTTTGTTGATGCGTTCGCGGTTGAGGATGCGGCCGCGCAGCTTCTCGATGCGGATGCCGAGCAGCTCACCGTACTGGCGCTTGATTTTTCGCCGGCCGGCTTCGTCCTTGGGAAGGTCGGCATCTTCGTCCGACTCGTCCGCCATGTCCCCGAACGAAGCGTACTTGTCGCGCTTGGAGGTTTTGCTCTTGCGCGCTCTACCCATTGCGTAATCCCCCTGCCCGCTTAGCGCGTGCGTCCGACGAAGCCGCAAGCCTTCTCGCAGACGAGGTAGAAGCCCTTGCGCCCGAAGCCGGCGAACTTGGTCACCTTGCTCTCGGCGCCGCAACTGGGACAGATGTGTTTCTGCTGGATGCCCGCGTTTTTCTCGGCGGTTTTAGCTTTTTTCTCTGCCATGACGTGAATTGCTCTCGAGTTTGATCAGCGGCTCGCAAAATTTATATTTGGAATCGGATCAACGTTTACGCAAAACGACCCGGCCACTGGATGATACCATCTGGCCGGGTGCATTCTCAAAGGTAAGTTCGCGGAGTCGCATAGTCAATAGCCACGTGGCACAGGCTTCAGCCTGTGATTCTTTCCTGGATTTGCAGGACCAGAAAATCACAGGATAAAGCCTGTGCCACCAAAATCAATAAAGTGAATGGCTCCGCGTGTTGCGGGCGCTCGCGATGCGTGCAAGCGTTGAAGCATCTTGGACTCGCGCCTCAAAGAAAATGACGCCGTAATTTTCATCGATCGCAAGGGGCGCCGCTACATGAAGATGCTGCGGGCGGGCAAGAAACTGCTTATCCGCGGCGAGTTGCGCGCCGATGATTTGTTCGGCGTCGAGGAGGGATCGCGCGTCAAGTTTTCGACTGGCGAGGCGTTCCTCGTGCTGCGGCCGACGTATGCCGACCTGATCCCGCATCTGCCGCGCGCGTCGCAGGTAATTTATCCCAAGGACACCGGGCCGCTGCTGATTTGGGGCGACGTGTTTCCGGGCGCGACGGTGATTGAAGGCGGCACGGGCGCGGGCGCACTCACGATTGCGCTGCTGAGAGCGGTCGGGCCGGCGGGGCGCGTCATCTCGTACGAGCTGCGCGAGGATTTCGCCGACGCCGCGCGCAAGAACGTGGCCGCATTTTTTGGCGACGCGCCCAACTGGACAGTCAAGGTGCGCGATCTTTACACGGGCTTCGATGAGACCGGCGTCGATCGGATGTTTCTCGATCTGGCGGAGCCGGGACGCGCGCTCGCAGTTGCGGCGGATGCTCTGAGGCCCGGCGCAGTGCTCGTTTGCTACGTGCCGACGGCGGTGCAGCTCAAGGACACGGTCGAGGCGATTCAGGCGCGCAGCGATTTCGGCGAGATCGAAAGCTTCGAGACGCTGCTGCGGCATTGGCAGGTGAAAGGAATGAGCGTGCGGCCGCATTTCAGGATGATCGCGCACTCGGCGTTTATTATTGTGTCGCGCAAGCTGGTCGCCGATGTTTCGCGGATGCAGGAGACGTTCGTCGTGCCCGACCCAGCGGAGTCCGACGGTGCCGATATCGACGAACCGCTTGATTGATCACGTGATCACGCGGCGAAAATTTCTGGCAGCGTCGGGCGCGGCGATCGCGCTTGCAAGTATTCCGCGAATCGCGCGAGCGGCGCCGACGGCGTCTAAATTCGGCGGGCCGACTCCCAACGCGAACTTTTACGTGACGTCGTACGCGAGCACGCCGGCCGTGGACCTCAATTCGTGGCGCTTCGGTATCAAGGGGCTGGTCGAGAATCCGCAGCAATTTTCCTACGCGGATATTCGCAAGCTGCCGAAGATCGACGAGATGCTGACGCTGGAATGCATTTCGAATCCGCCCGACGGCACCGCTATTGGCAATGCGAAGTGGACCGGAGTGCAACTGCGGCCGCTCCTGGAGCGCGCGCGCGTCAAGCGGGGTGCGAGGTTCGTCGCGATGCGCGGGGCGGACGGCTATCACACCGTGTTGCCGGTCGACGAATTGATGCGCGAGGAGAATTTTCTGCCGTACCTGATGAACGGCGAGCCGCTTCCACCCGAGCACGGCTATCCGCTCAGAATTTTCATTCCGGGAAAATACGGGATGAAGCAGCCGAAGTGGATCACCGAGATCGAGTTTGCGGACCACGAAATTCCCGGCTACTGGGAGGTTCGCGGATGGAGCGACACGTGCTGGCGCAAGGTCAACTCGGGATTTTTCTCGCCGCGCGTCGAAGGCGGGCTGATGTCGATTTTCGATCACAAGGCCAAGGTGACCGCGCCGCTGGATATGTATGGCTGGGCGCTGGCGGGACCTTCGGGAATCAAGCGGGTCGAAGTGTCGGCGGACGACGGCGTCACGTGGCATGACGCGCAACTGGTCGAGAACAGCTCGCCGTATGTGTGGACGGTGTGGAAGTATCGGTTCGAGCCGAAGGCCGCCGGCGATTTCATGATGCGTGTGCGCGCGACCGACGGCTCCGGCGTCGCGCAGCCGCCGGCTGATCCGCAGACCGGCAGCGGGATGAGCGGGCAGGCCCGAATCGCGCTCGAAGTGACGCGCGTGTGAACATTGCGGTCGCGGCGGGCTAACATACGTAAAACAAGGCTGAGCGAAAGATCGCGGGAGAAAAGTCGTGAGCAAATGGCAATTCACCAAAGGTCTGCATGATCTTGGACGTGGCGCGTACGCATACTTGCAGCCGTCCGGCACCTGGGGTTACAGCAACGCCGGATTGATTACCGACGGGGATCAATCTCTCCTGGTCGATACGCTCTTCGACGAACGGCTTACGGCCGAGATGCTTGGCGTGATGCAGGACGCGACCGGCTTTGGCGCGGATCGCATCGGCGTGGTGGTGAACACGCATTCGAATGGCGATCACACCTTTGGCAATCGGCTCGCGAAAAATGCGGTGATCATTGCGTCAGAAGCGGCGGCGCACGAGATGCGCGAAGAAGGTAATCCGCAGATGCTCGCCCAGCTGATGAAAAATACCGCCGCGATGGGAGAGGTCGGAGCTTTTTTCAAGAAGATTTTCGGAGCGTTCGATTTCGCCGGGGTTACATTCAGGCTACCCGATAGGACCTTTACCGGAGAGGAAACGCTCAAGGTCGGCGACAAGCAGGTAAGGCTTATCCAGGTCGGGCCGGCGCACACGGCGGGCGACGTGATCGCTTTTGTTCCTGCGAATCGAGTCGTCTACACGGGCGATATTCTCTTCATCGAGGGGACTCCGATCGCGTGGGCAGGTCCGGTGAGTAACTGGATCAAAGCCTGCGACCGAATTTTGGAGCTGGATGTCGACGTCGTCGTTCCCGGCCATGGCCCGATCACCGACAAGGCTGGCGTCAAGCGGATGCAGGACTACCTGGTTTATGTCGACAAGGAAGCGCGCAGGTGTCACGCGGCGGGAATGAGTTCATGGGAGGCTGCACAGAATATCGCTTTGGGCTCATTCGGCGGCTGGGAAGATCCGGAGCGGCTGGCTGTCACGGTGGACACGATTTTTCGCGAGATAAATCACGATCACTCATCGCGCAATATCCTGGAACTGTTCGGCCGAATGGCGCAGTTGCATAACCACTATGCGCGGACTAGCGGAATCGCCAACTAAGACTCGCGAGTAGTACTCAGTCGAGTTCAAAGGTATCCGCGTATTCCTGTCTGGCGGATGAGTCTTGTCGCGCCTTCTCGAGGAAGCAGTTGCCGATTGCAAGCGAGTCGATCGCGGTTCCCATGAAACATCGCCACGCGTCTTCCGGCGTGCATACTATTGGCTCGCCGCGCACGTTGAAGCTGGTATTGACGAGGACCGGGCATCCGGTGCGCTGTCTGAAGGCGCTGAGCAACGCATGGTAGCGCGGGTTGGTCTCGCGGTGCACCGTCTGGATGCGGGCCGAATAGTCTACATGCGTGACGGCAGGAATCTCCGACCTTGCGATGTTCAAGCGTTCGATTCCGAATAGCTTTTGCTCTTCATCGGTGAGCGACCGCTGACGATTTTTATTCACCTCGGCGACCAACATCATATAAGGACTGTCGCAGTCGAGATCGAACCAGTCACTAACTTCCTCCCGCAGCACCGAGGGAGCAAACGGACGAAACGACTCGCGGAATTTCACTTTCTGATTCAACGTTCGCTGAGTAGTAGGACTTCGTGGGTCGGCAAGGATCGAACGGGCGCCTAACGCACGCTGCCCGAATTCCATTCGTCCCTGGAACCATCCGAGAGCTTTGCCGGCGACCAATGCGTCGACGCTAGCATCCATAAGAGTCTCATCATCGCAGACCTCGAACCGCGCACCCAGTGCAGCCAAGCGGCTTTCGATATCATTCTGAGAAAAGTAAGGACCAAGATATGATCCATGCATCAGGTCCTGACCCTCGATGCGACGCGGCTGTTTCAGGAACTGATGGTAAGTCGCGACAGCCGCGCCGATTGCACCGCCGGCGTCACCGGCCGCGGGCTGAATCCAGATATTTTCGAACCGCCTATCACGCCAGACCTTGCCGTTGGCAACGCAATTGAGCGCCACGCCTCCTGCAAGACAGAGATTTCTGGATCCAGTCTCCGCGGCGAGCGCTCGGGTAAGTCTAAGTATCACTTCCTCGGTCACCGACTGGATCGAAGCCGCCAGATCCATGTCGCGCTGTGTGAGTGGAGATTCAGGTTTTCGAGCCGGGCCCCCGAATAACTGGTCGAATTTCCGATTCGTCATCCTTAGGCCCACGCAATAGTCGAAATAGCTCAAATCCAATCGGAATGAACCGTCAGCTTTCAAATCGATAAGGTTGTCGAGGATCAGATCGCGAAAGCGCGGTGAGCCATAGGGCGCCAGACCCATTAACTTGTATTCGCCCGAATTGACCCGGAAACCCGCGTAGTAGGTGAACGCGGAATAGAGCAGACCTAGCGAATGCGGAAAGTGTATCTCCTTAATCATTTCGAGCTGGTTGTCGTTCCCCAAGCCCGCCGAAGTAGTCGCCCATTCGCCGACACCGTCGAGGGTGAGTATCACCGCCTGCTTGAAGGGCGATGCAAAGAACGCTGATGCAGCGTGGCTTTGGTGATGCTCAGCGAACAGCAACCTATCACTCGGATCGAGTCCGCCGTTGAATTCGGTAAGCGCGCGGCGCAGTACACGCTTCTGAAAAAGCTTTTCTCGCAACCATATCGGCATCGCCATTCGAAACGATTTGAATCCACGGGGCGCGAAAGCCAGATAGGTCTCGAGCAGGCGTTCGAACTTCAAAAACGGCTTGTCATAGAAGGCTATGTAATTAACCTCGCTCAGTGAGAGTCCTGCCTGTCCCAGGCAGAAGTCGATCGCGCGTCGAGGAAACCGTGCGTCATGCTTTCTGCGCGTGAAGCGCTCTTCCTGCGCCGCGGACAAGATCCGGCCATCCTCGATCAGCGCTGCGGCGCTGTCGTGATAGAACGCGGAAATGCCAAGCACTCGCATGTCGGCTCAGAACAAGGTGTAAATGAAAGGCGCCAGCGCGCTGCTTTGAGTGATAACCAGGAGTGCGCCCATGATCGCAAACACAAGGATCATAGGTAGGAGCCAGAATTTCTTGCGGGTTCGCAAGAACCGCCACAGTTCGGCAAGAAAATCCATACAACCTGCTAAAACTGATCTTTCATCGACCCAGGTGGCGGTCCGGGAGGATCGCGCGGTATCCAGTAAGAGGCAGACCCACGATCCCAGCGCAAGCGCAAAACGTCTCGGTTCATCAGACGCATGATGAGTCCGAACGGGACGATGGTTGAACAGTACAGGGTCGTCATCACAATTGTATTGGTTAGTGTTTGCAACAAGCGTGCAAACCTTTGCCACAAGCGATTCAGCGGTCCTAGGAGACCCGGCCGAACGAGGACGCAGACAAGGAACGCTGCGGCCAGAACTACCGCCCATGTTCGAATCGAACCACCTTTTCGCAGCGGCGCGACGGCCACTATACTCCAGAATACCGTGAATACGAGACCAAAGGCGCGGTCGGATGACCTCTTGAGGGCTTCGCCGTATCCAACGCGTTCCGGAAAATTCAGATCGCTCGAAGTCTTCATCGCGGGTGCTTTGCATCCACCAATGGCTCGCCGACTTGCTTCCACAGGTAAGCTGCAATCTCCTCGTTGGTCGGCGGCGACGGATGCCGATCGAGCTGGACTAACAGTCCGTTTTGCAGATCACTCTTCTGAAATATGGAAGAAAGCGCGATCACGTCAAATTGATTCGCCCTCAAGGCTTTCATCATCGTCTTGGCCAGCTCATTCGAATCCCATAAGACGATCACAAAACGAGTTCCGTTTTGCTCGAGCAATGATCGAGTCCTCTTCAGTACTGCCAAATAAAGTGGGATGTCGGAAGGTTGCGATAGCTTCTCGGAGTGGTTTTCGAAAAACCTTACGATCCAGCTTCTGTCCAGCCAACGCCGGTATGTCGCGTAGTCGGCGCTATGATACTGTCCCGAGTAACAAGCTCCGTTACCTCGGCATAGGTCGTACTTTGGCCCGTCTTCCCACGGCGCCCTGCCAGCGACCCGCCGCAGATGATCCGGGATTGCTTCATAGATCGCAAGTTCGGGCTTACCCGCCACACGGCGAATGAAGCCGGTTTCAATCTCCCTAAGCATCTGATGCGGTCCCCAGCCGTCGCCCGCGAAATTAAACCCTTCGAAAGTGCGTTTTGCTTCGCGCACAAAGTAATATGGCAGCGTCTGATCGTCCTTGACCCCATGACCAAACATATAAGAACAACCGAAGAAGACGACCTTATAAGGTCCTCCTTGAACTGATCCAGGGATTTCTCGAAGACCGCTGCCATCGAATCTGTAGGTGACGTCGTTGATCAGCTGACCGCCGAGCGATTCTTCAAATGTAATCGTCGTATTTGGGACAGGTCGAGAACCCATGCCCGTCTCATCCCGGCGCCACTCCACCGGTACTGTCCTTGTGATGATGATCTCGGAGCGATTAGCATAGTACATATAGGTCTCGACTAAGGCCATACTGAACAACACTGAGCCACAGATCAGGGCGCCGTTACGGAGTACCTCAGGACGCGACAATAGCGCGATTGTTATCGCCCCCGCACTGGCCACTAGAAAGTAGACGATAAAGGGAGCCTCAATAGTGGATGACCATCCCAGCAATACGATGCTCGCAACCACAAGAAACGCGATAGCTAAGAGCCTGGATCGTCGCATGCTCGGTGGAGAGTGCTATCCCGTGAGACGTGGCCCGACGCCTGGCATAATCCGCGCGGCGATCTCGGATAGTACTGCCGACAGCATAAGGTGAGCCTTATCGGTGGTCGTCGGAGGAGGCATCAAAGACGCTGTCCCATAAAGCCTCGTGCGGATTCGCGAGGCTTTAAAGTCGCTGCACCAGGCGAGGCCGTCGGACCACACGCGATCGTTTTGAAATCTCGACCGTCGAATTGCGGCGGCCAGCGCTGACCGAAACTGTTGCTCGCCGAAATGGGTGCCGATTGCCGCACACTCCGACAGGCGAAGATAATCGCTTCCTGGCATCCCGACCCGTCGCATCATGCGTCGCAGCGCAGACTGCTGTTGAGCGAACGAGAATTTGTAATGACTCGCAACCTGCAATTTGTCTTGTGGGATTGGCGTCTCAAGGCGGAACGCCACGGACCAGTCGCGACCAGGTTCGATTATGGTGAAATGATCGATGAGAAAGTCCATCACTACCGGAAGATAGAATGCGGTAGGGTGATAGAAATCCTGGTGAATGACAATCGATTTTCCCGGCGTTAGATGCGCAAAGAACTCAGTCAACACCCTACCGCTGAGAGCCAGCGTCTTAGCCACGTCGACAAAGAGTATCTCGATAGGCTTATCCGAGGGCCAGCTTTGCTCGAGTAGGTCTCCCGCATGAACCTCTATGAGATCGGTAAACTCAGCAGTCGCGCGTCGAAACGTCGCGGCGAAAGACTGCCCCATTTCGATCGGTTCACCGAATTGCTCGCGAACGAAGTCGACAAGGTAAGGCTCGCTGGCAATAAAGCTGTCGTAGGAGTCTACGTGACGGCCGGCGGCTCGCGGATTGTCCCTCAGGCCCGCGGCGAGGCAGCAGGTGGATGCGCCGCAAAAAGACCCGAGATCTACCACGGCACCTTCGCCGGTGTAGTTGTGGCGAGCCAGTTGGTAGAGCAACTTGCGCTCTTCCAAACCGAGCAGGCCCAAGGCATAGCTACCGGCTTGTGCATTTGGATCCAGCCATGGTTTGGCCTCTACCATAAGGGTTCGCTACTCAAGCGTCGAAACAAGGTTCGAAAACTCAGAGTCCTTTAGCTGGCTGATAAGCGCATCGTAGTTCGAGAGCAATCTGGAATATGGAATATTGATGGCCTTCTGAAGACGTCGGTCATAGCGAAATGTAAAAGAAGCCTCGAGTGCATGCGCGATATCCCACAATGGACCGGGCGCTGCGGGAATCTCCTCCTGAGAGCCGGCTCTCGCGATGTCGTCAGTCAGGCTCTCATAGGAGCAATTGATGACCTTGCATCCAGATGCGGCCTCAATGAAGGCCTCGCGATGCTTAAGAACTGTCCGCGCGTATGCCAGGCACTCTTGAATATCAAGATGGTAGCTGCGGTCAATCACGGCGCCATCATAGTTGTGCCAGACATTTCGTTGCGCGGCGATAAAAGTCGAAATCGCGCAGTGGATTACATTTCTCGTCGTGTGAATAATAGTAGCGCCGCGAGATCGCAGATAACCGAGAATGAATGCAGGAGATGAAGAACTCCAATTTGCCGGCGCTATGTCGCGAAGCTGATTGTACTTAATATCCACGCCAAAGGCGTGACTTCGGTTCTTCCGATTGCCTTCCCAGTGGTTGAGAATCCGATACTGAACAAATTCGAAGTATCGCTCGAGGAGCGCTTCGGCCTCACCTACATTCGCCGGATGAACAGTGCGAACCGGCAGAGTGCGGCAAAAATTAGCCCAGTGCGCAGGCGCTGGGCTTGGCGTGAGCACCTCGCCAAGCATCGCGATCTCGTCGTTGGTATTGAGAATCTCGCGCAATATGTTGGTGCCGGTTCGTTGAGCGCCGATCACCACGAACAACTTAACGCCCCTCGTAGAGGAATCGGTATCCAGTCGCTCATGGTTTTGCGTATTGATACCAGTCATGCGGAACTCGCGCCGACGATTAGTCTCTCAACAGCCTTGCGGCTGTTCTCCCAGGCTGTCCAGAATCGAGGCGAATCATTAGCGGTTCGATCGGTCGCCAGCGAACGCAGCCACAGGTAAGCTTCCCGAGTCAGCGGAGGCAGATTGAGATCAAGTTCAAAGTCCGAGACGTTAAAGAAGCTATGTCGCAAATTCGGATCGAGAAAGTCGCTGGCAAACTGATCGATCCCCGCCTTACTTGTATCAGTCAACGGAATTTTCAGACCGTTGGCGATACGTTCAAGCTCCTGTCGCGGATCGGCCATGACCAGGTCGTAGTCGGCAACTATAAATGGTCGATTGGCAATCATACTTAAGTTCGGAACCACGTAAACCAGCCACAGCAAGTGCGCTGTTACAGCGTCCATACCATGACGCCGGATTAAAGAATTAGCCACGCTGCGCGGGTTTCTGATCACCAGCAGATAGCATTCATCTACCTCGAGCGAGCGTAACACTGAGCGCCAGAAGGGTAACAGCCTAATAGTGCGCGGATCCTTAAATCCCCACAGAGGATGACTGACGAATTGCGATTTGAGGTACGCGACCGCCTCAGTCCGCAGGGCCTTCTACCTCTGGTGCGTCCCATCGAGCATCATCGATGAGTGCGACCTCTTCCCACTTGAGCCCGAAAATAGCTAGCAGGCGTTCGTTGATCTCGTAGATATTCCTATCCTCCCAATAACCGGTAGGGTTATCGGGCTTGGGGCTTATAAAGTCGTTCCCCAAATAGACGCCTAGCATCTGCAGGCCGCGGGCGAGCGCGCTGGTTCCGCTCCGATGCATTCCAAGGACCAGTACAGCGCGTGAAGATGGCATATCGAAACTAGTCTGCTGTCACCTGGTTCTTCCCGCGGAAAGGAAATCTTCCGCTTACGTGGTTACGCGACGTTTCTCACCTTCTTAGCCTGTCACCGCAGGGCCCTGTTCTCCGCGCGAGAGAGGAGTTCCAGTGTTAGCATCTCGCTCGAACTTCAGTCCTTGGCCGAATTGCACCACCTTGGACAGCGTCCGCTCGACGGCAGGCGCGACCTGGCGACCAGGTATGGTATACGGCCGAGCGCTACGTACCGCATTCACGAGCGAGTGAACCATGCTCTCCCGATCCTGATCTTCACGGTGCCAGAGAAATACTTCCGGCATCGTTTCGATCCGCAAGCCTGACAGAGCTGCTTTGGATAGGAGCTCCCAATCGTCAAGGGTCGACACTGCTTCGTCGCTGAATCCTCCGATCGTGTCGAACGCGTCGCGCCGCACAAGCGCATTGGTGCTGCCAAAGCAGTTGACAAAAGCACCCGTGGCGGCATCTCCTCCCAGGAAAGGCCTGCGCGAATGTTCCAGGCGACTTTCCGAAGAGCCATTCGACGACCCTAGAAAAAAGCTGATTGCCGAGGTGAGAATGTCGGCATCTACGCGTTGCGCAACCTGAACGAAGACGGAGATCGCGTTAGGCGCCAACAATAGGGTGTGATCATCGACGAAGAACAGGTACTCGCCTTTCGCCTCGCGCACTGCCGCATTTCTGGCCGCGCCCATCTCGTTACCGCGCCGATAAATCTTGCGCAGTTCGTGATCTCCTAACCGGCCAGAAGATGCCTTTGACGGGGACGAAGCCTCGCTTCCGCACTCGGCCACAATGATCTCAAGGTGTGGATAATCCTGCTGCTTCAGCGACGCCAACGTTGCATCGGCACCTTTCTCTCTGACGTTGTACGCGAAACACACGCTCACCAATGGAAAAATTGATTCCCTGCCCGCCGGACGTTCCTTGCGAGCGGGCTGCTCATTCCTGCCGCGACTCGAAAGGCCCGCATGCCAACGCACCCAGTTACCTTCGGTGTCAGCGAATGAAGCCGACGGTCGCGCGGAGAAGGCGCCATGTTCGAGCGCACCTCTGATACGTTCCGCCAGCACATCAGGTCGTGGCTCGAAGCAAACGTTCTCCCTATCGGCAGGATCGATAATTTCCGGGATGCCTCCAACATTACTGACCAGCAGCGGTACACCCGCGCCAACGCATTCCAGCGCAGTGTTAGGAAAATTGTCGGCGAGAGACGATACCACTGCTAAGCCGCCCATCTCCTCGAAGGTACTCGATTGCGGCCTTTTGATACTTATTGGAGACAAGGTGCCAGGGAACGTTCCAGGCCTTGGAACGATCGCTGATGTAACCGATACTCGAACGACCGTAGAGCTGGGTTTCCTTTCCCAGGAAGGTGACCTCGAACTCGCGATGGTCAGGGTCCGCGCAAAGTTCATCGACCGCATCGCAAAAGAGCTTGAGGCCCTTTCTGATCTCAAGTCTTCCGAAGAATACTATCTCGCGAACTTCCTTTCGCTTCTGACGCGGCGCGGACTCTTCAGATAGGACAGTCTTGGGAAGGACATAGGGCGCAACGTAAGTGTGTTCGGGAAGTTCCCAACCATTTTGTTGCATCCAGTTGAGAAGGTATTGACTGGGACTCACGACGATATCCGCAGCGGAGACGCTGGTGCGTTCCATGAAATCAATCTCGAGCTCTCCCAGATTGCGTATATAGTCCTGGCTACCTTCCTTTACCCAGAATGTCGGACCGTGCGTACCGATCACAAAGGTCGCGTCACCGAAAGCGAGCCCCTGGCGCTTCGCCAGCAAGCTATAAAATGCCAGACCCTGACATTCGGGAAAATGGATGACGTCGAAGTCGTGCTGATGCGCCTTCAGCCAGACATATGTGTGATACGACACGCTGGAAGCCCAGGCCGCATGAATGCGCGGCTCATGCGCCATGGGAAGCGGAATCAATTTCATGCCCTTCTCGGTGCGATAGTAATCGACCCAATCGATCATGTTTCCGTCAGTGGGATGGCATCCGAGAAGGAAAAGGATACTCACATCGTAGCCGGCGCGCTTCAACGCGTCGGCGAGGCTGGTATACGCCGTACCTATGCCAGCATTGCGCGATGGTCCCTCGATTTCCCACGTTGCTATACAGACGCGTGGCAAAGTGGAGCCGCGGGCTACATCGACTTTGGGCAATGACGGAAACAGTGAAGTCATTGGTTATCCTCTCCTTCGAGATCTCGCCCCCATCAATGTTTGTCGTTTAGCTCAAACTGAGAACCAAACTGGAGCGGCAGGATACGAATTTTGCCGTCATGTTTCAAGCGATTTTGTCGGGTAAATTTTACTTTCCCGGGGTTACATAGGGAACACGCAAACTGTCGCACAGCTATGCTTCCGACAGTCGCCGAGCTTTGTTCGCGCGCGGGAAAATAGCGCTACGAACCGTTTGTTATGGATGCGCTCGTGGCGTACTGTGGCGCGATGCTCGTTACCGTCGAGCGATTGACAAAAACTTACGGCAAGTTCACGGCGGTCCACGACGTATCGTTCGTCGTTCACGCCGGAGAAATTGCCGGCCTGGTCGGTCCCAACGGGGCCGGCAAGACGACCATCATCCACATGATGCTGGGCCTGATTTCGCCGAACGCAGGCAGCGTGCGCCTGTTCGGGAAGAATCTCGAAACGGACCGCGAACTGATCCTCCAGAGATTAAATTTCACGTCGCCATATATGGCGTTTCCGGTTCGCTTGACTGTACTGGAGAATCTGAGGGTCTTCGCTGGAATCTACAACGTTCGCGACCCCGCGGTGAAAATCAACGAGCTGTTGGAGAAATTCGGGATCGGACGATTGAAGAAAAAACCGATGTCGAAGTTGTCCTCGGGCGAGATCACCCGCGTCGGGCTCTGCAAAGCATTTCTGAACAATCCGGAATTGTTGTTGCTCGACGAGCCGACCGCTTACCTTGATCCGCAGGCGGCGATCCAGGTGAGAGAGGTTCTGCTCGATCTGCAGAAGACGCGTGGAACAACGATCCTCTACACCTCGCACAACATGCATGAGGTCGAGCGGATGTGCGACCGGATTCTCTTTCTCAGCAAGGGAAGCATCATCGCAACCGGAACTCCTATCGAAGTAACTCGCGAAATTCTGAACGAGGATCGCAATGCACCTGCTCTCGAAGAGGTCTTCATTCGCATTGCGGGGCGTCGGCCAGATGAAGCTGTATCGAATTAGATCGGTCATCCTGCGGCACACCTATGAAGTGCGCCGCAACGCGAATCACATCACCTATATGGTGTACTGGCCAGTGGTGAACATCCTGGTCTGGGGCTTCTTCACCTTGTATCTACGCCACGGCGACCGCTTGCAGCCCGGAATTCTCAGTTGCCTGCTGGGGGCAGTCATCCTCTGGGGGCTTTTCAACGCATTCCAACGCGACATGGCAGTAGGATTTCTCGAAGAGCTATGGTCGCGAAACCTTGTTAGCCTGTTTGCTTCGCCCCTTAGCGTATCGGAATACGTGACCGGGCTGATAATCGTAACCCTTGCCAAGGCGATGGTCGGCTTATTCGTGGAGGCTTTGATCGCCTGGCTCTTCTATCACTACGACATCTTTCCCGCGTTGCCGACTCTCTTTCCGTTCATACTGAACCTGGCTCTGTTCGCCCTTACGATGGGCATAGTAGTTACCGGCTTGATCTTCCGTTACACCACGAAATTCCAGGCGATGGCGTGGAGCTTCGCCGGCATCCTGATGCCGTTGTCATGCGTATTCTACCCGCTGAGCTCACTGCCTGAGCTTCCTGCGCCCGATAGCCTCGATACTTCCGACGACGCACTCATTCGAAGGTATGCGCGAAGCTATCGAGCAGAGGTGGATTTTCCGCCTTGCACTTCAAATGGGGTCTCGGATTGAACTTGATCTATTTCGTCTTTGCGATCGTCTTCTTCCGATGGATGTTCGAGTCGGCGCGATCGCGCGGACTGTTGGTGAAGATGGAATAGCGCTCTGCTTAGTGCGCGGGGCTCGACGCCGGGCCTGGAATTTGCGGGAGCCATCGATTCAACTGGGAGATCAGGTATTCGAGCCGGCGCATCGCGTGCAGTTCCGCCAGAACTGCGCGTCGCTGATCGACAGTCCACGATTCGATTCGCGCGAATTCTCGCTCCTCCAGCCGTGAGCCGAACTGCTCGATGGGCTTTCCGAGGTCATCGGGTGAGTATGACCGCACGATTGCCTCGGCGGCCGGCCGGCTCAGGCTGTCAGCACTACCGAAGAAATCGAGCCACGACTGAAGGTGCCGGCGAATTGCCTCGAGCACCGCCTCGCGCGCCGACTCGGTCACCGAATCGAGTTGCGGCGTGGGAGTGGCGATACGTTCAGTCGCTATCGAGGCCAGCCGGTTCGCGATGCGCCGGAGCGTTCCTGCCGCCTCGACGATCGCACTGTGGTTGACCGTGCTGGTGCGGCCCTCCAATTGCGCATCATCTGCGACCTCGAGAATTTCCGCGAGCGCGCGCATGCTCGCCGAGTTAGCCTGCTGGATTCCCTCCACAGTGCTCGCCGCATCACCGCCGGGCGCCAGCGCAAGCGTGTCGCGAATTACTTGACGCAGCCTCGGCAACAAGGAATCACCGGCGTATTCCGGCCACCAATACAGCATAGTGACGATTGCCACGACCATCGTGCCAAGCAAAATTCCCCAGATGCGCCAGAGCGGCTCATAGACGTCGAGCGCCGGACTCAAGCCAGCGAATACCAGCGCGAAAGTCGTGCCTATCTGCTTTCCTGCGTATGCAACCCGTCCGCTGGCGAGAGAGGCGTACGCGGAAATATAAAAGACTATGAAGACGGCGAGCAGATAAGCCGGCAGAGTTTCGAAGTTGGGCGTGACGATTATGATCGCCAGAAGAGAAACCACTCCGCCGATTAACGCTCCGACGATCCGCAGAATCATCTTGCGGATAGCTGCGCCGTAGGTGGGAAGACAGGTTATTAGTATCGTCGTCAGGATTGTAGATAGATCGGCGCGTTGGGTAATGAGGCCGACCACAAAACCGATCACCGAGCACAGACCGACCTTTATCGAATAGTTGACTACAGCAAGATCCCAAGCGTCAGTCCGCGGAACAGCACTGCTCGCGAGCGCCCGTGCGGCTGGCTGCGGAGGCTCGTCAAGCAGGCGCTCGATATGTGCAGTCAAGACAGCCAGCGAATCGGTGAATGACGCGAAATTTTCGATTTCCGCGGAACTCGCGGTTCGGACATAGACTGGTCTGACCTGGATGATGCGGGCCCTGAGAGCATCATAGCGCCGATCGCGCGCGGGTCCGCGAGGCAGAAGGCGTCGCGTCGGCACCAACAGCTATGTGCGTCGGCAGTTCGAGCGCAATCTCGTCCAACACTGTCGCAATCGCTTTCACACTCGCCTGAATTTCCGGCCGCACCATATTCCGAATCTCGTCTGGTACGTTCTGTCGCGCGGCGTCGGTCAGGCGATCCACTTCGAGACCAATGCGCGCAACTCGCGTGATAGCCGCAAGCAGGATCGCCTGGCGATGCGCGGTCACGCCCTCGGCGACGGCTCGATTCAGAAGAGCCACGTGTGCGGGAAGATCGGAAGTCGGCGGTGGGATCGGCGGCCGCGGCGAGTCCCGGCGATCCAGATAAAAATTTGCAGCCTCAAGTAGCCGCGAACGATCGCGCGCGACGGTCGCGCCCAACGATTCCAGCAGGATCGCTTCGCCGGGGTCGGGCCACAGCCAGTTGTCGAACAGAAGGATCGTGCCGAAAGCGATCACGCTGCCGCCGAATGCGCCTGCCGCGCCCCAACCGATTTCCCCGGGCGCAAACACGACGGTGTAGAGGGTATCGAAGCAGACGACCTGGATGAGGAGGAGCGCAGCGCCGAGGTTACGAGTCGTTCCCAAGTAGGTCGAAATTGAAAACACCAGCGAAGATAAACGGGAGCATCAGCCACGGCGTTTCCGCCAATATCCCCGCCATCACCACTGATGCCGACAGCGCTATCGCCTCCGCGACAAGAAACGCGACGGCTTTGCGAGGAGCCATCATTGGTCCCGCGCCCACCAGCAGCCACACGATGTAAGTGCCGAGCTGGTTGTTGACGTGAGCGCTCGCGATCAGGCCGGCGCCGATCGTGCCGATCGTGGTCATGCGAAGGGCAGTGCGGAGTTTTCGTGAGCTGGGCGCAAGCTCGCGGCCGAGCAACGCCGCGAGCTGATCGAACCATCCAGCCGGCTGCGCGAGGCGGATCTCCGGTTTGGCGAAGCCGGCCATGGCTTTGTTGATCTGAGGTACCCTTCGATTCTTAAGTGCGGTTCGAAATCATAATTGTTACCGATCCCCACCTCAACGAGCCGAAGAAGGACGAAGAATCGTCATGCGGCGATCTCGGCGGCTGGCAACGTGGTCGTCAGATCGCAAAGGACGACTTCGATTCGGTCAGCATCGACGAAAGCTGCAAAATTTACCGCGCTGTCAAAATTACCGACGTCTTCAAAAGACTTCGGGATTCCCAAGCGCCTGCCATACCAAACCCGCCAGACTGCTTTGCGTACCATTGCAGTAACCTCCGTTCCTTCTGCACAGAGACGTGAAAAAGGGGCGCACGAAATGCGACGCGATGTGTCGCGCCTACCAGGTGAATCGTTGGTTGGGGAGATCCAGCAGGAGAAAGTGACCATGAATACCGCGACTCTAGTGAAATGGGTGAGAGATCCACGCAGCGGCGAAGTTCATCTCCCGCGCGAAGAAGTGACGATCATGGGCGTTATACGCAACATGGATCGGACCTTAATGAAGGTGAGATGGCAAGATGGCGGTGATTGCGTGGTGTTTCCGGAGGAACTTGAACACGTCTGTCACGACCAGTGACGTGTTCGAGCTCAGACCTTCGTCCCATTTTCAGCTTAACCTTCCGCAAATATAGACGCCGCACCTCACAACCTTGAGCGGCCACTTTTCCCGCCTGATGAGTGTCGGACTTAAATCGGAGGATTCCCATGACCCATTTTCGAAGAGAAACCGACAGCATGGGCGTGGTCGAGGTGCCTGCTGACAAGCTTTGGGGTGCGCAGACGCAGCGCTCGCTGGAGCATTTCAGCATCGGCCACGACCTGATCCCGCGGGAGATGATCACCGCCTACGCAACGCTGAAGAAGGCGGCCGCCAACGCCAACCACGCCGGCGGACGGCTCGACGATTCTGCCCATCGGCTGATCGTGCAGGCCTGCGACGAGATCCTCGCCGGGCAGCATCACGACATGTTCCCGCTGCACGTGTGGATGACGGGCAGCGGCACGCAGTTCAACATGAACGTCAACGAGGTGATTTCCAACCGCTGCTGCCAACTCGCGGGCACCGCACTGGGCAGCAAGGCGCCGGTCCATCCGAACGACCATGTGAACATGTCGCAGTCGTCCAACGACACGTTCCCATCTGCGATGTACATCGCGGCGGCGGTGAACGTGACGGGGCGGCTAATCCCTGCCGTCACCGGCCTGCGCGACGCTATCGCAGCGAAGGCCGAGGAATGGAAGGACATCGTAAAGATCGGCCGCACCCACATGCAGGACGCCACTCCGCTCACGCTCGGGCCAGGAATGGTCGGGCTACGCCGGGATGCTCACCGACGACATCGAGAGAATCGACGACGCGCTGAAAGGCGTGTACCGGCTGGCGCTCGGCGGCACTGCGGTCGGCACCGGCATCAATGCGGCGCCGGGCTTCGCCGAAGCGGCGGCAGCTGAGATCGCGAAGCTGACAGGATTGCCGTTCGTCAGCGCGCCGAACAAGTTCACCGTGCAAGGAGCGCATGATGCGCTGGTGCAGCTGTCCGGCACATTCCGCACCTTGGCGGTATCGCTCTACAAGATCGGCAATGACATCCGCCTGATGTCATGCGGCCCGCGCGCCGGCTTTGAGGAGTTGGAGATCCCCGAGAACGAGCCCGGCTCCTCGATCATGCCGGGCAAGGTGAATCCAACCCAGGCCGAGGCGCTGACCATGATCGCCGTGCAGGTGATGGCTAATGACGTGGCTGCTGGCTTCGGCGGCGCGAGCGGCTACCTCGAGATGAACGTCTACAAGCCGCTGATGATTTTCAACCTTACCCACTCAATCACACTCATGACCGACGGATGCACAAACTTCCGCAAGTTCCTGATCGAGGACACCAAGCCGAATCTAAAGAAGATCAAAGAGAATGTGGACCGCTCGCTGATGCTGGTGACGGCGCTCTCGCCGGTCATCGGCTATGACAAGGCGTCAAAAATTGCGCACTACGCGATGGATAACGACCTTACGCTGAAGGCCGCCGCGCTGAAGCTCGGCTTCGTGACGGAAGAGCTGTTCGACCGCGTCGTCGATCCCGCGAAGATGGTCCATCCCTACGTCGCCGGGAACGTAAGTAGGTGAAAGTCGGATTTCACTATCTCGAACGGAGGATAACCAATGTCTAATTCCAGGACTGGCAACAGCAAACGACGGCATCGACGTTCTGCACGATCCCAGGACTCAACAAGTCCACCGGCTATACGGAGGCCGAGCGGCGGGCGCTCGGACTAGTCGGGCTGGTTCCCGATGTGACGGAGTCGATTGAGACTCAGCTGAGCCGTGTCTTGCTGCAGCTCAAGCACAAGGCCACCGATCTCGATCGCTTCATCTACCTGATGGGTCTGCTCGAGAGCGAACGAGACGCTCTTCTATCGCACCCTGATGTCGGACCCGGCCCGCTTCCTCGAAATCGTGTACGACCCAACGATCGGCGAGGCCTGCCTGAAGTTCGACCACATCTTCCGCCGGCCGCGCGGGATGTATCTGTCGATCACCCGCAAGGGGCACGTCAAGGACGTACTGCGCAACTGGCCGGTCAAAGACGTGCGGTTCATCTGCGTGACCAACGCCGGCCGCATCCTCGGCCTGGGCGACCTGGGCGCCAACGGCATGGGCATTCCGATCGGCAAGCTGCAGCTCTACACCGCTGCGGCGGGCGTGCCGCCGGAGGGCTTGCTGCCGATGTACCTGGATGCGGGCACGAACAACGAAACCTATCTCCGCGATCCGCTCTACGTCGGCCTGCGGCAGCATCGCCCGCCGACCGAGGAGCTGTACGCCTTCGTGGACGAGTTCGTGGATGCCGTTCAGGAGGTCTTCCCGAACTGCTGCATCCACTTCGAAGACTGGACCGGATCAGATGCGATCGCGCTGCTTGCCCGCTACCGCAACAAGGTCTCCTGCTACAACGACGACATACAGGGCACAGGCGGCGTCACGCTGGCCGGCCTTATCAACTCGCTCAAGATCACCGGCGGCCAGCTCAAGGAGCAACGGGTCCTTTTTCTTGGCGCCGGCTCCGCCGCCATCGGCCTCGCCGACCTGATCGTCTCCGCGATGGGCCAACAGGGCCTCGCGCCCGACGTGGCCCGGCAGCAGATCCGGATGTTCGACACCAAGGGACTGGTGGTTGCCGGACGTCCCGGCCTTGCCCCACACAAGCTGCCCTACGCGCACAAACTCCCGCCCAGCAAACCTTTCGATCATCTCGACCTGGCGAGCGAGTGCCCGCAGATCGTCGCGGCCATCGAGGACTTCAAGCCGACCGTCCTCATCGGCGTCAGCACCGTGGGCAAACTGTTCTCGCGGGAGGTCGTCGAGGCGATGTCGCGCCTCAACGCGCGGCCAATCATCTTCGCCCTGTCCAACCCGATCGATAAACACGAATGTCTGCCCGAGCAGGCCTACGCCTGGTCCAGGGGCAAGGCGATCTACGCCGGCGGCGTGCAATTCCCGCCGGTTCATCTCGACGGGCAGACGTTCCTGCCTTCGCAGGCCAACAACCTGTACATCTTCCCCGCCGTCGGCATGGCCATTTACGCCACGAACGCGAAGCGCGCGACCGATGAAATGTTCATCGAGGCCGCACATGCTGTCGCCGACCAGGTAACTCCCGAGCAGTTGAAGCTGGGGATGCTCTTCCCGCCGCAGTCCAACATCCTGGAGGTCGAGGTCCAGACCGCAGTGCGAGTAGCCAAGCTCGTCTTCGATGCTGGCCTGGCCCGCGTGCAACGTCCGGCCAATATCGAGAAATTCATTCGGCAGCATGTCTACAAACCCGAGTACCAAAAACTGGTCTGAGTCGCAGTTCGCGCCAAAAAGCGACTCCGCAGTAAAATCGTCAAATACCGGAAAATTTGAGCGTGACGAGTCCCACGACCGCTGCTATGAAGGAGGAAACAAATCATGCCGACAGTAGCAGAAAGCTTAGTAGCGACGCTCGCCGCGGCTGGGGTTAAGAGAATCTACGGAATAGTCGGCGATTCGCTCAACGGGATCACCGACGCGATGCGCCGGCAGAAAACCATCGAATGGGTCCACGTCCGCCACGAGGAAGTCGCGGCCTTTGCCGCGGGCGCCGACGCGCACGTCACCGGCGAGCTCGCCGTCTGCGCCGGGAGTTGCGGTCCCGGCAACCTTCATCTCATCAACGGACTCTTCGATTGCCATCGAAGCTCCGTGCCGGTTCTCGCAATCGCGGCACACATTCCCAGCGCCGAGATCGGCTCCGATTATTTCCAGGAGACGCATCCGGAGTCTTCTGTTCAAGGAGTGCAGTTACTACTGTCAGTTGGTCTCGACTCCTGCCCAGATGCCGCGCGCGCTGGAGACCGCGATGACTACCGCGATCGCGCGCCGCGGAGTTGCCGTGATCGTTCTGTCCGGCGACGTTGCGCTCCAGTCCGGCGAGCATCTGAGAGCTCCCGCGCCCTATCAAAAGCCGTGCAAACGCTCTCACCCGGCCATTGGATTCGGATCTCGATCGGCTCGCGGAGCTGCTGAACGAGTCCAATCGCGTCACCTTATTATGCGGCGCGGCTGCGCCGGTGCTCACGCCGAACTGCTGAAACTCGGCGAGACGCTCAAGGCGCCGATGGTGCACGCGCTGCGCGGCAAGGAGTACGTCGAGTACGACAACCCTTATGACGTTGGGATGACCGGATTGATTGGGTTCGCTTCCGGTTACTACGCGATGACTCGGCTGCGATGTCCTTGTGATGCTAGGCACCGATTTCCCTTACCGGCAGTTCTATCCAACCGATGCAAAGATCGTGCAGATAGATATCCGCGGCGAAAAACTCGGCAATCGTGCGCCGCTGACGATGGGTCTGGTCGGCGATGTTCAGAGCACGATCGCGGCGCTGCTTCCGCGCCTGCGCGATAAGAGCGATCGCACCTTTCTCGACAAGGCGCTTCGTCACTATCAGACCTCGCGCAAGGAGCTGGACGATCTCACCGTGGGTCATGCCGGGCGCAAACCGATCCATCCGCAGTATCTGACCAAGATGCTGAGCGACGCTGCCGCAGACGATGCGATCTTCACCTGCGACGTCGGCATGTCCACGGTCTGGGCGGCGCGCTATCTCAAGATGAACGGCAAGCGGCGCTTGCTCGGCTCCTTCAATCACGGCTCGATGGCGAATGCGATGCCGCAGGCGATCGGCGCGCAGGCGGCCTTTCCCGGTCGCCAGGTGATCTCACTCTCCGGTGACGGCGGTTTTACCATGCTGATGGGCGATCTGCTGACGCTCACGCAGATGGAGCTGCCGGTAAAGGTGGTCGTCTTCCATAACAGCAAGCTGAGTTTGGTCGACCTCGAGATGAAGTCGGCGGGCTATCTGCCGACCGGCGTCGACCTTAAAAATCCCGACTTCGCCAAGATGGCGGAGGCGGTGGGCATTCTCGGCATCCGCGTCGAAGATCCCGCCGATCTGGAGCGGGCAATTTCCCGAGCGCTGGCTCATCGCGGTCCCGCCCTGCTTGACGTGATGACCAATCCGCAGGAGCTGTCGATGCCGCCCAAGATCAAGCTCGAGCAGGCATATGGCTTCGGCCTGTTCATGCTTAAGGCTGTGCTTAGTGGACGCGGCAGCGAAGTAGTCGAGCTAGCCAAGACGAACCTTTTCCGGTGAGCAGCTCGCGGATCATGACTTAGCCCATTGGAAAGTCGAGGAGGAGCTACGCATGCAAGTCGCCTTGATGATCCCCTGTTATATCGACCTTTTCTATCCGGAAGTCGGTGTCGCGACTTTGGAGCTCCTGGAGAAGCTCAAAGTAGATGTCGTCTACCCCTTTGACCAGACCTGCTGCGCTCAGCCGATGGCGAATGGCGGATGCTATGAGGAGGCGCGAGCAACGGAAGAACTGTTCATCAAGAACTTTTCGGCGTTCGATCACATCGTGACTCCTTCCGGTAGTTGCACGCATCATCTGCGCAACAAATTCACCGCCGCGCCCGATTCGCCGGAGCGCCGAAAGGTCTCAGCCAGCGTGTACGACCTCGTGGAATTTCTGCACGACGTTCTGCAGGTGCGTGAGTTCCCGTGGGCGAAGTTCCAACACAAGGTGGCTTTGCACACCAGCTGTTCCGCAATCCGCGGCCTCGGCATGGCTTCGATGAGCGAACGCGTACACGACGCGAAGTTCTCCAAGCCGAAAAATCTGCTGGAGCACGTCCCTGGGATCCAGTTCGTCGACTTCGAAAGGCCGGACGAATGCTGCGGCTTTGGCGGAACGTTCTCGGTCACTGAGGAAGCCGTTGCTGCCAAGATGGGATACGACAAACTCGAATTCATCGGTAAGTCTGGCGCTGACTATCTCGTCTCTTCCGATATGTCATGCCTGATGCATCTGCAAGGCTGCGCACATCGTTTAGGCGCAAACGTGAAGGTTCTCCATCTCGCGCAGGTTTTGAATGGAGTCACCCAATGAGTGCTATCGACCAGGCAAAGAACGCGGCGGCGTTTCTCGACGATAAGACTCACGAGCAGCACCTTGACCAATTGCTCTGGATGCTGCGAACCAAGCGCGACGAGGCCGCAAGGCGCGTGCCCGAATGGGAGCAGTTGCGTGAGCTGGCCTCGCAGATCAAGGAACATACGCTCTCCAACCTCGCGTACTACCTTGAAATGTTCGAGAGCCGCGCCAAGGCTAACGGCGTTACCGTCCACTGGGCGCAGGACGCGCATGAGCATAACCAGATCGTTTATAAGATTCTGAGCGACAGGAAGGCGGACTCGCTGGTCAAATCCAAATCCATGCTGACCGAGGAATGCGACACACGCCGCTTCCTCGAGAATCGCGGCATCAAGGTCACTGAGACCGACCTGGGCGAACGCATACAACAGCTCGACGATGAACCGCCCAGCCATATCGTAGGTCCCGCCTGGCATAAGACCACGCAGGATGTAGCCAACCTATTTGCCAAAGTATATGGCTCCGACAAGGACAAGGCCGATCCGGTTTACCTTGCGCACGTGATGCGCGAGAACACCCGGCCGCTGATCGTGCAGGCCAAGGCGGGAATGACCGGCGCCAATTTCGCCGTGGCTGAAACTGGTGCTGTCGTTACAGTGACCAATGAAGGCAATGCCGATCTTTCCGGCAACTCGCCTGAACTTCGTATCTGCTCGATAGGTCTGGAAAAAATAATTCCCAAGAACGAGCATCTTGCCGTCTTCATTCGCCTGCTTACACGTAGCGCCACGGGTATGGCTATCACGCAGTACACGTCGCACTTTCGAGCGCCGCGTCAGAACGGCGAAATGCACATCGTCCTGGTCGATAACGGCCGCTCTTCCCGCCTTGGGATGGAGAAGTTCTGGTCGTCACTCAAGTGCATCCGGTGTGCGGCCTGCATGAACACCTGTCCGGTCTACCGTAGGAGTGGCGGGCTCAGTTACGGCTCAACCTACATGGGTCCTATCGGGATCATCATGATGCCGACGTTCGACGTCCGGCGTTACAGCGAACTTCCCTTCTCATCTACTTTGAATGGCAGTTGCACGAACGTATGCCCGGTGAAAATCAACATCCATGAGCAGATCTATGCCTGGCGGGAGGTGATGGAGGATAAGCACCAGATTAAGCTGGTCAAGAAAGAAGCCATGATCGTGGCTGGCAAGGTGCTTAAGTCATCCTCACATCTATCGCATGGCCGCCCATTCCATGGAGACCGGTTTGAAGGTCCTGCCCCGCTTTGCGCTCTACAATCACCTGAACGCCTGGGGGCGACATAGAGATATCCCTCAACCGGCGAAAGAGACTTTCCATGACTGGTACAAGAAGCATCGGAGCCAGGCAGCCGGGCAGGAGGTCAGCCGATGAGCTTTCGCGACACCATCCTGCAGAATGTTCGCAACAACCAGCCCTCTGTTGCGCGAACTACCTGCCATTCCGAAGTTTCATTCCGATCAACCGCTCGACCTCAAGCAGCAGTTTGCTGCGGCACTGAAAGAACTCAGCGGAGAAGTGGTAACCGAGCCGCCGGCTGATTTTGAAAAATTCCTGCGAAAGCGATTTCCTGATGCCAAGGTGATCTGTTCGACGGTCCCCGAGTATGCCGGCAACAAAAAGCCGGAAGACTTCGCTCGCTGGTCGGATGCCAGCAGCATAGACCTTACGATCGTGCGCTCTCCCTTAGGCGTAGCCGAAACCGGTTCGGTCCTGTTTTCAGAGGAAGAGTTCCGCGTCAACACTATCGGTGTTTTCGCGCACGATATCGTGATCCTGCTCGATCCCGCGGAAATTGTCGAGAACATCCACGACGCCTACACTCATCCCCATTTCCAGCGACAAGGCATACAGCTTGCTGATGTCCGGACCTTCCGGCTCGGCGGATATTGCGGGAACCACAGTCCATCCGGCCCAGGGAGTGACGACGCTTACAGTTATATTCTGGCCGCGCGCACGGAATTGAATCAGGTTCTAGTGCAGCAACGTGGCGGCGTGGAGGGCACGCGCGGTCGACATCGCGCCGGTCGCGCTGAAGCTGCCGCCTGCCGCAGGATTGAACAACTCTGCGCTGCTGAGCTCGACGCCGTGAGCGGCCGGATCTGCAGCTCCTATTCCACCGGCAATCAGCACGCGATGCGGATGCGCGCCAGTCGCGAGGAGAGTGGCAGTATGCCCTGCGCGCGCAACGCTCATCGACTGATTGCATCGCAGCGTATCGCTATTGAATCCGCCGACGCAGGTAAAATCACCGCTGCTCGGATCGAAGGTCTCAGCCGAGTTGCTGATCACCCCCGACGCGCCCGATAGCATCCCGCCCGTTACTGCCACCGTGCCGCTGAAACCGCCCGCGAACAGCACGTCACCGTTATCGAGCAGCGTGGCAGTATGCATCGAGCGCGGCTCGTTCATGAAGCTGGACAGCAGCACGAATTGCTGCGAGGCCGGATCGTAAAGCTCGGCGCTGCTGTCCTTGAAGAAGAAACTCGAGCCGCCGACTCCCCCCGCAATCAGCACCTTGCCGGCCATCGGGCCGGCCGTGAAAAGCGTCGCGGTATGCGCGGCGCGCTGATGGTCCATCGGGAAGGTCGCCGGCGTAAACGAGTTCGACGCGGGGTCGTAGATGTCGGCGGTGTTGGTGGTATCGCCCGAGAGATTAGTCGCGCCGCCCGCTATGAGCACTTTGCCGCTAAGCAGGAGGGTCGCGGTCTGAAACATGCGCCGATCGCTCATCGTGTTGGTGACTGCGACGAACTTGCGCGTCGCGGGATCGTACAGCTCCGCGTTGTCGAGCACGTTGTCGTGATTGTCGAGTCCTCCGGCAACGAGGACCTTGCCGCTGTTCAGCTCGGTCGCGGTGAATCCCATTCGCGGCGTGCCCATTGTGCCGGCCGGCGAGAATGCGCCGGTCACCTCGTCGAACGATTCGGCACTGCTCAACACTTTGCCTTCGAGGTTCAGCGAAAAATTCTTAATCGTTGCACCGCCGCTGAAGCCGCCCGCGAGCAACACCTGCGTCGGCGAAAGCGGCGCGGCAGACGTGGCCGCACGACTCGCCTTCCCGATTCCGGTCAGGACAAACTGGCCCGACGACGGATCGAAAAATTCCGCGTCGGCTATGCTTTCATTCGAAGCGTCGGCACCGCCTGCGATTAACACGTCGCCCGCCGTGGGAATCGCGGGCTTGAGATTTTGTAGTGCGGCTTTATGGGTGCGCCTTATTGCGGTGCCGGCGCTTGAGTCCTGCGACGGCGAATCGACACCCTCGCCGTTGATGCATCCGCTCGTTGCGAGCAGACAGATCAGTCCGACGGCGCTCAGCACTGCGAGCGCAGTTCTCACCCCTCGGGGCGTAGTGTGCAGATGCTCTTGCAAAAGTTCTCGGCTCTTCGAACTTGGCAATTATTAATTACGTTGCCGCATTCAAGGGCATCATTATCTATTATAATGCGCCAATTAGACGAGTAAGGATAGAAAAGGTTTCAACTCCAAATCGGATTTGATCTGCAATTAATGCGAGAAAATTCCCTTAACAAAATTGCCGATCGCGCCGAACACGTCGGATGACGACGGACTAGCGGCTGCGACCGGCTGAGGTGGCGGTGTTCCTGGAGGTGTCGTTGTATTAAACGCGGGCGGCGCAACCGGCACGCTTGCAAGAATGCCGCCGTGCAGCGGACACATCTGCGTCGGGGCGGTACCAATCAGGAACGGCAGCGGGATCTGCTTGGGACACGCGCCCGTAGCGAGGCCGCCCGATTCAGGATCGACCGTCGCCATCGTGATGCCCGACGGTTCGGGGAAATCCTCCGGGTCCGCCGGCGCCGCGTCCTGCATGAACTGAACCCACGCGGGCAGCGCTGCCTGCGCGCCCGTCAGTCCCAGACTCTCAGGCTCGTCGAAGCCGACCCAGACGCCGCAAACAATCGCCGGCGTGTAGCCGACGAAGTACGCGTCCTTGTAATCCTGTGTCGTACCGGTCTTGCCCGCCGCCGGAAAATCCAGCCCCAGCCGCCCGGAGCTGGCGCCCGTTCCATAGCGGAGTACGGCTTTGAGAGCGCCTGTGATCAAATACGCGACCGCGGGGCGAATGATTCGATTACTCTGATCCTCGTGCTGATAAATGAGATGACCCTTCGCGTCCAGGACCGCCTCGACGGCGTACGGCGGCGACTGTTCGCCCTCGGTCGCAAAAACCTGGTAGGCCGACGTGAGCTCGAGCAGCGTGGTCTCGTCGGCGCCGATCGAAATCGGCAGGTACGCCTGAAGGTCCTCGTGGATACCCATTTCATGCGCCGTCTTGACGATCGTCGCGGGACCGAGCTCGTTGCCGACGTACGCGGTCGGCACGTTGAGTGATTCGTACAGCGCTTGCACGACGGTCACTTGCGGTTGATACGTGCGCTCGTAGTTCGCCGGCGTCCATCCGTTATAGGTAGCAGGCTCGTCGGGCAACACCGACGCGAGCGTGAGCGGCGGCGAGAACGGCGCGCGATCAGGATCGAGCGCGGCCAGGTACACTATCGGCTTGAATGCTGACCCGGGCTGGCGCTCGGCGTTCGCCGCGCGATTGAACTGGCTCTCAGAGTAGTCGCGCCCGCCGATCATCGCGCGAATCGCACCGCTCTCAGCGTCCATCGCGACCATCGAGGTCTGCAGCCTGCCGTCAACCTTCGTCCGGCGCAGTCGCTTGTGCGCCTTCTCGAGCCTCGCGATATTGTCGGTCACTGCGTCGACGGCGTCGGCCTGCAGTTCGGTGTCGAGCGTGCTGTAGACCTTGAGTCCCTCGAGATGGCCGTCGAAGCCGGGAATTTTGCCAACGAACGCAGTCACGTAATCGGTGAAATATGGTGCGCGGCGCAGCCCCGGCGGCTTAGTGATTTTAATCGGTGTCGCAACCGCCGCTGCAAACGTAGCGTCGTCGATCACGCCCGCATGCTTCATCACGCCCAGCACGAGGTCGCGCCGCTTGCGGCAGTTATCGGGATGACGCCGGGGATCGTAGAGCGTCGGCGCCTGGATCATTCCGATCAGGGTCGCCGCTTCCGCCGGCGTCACCTCGGACAAGTCCTTGTTGAAAAAATATCGCGCCGCCTGCGGCATCCCGTCAATCGGCGTGCCCTCGTACTCGCCCATCGGCACGTCGTTGATGTAGCGCTCGAGAATCTCATCTTTTCTCAAGCGAATTTCGAGCACCGCGGCTACCGCCAGCTCTTTAACCTTTCGGCTCAAGGTGCGCTCACGACGTTCCATAAACGTGCGCGCGAGCTGTTGCGTGAGAGTGCTGGCGCCCTGGGCGAGCCGATGCGAGCGAAAATCGGAAATCGCGGCCTCGACGATTCGGATCGGATCGATTCCCGGATGGTAGTAGAAAAAACGATCTTCGTTGGCTAACAGTCCCTTCACCAGGTACGGCTTCAACTGCCCCAGTTGCACCTCGACGCGTTCGGCGGGGGTGCCGGGCAGCAGGCGTCCGATCACTTCAGGCTCGAGCATCGCGTCGGACTTGGCGACGCCGAACGAATCGGCTACACCCGCGATTCGCGTACCCTCCAGCCTTACGCGCACCAGTTCGGAAGGATACTGCTTCGCGCCGACCTGAAACGCTCGCAGGTAGAGCGCGAGCGCGTGCGGCGCCTTGGTGTATTCGCCGGGGGCATTGGCGGAAGACACCTCCGAATAACTCAACTGCGCCAGCCGATCGAGCAGCCCGCTGCGATCGAGGTCGTCGCCCGCGCGAATCGGGAACGGCGCGGAAAAAATCGCGGAAGTCAGCGCGGCGCGACGCTGCTCGATGAGCGCGGAAATCTCGCCGTACAGCTGCGCGACGTAAAATCCTATCGCGAAGAACACCAGCAGGAATCCACCGGCGACGAGATTTCGCACACGCCATCCGCGGATTCGCCACTCCTGTGGTTTCTTCTTCGCTGGATTCGGTTTCGCTTTCGGTGGCTGCTGCCCGCCGCCCATCTTGGTTACTGCCTCACAAATTAGGTTAGCGACGTCTCGAAACCTGATCCATCGGGGGGTCTCCGATCCAGTTCTACTGCTTGTAACCGAATCGCCGCAGCATCGCGCGCCGCTCCGCCTGATCGCTCGCACTCTCGACGCCCTTGGGCGAACTGCCGTCGATTACCCCGACCACGCCGCGTCCGCCCGCTTCCTCGGCAACAATCATGCGAAGCGGATTCGCCGTCGCGCAAAAAATCGTACACACTTCGCTCACCGCTTTAATTTGATTGAGTACGTTGACCGGGAACGCGTTGCCGAGAATCACCACGAACACGTGCCCTGCCCCGATAGCCGATGCCGCCTCGACCGCCGAATTCTCGAGCGCCGCGTCGGTGCCCGTATGCCGAACCAGGCACGGCCCCGAGGCCTCGCAGAAGGCCATCCCGAACTTGATTCCCGGCACCGCCTGCACGAGCGCTTCGTAAACATCCTCGACCGTCTTGATGAAGTGCGCCTGGCCGACGATCACGTTGGCGTCCGCTGGTTTCGCGATTTCGACAATACTCAGTTGCATAGTGCTTGCCCCTAGTGACTATTGCGCGGATGATAGTCCCGTTGATGCGGCGCCGGAAGTGAGTAGTCCGGCGATGGAGGCGTGGTGGGTACAGGATTGACGCTTCGCGCGAATTCCGAGACGCGGCTGCCGGCGTATTTTTATCGGCTCTCGTCGCGCGCACAGCGAACTTATCTTAAAAGCGACAGCGTCGAGCGTTTCGACTACGTGCCAAGCGTTGCGGCGCGCAACTCGCTCGACGCCCTGATGCGCGTGCTCGAGACCGGCAACCTGGCAGCATGCACCACCTGCGCGCGCGCGTTGACCGCGGAAATCTGCCGAGGCCTCGCGACTCCACCGGTAAACGTCGAGATTCGCGGCGTGCGTCCCCGCAACACCCGCGGCGAGCTGCATGGACTGTTCTATCCCTACGATGCGCGCATCCGAAGGCAGCCGTACATCGTGCTCTGGATGCGCACGGCGCAGCGCCACGACGTCGTCAAGCCGAAGACTTTCGTGCGCACGCTGATGCATGAGATCGGGCATTACTTGGATTACGCTCATCTGCGGCTCGAGGATTCATACCACACGCGCGGATTCTTCCAGCGCGAATCGTCGCTGGTGCGCGCGCTGTTCAATTCCTAGCCTCCCTTGACAGCGGCACCTTCGATCCCGATAGCTATTGTCGCGATGCGCCACGCATAGACACAACAACAACGCGCATCGGGTGGGGAGATGGCTACTGGTATGGGATTTTTTCAGAGATTGTTTTCGCCGGCATCGGCGCGTGCGGAATTGCTCGAGGAACTGGCTGTGCTGGCCGGCCACAATCAAGGGTTGGTCGAGCGTTTGAAGCGTCACGCTCCGATGACTGCGTCGAATATAAAAACGGGGGTCGAGGCGCTCGCAGAAAAGGAAGCCGGGCACGTCAAAGTGCTCCACTCGATTCTCGCAGATAACAACGTCTGGTCGAAATTGCCGGAAGCCGCGCTGCACGACGGCTCGAACAACTGGGCGCGCCTCAGCGGCGACCTCGAAGTGCTGGGCACGCTCGCGGCGGACCTTCGACGTAACGCGATGAAGTGGGAATCCGTCGATGAGGGCATCGCGGACACGTTGCTGGAACTGGCGGTTGAAGATGAAGTTCGGGAAAGCGAACTGCGCAAGCTCGCAATGATGTGCGACGCCATGGCGCTCGACTAGTTGATCGGGGCTGCGCGCCCCGCACCCGCGGCAGGGGTGACCCCTGCACCCAGTAAAAAAAAGCGAAGATGCGGCCTTACGGCCTGTTAGAACTATTTCGGGAAGAATGGTCGAGGTGTATTTGCGCTGCTGGATACGAGCCCGCTTCGCGTCCTCGCGCCCTAACTTCCTAACAGGGCGTTAGCCCGCATCTTTTTTTCGATTGCCGGGTGCAGGGGTCACCCCTGCCGCGGGTGCGGGGTGCGCAGCCCCGCATCAGGTTCTTTTACAGGTACCGTTCCAACCCCCGGCGCTTGAGCTCCTCAGTAACTCGGCCCACATGCGGCGAGCGTTCGCGATGCGCCACCAGGATCGCATCCCCGGTATCGACGACGATCAGATCGCGCACGCCGAACAGCACCATCAGCCGCGAGTCCGAATGTCCCAGCACGCGCTCGGACTCGAGCGCGATCGCGTTGCCACGAATCACGTTGCCGTCGGCGCCGCCGACCGCATCCCACAGTCCGTCCCAAGATCCCACGTCATGCCACGAAAATCGCGCGCGCACGCTGAGCACGTTGGCGCTCTTCTCCATTATAACGCGGTCGAACGAATCGTATTTCAGCTTGCCGTACGCGCGCGCGAGTTTCGTCCGCGGTGTCCGTGCGAGCTTTTCCGCGGCGATCCCAAGCGCCGGGCTGTGCGTCGCAAACTCCCGCGCCAACGTTTGCGTCGATGCGACGAACATCGAGGCGTTCCACAAATAGCGCCCGCTCCGCACCATCCTGCGCGCAATTGCGAGCGGGGGCTTCTCGACAAATTTCTCGATTCGAAAACCGGCGCCGACCTTCGAACCGATCTTCTGATAGCCGTAGCCGGTTTCGGGCCGCGTCGGCGGAATCCCAATCGCCACTATCGAATGTTGAGCGGCCGCGAGACCGATCGCATCGGCGAGCGTTCGCCGATATTGCTCCTCCGTCTCGATGTAATGATCCGCCGCGACCGACGCGATGACTCCCTCGCCGAGCCGGCGCTTGATAATCGCGGCACCATACGCAATTGCGACCGCAGTGCCGCGCGCCATCGGTTCGACAATCAGGTTCTGCGCTGGGATCAAACCGCGAAGAGCGCGCCGAAACGGCTTCTCATGCGCCGCGGCGGCAAGTACGAATATTCTATCGCGCGGGATGAGCCGTGCGTGACGCGCGATTGTGTCCGCGAGCAGGCTGGTCTTCCCGTCAATCGAGAAAAGAGGCTTGGGATTCGCTTCACGGCTCGCCGGCCAAAATCGCGTCCCGCGGCCACCCGCAATTATCAGCACCGAAGCCGGCGGCGGCGCGGAATTTCGAGCCATCAGGTCAGATCGCGCCAAGTTCGCGGAGCTTGTCGTCGAACAGCGCGCGAATCTCCGCCAACCGCTTCTCGCTGGTCGATTCGAAGCGCGTCACCAGCGCGGGCTGCGTGTTCGACGCGCGCACGAGGCCCCATCCGTCGGGAAAATTCACGCGCACGCCGTCGATCTCGATGACTTCGTAATGCTTGCGAAAATAGTCAGCCGCCTTTCGCACCACTTCGAACTTGCGATCGTCCGGGCAGTCGACGCGAATCTCCGGCGTTGAGTGGCTCGCGGGAAGATCGGCGAGAATCGCGGCGAGGCCCCGGCCCTCGCGACTCAAAATTTCAAGAATCCGGAACGACGCGTAGATTGCGTCGTCGAAACCAAAATAGCGGTCGGCGAAAAACATGTGCCCGCTCATCTCGCCCGCCAGCGCCGCATGCTCCTCTTTCAATTTGCTCTTGATTAGCGAATGCCCGGTCTTCCACATGATCGGGCGGCCGCCGTGCTTCGCGATATCGTCGTACATCCGCTTCGAGCATTTCACGTCGCCGATAATCGTCGCGCCCGGACGCTCGCGCAGAATTGCCCGCGAGAACGCCACCATCAGCTCGTCGCCCCACACAATCTTTCCGTTCTCGTCCACCGCGCCAACCCGGTCGGCGTCGCCGTCGTAAGCGATTCCGATCGCCGCGCGATTTTTTTTCACCGCCGCGACGAGATCGCGCATGTTCTCCTCGACGGTCGGGTCTGGATGATGGTTCGGGAAGCGCCCGTCCATTTCGGTGTAGAGCTCGATTGTCTCGAGCCCGAGTCGCTTCATCAGTGGCGCCGCGACCACGCCGCCGCATCCGTTGCCGCCGTCCACGACGACCTTCATCCCCGGCGTGAGCTTGAACTGCGACATGATGAAATCGTTGTAGTCAGGAATTACCGGACGCTCCGTCAGCGTGCCCTTCGTGCCGCTCGCGACGAAATCGCGCCGCTCGATTATTTTGCAAAGGCGCTGAATCTCGGCGCCGTAAATCGTCGTCGGCCCGACACCCAGCTTGAAGCCGTTGTACTCGGCCGCGTTATGGCTGCCGGTTATCATCACGCCGCCGTCCATCTTCCAGCTCAGCACCGAAAAATAGAGAACGGGGGTCGGCACCACGCCGATATCGACTACGTTGATGCCGGCGCTGAGCAGCCCCTCGGCCAGCCGGTCGCGCAACCGGTCCGACGACAGCCGGCAATCGCGGCCGAGCGTGACGGTTTTTTTCCCGGCCTGATGCAGCAGCGTGGCGTAGCCGCGCCCGAGGTCCACCACGAACGCGTCGTCGAAATCGTCGGCGACGATGCCGCGGATGTCGTACTCGCGGAACACTTGCGAATTCATTATCGTCAGTCTGTGCGAGCGACTACTTCAGTGCAAGGTTACCAATGACCGCGGCGGATGCGTCCGGCGGGCAGGAAGCACGCGTCGCGGTAGTAACTGGCGCCGGCCGCGGCATCGGCCGCGCGGTCGCGCTCGAGCTGGCACGCGCGGGCTTCTCGCTATGCCTCGCCGCTCGCTCGCGCGATGAACTCGAGGAAACCCGCTCCCAGAGCGGGCTGCCGCATGAACGCGCGTTGATTGTTCTCGTCGATCTCGCGACTGAAGATGCGCCCGACTTGCTCATCGGCGCCGCACTCGATTGCTACGGTCGTATTGACGTGCTCATCAATAATGCAGGATGGGCCCCGCCGCGAACGCCGCTGCTCAAGATGCGTCCTGTCGATATGGATCGAATGATCGCCGTCAACCTGCGCGCGCCAATCGTGCTCACGCGCCTCGCCGCCGCCGCGATGACCCCGCTGGGCGCTGGCACAATCGTCAACGTCGCATCGTCGGCCGCGATCAAGGCACCGGCCGGCGAGGCGGTTTATGCCGCAACCAAAGCCGCCCTCATCGCATTTACGCGCGCGTCGTTCCACGAGATGCGCCAAAGTGGGCTGAAGCTTTCGGTCATCCTGCCCGGCCTGGTCGACACTTCGCTGATTCCAAACAGCAAGCGACTCGATCGCGCCGCGATGCTTTCGACGGGGGACGTCGCCCACGCCGTCATGCAAATCGTAAACTCCCCCGCTCGCTCCTGCCCGGTCGAAGTAACGCTCGAGCCGCAACTCGACCCGGAGCGCCCGCGCTGAGTGGAGAGCCGAGGAACTTATTTTGATGTGAAACCCGCGCGTGGGTTTCACACTTCCCTGGGCAGGGGTGACCCCTGCACCCGGTATTAAGAGAGGATGCGGGACTTCGCTCCGATTCTTACCTCGCCCGTTACTCTACGGGAGAGGAGGCGCCGGCCGCATCGCGGCCGGTAGGTGAGGGTTCTGCGGCGCATGCAGAATCTCAACTCGATTGTTCCTCTTCCCTCAGGGAAGAGGTTACTCCATCCATTCTGGTTCCCCTTCCCACTATGGGAAGGGGTTAGGGGTTAGGTTAGCGTGCATCGATCATTCACGGCCCGATTCGCACTCGTGCTGGTCGCGGGAGTCGTCGCCGCGATCATCGTCGCGCCACTAGTGGCAGTCGCGGTCTCGGCTTTGGGATGGCGCTACCCGTTTCCCCGAATCTTCGATCGAACCGTGATGGCGACGCTGCTAATCGCGATGCTGTTTTCCGCGCGCTCCCTGAATTTCGTCTCGCTGCTTCGCCGTGGCTTCAGTCATCCGCCAGCACCGAGCATCGCGCGCGCGATCCGCGGTTTCGTCGTTGCGATGCTGGCGATCGCGATCTTGTTCGGACTCGCGCTCGCCGTCGGCGGCGGTGGAATCGGCGATCATCAAGCGGCTGCTGCGCTGATTCCGAAATATTTTCTCTCGGCGATAGCGATCGCCTTCATCGAGGAAGCATTCTTCCGCGCATTCCTGCTCGGCGGCATGAGAAACGACTTCGGCGACCGAATCGCACTGATCGCAAGCGCCGCAATCTACGCCGTCGCGCATCTCGTGCGCTCCCCGGCGCGTTTCTACGTAACCGGCTACGAGCCCGCGGCAGGCTTGATCACGCTCGCGCACAGCATCGACCAATTCACCACTCCCGCAATCGCGATTCCGACACTGATAGGCCTATTCCTGCTCGGCATCGTGCTCGGCCAAGCATATATCCTAACGGGCAGTGTGTATTTCTCGATCGGCCTGCACTGCGGCTTCGTGCTGGGCGCAAAGATGTGGCCAAAAATAATCCTGAACCGCGCCGCAATCCCCTGGTGGATCGCAGGCAGCGGCGCAATCCCGCTAATAGCCGCCCCCACCGCCTGGATGATCGCGATCATCATTTTCGTGATGTTGCGCACCATCACTGGCGTCCAGAGCGCATCTCCTGACTACGCTGACGCGCGATCCTGAACGATGACCAGCCGTGTTTTGCGCTGAGAAAGATTCGGGGTCCCTCGGCTGCGCTCGGGATGACACCAAAAAATGGGACGGCACGATGATGGACTAATCGTACAGCGACGGGGTGCCCCTCACTGGACGCGTGCGGTAACGCCGATGCGTCCAGAGCCATTGCTCGGGATGTTTTCGGACCATCTCTTCGATTGCTTTTTGATAGCGGGCGGTATTCACCAGCGCGTCGGCGTTGCGGTCGCCGGTGCGTTGTTGCGGGATCTCCTCATAAATCTCGATTACGTGGCTGATGCCGTCTGGTTGGCGCACGATGAACACGGGGACGACCGGGGCGCCGGCCATCATCGCGAGCCGATCGAAGCCGCCGGGCGTCGCGGCCATCTCGCCAAAGAATGGGACCCAAATTGCCTCCGAGCGCTTGGCGTTCTGATCGAGCGGGATGCCGATGATCTCTCCGCGCTTGAGCGATCGCAGCATCTCGCGCGCCGCCGTATGCTTGCGAATTATCTGTACGCCCGCGCGCTCGCGGATGAACGACACCAGGTCGTCGCCGGCCAGGAAGCGCTGCGTATGATGCACGAGGCCAATCTGGAAGCCGTGCAGTGCATGGCCCATGGGTAGCAGCTCGAAGCCGCCGAAGTGCGCCGTCAGGATCAGCGCGCCCTTGCCGGGGTACCTCGGATGGAGTTCGTTCCATACGTCGAGGCGATTGTAAGTGACGCGGCGTGCCATCCGGCGGTAAAAGAAACCACCCAGCCGGACATACTCCGCGCCCGTGCGTCCGAGGTTGATGTACGACGCGCGCAGGATCCGTTCTCGCTCCGCTGCGCTCTTTTCGGGGAATGCGATTTCGAGATTACGGATTCCAATTCGCCTGTGACGATGATCGAAGCGATGAAAGATCAGACCGCAGGCGATTCCCAGTTTATACAGAATGAAATCAGGCAGGAGGCTGAGCGCATGGAACGCGGCGACCAGCATCCAGAAGATAAGCCGATCTTTGAGTCCCAGCTGGATGCGCGTGCTCTTCGGCTTTCCGAGCGAGACTGGAAAGTCGGATCTCTGCGGGGCGCCATCGGTCGCGTCGGCCGGCGCGACGCCGCGCCGCAGCATATCGCCGCTCGAAGCTGGCGATTCGCTGCGATCGAACTTTGGATTTGCTGACGGTGAAGCTGACGCCATCTACAGTACCGACCGTTCGCGCTTGGGACCCTTGGGAATCACGACCAGGCCCGAATCGCTGACGAAAAATCGTTGCCGGTCGCGCTCGAGGTCGTATCCTATCTCTTCGCCCTCAGGAACGTAGACGTTCTTGTCGATAATCGCGCGCCGAATTTTCGCGTGCCGCCCGATTTCCGCGTAGTCCATGATTACCGAGTCCTCGACCAGGCTGTACGAGTGCACGAACACCGATCGCCCGAGTACGGAATTGCGCACCGCGCCGCCCGACACGATGCATCCCTCGCCGATCACCGAATGAAGCGCCAGTCCGCGCCGGCCGTTCTCGTCGAACACGAACTTCGCCGGCGGCTGATCGTAGTACGCGGTGCGCAGCGGCCAGTACGCATTGTACAGGTTGAGATGCGGGCGCGCGTCGCGCAGGTCCATGTTGGCCTCGTAGTATGCGTCGAGCGTCCCGACGTCGCGCCAGTAGCTGAGATTGACCTCCGAGTCGCCGCGGATCCGATTGGTCATGAAGTTGTACGCGTAGACCGGCACCCGGTTAATCAGCGCCGGGATAAGGTCGCGGCCGAAATCGTGATTGCTTTTTTCGTTGATCGAATCTTCGATCAGCGCCTCGCGCAGCACTTCGGGACTGAACAGGTAATTGCCCATCGAGGCCAGCGATCGTCCGGGCGCGCCCGGCATCTGCGGCGGATTGCTGGGCTTCTCGACAAAGCCTGAGACACGCAGCCCCGAATCGACCTGCACGATGCCGAACTGATCCGCCTCGTCGACCGACACCGGCAGCGTCGCGACGGTGACCGCCGCTTTGCGCTCCATGTGAAACTCGATCATCTGCTGGATGTCCATCCGGTAGATATGGTCCGCGCCGAAAACTGCGACCAGGTCCGGCTTGGTGTCGTCGATAAGATTGAGATTCTGAAAAATCGCGTCCGCCGTGCCCTGATACCACAGCTCGCCCATCCGCATCTGGGCCGGCACCGGGATCACGAAGTGGTCGGGCAGCATCCCGCCGAACTGCCATCCGTCCTTGAGATGCTCGATCAGCGATTGCGATCGCCATTGCACCAGCACGTAGATTGCGTAGATGCCCGAGTTGACGAGGTTGGAGAGAACGAAGTCGATGATGCGATATTTGCCGCCGAACGGCACCGCCGGCTTGGCCCGATCCCGGGTCAGGGGATGAAGCCGGGTACCCTGCCCTCCGGCCATCACTAGCGCCAGCGTTCTCATTTGGACAAAGAGCCTCGAATCGTCATTTCGCAGCCAACCTGGGCGGATCAGTCCGGCAAGTATAAATGTCTCGCGTTATCATCGAAAGCTACTTGTTCCATTCCCAAAGTGCAGCATTTGATTCGCGAAAAACCGTGAATTGTGGCAGATCCCGCAGGAATTTCCGGGTAGTGACAAGAGTCAGTCCTATCGAACAGGCCAATGAGCGCGAATTTAGCCTGATTTTACTCAATTTTGCCTTCGGTAGCCAATTGTTACGGAAGGCACGTCATTTGCTTGAAACTTCATTGAAGTTCTTACGTCTAAGTTGGGAGTCGTGATTAATTTAATCGGATGCGAGCCTCTCACGCGGTAGCGCGGGAGCGGAGGATAAAGAAAATGCAAACCGCCGTCAGCAGACATGAAACCAAAAGCGCCGGCATGCCGGGAATCGTTTACCGCACCATTTGTCAGAATCCCGGATGCGGGTTTAAGTTCGACCTCAGGATTACGCCTCAAAACGCCAGCCTGCTCGGCGGCACGATGCCGTGTCCGCACTGCAAACGCCATGGCGGCCAACTGAAATCCCAGGGACGAATCAGCGAGAAGCTCTTCGCCGCCAAGCTGTTGTTCCGCCCGACCGGAATTGGATCGACCCGTGGCGATGACGACGAAATGGGAGCGGACTCCCGCTATTAACGTGGCCTCGGATCATCTAATCTAGGTAAGCTGTCACTAGATTCGTTGACCTATCATTACGAAGCGCGCCGTCCGGGAAACCTGACGGCGCGCTTCGTTTTTTTTTCAGGAAAGTAATTACCGGGGAGCGCGATCAGCCGCCCGCGACTGGCACGGCGGCGACGCCTTGCAGGTTGCGGATGCTTGGGCGCTCCATCATCCGCTTGATCCAGGCATCGATGTTGTTGCGGTTGTTGCCCATCACGTCAATTCCGATCTCGTTCAGGATCAGCATCCGCGGCGCGAAGCCGATGTCGGCGACTGAAAACTCGCCGGCGAGAAAATTGTTACCCTGCAATTCGTGATTCAGGTAGTCGAGCACGCGCTCGACCGACTGATGGAGCCGCTGCACGCGAGACTGATCGCGGTCGCCTTCGGGCTTCGAGACCTCGGCTATCAGCTGGCCGACCGGCGGCGTGAACGACGTGTCGGCAAAATCCTCGAACGACCGCGCCCGCGATCGCATCGCACTGGAACCCACCGGCGGCAGCACCGGCGGCTCCGGATATTCGTCGTCGAGATACTCGTTGATGATAGTCGAGTCGTAAATCGTCGTGTCGTCATCGACCAGCACCGGCACGCGTCCGAACGGATTCAGCCGCAGGAAGTCGGGCTTGCGATTTTCATGCTGAGTCAAATCGACGTTGACCAGGTCGTAGGTCAGCGCCTTTTCCGCGAGCACGATGCGCACCTTCTGGCCGTAGGGGCAGGAAAGGAAGTCGTAAAGTTTGATCATATCGGGCAAGTCCTTATTCGGCCTGCGCCGCGACGGTAATCTTCAAGCTTGCTTCAACCTCGGAATCGAGCTTGACCGGCACCGTGAAATCTCCGAGCTGCTTGATGGGCTCGGGCAGGTGAATTTTGCGCCGCTCGATATCGAGACCCTTCTCGCGGAGCGCGCGCTCGAGATCAATATTGGTGACGGATCCGAAGAGCTTGCCCTCCTCGCCGGCGCGGGCATGGAGCGTCAGCGTGAGCGCCTCGATTTTAGCCTTGACCGCGAGCGCGTCCGTCCGCTTGATCTCGCCGCGGCGCGCGGCAGTGCGCTTCTGATGCTCGAAGGCGCGGATATTTTTCTGATCCGCCTCGACCGCGAGCTTGCGCGGCAACAGGTAGTTGCGCGCATAGCCGGCGCGAACCTTGACCACGTCGCCGGTCCTTCCCAGGTTGGGAAGGTCTTCGTTGAGTATGACTTGCACGTTCATTGTTAAGTGCCTCGTTTCTGTCCCCGCTCTTTAGAAAAAATCGCCCAGGTTGTTCGCTTCGGGGCTCGGGGGCTTGAGCCGCCGGAAGTCGATCCACATATCAAAGACGCCCGCCACGCCCACCAGCGCAGCCACCACCGGTTGCGCGAACACGACGAAATAAATTATGCCGCGCACGATCGATGGGACCGCGAGCGATTGAAAATAGAATCCGATAATCGCCAGTCCCTGGCAAAAATACACCGCCGCGATGCAGATGAACCCGTTGAGCGCGATATCGCCGATCGCGGAGACCGGGATGAAGAGCCCGAATCCGCCGGCGAGCAAGAGCCAGATCATCCATTCCGGCGCCGACCATTTCGAAAGGTCACCGAACAGGCTGTACGCCAGCCGCTGCGGCCCGGCCCATCGCCAGAACACGCGCAGGTTGAGTAGCATCGAGCTCGCCGCGACCAGCAACGCGAACGCCGGCGAAAGACGCATCGTGAGCAAGATGACGCTGGCCTGCGTGTCCGGGGGAATCGTCTGCTGCATCCCGAGCAGCTTGTAGAAGTCCTGCCCACGCGCAAACCCTTGCGCAAGTTCGTCGTGGACGGTCTTGATGAGCGCGTCGGCACCGCCCATAATCACCAGCGCCGCGACGACTGACGCGCCTACCATAACGCCCGCGCCGACCGCGGTTATCATTTCAAAAGATAAGCGGCGCTCGAGCATGTAGCACGCGATTGCAGTCGCGAGGCCGAACGACACGAAGTACGCGAGACCGCCGATAGGTCCCCACAGGATTGCGACGAATGCGGTCGCGAGCAGGACTGCGATAGTCGCGCGCAGGTTGGGACTCGGACGCCCGACTGCGTAGATAAGGATTGGCGCAGGCGCGAGCATCATCAGGATGCCGCCGATTAGCGGTATCGCGCCGCCGGCGAGGAAGAACGCCCCCGCCAACGCGGCCGCACGAACCATCCCGATAACAGCCTTGCGCGTCACTCGATTAAGCCGGCTAGACCCCGAGCGTCGAGAACGGCAGCAGCGCGAGCACGCGCGCGCGCTTGATCGCGACCGCCAGTTGGCGCTGATGCTTGGCGCAGTTGCCCGAGGTTCGGCTCGGCACTATCTTGCCGCCCTCGGTGATGAAGCTGCCGAGCGTGCGCACGTCTTTGTAATCGACCTTGAGCGTCTTGTCGGCGCAGAAGCGGCATACCTTGCGACGTCCGCCCGGACGTCCGCGACGCATCCCGCCGCCGCCGCGACCCTCACCGCCACGGCCTTCGCCGCGATCGCCGCCCTCGGGACGTGGGCCGCCGTAGCGTCCGCCGCCGCCACCACCTTCGCGCGCCCGGTCGCCACCTCTTTCAGATCTTTCCTCGTCAGCCATTTAAATTCCCTGGAATATATTTCCTTGATTGAAAGTTTTAGTTTCTATTCACTTCGCTCGATCGATTCTGCCACCACTTCGAACCCGGTGTCTTTCTTCAGGCTGCCCTTCAAAGCTCTCATTCTTCCGATAACCTTGACCTGCCGACCCGGCTCCAGGAGCTGTTTTGCCCCCAGCGCCGATTCACCCGTCATCACGATTCCGAGCCTGAGTTCTTCGCCGGGCGCGCCGCATTCGACTGTGAAGCGGAGAACTGCCGTGCCTGCGGGTGTGATGCGAACCTCGGGTTGGTCGATCAGCCGGCCTTCGAGCTCAATCCGGTTCCCTGTCACCTTCAGGCCCGGCGATTTCCTCGGCCGCCGCTTCCATTATCTCTTCGGGAGCGTCGGGTGCTTCCTCGACCGGCTGCTCGCGCGAGGCCATCAGGGCGGCCGCGCGCGCTTCCTGCGCAGCCTTGGCCTCGGCGATACGGCGGTTGCGTGCCTCGAGTTCCTCGCGCGCCTTCGCCACGTCGGCGTTATCGTCGACGAGCACGGACAGGTAGCGCAGGACGGTATCGGAGATGCGCAAATTGCGCTCGACCTCGTTCATCACGGGGCCGGGCGATACGTAGTCGAGTCGAACGTAGAAGCCGCGGCGCTCGCCCTTGATCTTGTAGGCAAGCTCGCGCGATCCCCACTCCTCGGTTTCGATCATCTCGCCGGCGCCGGCCGCGATGATCCCCTCGTAGCGCTTGATGGCTTCCTTGATTTGGGGGTCGCCCGAATCAGGCCTGAGAATAAAAATAGTTTCGTAGCGCCGCATGCGGCTGCAGGTCCTCCTTACGGATTTGAGCCCCAGGTTGGAGCAAGGAGCAATCCCGTACAGTACCATCGCGGGTATGCTGCCTCAAGGCCGAGTTCGAGGTTATTTGAGGGACAGAAAATCGCTCCCGTCGTTGGTCTTGCCATTAACGAATGGTCTGTTAATGAGAAGATGCGGTCGCGATCGAGGAATTCAGGAGGTCCGTACATTGGCCAAGCCCAAAAAGAAAATCAGGAAAGCGGCGCCGAAAGCCCGCAAAGTCGCTCCCAAAGCGGTCAAACGCAAGAAGCCCGCATCGAAAGGCCCCAGGCGCGCGGTTGCGGCCAAGGCGTCGAAGCGAACCGCGCCTAAGAAAATCTCCAAGCCCATAGAACGTCGAGTTGCCGACGTCGTCACATCCGCCACGCGCGCATCGGTCGATTTCGAGAGCGCAGTCGGACGGATGGAGCGCTCGGCCGTGCGAAAAGTCAGCGATGTCGCTGCCAGGGCAATGCGAGCAGTGAGGAACGCCGTATCTCCTTCGCCGAAGATTCCCAGCTACGACGAACTGCCGGTCCGCGCGGGCGCGCCGGCGGGTGCGGCGTGGGGCGTGTTCGGCGACGACGACGAAGTCGGCACCATCAATCTGCTGACGCCCGAGCGCGTGATCGCGGCCGCCGACTCGATTCGATCGGGCAAAGTGTTCGCGTTGAATCTGCCGATCAACATTCCCGACCCGCCGCTGTTCACCCGCGGCAAGCATACGCACACCGTCAAGATTTTCCCGAATGCGGAATTCGTGCTCGACGACTTCCTGGACAACTTCTATCCGCAGGCGTCTTCGCAATGGGACGCGCTCGCGCACGTGAAGCATCCTGTTCATGGAGCCTACAACGGCATTCCCGGACAATCAGATGACCGGGCGCGGCGGGATGCGCCTTGGGATCGACAACCTGGCGCGGCGCGGAATCGCCGGACGCGGAGTGCTAGCCGATGTAGCGCGGCACTACGATCGCGTCGGCAAGTCGATCGATTTTACCCAGGCCAAATCGATTCCGCTCGACGACGTGCAGGCCACGCTCGAAGAAGAAGGCGTCGAGCTGCAGGCCGGCGACATCCTGCTGATTCGCATCGGATGGACCAAGTTCTACCTATCGGCAAGCGAGGAGCTTAAGGCGGAGCTTGCGAAGGAGACCGTCGTGCCGGGAATCGAAGGCAGCGAGCGCACCGCGCGATGGCTATGGGACAATCATCTGGCGGCGGTCGCGTCGGATTCGCCGGCGCTCGAAGCATTGCCGAAGCCGCCGGGCGAGGAAATGGAGTTTCTGCATTTCCACATGCTCGCGTTCTTCGGGATGCCGATAGGTGAGATGTGGAACCTCGAAGGCCTGGCGGAAGATTGCGCAGCCGACGGCAACTACGATTTTTTCCTGACCTCCGCTCCGCTCAACATCCCAGGAGGAGTAGGCTCGCCCCCAAACGCGCTGGCGATTAAGTGAATTAGAATCGACGAAATAAATTTCGTCCCACTAAGACAATCAGCAAACCGTAGGACGGAATTTATTCCGTCAGTCCGAGGAGAGGGCAAAAGACGGCGAGAGGGAGGGCACTGGAAACCCGATCAGTGGCCCGCCTTCGTGAGCGCCTCAGTCGTGAAGAAACTCTTATCAACTGCGCCCATGTTGATGTACCAGCATTCGCGCTCGGGCGTGTCGAATCCCGGCAGGTAGCAGGTCGTCGAGACGCCGGATTGTACGTCGATGCTCGAGGCGGCGACGATGAACTCGCGCTTGAACGGATAGATGGCAATCTTCGCGTCAGGCACCGGGCGATCGCGATACGTGTTGAGATAGATCTGCGTCTTCCACAACTCGCCTTTTTGATCGTAGCTGTCGACGTACGGATTGAACCATCCCTCGCCATCGACGTACACGATCGTCTTCGACTGCAGCACGCCCTGGATTCTTTCCGGGCGCGGCGTCACCTCGACCACATAGAGGTGGCGCATCTCCCAATCGTCCCCGCATGAGGTCGCGCCGCCGTCGGTCTTGCATGGTTGCGCGGGCGAGTTCTGCGCATGCGCGCATCCGAGCATGTTTTTATCGCCAAGGTATTTGAAGTTGTACTCCTGCGGCTTGGCGCCAAATCCGCCGGAGTGATCGGCGTCCCAGGTCGAAAGGCCCGGCGAAGAACTCATGATCACTTCGTTCACGCGACGCACGCGCCTCGTGCCTGCCAGGAATGCCCATGCGTCGTCGCCGCGGTTCCCGTCCCAGTAGCGATAGCGGATCGCGCCACTGCCGCGATCCTCGGCGGGCGCAAGAGTGGGATACGCCGCGGCGCGTCCCCAGACTCCGCTAATCTTGAAATCCGGATCGGCGGGCAGCGGTTCGACCTCGGTGCGTCCGATATCGGAGTAACCCGCCAGGTGCCCGACCTCAGTCATCGTCATCAGCGCCTGTTCGGCGCCGGGATTTTGCTTCGCCACCTGGCATTCGAAAAAGCGCAAGTCGGCATCGTCGGTCGCGATCGGCTTGAAGTACTGGTTCCACATGATCTTGGTCGCAACGTCGGGATCGTTGGGATCGAGAATCGGGAACGGCTGGCCGGCGACGTAGCCGATCAGGTCGCGATGGTCCGGGGCGAGGCGCACCTGGCTGGAATATTTTTCGGTCGCGTCCTGGAACGGCGGCGGCCAATTGACGCGGCTCGGCGCGACGATATTCATCTCCATGCCCTTGGCGACCGCGATAAACGTGCCCGGGCTCACGAGCGCGCGAACCTGCTCCGCGTTCTTCGCGGTGATCCGATCGCCGGGCTTAATTTGGGCGTGAGCAGTACTAGGTGGAAATGTCAGCGCGAAAAAAACTGCGATGACGGACAGCGAGACACGTCGTCCGCTCGGTTTTTTCATATTTAAAGTATCACTTCAACTCAACCGCGATTTGGCGATAGCGTTCGGTTCCGGCGTTAACGACTCCGCGATGCGTTCCCCTGCTGAACCATAGCACACGGCCCGCCGAAAGGGTTTCCTCACGGAAGCGCTCATCGCTGTCGTTGTCGCCGGCGCGCTCAACAATTTTCACCGGGCCGCCTTCCGCGACGTACACCGCAGTGTCATGTGACCATCGGCCCACGCCGCTCTGCCCGCCGGGCGCGAGCGTGGTTTCGGAAACGCGGACGCGAGCGTTGTCGAGAATCGTGATCGTGCCGGGCTCCGGGTCCTTGCCCGCGACCGCCTCGCATCCGACGAAGCCCAGCTTCTCACGCCCCGGTTTCGCCGGCCGCTTGAGCTCGAACAGCGCCTCGAAAAATCGCGTATCGCCCATGTTGTGCGCGCTCTCGATTCCGCCCGCCGGCACAAAATAGGTGGCGCGCGCCTTGACCGGAAACGGCATCATCTTGCGGCCGCCGGGCGACTGCGCGCCGACGTTCGCGCCCGACAAAATGAACAGCACGTAGTCCATCGTATGATGATGCAACCCGCAGATGCCGCCCGGCGCGAGATCCATCTCCCACACGCGCACGTCGTCGTTATCGAAAATCATCCGCGTCGCGACCGGCCCGTATTCGTTCACCTGCTCGTTCATCGCCGTCGGTCCTCCCTGAAAATTTTATTTCTTCACTCCTGCTCGAAGCATCCGCGATCCGCGCCGCACGCTTGCGCATCGACGGGCCGCCCGTCAGGTCCCACCGGCCGCTGGGTCTTGAGGCAGGTGTAGCAAGCGGTCGAGTCGTCGGGCTTGAAAATGCGCTCGCCGTCGGGCGTGCGATAGTACGCGGTCTTGGTACGCAGCAACGCGCAAAATGGCGACGGCATTTCAGGCAGCCTCCAATCCGGCAGCGTGCATGATCGCTCTGCGCACGATCACCTTCGCAATCACCACTTTGTAAGCGTTGTCGGACATCGGCTGCGCGTCTTTCAGCGCGGCCTCGGCGGCGGCGCGCGCGCGCGACTCGTCAAGCGACCCGGCCTTGAGCGCGGCTTCCGCGGGTTGCGACCGCCACGGCACTGGCGCGACTGCACCCATCACCACGCGCGCATCGCGGACGGTCTTCGCGCCGGGCGCGTTATCGAGCACGATCGCGACGCTGACCAGCGGCCAATCAAAGCTCTGCTTCTCCCGCGCCTCCAGGTAATGGCTGCGCACTCCCGCGGACGGCGCGGGCACGATCACTTCGGTGATTATTTCGCCGGGCTTCAGAGAATTTTCGCGCTTCGGATCGACTGTCGGCAGCGTGAAGAAATTTTCCAGCTCGACGCTGCGCTGTCCCGCCGGGCCGACGATCGTCGCGCTCGCGCGCATTGCAATCAGCGCGGGCGCGAGATTCGACGGATGCACGATGAACGACGGACCGCCGCCGAGGATCGCGTGGTAACGATTGAGTCCGCCGATCGAGTAGCAAGTGTCGCCGCCCTTCTTCAGGCAATTCACGTCGGGATTGCGAAAATACCAGCATCGCGGGCGCTGCAGGATATTTCCGCCGACCGTTCCGAGATTGCGAATCTGCGGCGTCGCCGCCTCGCCCGCAGCCTCGGCAATCGCGGTGAATTTCGCGCGAATAGCAGGATGCTCGGCGACTTCGCTCAGCTTCACAGTCGCGCCGAGGCGAAGATCGCCGGACGGACGCATCTCGATACCGCCGAGCTCCTTCAGCCCTTTCAGATTCACCAGCGCGGCGGGCGACACTATACTCTGCTTCGACAGATCGACGACGTCGACTCCGCCCGCAAATGCCACGTTGCCATCTTGGGCCAGCAGCCGCGACGCGCTCGCGACGTCAGCAGGCGTGATCACTTCGAATCGGTTCATCGCGATTGCAAATCCTTCACACGTGCACCAGCGCCGCCAGCACGCGGTCCGGCGTCATCGGGAGCGAACGCACCGGCACGCCAATCGCGTCGTACACCGCGCATGCGACCGCGGCCGTGCTCGCGACGTGCGACACCTCGCCGAGGCCCATCACGCCGGTGTTCGTGATTCCGTTGGCGACTTCGAAAAACGTCACGTCGATGTGAGGAACGTCGAGCGCGCCGATCAGCTTGTAGTCGTCCATCGTCGGATTCACCATGATGCCGAGTTGCGGGTCCATCCGGCGATCCTCGAACAGCGCGAACCCGATTCCCATCAGGATGCCGCCGTTGACCTGGCTGCGCGCCGTCAGCGGATCGACTATCCGGCCCGCGTCATGCACCGCGACGACGTGCGTCACGCGGATGATTCCCGTCTCGGTATCGACTTCGACTTCGGCAAATTGGCATCCCGCCTGATCGCCGCGGAAGCCCGCGTAGTTGGGCACTCGCTCGCCCTGCGCGGAAATCGAATCGCCGGGAATTCGCTTGCATACGTCGTTAAATGAAATCGCTCGCGAAGGACTGGCGCGCACGCGAATCGTTTGGTCAGCCGCCTCGAGGTCGCTCGGCTCCGCGCCAAGAATCGGCGCGGCGATGCGAAACAGTTTCTCCTTGAGATGCGCCGCGGCCTGGCGCACGGCCGGCGAATTCGAAGGCGCGCTCAAACTCCCGCCACTCGGCACCGAAAAGAGAAATCGCGTGTCGCCAATTTCCGACTTCACGCGATCGACCGGCAGTCCGAGTTCCTCGGCCGCGATGATCGCGAGAACCGTGCGTGTGCCGGTGCCGATATCCTGCGTGCCGACGCGGACCTCAACTGAGCCGTCGCGATGCGCGATCACCTGCGCTTCCGGTCCCGACACTCCTGTCGCGTGCCACTCGGCGGACGCTACGCCGACGCCGCGCTTGATCGGACCGCTCGATTTCGCGGCCTCATTTTTCTCCGCCCATCCAAACGCACGCGCGCCGATCTCGTATTCCGCCGCACGAACCGGGTTGTCGCTGTTGCGGCGGCGGAACTCGAGCCTGTCTATTCCTGCCTTGCGCGCCATCTCGTCCATCGCGAGTTCCAGCGCGAAGCATCCTTGCGGCCATCCGGGCGCGCGCATCGGAGACGACGGCCCGGCGTTTATATAAATGTTGGTTTCTTGCGTGCGGATATTCGCGCATCGATAGACCGATCCGAACGGGCCCGAACTGCCTGCGCCGCCGCCAATCCCGCCGCTTCCGCGCGTTACGAGATCGATCGCAGTCAGCTTGCCGTCGCGATCGGCGCCCATCTTAACTTTCTGCTCGGAGTTCGGACGGTTACCGGTCGAGCGATGCTCGTCGGCGCGCGGGAGCATCACCTTGACCGGCACGCCGGTCGCCTTGGCCAGCCGCGACGCGATCATAATTTCGGGCGTCGCGCCGAATTTCGATCCGAAGCCGCCGCCAAGATATTCGCAGACTACTCGAACGCTGTCGGGCGGCAGGCTGAAATACACGGCGAGATCGTCGCGCACGGAGAAAACGCCCTGCGTCGAGCACCACACCGTAAGCTGATCGCCAGCCGCGTTGAAGCTCGCGACCGCGCCGTGCGTCTCGAGGCATACGTGAGTCTGCACCGGGGTCGTGTAAGTAGCCTCGATCGTGTTCGCTGCAATCTCGAGACCCTTCGGCACGTCGCCGACGCTCGAGCTCCTGGTCTTGCCGACGTTCGAACCCATGCCGAAAACGCGCGGCGCGGAATCCTTGGCGGCAGAGTCCATGTCGACCACGAACGGCAACGCTTCGTAATCGACCTTGATCAACTTGAGTGCGTCGGCGGCGATATCGGAACTGATCGCGGCAACGGCGGCTACTTCCTGGCCGGCGAAACGAATCTCGCGATCGTCGAGCGCAAATACCGCTCGCACGCCAGCGAGATGCTGCGCCGCGGACAAGTCGATGCCGCGAATCCGTGCGTGCGGCCACGGACTGCTCAGGATCGCGCCGTAAAGCATCCCAGGCAATTCGATATCGTAAGTGTAATGCGCAGCGCCGGTCGCTTTCAGCGGTCCATCGACGCGAGGCGTTGGTTGGCCGACGACGGATAGTCGATCGCCCCATTGCCACGGCGTCGGTTCGTCGTCAGGAATGACGACCGCGACGTCCTGCGTATTGCCCTCAAAGCCAAGTTTGAGCGTGACGTGCCGCGACATCAGACGTCCTTCGTCGCGCGTCCGGGCTGGGCTGCTTTGAGAGCGGCCGCGAAGACGTGCGGGTAAGTTCCGCATCGGCAAGTATTGCCGGCGGTCGCGTGTTTGATTTCGTCAGTCGTCGCGGAAGGATTTTTTTCGAGTGCCGCCGCAACCGACATCACCATCCCGGGCGTGCAGAAGCCGCATTGCTGCGCGTCCTCTTCGACGAACGCGGCCTGCACCGGATGCATGTTCGAGGGCGTCCCCAGTCCTTCGATGGTCGTCACCTGGTGACCGCGCGCGTCGATCGCCAGCACCATGCACGAGGTCACGGGCTTGCCGTCGAGATGCACCGTGCATGCGCCGCACGCGCCACGATCGCAAACGAGCTTGGTGCCCGTCAGTCCGAGATGCTCGCGCAATGCGCGCAGCAATGTAACGCGCGGCTCGATATCGAGCGTCGCGGACTTGCCGTTGATATTGAGTTCGATCGTCGTCGCTTCCGGTCCGAGCTTTTCGACGACGCCCGCCGGCAGCGTCTTCTCATCCGCAGATGCGGGCCCAACGCGCACCAATCCCGCCGCGGCAGCGACGGCGCCAGCGCCCTTGATAAACGATCGGCGACTGATGGCGTGCGGCTTGCGAGGCTTGCGGTCGTCTCGATTCATTTTATTCACTTAGAAGTTGCGTCAGCAGTGTCGGCAACGGGCTCGGTTGTCATGAGGATAGCAATCGCGACACCGAAGAGGATCATACCGACTGGAAGGGCATACGCTGCAATCTTGAACGAGTAAACGCCCGCCGTCAGAAGCTTGTCAAGAAACATTCCGGTGTCGTAGTGAAAGTGGTCGATCAGCCATCCCGTGGCGGATCCGCCGCTCGTGAATTTGAAGCGCGCGATTTCTGCGCTGATCCGCGCGACGATTGGCAGTATCAGACCGCCAACGATTACTGCCGCTACCATCGAGCGGTTTTTCAGCGCGCCACCATGCACCAGCCGCGCGCCGATGCGGATTCCGATCAACATTCCCAAGGCCGCCGCGGCGCACTCGACGATTGCGAACTCGTTGGAATTCCACCATGCGCCGAACGATGGATTCAGGTATCGCACCGCGATGTGTGCGCCCAAGCCGTAGCTGAGTGTAAAGACGATGGTGAGAAGAATCGCGACAAAGGTGAGCCGTCCCATCCATCGGGGAGTTCGTCGCGGCTTTTTCTTTCGTGGCATCTGGTGACCTTCAGCGAATCGACGCCACAATCGCGCTGGGGCCGCGCGTGAGTCCGATCGAGAGATAGACAATCAGCAGCACGATCGAGCCTACCGTCAGCCCGACGCGGCGGAATCGCGCTTGTAAGTCAGCAACGTCAGGACTCGGACCCGCGGCCGAAAGCCGCCAGATTTGTGTGCCCAGGTTTCCGTATTGATAAAGCGCGAGTCCGATAACGACGACCACGAGGATCAGTTTGATCGCGAGCAGGATCGAAACGCCGCCAATAAACACCACGTTGAAGATTCCGGTCACGACCAGCACGGCCAGCGAAGTAAGTACGATCGCCCCGAGGCGGCGAACTATTCGGCGCGACACGCGGACCCGTGCGGGCGGATCAAGTTCCGCGGCCAGCACGGGCGCGAGTGCAAACGTGCTGAACAGCGATCCGCCGAGGGCGACGATAACAGCCACGATATGAATGAACAGTACGACGAAGCGGAGGCTCAGCATCAAGCACCTCTAGTATCGGACCGGGTCCTGTCGGAGCAAGGCATGATCGAGGCGAAAATTACATGCTTCCTGATTATCCGGATCGATCAGCGCTTCATGAGAGTCTTCGTGTTGACGCCTCAGAATCCCGGACGTTCTTGGCGAAAGGATTCAGCGAACAAATCTAACCCTATCGCTACGAGTTTTGTGTCCAGAGTTCGGTCGCGGATGCGCCCTAAGAATCTGCGGTCCAAACTGAGGTCTGGCTCGCTTCCTGCTTATTATCTTTGGAAATTTTTACCCTGCTTTTCCCGGAGGGAAAGACCATATGGCTGAACTAACCGAAAAGGTAAAAGACTTCTTCACCAGTGCCCGAATCAACGAGCGCACTCTGATGGACGTCTTAAGCGAATTCCTGGCCGTCGAGATGGGCGGTCAGAAACTCTATGAAAAGGCACTCGGACTGGTTTCCGATTCCGAGGTGCGAAGCAAATTCCGCGAGTTCCATCGGCAGACGATTAAACATCAGAAGGTCCTCACTGATGTGATCCACCGCCTGGGTGGAAATCCGCGCGTGCAGAGCCCGGGTGCCAAGGTGGCGACCGAGAAGGCCCAGGCCCTCCTGCGCAGCATGGACCGCAACGGTCTATCTAAAGATCAAGCCGAACTGAATGCGATCGAAAACATCGTGCTTGCCGAGACTAAAGATCACGCCGATTGGGAATTGATCGGGAAAATCGCCCGTCAAGCGACTGAGGACCGCCTGCGCGAAATCCTCGGCGCGGCCGCCAGCGAAGTTGAGCAGGAAGAAGACGAACATCTTAACTGGACACGGAAAAGACTCGGTGAACTGCAGATGGAAGCGCTGACCAAGGGCGCGAGTTCAGAGACAAAATCGGACCATCCAAAAGCGAAATCACCGACCAGAAAAAGCTCGACTAAACGAACCGGCGGCCGTGGGAAATCCGGAACCAAGGCTCCTTCAAAAGGAAGAAGCAGAGGTCGAGCGGCTCGATAGGCTCAGGTCACGAAGGTACGTCACGAAGTTGCCGCTGACATGAGCGCCCAAGCCCAGCGCTGTGCGGCGCGAGGCCCAGTTGTCGTCGAGGACGAGGGTGTAACCCGCAAAGCGCATCTTGCGCCGCGCCATCGCGAGGAACGATCGCGCCGCCATCGCGAGTGCGACGCCGCGCCCGCGCGCTCGCTCGACGACTCCGATATTGATGAGCGCTCCCCGCGTGCCGCCCCCGCGCTCGGGGTCGAGGCGGACGCCTCTGCGGAGGCGAGCCAGCGCGGGACTGAGATCGGGCACCGAGAAGACCGCGCCGACGCAGTCGCCGTCGATAGTCGCGAGCATCGAGAGGTCGGCGACTGGAGTTTCCCACAACGACGTGAGCATCGGGCGCACTTCGGCGCGTGTCACTGGGTTCCATCCCCAATGGCGGTCGAACGCCGCGTTGGTCACGTCGGTCCACGCGTCGATCGCAGCGAGAAACCCGTACTCGCGCCAGCTTTGAATCGTGACGCCGGCAACAGCAGCCGCTTCGGCCATCCGGCGATAGCGCGCGAGGATTTCGGGCGTGAGCGGCGCGGTGTAATCGACCTGCCCTTTTTCGGTGACGAAGCCGGCCTCTTTGAAGTAGCGATGGTACGACGCAGGATTTCCGCGCAGCAGGAAAGACGGCAACGAATCGTAGTTGTCGATCGCGTACGGATAGTCGAGAAACGCTGCGAAGCCGCTGCGAACCGCGCGCATCCCGCGCTCGCGCAATGATTGCACCGCCTGATCGAGCATCGCGGCGACAGCGACATCCTCGCCCTCTAGCGCCTCGAACTGAATCAACTGTCCGAGTTGCTCGTTCCAATGTTCGATATAGCGGCGATTGATAACCGCACTGACGCGGGCGACGAGAATGCCTCCTCGACGCGCGCAGAAGGGTGTGATCTCGAGATGCGACGAGAGCAGGCTCCGGCGCGAGAGCAGATCGATCTCGTTCTGCAGGTCGGGCGGCCACCACGCGTCGCGCGCGCTGTAAACCTGGAACGGAAGCCGTGCGAACTCATCCAGCTGCGCCCGACTGGCAGGCCGTTCGACGCTGATAGTGTCGCCGGTAATTTTCGGATTTGCAGCCATCAGTTGGAGCCGCGTCGCGCGCTCAACAATTCTTATAGCCGCAGACGAGTCAAAGATCATCCACGTATGAGCAGGCCGTCCGAGAGCCATCGCGCGAGGATTCGATTCATCGCGGCGACGGGATCCTCGTCGTCCGCGTTCGCAGCGACGACGTCGCAGATTTCCGCGAACGTGGCGCTCCGCGAGGCTGCCTCGAGCGCATCTGCTTCGACACGTTCGAGATCGCGATAGAAGACGCGCGCATTGCGCCGCCATACGAGGACTTTGATCGCACCGCGCTCCGGCGGTTTCCACTGATGCCCCTCCTCGACCGCGCGCAACAGTTCTGACACTCGCCATTCGACTGTGAGTATCTGCGCCGCCGGATGGATCCCGAGCTTCATCGCGGGCCAGTCTTCAGATGGAGTCGCACGAAGCACGTCAGGATCCAGTGAGGCGTTGTCGGGACTGACAAACACCTCGACCACTGCCCGTTCGAGCTTCGCGAGGTCCGCAACAAACGGCGCGGCTTCGCGCATCGGGTGATCGCGCAGATAGTCCGCGAGGTACCGCCCGCAATCTGAGATCGACGGCTCGGTCGGCGGATATTCGAGCAGGTAGCCTGTCACCAGGTTGTGAAAATTGTCATCGCCAAGGACCGCGAGCGTGGCGGGGAAATCCTCCTTGAGCGCGTCGCGGATGCGGTAGAAATACATGTTCGCGTATATATCGACGCGAGCCTCGGCCGACATGCGCTCGTCGCCGAGCACGATCGCATCGAGGCCGCCCGCGCCCAAATCGCGCTCGGCTGTGAGTCCCTCGGCGACGCCGCTAGGCGCGGTGATCAGCCGATAGAGCAGGCTTTCCAGTTCTTTCAAGTGAGTCGGCATTGAAAATCTCTCGGGCGCGATCGGCGTTGTCTGCCAGCTGCGCGAACTCCGGGATGTTGTCGTCCCATTCGACAATCGCCGACACTGCGCCGAACCGCCGCGCCGCGCGTTGGTAGAGCGTCCATACTTCGTCGCCTATCGGATGGTCGTGCGTATCGAGCAGGTACGTGCCGTGATCGCTATGTCCCGCGAGATGGTACTGCACGACGCGCTCGGCCGGCACCGCGTCGATATAGTCAGTTGGCGTCGAAGCGATGGTTGAACGCGCTCACGAAGATATTGTTGATATCGAGCAGGATTCCGCAATCGGCCTCATCTGCGATCGCCGAGATGAATTCCCATTCGGTCATCGTCGAATCCGCGAACGCCATGTAGCTGGAGACGTTCTCGATCAGTATCGGGCGCTCGAGCGCGTCCTGCACCTCGCGGATTCGCGCGACGACGTGACGGATCGCCTCCTCGGTATATGGCAGCGGCAGCAAGTCGTGAAGATTGTGCCCGGCAACGCCAGTCCAGCACAGGTGATCCGAAATCCACGCAGGCTCGAAGCGTCGCGCGAGTTCGCGCAGTTGCCGGATATAGCTGCGATTCAGCGGATCGGTCGATCCAATCGACATCGATACACCATGCATCGCGATCGGATAGTTCGCGCGCACGCCTTCGAGCACCTCGAGCGCGCGTCCACCGGCGACCATGAAGTTTTCCGAGACGACCTCGAACCAATCGACCTTGGGACGCGTCGCCAGCACATGGCTGTAGTGCTGACGTCTTAGCCCGACGCCGTAGCCGAGCATCGGGAAGTCAGAACGCTTCATATGATGCGGTCCGCGCTCAGTCGGCCTTTTTAGTTGTATCCGGTTTGCCGCCGGCCGCGACGCATTCCTTGGCCGTCGGGGTCATCACGTAACCCTTGCCCTTGCAGGCGTTCGAGCCCTTGCAGCTGCTCTCCGCGCTCTGGCACAAGCTCTGGCCCTTGCACGCGTTGCCGCCGACGCACTTGACCTGCGACGCCGCCGCGCTCGAGTCGGGACTGTCTGCCGCTTGTACCGCATTGCCCGCAAAGATCAGCGCGACTGCAGTCGCCAGCATCGCACCGGTAATTTTCGCCTTCGTCATATCCGTAGCTCCTTTGACTATTGTTCCGCGCGCCGAACCTACCACGGCCGCATCTCACAGTCTAAACATCCGTGTTCAACTAGAGATAGTGGGAACATTTCGAGCCTAGGCAAGATTTCATTGATGAGGGATGCTATGTTTTTGAAATCGGTATATGGCGGACAAGAGTGGCACCGGCGCGGATCGGCGCAAGCGATTCGAAGACGAGGCGTTGCCCCATCTCGACGCGCTGTACACGATGGCGATACGGCTTGCGCGCAATCCCGACGACGCCAACGACTTGCTGCAGGAGACGGTGCTGCGTGCGTACCGCTTCTTTCATCAATTCGAGACCGGGACCAATTGTCGCGCGTGGATGCTGACGATACTGTTCAACAATTTTCGCAACGGCTATCGCAAATACTCACGCGAGCAGCCGGCTTCCTCCCCCGAGGAGTTCGAGCGCAAGGTCGAGGGCGAAAGCCTGCGAACCGATCCAGCGGGTTCGAATCCAGAGGCCTTGCTTTCAGGACACGGGATGGAAGGTGAGGTCGAAGCGGCGTTGGGCGGCTTGCCGGCGGAATTCCGCGAAGCGATTCTGCTGGTCGACGTCCAAGAGCTCAGTTATCAGGAGGTATCGGGGGTTCTGGACATACCTATCGGTACGGTAAAATCTCGAGTGTCACGTGGACGTGCAATCTTGCGCGATGCGTTAACAAACTTTGCCAAGGAGCGTGGAATAATACGGTCTTGACTCCGGAGCGGTATGCCGGTTGGAGTGGAGCGAGCCGGAAACGATAATAGTGGATTGCGACACCTACATTAAGGATTACCTGTCAGCTCACGTTGACGGGGAGTTGAGCGCGGCGGAGTTGCGCGAGGTCGAAGAGCATCTCGCGGGATGCGTCAACTGTCGCGCACGCTTCGCCGAGGAACGCGCGGTCAAGACCTTGCTGCGCGAACGCGCCGCGATGAGCAGGACGCCCTCGATGGTCCGCGGGTCGATCCTCGCGGCGCTTGACGCTATCGATTCATCTGACGCCTCGAGCGCCGCGCGAGGCGGGCGTGATCGCTCCGCCAGCGCCGATCGCGCCGGTCGCTTCTCGATTCGCCGCGCCCGGCTATGGGTACCTGTCGCAGTCGCCGCGGTCGCGGTCTTCGCGTTCGTGATGCTTCATGGCGGCAGCGGCCCGGCCCCTGCCCATGCGGTCCCGCCTTTCGACATCGCGATCGATCATTACGAGCATTTCAACCAGCACTTCGAACCGAACGTCAATTCCGCCTCGCCTGCCGAACTCTCGGACGCGTACATGGGTCACCAGCTACCGGGGTTCCTGTGGAATTTTCAGCACTCTGGCTTCAAGCTCAGGGGTGGACGGATTGATCGTCTGGCGGACGGAACCTCTGTCGCCTATACGTTCTATCAGGGTGATACCGGCAGCGTCCTCTGCACCTTCATGAAGTCGCACGGATTCCAGCCGCCTGACGGCGAAGTCCAGGAGATGGACGGTCATCACTGCTACCGCTACAAGGACTACAGCGTCTGCCTGAGCTACCCTCCCGGCGGTTTCATCTGCATCCTGGTCTCACATCGCCCGATGAAGGAGTTCATGCAAGACGTCATGGACTCTGAGCCCTAACTTTTCTTAATATGTAAGGTGCAGGGGTTACCCCTGCCGAAGGAAGCGTGAAACCCACGGCGGGTTTCACTAAGAATAAGTTCCTATCGCCGATCCGCCTTCAACCCATCTTCATTGGCAAGAAACAAATGCAACTGCGCGGGCGTCGTGTTGCGCGGAATCTCGACCGGATAATTTCCAGTGAAGCACGCATCGCAAAATCCCTCGCGACTGTCGCCATTGAATGAGTACAGACCGTCCCAGCTGAGGTACGCGAGCGAGTCGGCCGTGATGTAGCGTCGAATCTCCTCAATCGAATGCGAAGACGCGAGCAACTCCTCGCGCGTCGGCGTGTCGATACCGTAAAAGCACGAGTTGGTGGTGGGAGGCGCCGCGATTCGCATGTGAACCTCGCGCGCACCCGCCTGGCGCAGCATCGGGATCACTTTCCTGAGCGTGGTGCCGCGCACGAGCGAGTCCTCGATCAGCACGATTCGCTTGCCGCGCAGCAATTCCGCGACCGGATTGAATTTAATCTTCACCCCGAAATGGCGAATCGACGCGCGCGGCTCGATAAATGTGCGGCCGACGTAATGGCTGCGCACCAGCCCCATCTCGAACGGTATCCCCGATTCTTCCGCGTAGCCGAGCGCGGCCGGTGTGCCCGAATCCGGCACCGGCACGACGATATCCGCCTCAACCGGCGCTTCGCGCGCGAGCGCTCGACCATGCTGCTTGCGGACTTGATAGACGTTGCGGCTGTAAACCTGGCTGTCGGGCCGCGAGAAGTACACGTACTCGAAAATGCATCGCTTGGTCGGCGCATGCGCGAACGGATTGAGCGAGCGCAGACCGCCCTCATCGACGACGATCATCTCGCCGGGATTAATCTCGCGAACATATTCGGCGCGCACGAGATCGAGCGCGCAGGTCTCCGACGCCACGATTGTCGCGCCGTTCAGATTGCCCAGCACCAGCGGGCGGAAGCCCTGCGGATCGCGCACCGCGATCATCGAATCTTCCGTCAGCACCACCAGCGAGTAGGCACCGCGCACTTGCGCCAGCGCTTCAGCAACCCGCTCGGGCAGCGTAGGCGCGTGCGACGCCGCAATCAGATGAATCATCACCTCGCTGTCGGACGACGACTGGAAGATCGATCCCGTCGACTCGAGCCGCTCGCGCAGCTCAGCGAAATTTACGAGATTGCCGTTGTGCGCGAGAGCGAGTCCGCCGCGCGCATACTCGACCACCAACGGCTGGCAGTTGCCGATCGTCGTCGAGCCGGTCGTCGAGTAGCGGTTGTGCCCAATCGCGCTAGTCCCTTCGAGCTTCTCGATAATCGAACTGTTGAAAACGTCGGCGACCAGTCCCATCCCGCGATGCGAAATGAGCGACTTGCCGTTGGACGAGACGATTCCTGCCGATTCCTGCCCGCGATGCTGCTGCGCGTAGAGCCCCAAGTACGCCAGGTTGGCGGCCTCCGGATGCCGGTAGACGCCGAACACGCCGCACTCTTCGTGGAAGACGTCGAGCGGCGATTCTTCGACTGCTTCGATTGCAAGGACCGAATCTTCTTCAGTCACCGCCTCTGAGCCTCCTTGGAATCGCGTCTTCGTAAATTCGTTGCAACTCGGAAACGCTTTCGTCGATCACCGCGCCAATCTTGAGCCGCGGATCGGCAGTTACTTTTCCGATAACCTGAAACTCGAGTCCTCGACCCGCGAACAATTTCTCGACGCGGGCCACGTCACTTGGCGCAACCGACAAAATCACCGTCGATGGACCTTCACCGAAAAAAACCGCGTCGGCGTTTCCAGCTTGCCCAAGTTCAACTTCGGCTCCCAGAATCGCCCGCGGATTGAAACAGGCCTCAGCCATTGCCACCGCTAGCCCGCCCTCGGCGATATCGTGAGCTGATCTTATCAGCCCCTGTTCGGCGCCTTCAACCAGCCCCTCGACCAGAGCCGCCTCGCGAGTCAGGTCAATCGCAATCAGGCTCCCGCCGTCGATTCCGTAGATCGCGGAATACTCACTCGCGGCGAGCGACGAACGCGCCGTGCGCACGATTGCGATAGCGTCACCGGGATTCTTGAAGTGCTGCGTGACGTGCTTGGCGACGTCGGTCATCACGCCCAACACCGCGATCGTCGGCGTCGGCGGAATCGGATGGCCTTCGGTCTCGTTGTAAAAGCTCACGTTGCCGCTGACCACCGGCGCGCCGAACGCGATCGACGCGTCGCGAAGTCCGTCGACGCCGCGGATAAACTGCCACATCACTTCGGGCCGTTCCGGATTGCCGTAGTTCAGGCAGTTCGTGATTCCCACCGGACGCGCACCCGCGCACGCGACGTTGCGCGCCGCCTCGCAGACGACGCCGACCGCGCCGAGATACGGATCGAGCGCGCACGCGCGAGGATTCGAGTCGACTTTCAGCGCCATCGCGCGCCGCGAATTCTTGATTCGGATCACAGCCGCGTCGCTGCCCGGTCCGAGCACCGTGTTGCTCTGCACGATCGAATCGTACTGCCGATAAACCCACTTTTTCGACGCGACATTGGGACTGTCGAGCAGCACCCGCAACGCCGCTCCTACCTCGCCCGTTACTTTACGGGAGAGGAGGCCGGCCGCATCGCGGCCGGTAGGTGAGGGTTCTGGATTGCTCGGCGCGGCCGCGGGACGATCGTACAGCGGCGCGTCATCTGCCAGCGCGCCGATTGGAATATCGGCGACGACTTGCCCGTGCCATCGCGCACGCCATCGATGGTCGTCGGTAATGCGCCCGATCACGACCGCGTGCAGGTCCCACTTCTCGAATACCGCCTGCAATTCCGCCTCGCGCCCGCGCTCCGCGACGATCAGCATGCGCTCCTGCGATTCCGAGAGCAGAATTTCGTACGGCGTCAGATTCGCCTCACGCAGCGGCACCTTGTCGAGATCAAGTTCGATCCCGAGCCCGCCATGCGACGGCATCTCGCTCGACGACGACGTCAGTCCGGCCGCGCCCATATCCTGGATCGCGACAATCGCGCCGGTCCTGCCCGCCTCGAGGCACGCCTCGATCAATAATTTCTCAGTGAACGGATCGCCGACCTGAACCGCCGGGCGCTTCGCTTCGCTTTCCTTGTCGAACTCCGCCGACGCCATCGACGCGCCGTGAATTCCATCGCGCCCCGTCGCAGATCCAACGTAAAGCACCGGATTGCCGACGCCGCGCGCCTTCGCGCTCATCATCTCGCCCTTGCGCACGAGCCCGAGGCAGAACGCGTTCACGAGAATATTCGCGTCGTACGCCGCGTCGAACATCACCTCGCCCGCGACCGTCGGCACGCCCACGCAATTACCGTAGCCTCCAATCCCACCGACCACGCCGCCCAGTAAAAAACGCGTTCGCGGATGTTCGAACGATCCGAACTTGAGCGAGTTCATACTCGCGACCGGCCGCGCGCCCATCGTGAAAATGTCGCGCAGGATTCCGCCAACGCCGGTCGCCGCGCCCTGGTACGGCTCGACGAACGACGGATGGTTATGGCTTTCGATTTTGAAGACCGCCGCCCAGCCGTCGCCGACATCGATCGCACCGGCGTTCTCACCCGGCCCCTGCACCACCAGCTCGCTCTTCGACGGCAGCTTTCTCAGGTGGATACGCGACGACTTGTACGAGCAATGCTCCGACCACATCACCGAAAAAACCCCGAGCTCGGTGTAGGTCGGCGTGCGCCCTATTATCTGTTCGATCTTGCGATACTCGTCAGGCGTGAGTCCGAAGGCGCGGGCCTGCTCGACATCGGCTTTCGGCTCGCCCGCAAGCGAAACCGGATGCTCGCTCATCGCGCGCTCCCGAGTATCGACTGGAATATCTTGAGCCCGTCCTCGCCGCCGAGCATCGGCTCGACCGCGTGCTCCGGATGAGGCATCAACCCAAAAACGTTGAAGCGCTCGTTGGCGACGCCCGCAATCGCGCGCATCGATCCGTTGGGATTCGACGCGTCACTCTCGCGCCCGTCCGCATCGACGTAGCGCAGAATCACCTGCCCGCGCTCTTCCATCTGGCGGAGCTCGTCTTCAGGCGCGACGTACAATCCTTCGCCATGCTTGATCGGGAGCCTGAGCAAATCGCCTTGCCTGGTCGCGCGCGTGAACGGCGTGCCCGCATTCTCGACCCGCAGCCACACGCGATCGCACACGAAGGAGAGCGAGCGATTGCGCGTGAGCGCGCCCGGCAGCAGATGCGCTTCGCACAGAATCTGAAAGCCATTGCAGGTGCCAATCACGAGGCCACCGTCAGCGGCGAATTTCGCCACGCTCTTCATGATCGGCGAGAAGCGCGCGATCGCGCCCGTGCGTAGGTAGTCGCCGTAGCTGAATCCGCCCGGCAGCAGCACGCACTCGACGCCGTCGAGCGATTCGTCCTTGTGCCAGAGGATTCGCGCGTCCTGGCCCATCACGTCCGCGAGCGCGTGCATCGCGTCGCCGTCGTCCAGCGATCCGGGGAATCGCACGACGCCCCACTTCATTCGCCGTCCACCTCGAAGCGGTAGTCCTCGATCACCGGGTTCGCGAGGAGCGCCTCGCACATCTTCTTCGCTTCGTCGCGCGCCTCGGACGCGGTCCGCGCATCGATCTCCAACGTGATGTACTTGCCGACTTTGACGCCTGATACGTTCTTGAAGCCGAGACTCTGCAGCGAACTTTCAACCGCGCGCCCCTGCGGATCTAGGATCCCCATCCGGGGCGTCACGAACACTCTTACTTGCAACTCAAGTCCTCGCAGACAATTCGCGTTTCGTTCTCCTGAACTGAAAAACGTTTCACGTGAAACGTTTTCAATTAAACCTCAACGGCCAAGCTCGCTTTTCGCGACCGAGCTCCAAATTCGCCGTAATTCTGCGCGCCGCCGCGCCTCAATTCTCCACTCGGCGCAGCATCTCGTGATAAGCCTCTTCGACGCCGCCGAGATCGCGCCGGAAGCGATCCTTGTCGAGCTTCTGCCGCGTCGCCTTGTCCCAGAATCTGCAAGTGTCCGGACAGATTTCATCGCCGAGCAGAATCTCGCCGTGATGCCTTCCGAACTCCAGCTTGAAATCCACGAGGATCACGCCGCGCTCATCCAGGAATTTTGTCAGTATCGAATTCACCTTCAGCGCCATCTCGTCCACTTGCTTGAGTTCGGCCGCGGTCGCCCATCCAAACGCGATCGCATGCTCGCCGATGATCAGCGGATCGTCGAGCGCATCGGACTTGTAGTAGTACTCGACAATCGGATGCGGCAGCGGCTCGCCTTCTTCGCGCCCAAGCCGTTTCGCCATCGAGCCCGCCACGATATTCCGCACCACAGTCTCGACCGGGATGATTTGCAGTCGCTTGCAGAGCATCTCGCGATCGTTCAAGCGGCGGACGAAGTGCGTCTTCACGCCCTGCTTCTCGAGCAGCGTGAAAAACAACTCCGACATGCGGTTATTCATCACGCCCTTGTCCTCGATCGTGTCCTTCTTCTTGCCGTTGAAGGCGGTCGCGTCGTCCTTGAAGTAGGCGATCACGAGATCGGGGTCGGACGTGGAGTAAAGTTTCTTCGCCTTGCCCTCGTAAAACATTTCGAGTGTTTGCGGAGTCGTTTCCACGTTTGGTTCTCCCTATGTTCGATCGGAATAATTTAATCTAATCATCTTACCGACCGGTCGCCTCATCACAACGAACCCAGCACCAGTTGTCCACAAACCCTCCTCGAGCCGTGTGGATAGACGACCTCAACGCTTGGCAGCTCGCACCTTTCTCGCCAAGGTCAAGTCAGCCTTTGCGGGAGGCGCAAACTGCTCGACCAGCTTCGCCGCCAGCCCGACGTAGGTTTGCGGATTCAACTCGCGCAGCGCGCGCTTGGCGCCGTCGTCCAGCGGCAGCGTCGCGACGAACTCTTTGATCATCTGGCCATCGATCCGCCGCCCGCGCGTCAGTTCCTTGAGCGTCTCGTACGGTTTCGGCAGCCCGTGGCGCCGCATCAGAGTCTGAATCGCCTCGGCGACGACCTCCCACGCCTGCTCAGCTTCGAGGTCCTCCGCGATGCGCGCTTCGTTCACCTCGACGCGCGCAAGGCCGCGCTCCAACGACGCCAGCGCGACCACCAGATGCCCGAACCCCGTGCCCATCGCGCGTATCGCGGTGCTGTCCGTCAGGTCGCGCTGCCATCGCGAGATCGGCAGCTTCTGCGCCAGATGGTCGAACAGCGCGTTCGCGATTCCGAGGTTGCCCTCGCAGTTCTCGAAGTCGATCGGATTCACCTTGTGCGGCATCACCGACGATCCGGTCTCACCCGCGACGGCCTTCTGTGCGAAGTAGCCGATTGAGATGTAGCTCCACATGTCGCGGCAGAAGCCGAGCAGGATCGTGTCGATGCGCATCAGGATCGCGAACAGCTCGGCGATAAAATCGTGGCTTTCGATCTGAGTGGTGAGCGGATTCCAGGTCAGGCCGAGCCGCTCGACAAAATTCTGCGAGTGCGCAATCCAGTCGACCTCCGGATGCGCAAAGTGATGCGCGTTGAAGTTGCCGACCGCGCCATTGAGCTTGCCGAGAAATTCCTGATGCCGAAGCTGCGAGAGCTGGCGCGCGAGGCGCGTCGCGAAAATCGCCATCTCCTTGCCGACGGTCGTCGGCGACGCTTCCTGGCCGTGCGTCCGCGCCATCATCGGGAGCGACTTGTAGCGATGCGCCAGCTTAACAATCGGCGCGTTCGCCGCCTCGAGCCGCGGCGTCAGATCGTTCGCGACGAACTCCTTCAGGATGAGCGCGTAGGCGAGGTTGTTGATGTCCTCCGAGGTGCACGCGAAATGCACCATTTCAATTGGAAGCGCAGTATCGATCGCGGCGACTCGCTCTTTGACGAAGTACTCGACCGCCTTCACGTCGTGATTGGTGGTCGCCTCGAGTTCTTTCACCCGGCGCGCATCGTCGAGCGTGAAGTCCTCGTAAACGGCGCGGAGCTTTTTCGCGGTCGCCGCGGAAATCGGTTTCAGCGCGCTAATCTCGGGATGCGCCGCGAGCGACAGGTACCATTCGATCTCGACGCGGACGCGGTAGCGAATCAGCGCGAACTCGCTGAAGTAGGCCTCCAGGCTCCGAGTGCGCGCGCGGTAGCGGCCGTCTATAGGCGTCACCGCGGTCAATGCCGCGTCGGTCTCGGTTGGTCTGTCCTTCACTGTGTGCTGATAGATCTAAATTACGCGACGACGCTGGCGCAATCGAGAGGGTGGGTCGAACGCTCAGCGGCCGGTGTGTCCGAAGCCGCCGGGGCCGCGCGAGGTTGGCGCGAGTTCATCGACCTCGACGATGTCGGCGCGAATCGACGGGCGCGATGATGAGTTGGGCGATTCGATCGCCGGGCTTAATCACGATCGGCAGTTCGCCCAAATTCACAAGTAATACTTTAACTTCCCCGCGGTAGTCGGCGTCGATGGTTCCGGGCGAGTTGATGAGCGCGAGGCCCTCTTTCAGCGCGCGCCCACTGCGCGGCCGCACCTGGCCTTCGTAACCAACCGGAATCTCGATTGCGATCCCGGTCAGAACGGCGCGACGCTCGCGCGGCGCCATCTCGATTGGCGCCGCGATGTCGGCCATCAGATCGATCCCTGCCGCATGTTCGCTCTGATACGCGGGGATCGGCAGCGCACTTTTGCGCACCCGCGCAATTTTCACGATCGGATTCATAGCTGCGATCTCGTATGGCGAATTGTCCGCCCGATGGCAAGCGCTCTGCTGGAACGGCAGAACCCTCACCTACCAACCGCGCTGCGGTCGGCCTTCGCTCCGTGAAATAACGGTTGAGGTATCAAAGCTTCGCGCCGCTCTTCAGCCGGTGATATTCTGACGTTCGTGATTGCCGCCGCGAGCGCACTTCGAGCATGCATTGCATTCTTCGTTGCAAGCATCGTAATCGCTTCCCTGCCTGCTATCGCGTTTTCTCAACTCCCCGAAACGCCGGAGCATCCACCGGAAGCAGCGCCGTTCGAACGACTCGCAGACTGGGAGGTCGCGAGCGATAACGGATATTTGAATTGCGAGGACGCTTCCAAGCAGACGCCGAAGCTGTACAGAGTTTTCACAATGAATAAGTTCGTCTCCGGCGACCCCTCGGATAAGGACAACATACTACTAGAGCCTCTACGCGACAAAGTAGTCGAAGCTTTGAACCGAAATGGCTGGCACAAGTGCAAGTCGATCGATACCGAGGACGGAGTTATCGTTGAAACATACTCAAGAGACAGGAAACTCTTGGAATTCACGCAACGGTACTCGACGGGAGCGGGAAACGCTCTGATCATAACGATTGGGATCTCACAGGTACTCGATCGTTAAGAGGAGGCTGCCGAGACCTTACGACGAGCTTCACCGATCTTGCTCCGCCTTCGTCCGCGGGAAAAAATCAGGGGTCAAGGTTCCTCACCAGACGCTCGCGGACGAGCGTCGACCTCTCCCATCGGGAGAGGGGAATTACGCCAGCGGGGCGAAGACTTCGCGGGTGATTTTTCGGCCTTTCAGGTCGCCTAGCAGGACCATCGCTAGTTTGTCGGGTTGGAACCAACTCGATGCTAATTCTACGACGTTGTCGTTGGTGACTGACTCGATTCCCTGGGACAGCTCGTCGAGCGAGACGTCGCGGCGGAAATAGATTTCGTTGCGCGCGAGGCGGTTCATGCGGCTGTCGGTCGATTCCATTCCCAGAAGCATGTTGCCCTGGAGCTGGCTTTTAGCGCGCGCCAATTCTGCGGGCTCGAGGCCGTTGAGCTCGACTTTGCGCAGTTCCGCGATCGTGACTTCGAGGACTTCGTCGACCCATTCTGGGTTGGTGCCTGCGTAGACGCCGAAGTAGCCCGAGTCGATGAACGACGAGATGAACGAGTAGATGCTGTAGACGCGGCCGCGCTTTTCGCGCACCTCCTGGAACAGCCGCGAGGACATCCCGCCGCCGAGTGCGGTGTTCAGCACGTAGGCTGCGTAGCGCAGGCGATGCGACTGGCTGATACCGGGGCCGCCGATGCAGATGTGAGCCTGCTCGAGTTTCTTTTCGCGGGTCAGGACGAGTGGATGGTCAATCGGTGGCGAGAATTTCTCGACCTTGCCGTCGCTCGCGACGCCACCGAACAGCCCGGCGCATTTCGCGGTGAGGCGTTCGTGCTCGACCTGGCCGGCCGCGGCGATGAAGACGCGGTGGGAGCGGTAGCGCTCCGCCATGAACGACATGAGCTGCTCGCGATCGATTTTATTTACCGTCGCGACGGAGCCGAAAATCGGCAACGCGAGCGGATGACCCTTCCAGAACTCCTCATTGAAGAGGTCGTGGATGAAATCGTCGGGAGTGTCCTCGGCCTGCGAGATTTCCTGCAGGACGACCTGTCGCTCGCGCTCGATTTCCGCAGGATCGAAAACTGAGTCGAGGAAAATATCCGCGAGCACCTCGGTCGCCATCTCGAGGTCCTTGCCGAGCACCTTGGCGTAGTAGCAGGTGTACTCCTTGCCGGTGAAGGCGTTGAGCACGCCGCCGACGGCGTCGAAGACCTCGGCGATTTGCGCAGCGGTGCGCTTCTTCGTCCCCTTGAAAAGCAGATGCTCGATGAAATGCGAGGTGCCGTTTTCGGCCGGCTCCTCATAGCGCGATCCGTTTTCGACCCAAATGCCAATCGACGAGGAAACGACTTGCGGCATCGCCTCGGTAAGAATGCGCACGCCGTTTCCAATAACACTCTTTTGAATCATTCGCTGGTTAGTTTCCCTTGTTGGGTTCTTGCTCGGCCTCGCGCATCGAGAGCCGGATTTTGCCGCTGCGATCGACGTCGAGCACCTTCACGTTGATCTCGTCGCCTTCGTGCAGCACGTCTTCGACGCGGCGGATTCGCTCGTTCGAGATTTGCGATATGTGAAGGAGGCCGTCGGTGCCGGGCATTATTTCGACGAAGGCGCCGAACTCGACGATCTTGCGCACCGTGCCGTGATAGATCTTGCCGACTTCGGGCTCGGCGGTGATCGCCTGGATCATGCTGATCGCTTTTTCCATTGCGGTTCCGTCCGCCGACGCGATCAGCACTGTGCCATCGTCTTCGATATCTATTTTGCAGCCGGTCTGCTCGACCAGGCCGCGGATCACCTTGCCGCCCGGGCCGATCACTTCGCGAATCTTGTCGGGCTTGATATGCAGCGTGACGATTCGCGGCGCGTAGCTCGAGACGTCCTTGCGCGGAGTGGGCAGCGCCTTTTCCATCACGCCGAGAATGTGCAAACGCGCGTCGCGTGCCTGATGGAGCGCCTGGCGCATGATGTCCTTGGACACGCCGCCGGCCTTGTTGTCCATCTGGATCGCGGTGACGCCGGCTTTGGTGCCCGCGACTTTGAAGTCCATGTCGCCGAGATGGTCCTCGTCGCCGAGGATGTCGGTGAGCACGCGGACCTTGTCGCCTTCTTTGACCAGGCCCATCGCGATGCCAGCGACTGGAAACTTCGTGGGCACGCCCGCGTCCATCAACGCGAGGCTGCCGCCGCACACTGTGGCCATCGAGGAGCTGCCGTTGGACTCGAGCACGTCGGACACGACGCGAATCGTGTACGGAAAGTCGGCTTCGTCAGGGAGTATCGGAGACAGCGCGCGTTCGGCAAGTGCGCCGTGGCCGATTTCGCGCCGTGACGGAGCGCGCAGAAATTTCACCTCGCCGGTCGAGAACGGCGGGAAGTTGTAGTGCAACAAAAATTTCTTGAAGCGCTCGCCCAGCAGCGCGTCGATCTTCTGTTCATCTGACGAGGTGCCGAGCGTGACGGTCGCGAGCGCCTGGGTCTCGCCGCGCGTGAACACCGCGGAGCCGTGCGTGCGCGGGAGGACCTGCACCTCGGCGCTGACCTGGCGGATGTCGGTGGATTTACGATCGTCGATTCGCTTGTCGTCGTCGAGGATCGCCATCCGCACACGCGTGCGCACGAGGTAGTCACAAGCTTCGACGATCTCCTTGGAGCGATCGGGAAACTTCTCGGCGAGCTCGGCGACCACTTTGTCGCTGACCGCGTAGACCGCGGCGGAGCGCTCTTTCTTGCCCTTGGTGGCTAGCGCCTTCTCGATAGAATCGCCGATGCTCTTTTCGACCGCCTTCAACAGGGCCGCATCGCGTTCCTTGACCGCGAACTCGCGCTTGGGCTTGCCCGCGCGGCGTTGCAGCTCTTCCTGCATCGCGAATATCGGCTGCATCGCTTCGTGCGCCGCGAACAGCGCTTCGAGGATCACTTCTTCGTCGACGATCTGCGCGCCGCCCTCGAGCATCATGATCGACTCGGGACTGGCCGCCACGACGAGCGATACATCGCTGCCTTCGAGCTCGGTATGAGTAGGATTGACGACGATTTTGCCGTCGACCCGGCCCATCCTGACGGATGCGACGGGACCCTTGTGCGGTATGTCGGAGACCAGAAGCGCGGCCGACGCGGCGATCAGCGAGAGCATGTCGGGATCGTTGTCGCGATCGGCGGAGAGAACGGTGGTGATGATTTGAGTTTCGCGGTCGTAGCCCTTGGGGAACAGCGGGCGCATCGCGCGGTCAATCAATCGCGAGGTGAGGACTTCCTTCTCGGATGCGCGCCCTTCACGCTTAAAAAAGCCGCCGGGAATTTTTCCAGCGGCAAACGTCTTCTCGACGTAATCCACGGTGAGAGGCAGAAAATCCATGTTGGGCCGCGCCTCGTACTGCGAGACGGCGGTCGCGAGCACTACGGTGTCGCCGTAAGTGGCGAGCACGCTGCCATGCGCCTGCTTGGCGAGGCGGCCGGTTTCGAGCGTGAGCTTGCGCCCCGCGAAATCAATTTCGAGTTTTTCGTACATTACTGATACCTGAGGGAGGATCTGAGGCCGCGCGACGATTGCGGTTTTTCAATGTCCGCGAGGCGTCACAGAGGACGCGCCTTGTTATCTGCCAGGTGGCAGCCAAGGCCCGCGCACCCGATGTGTTGAGGGCGGCGCGGCAGAATATGTGCAGCCTATCTCCGGATGCCCAGCTTTTCGATCAGCCCTTTGTAGCGCGAGAAATCGCGCGAATGCAGGTAATCAAGCAGCCGACGACGTTTGCCGACCAATCGCAACAGACCACGGCGCGTGTGATGATCCTTCTTGTGCGCCGCGAGATGCGTGGTCAACTGGTCGATCCGGGCCGAGAGTAGCGCGACCTGAACTTCAGGCGAGCCACTGTCATTGGTGGTTCGAGCGTTGGCTTGTATGACTTCCCGCTTACGGGCTGATGGAAGAGGCATTCGGAGTTCTTACTTTCCCTTTTCCTTTATCGTTAGCCGACCAAATTAACAGAGCAAGGAGGGAGAGTAAAGGTAGGGGAAACCAGCGGGGAGGAACTTAATTGTAGTGAAACCCGCGGTGGGTTTCACGCTTCCTTCGGCAGGGGTGACCCCTGCACCCGGTGATGATCGCGAAATGGCGAGGACGCCATTCCGCTCTCAGGTTCTGGGGGGAAGGCGGCGTGGAAATTACCTCGCCCGTTATTTTACGGGAGAGGAGGCCGGACGCAACGCGGCCGGTAGGTGAGGGTTCTGGGCCTCAACCTGCACGCCAGTTACTTCGGTTAGGTTGGTTGAAAATTCGCTCCACTATCGCAGTCACGCGGGAAGTCGCCCGCGCTACCGCGATTAGCTCGCCGTTGTCCGAGATCACCTTGAACAGCGGGCCGTTCCGGGGGAACTTGAGAATCAAGCGCGCGCGAGTCGCCGTTGCGCAGGCGTTTCTCGGCGGTGATATCGACGACCAGCTCCGGCATGCCGACGAGTGCATCGCGCAAGGAAATTACGGGCAGTGTCGGCGTGCTGGAATCGAGAGCGATCAGGACGTCGGCCAGCGGCAAGGCGTCGGCAATCGAGAATGCGCCGTTGCGGGTGCGGCGGAGTTCGTCGAGATGCGCGACTGTCCCGAGTGCGATGCCGATGTCGCGCGCGAGTGAGCGCGCATACGTGCCGGGGGAGCATGTCGCGACGAATCGAATCGCGTCGGGCGCCTCGATGACAAGATCGAGGCGCTTGATCTCGACGCTGCGCTTTTCAGGCGGCGCGACGTCGTCGCCGCGGCGCGCGAGCCGATAGAGCGGCACGCCAGCCCGCTTGATTGCGGAATACACGGGAGGCACCTGCTCGATCGCACCGGTGAACTGCGCAGTGACCTGCGCGATTTTCTCGGCGAGATCGCGGGGAGGTCGGCGCGGCGAACTTCGGCGCCGTCGCGATCGAGCGTGTCGGTCTCGATGCCCAGCCGGATAAGGCCGGCGTATTCCTTGTCGCCGCCATCGATAAACGGCGCGAGCTTGGTCGCCTCGCCAATCATGATCGGCAGCAGCCCGGTCGCAAAAGGATCGAGCGTGCCGAGATGTCCGACACGCGCCGGCTTCACGCGCGACTTGACGCGTCGCACCACCTCCGCTGACGAGATACCAGCAGGCTTGTCGACCAGCAAAATTGCATTCATGAGAAGACCAATCACCATATCCGATACGGACGCGGCGCTTAAGGGTATTAGCTCCGCTAGAACGTCAGCGATACGATCGGTGTCGTGGATCCTGAAAAACATGTCGTGATCGTCGGTGGCGGGTTCGGCGGAATCGAGGCTGCGCGGGCGCTTAAGCGTGCGCCGGTTCGCCTGACGATGATCGACCGCCGCAACCATCATCTGTTTCAGCCGCTGCTGTACCAGGTCGCGACCGCGGCGCTGAATCCGAGCGACATCGCGGCGCCGATACGGCGGATTCTGCGGAGCCAGCGCAATGCGAGCGTGCTTCTTGGCGAGGCGGCGTCGATCGACACGCGGCAGAAGATCGTGCAGCTGCTCGATGGCGAAGTGGCGTACGACTATCTGATCGTTGCGACCGGCGCGACGCATTCGTATTTCGGACACGACGAATGGCTCGAGCCGGCGCCGGGGTTGAAGACGCTCGAGGATGCGGTCGAGATTCGGCGGCGCGTGCTGGTGGCTTACGAAGCGGCTGAGCGCGAAATCGACGAGGCAGAAGTAGCGAACTGGATGACGTTCGTGATAATCGGCGGCGGGCCGACGGGGGTCGAGATGGCGGGGGCACTCGCCGAGATTTCACGACGCGTGCTCGAACGCGATTTTCGAAGAATCGATCCCGGCAAAGCGCGAATCGTGCTGATCGAGGCGGGGCCGAAGGTGCTGCCTGCCATGTCTCCTGAGTCGTCGGTGAGCGCGCGGCGGCAACTGGAGCGGCTGGGCGTCGAGATAGTCACGGATTCTCCGGTGACTGACATCGACGATCGCGGCGTCACCCACGGCGGGATACGGCTCGAGTCGCGCACTGTAATCTGGGCCGCGGGCGTGGCCGCATCGCCAATGGGCAAAACACTGGCGGATACCACGAACGCGAAGCTGGATCGCGCGGGGCGCGTGATCGTGAATCAGGATCTCTCGGTGCCCGGCGCCGACGGAGTGTTCGTGATTGGCGATCTCGCGTCGATCGAATCGGACGGCAAGCAGGTGCCGGGACTGTCGCCGGCCGCGATACAGGAAGGGCGGCATGCGGCTAAGAACATCGTGAGATTGATGCGCGGCGAGCCGACGCTGCCGTTTCACTATCGCGACAAGGGCACGCTCGCGACGATTGGCAAGGCCGCGGCGGTCGCCGACATCGCGGGCTTCCATGTCAGCGGGCTGGTCGCATGGCTGATGTGGCTGTTCGTGCACATTTTCTTTCTGATTGGATTTCGCAACAGGTTCATCGTGATCGTCGAATGGGCATGGATGTACCTCCGGAACGATCGCGGCGCGCGCCTGATCACAGGCGACGTAGAGCCGCTGCTGGAGCGCGGCGAAAAGTTAGAGAATCGGGAGCGGATGCTGTCGAAGTGATCCGCGCTGATACGCCAGGAATGCTCTCGCGCGCAGACTATACATGGCGTTAGAATTTGCCAAATATGATTGTCGGTCCATTCACAGGCGGATGTCTCTGCAGATCGGTCCGATACGAAGTCGATCGTGTCTTCGATGTTATCTATTGCCACTGCAGTCAGTGCCGGCGAAGCAGCGGCGCGCCCGTCCTTGTCACCGCCGCTGTCGCCGGCGATGCGTTCCAGGTGACGGATGGAAGTCCAAACGTCTTTCCGACTTCGGCTACCGGTCGCAGCTACTTCTGCGGAAAATGCGGTACCGGACTGTATGGAGAATTTCTCGCGCCGACGCATCCACTAGCCAGGAACGGAAGATACTTCTCCATCAGAGTCGGCACCTTTGATGAGCCGGAGCGCCTCCGCCCGCAGATTCATCAATGGATAGAGAGCAAGCTCTCGTGGTTTGAGACTACCGACGATTTGCAGCGTGTCGAGGGCAACACCCTTCCGCATCCCGACAAACGCAAACCATAACGCATAGCTCGCGTAGGCGGTCGGTCAACGATCAGCGACTGTTTAATGTCACGGGCTGCGAAGGTTCGCCCCCGCTCACGGAATCCGCGATGTACTGGAACACTTGCGGCCATTGTTCGAGGTCGAGGCCGAGATTGCCGGCTGTTCGCACTATGACCACGTTGGCTCTGGGAGCTATGAAGATGAATTGGCCCCATCTGCCGATCGCTTCAAAGCTGTAGTCGCCGGGTGCCCGGGAATTGCCCCACCAGAAATATTTGTAGTAGCCGCCCGCGTCCGCCCATTGCGGATAGGTCTCCCACGGACGATGGTCGCTCGCGTCCGGCGCGGTGGATTCATGCACCCATCGATCCGAAATGATTTGCTTGCCGTTCCAGTTGCCCTTGTCGAGAAAGAGCTGGCCGAACTTCGCGTAGTCGATCGCCCTGGCGTCGAGTGCCACGTGCGTCAGTTCGAAGCCGTCTTCGTAGCTGTCGAGGCTCCAGGTTGCGGGATACTCCATCCCGATGCGCTTCCAGATTCTTTCCTGGAGGTAGTTACTGACGCTGCGATGCGTAGTGCGTTCGAGAATTATCGTCAGCAGCCCGACGTTGTAGTCGGTGTAGTGGAAGCTCTGGCCCGGAGGCTCGGCAATCTCCATATCCGTCAGCAGCAGATTCCTGATGTTCGGGTAGAAGTAGTACAGCGCGTCCTCGTCCCAAGGCAGCTCGCTGATTCGATAGCGGATTCCCGATCCCATCGTCAGGAGGTTTCTGATCGTGATCGTGTGAAGCCGCGGCCGCCAAGCTCCGGCAGGTACTTGATGATCAAATCGTCGACGCTCGCGATGTAGCCCTCGTCGATCGCGATTCCGACCAGGGCCGACGTGAACGATTTCGCTATCGAGCGCGAGATGCAGATCGAGTCGCGCTGGTAGCCGTTGAGATAACGCTCGTCGAGCAGCTTGCCGTCCTTGATCACGATGAAGGCGTGAGTGCCGGTTGATTCGAGCAATTTGTCGAGCGCGACGCGCTTGATGGAATCGCCTTCCTTGTATTCGACCTCGACCGGAAGGGCGCCGGAGGTCGCGCGAGGGAACTGATACGCGGGCGGCGCGTTTTCGATCGTGCGGTAAGGGAACATTTTGTAATCGTCGGACGGCGAGAATTGTTGGCGCAGGCCCCAGAACGCGTATCGATATAGATATTCGCCGTTGATCCAGGGAGTCGCGGCGGCAGGCGAGGCAGGCAACAAAAGCATCGTCAGTGCGATCGCGAATATTATGCCGAGGGAAGATCGCTTGTTCATTTTCCAGATTCGGGATTCTTCGCTTCGCTCTGGAATGACACAAGGACGGAAGGACAAAGAAAAGAAAGGCGGCGATGTTGCTCGCGTTAGTGTTGAGGCCCAG
>CAVTEN010000037.1:0-77299 GCA_963733715.1 uncultured delta proteobacterium
CGCGCCGGCAAGCCGCAGGCGTAGGCGGCGGCTCGGATTTCGATACCCAAAATCAGTCTCTCAAATTGACCAAGCGCCGGCGGTCATAGCGCCGCACGCGAATCCACACTTCTTTGATTCTTCGCAAGCCACCCGGTGTCGGGCCTTGCTGTGAATCCCCTGAAAACGATTCCAGCTGAAAACTGGAATCATGAGTCACTACCCTCTTCCATGAAGCTCTTTGACGCAATATACTACACAGAGTAGTTAGGGTCGAAAATTTCATGGCCGTGGGGAGTTCGCTTCTGAACGCTGGGACGGGTAACCGCGCAGCGCTGAGCAGTGATCCCGACGAACTAATCGGGGAGCATTCACTTGAGACACAAAAGCCTGACGGCATCGATAGTATTGATCGCAGCGGGAATTGCGCTCTCGGTCTGGGGCGATTCCACCTCGCTGACTATCTCGAACGCCAGCGTTACGGTGACCGGCCCGTCGTCAACCATACTTGATTTTCCGATCTCGCGCGCTGGCGATACCAGCTTCGACACCTTCGTTCAGTATCAGACCCTGGACGGCACCGCGCTCGCCGGGACCGACTATACGGCGACGGCGGGGTCACTGGTGATTCCGGCCGGCGCGACCAGCTCGACGATTCCGGTGAGCGTCGCCGGCAGCATCAGCAATCAACCCGACAAGACCTTCCAGATGCTGTTGCTGAGCGGCGCTGGTGCGGCGAGAACTTTCACGCCCAGCTTCGCCACGCAGCAGAGTTTCGCCACCGGCGTCCAACCGATCTCGGTGACGGCGGCGGACATCAACGGCGACGGCAAGCCCGATTTGATCGCAGCGAATTCAGACGGCACGGTATCGGTGCTGTTGGACACGACCGCTCCCGGCGCTATTTCCCCCAGCTTCGGCACGCAGCATGCGTTTGCCGCGAGCTCTGCCCCGATGTCGGTGAAGGCGGCTGATATCAACGGTGACGGCAAGCCCGACCTGATCGTAGCGGACGGAGCGGCCAACGCGGTTTCGGTCCTGATCAACACCACTGCGCCGGGATCAAGCACTCCGAGTTTCGCCGCCGAGCAGCCGTTTGCCACTGGTATCCAACCAGTCTCGGTGACCATGGCCGACGTCAACGGCGATGGCCGACCGGACATAATCGTGGCGAATGAGGGCGACGACACGGTCTCTGTCCTGCTCAACACCACCGCCGCAGGCGCAGCGACTCCCAGCTTCGCCAGCGAACAGCCTTTTCCCGTGGGCGTCGACCCGGACTCGGTGACGACGGCCGACGTCAATGGCGACGGCAAGCCTGATCTGATCGTGGCGAATCACAACGACAACACGGTTTCGGTCCTGCTCAATACCACTGCCACAGGGGCATCCACCCCCAGCTTCGCTCCTCAGCAGACCTTCAGCGTGGGCACCAATCCGGGATCGGTGACGGCAGTCGACGTCAATGGCGACGGCAAACCCGATCTGATCGTTGCGAATGAGGGCGGATCGGTTTCGGTGCTGCTCAACACCACCGCGCCTGGCGCCGCTACCCCAACTTTCGCGAACCAGCAGAACTTCGCAGCCGGCAGCAACCCGACCTCGGTGACGGCGACGGACGTCAACGGCGACGGCAAACCTGATCTGATAGTGGCGAACGGAGACGGCAATACGTTGTCGGTGCTGCTTAACACCACCGCTCCCGGTGCGGCGACGCCGAGCTTCACCACTCAGCTGACGTTCGGCACGGGCACAGCACCGTCCTCGGTAGTGGCGGCCGATGTAAACGGCGACGGCAAGCCCGACCTGATCGTCGCGAATGCTGGCGCTGGCGGCAACACTGTCTCGGTGCTGCTCAACACCACGCCGGCGCCAGTGACGACGTTTGACGGCAACAGCTTCGGCACCAAACAGACCTTCGCCACCGGCGCTGACCCGTTTTCGGTGGCGGCGGCCGACCTTAACGGCGACCGTAAGCCTGACCTGATTGCGACTCGTTCGAACGACAACAAAGTCGGTGTGATGCTCAACACTACCGCCCCGGGTGCGACGCCCAGCTTCGCCGCCGAGCAAAGCTTTGCTACGGGAACCAATCCGGAATCGGTGACAACAGCCGATATTAATGGCGACGGCAAACCCGACTTGATCGTCGGAAATTTCGGCGGCAATACCGTGTCGGTGCTGCTTAACACCACCGCCCCCGGCGCCGCCACGCCCAGCTTTGCCACTCAGCAGGCTTTCGCTGCGGGCAGCGGACCGATCGCAGTGACGGTCGCCGACATCAATGGCGACGGCAAGCCCGACCTGATCCTCGCGAATTTCAACAGCAACACGGTGTCGGTGCTGCTCAACACCACCACCCCCGGCGCCACCACTCCCAGCTTCGCGACCCAGAAGTCTTTTGCCACGGGCAGCGGACCGATCTCGGTGACGACCGCCGACGTCAATGGCGACGGCTTGCCCGACTTGATCGTCGCGAATTCCAACGCCACCACGGTATCGGTGCTGCTCAACACCACTGCCCCGGGCGCCGCCACCGCCAGCTTCGCGGCTCAGCAGACTTTCACCACCGGCAGCGGACCAGCATCAGTGACAGCGGCTGACATTAATGGCGATGGCAAGCCGGATCTGATCGTCGCCAACGGTGGTTCCAGCACCGTTTCGGTACTGCTCAACACCACCGCCTCCGGCGCCGCCATTTCCAGCTTCGCGACCCAGCAGTCTTTTGCCGTGGGCAGTTTCCCGCAGGCAGTAACGACGGCCGACGTTAATGGCGACGGTATGCCCGATCTGATCGTCGCGAACAACGGCGGCTCTACGCTCTCGGTGCTGCGCAACACCACCGCTCCCGGCGCCGCCACCCCCAGCTTCGCCACCCAGGTGACCTTTGTTGTTGGCACCGCGCCGATCGCTCTGGTAGCGATCGATCTCAACGGCGATGGCAAACCCGACCTGGCGGCGGCAAATCATCGATGATACGATTTCGGTGCTGCTCAACTCCCTCTACGCGACGACTCTGTCCGGCAGCCCGGCAACCGGAACAATTCACTATAGCGTAGCGACCCCAACGCCGACCCCAACGTCGACGCCGACAGCAACCGCAACCGCCACTCAGACTGCGACGGCAACACCGACAGCTACTGCGACAAATACAGCGACTCCGACAGCGACCGCAACCAATACCAGAACTGCGACGGCGACACCTACAGCTACGGCAACATCAACGGCTACTGCGACAAAGACGGCGACTCCAACGGCAACCGCGACCAATACAGGGACTGCGACGGCAACACCGACGGCGACCGCGACGGCCACCGCAACTTCAACCCCTACGGCAACAGCCACGCCAACTGCGACGGCGACATCTACGGCAACGTCAACGGCTACTGCGACAAAGACGGCGACATCAACGGCAACCGCGACCAATACAGCGACTGCGACGGCAACATCGACGGCGACTCGGACTGCGACCGCGACCGCGACTTCGACTGTGACAGCGACTCCGACTGCGACGAACACGCCGACTGCAACTGCTACGGCGACGAATACTCCAACGGCAACTGCGACTCCGACCGCGACGCCAACGACCTCGATTTCCGTGCCGGCTTCGCTCGCGATGGGCAACTCGCCGGTCGGGAACACTCTCACCAGGAACCTGACCGTCAGAAACACCGGCACAAACCTGCTGTTCGTCGGCAGCGTGACTTCGAACGACCCTGAATTCGCTGCTACCGGTGCGACCAGCTGCCCGCCGGGAGGACTCGCGCATTTGGCAACCTGCACGATCGCGATCGGCTTCACGCCAAGCGCGCTCGGCCCGCACGGCGCGACGCTTTCGATTAACGACAACACCGCGACCAGCCCGCAGCACGTCGCGGTCACTGGCACCGGCACGGTTACGATGACGGTCTCGACAGCCAGCTACGGATTCGGCAGCGTCAAGGACGGCTCGAAGGCGGTCAAGGCGATCGTTGTGCACAACTATCAGACCAACTCGGTCTCATTGAGTGAGGGCTTCAGCGGTCCGAACGCCGGCGATTTCAGCGTCACGGGCGGCACTTGTACCTCGACCCTGGCGAAAACGTCGGCTTGCTCGCTGATCGTCACCTACGCTCCGACCGCCGTGGGTACAGAATCGGCAACCATGACGATCTCCGACAGTCCCGACCCGCTGGGGCCTTATACGGTTTCATTCAGCGCGGCAGCAACGATCCCGGAATCCCTGTCGGCGACGAAGTTGATTTACGGCAACGTCTATCGGACGGCTTCGAAGTCGCTGAGCGTCACCGTTACCAACCATGCCACTAGCGGGCCGATCACCCTGACCGGAACGAACATCGGTGGCGCCAACTCTAGTGACTTCGCAGTGACTGGCGGGACCTGCGGCGGAACGCTGGCGGCGTCGTCGAGCTGCACCTATGCCGTGACGTTTACGCCCAGCACCGAGACTGCGGAGAGCGCCGCGCTTTCGATCGGCGTCGCGCAAGATCCAAATGGCGGTCCGCCGGCGGTCAGCCTGAGCGGGACTGGCTTGACGCCGGTCAGGGTAGTCCCCGCGAGCATCGCTTTCGGCACCATCGCGCACGGCCATTCCTCGACCAACAGGACCGTGACAGTGATCAACGACGGTGGCGCAGCAGTCTCGATGAGCAAGAGCGTCAGCGGCACCAACGCCGGCGACTTCGCGGTGACGGGCGGCACTTGCGGCTCGACGCTGGCGGGCGCAGGCGCATCGTGCACCTATCTTGTTAAGTTCACGCCAAGCATCGTCGGAGGCGAGAGCGCGAGTCTTGGAGTCAGCGCGGTCGGCGATGCGGCCAGTCCACACAACGTAGGCCTCACCGGCACCGGCAGTTAGTCTTCCTTCTTCTTCCAGATGACGAAAACCGCCGGAGCGTCAAAATCGCTCCGGCGGGCCTGATTCGGGGATCTCACCAATGAGTTCCGCGGTTGCGGCCCTCGCGCGCCCAACAAAGCTTCATCGCTTTTCTTAGGCAGGGTGCCCCTAAGTCTTCAATAAAAGACACCAGGACGAGGCTTCCGCGCGGCTTATCTTGAGAAGATATCAGCCGTAACTACGCCGGTTCATACCAAATGAACAATTTATGAGCCGAATGAACGCCTAGTTCAGGGGAATACATGTCAGCACAATTTAGCGACTAGTCCAGTGCCGGGTCGCTTCTAACACGCTTCGAGAGGGGGACAGTTCATGGCAGTTCTTAAGGATTCCTGCGTCAGCGGGAGAGTAGGTTTCCGCGCATTTGCGTCGAAACTCACCTTCGTCGCGATTATCGCGTTGTTAGCGACAGTGATTTCGATGGGGCGCGCGTCCGCGCAGGGTACCTGGACCACCAAAGCCCCGGATCCGAGCATCTCCACCCTGTCAAATCCTGTCGCCAGCGGTCAGATCAACGGGCGCATCTACATTTACGGATACAATGACATCGGAGTCGATGCCGGAAATGGAACTTTGGATATCTACAACCCGACAACGAATGTATGGACGACCGGGGCAACGCCGCTTCTCGCGCGCGCTGGTGCAAGCGTCGGCGTCATCAACGGCCGGATGTACGTGGTCGGCGGATGCATAACCTCCGATTGTAGAATCGGCACCACGAACCAGCTGGAAATCTACGATCCGGTAGCCAACTCATGGTCATTCGGCGCATCGATGGTGACGGCACGCTCTGGAGCCGCGGTGGGCGTCATCGCGGGCAAGTTATACGTCACCGGCGGAATCCAGGCGTGCGAGCCCTGCAACCCGGCGACAACCACCGAGATTTACGATCCGGTCGCGAATAGCTGGACCTCCGGCCAACCAATTCCAACCCCGCGGCAAAACCTGGCGGGCATCGCGGTCAATGGACTGCTCTACGCCATCGGCGGCGTTAATCAGTCTCTCAACGTCGCGGTCGGCACCGTCGAGATCTACAACCCTACACTCGACAGTTGGTCAACCGGTTCGCCGATGCCAACCGCCCGCGAGTCAACAGTCGCCGATGTGATCAATGGAGACATCTACGTTGTCGGCGGAGTAGCCGGTGGGAGCGCTGCGCTGGCGGTCAACGAAAAATACGATCCTGCAGGAAATATCTGGACTGAGCAGGCGCCGATGCCCACCGCTCGCTACGCCGCGGTTGGCGGTGCCGTAGGCTCGAGTCTTTATGTGATCGGCGGCCATAACAGTACGGGCTCGGTCGCAATGAACGAAGAGTTCTCATTGCCGCTAGGCTGGCAGATGCTCAGCCCGGCCACTTCACCGAGCACGCGATACGCACTCGCCGCTGACCACGACGAAGCGAACAACTTGATGATTATCTTTGGCGGAGGGGGTGGCGACATCAGCTTTGTTCCCACCATGCTGAACGATACGTGGGTGCTGTCGAACGCCGACGGGCTCGGCGGGATTCCCACATGGGCACAGCTCAATCCGACCGGCGGATCACCGAGTGGTCGAGGCTTCCACTCCGCAGTCTACGATCCGGTGAGCAATAGCCTCATCGTGTTCGGCGGTGATCTGGCCATCGGTTATTGTAATGAGGAGATCAATGACACTTGGGTTCTCTCCAATGCCAACGGGCTTGGGGGCCCGCCCGCCTGGACGCAGCTCAGCCCGAGCGGCGGGCCGCCGACTCCGAGAAGTGAGCAGAGCGCCGTGTACGACCCGATCAGCAACCGGATGATCGTGTTCGGGGGCGGTCGAACATGCGGTCCTTCTCTTACTAATGAGGTCTGGGTGCTTGAAAACGCCAATGGCACTGGCGGCACACCGAACTGGATCCAACTCAGCCCCGCAGGCACACCACCCGATCCCCGAGGTGCACAGACTGCAGTCTACGATCCAATGACGAACAGCATGTTTGTCTTCGGCGGATACGACCAAGTGACCAGTGGTTACGTCAACGACACTTGGGCCCTCTCCAATGCGAATGGAATAGGCGGGACACCAACGTGGACGCAACTCAGCCCGATCGGCGGGCCGCCGAGCGCGAGAGCCGGGCACAGCGCGGTGTACAACCCGACCACTAACGAAATGACCGTTTTCGGAGGAACTATCCCCAATGGGTTCCTCAATGACACTTGGGTTCTCTCAAATACCAACGGGCTCGGAGGGACGCCCACCTGGACGCAACTCAACCCAACCGGCGGCCCACCGAACGCGCGAGCGTTCCACGTGGCTGTGATGAGGACTGATACCAATCGAATGACGATGTTTGCAGGAGACAATGGTGCGTCATCCGCACTCGGCGATCTATGGGTGCTAGGTGCTGGCACTGCTTCGGCGACAGCAACCGCGACGGCAACGTCAACTCCAACTCCGACGGCAACCGCAACCAGAACTGCGACGCCGACCCGGACGGCCACTGCAACGCCGACGCCGACGCCTGTGGCAGTAGTGCCGGTATCGCTTGCCTTCGGAAGTGAATCGGTCGGCAACACGATCACGAAGAACGTGACGCTCAGGAACTCCGGCCACGCGCCGCTCGTAATCACGAACGTATTGTCGTCCAATCCGACCGAATTCGCGCCGGGTAGCTCGACTTGTCCTGGCGGCGGACTTGCGCCAGCGGCCACCTGCACGATCTCGATCGGATTTACCCCCGCTGCCCTCGGTGCCCGCTCCGCGACGCTGACGATTTTCGACAATACGTCCGCCGGCTCGCAGCACGTAGCGTTGTCGGGCACCGGCGCTGTCGACGCTACCGTCACGCCGGCCAGCATCTCGATAGGCAACACCAAATTCGGGGTCAAGGTGATCAGAACGGTCAGCGTCTACAACAAACAGACCAACGCGGTCTCGCTGAGCCGGAGCATCAGCGGTCCCAATGCCGCCGACTTCACAGTTACCGGCGGCACCTGCGGGGCGACGCTTGCTGCCAAAACATCCTGCTCGATTCAGGTGACGTTCCTGCCCGGAGCGCTGGGCAGCGAATCTGCGACATTGGCGGTCGCTGATAGTCCTGACGCGGGCAGTCCCTACAATGTCGCGTTCACTGTGACAGGCACGATCCCCGAGACCGTCGCTCCGCTGACGCTGTCCTACGGCACGGTGTCTCAGTCGTCTTCCAAGGCGCTCCAGACAATGGTCACCAACAAGTCGTCGTCGACGATTTCGATCACAAGTTCGATCGGAGGCGCGAATGCGACCGACTTCAGCATCATTGGAGGATGCGGTCCGACTCTGGCGGGAAACTCCAGTTGCCCGGTCGTCGTGCTATTCACGCCGACCGCATCCGGCGCACGCAGCGCCTCACTCGCGGTCAGCGTCGCGCAGGATCCAACCAGCCCGCACAACGTGAGCCTTGTGGGCACCGGCATGTAACCAATCTCGATCTCGATCGACCGAAACCGCCGGAGCGATTAGTCGCTCCGGCGGTTCAACTTTGTTCATGGAAGCGGATTCCCTTTCCCCTCTCCCAGAGGGAATAGTCCGGAGAGGGGAGGGCGCGGGTCGATCACCTGAGCATTCAATGTGCAAAATCCTTCATTTCAATGAGCATTATTTGTTGCAGAGGGCGGGCGAAATTAGGTAGCCTTACGCCGGATTTCGGGCAGACTCGCGGACATAAAGTCGCAAGCGTTGGATTTTTTTAACCTTTCGCGGTATTTGCATTGATGTTGATGTGAGCGCTCCCTTCGGGGCGGCTCCATGGAGCTTGGATGGCTAAGTTTGACTGGAACGAAACGAAACGCCAGATAACCGATTCGCAGGCCTGGCAATCGATATTCAGGCACGGCTACGAAGACACGCCGCGCAACCGGATCCTGATGGTCTCCGGCAACATGTGGCTGCATCTGCATCCGTCGAAAGTGCAGAAGCATACGGTGCGCCTGCGCTTCACCTGGTGCATGGGCGGCATCACGTTTCTGCTTTTCCTCGTGACCGTCATCACCGGCGTGTACCTGATGTTCTACTATCGGCCGACTGCCGAATACGCATACGCCGACATGAAGTATCTCGAGTTCGACATGCCGTTCGGGATGCTGATGCGCAATATGCATCGATGGGCCGCGCACGGAATGGTAATCGCGGTGTGGCTGCATATGTTCCGCGTGTTCATGACGGGATCGTACAAACCGCCGCGCGAATTCAACTGGGTGGTCGGCGTGATCCTGCTGGTGCTGACGCTGTTGCTGTCGTTCACCGGATACCTGTTGCCGTGGGATCAACTTTCAATCTGGGCGGTGACCGTGGGATCGAACATGGCGCGCGCGACGCCGCTGCTTGGGCATGGCGGCCCGTTCCATGAAGTGCTGGGCGTGAATCCGGTTTACGATGCGCGCGCATTTATTTTCGGCGGCGCGGAAATCGGACCGCATACGCTGCTGCGCTTCTACATTTTGCACTGCATCTTTTTTCCGCTGATCGCGAGTATCTTCATGGCGGTGCACTTCTGGCGAATCCGCCGCGACGGCATGTCGGGGCCGCTCTAGGCCGAGGCTGAGGATGGGAGACGTATTTTCGTGGTTTTTGCACCAGGGAATTGTGCGCGTTCTGTCGGTGCCGATCGGCATGTTGCTCTTGCTATATCTAATGTACGTGCTGGCTGCGCCGCCGCCGTGGAGCGACGACGAGGACGGAGCGCCTCACTAAGGGATTAATCATGGCAAGCCCGGAAGGTAACGAAGGCGGCATCGTGATGCGCGCGGCGGGCGCGGGCGCTGGAGCTGCGTCGAGGACTCCGCCGGCCGCGGGCGGCAAGCGAATCGAAGTACCGATCAAGAAGGCGGGCAGCGGCGTCGAGGAGAAGCTGCACACCTGGCCGTTCCTCGTGCGCAACGAATTCCTGATGGCGCTGCTGGTCATCATCGTGCTGACGGTGTGGTCGCTGCTGCTCAACGCGCCGCTCGAGCAGCCGTCGAATCCTACGCGCACGCCGAATCCGTCGAAGGCGCCGTGGTACTTCCTGGGCTTGCAGGAAATGCTGGTGTTCTTCGACCCGTGGTATGCGGGCGTGGTGCTGCCGAGCTTCATCATCGTCGGCCTGATGCTGATCCCGTATCTCGACATCAATCCGAAAGGTAACGGCTACTACACGCTGAAGGAGCGATTTTTCGAAATCACAGCCTTCTTCGTCGGGTTCCACATCTTGTGGGTCTCGTTCATCATCATCGGCACGTTTTTCCGCGGCCCCGGCTGGAACTGGTTCTGGCCCGGCCAGGTCTGGGATCCGCATCTGGTCGAGGCGCTGACCAACGTCGATCTGCCGTACATGTTCGGCTTCCGCGACTACCTGGCTGTCTGCGCTGTTCGGATTGTTCCTGATAGGCGGCTACTTCGTGGTCGGATACGCGGCTTTGTATTTCTGGATACGATCGCGGCCCGCGGGTGATCCGTGGTCCGCGTTTCCCGGCGGCGGTCCCGAGATTTTGCAGAAGTGGGGACCGGTGCGCTTCGGCATCACGGGATTCCTGCTGATCGCGATGGCCGGCGTGTTCATCAAGATGGCGCTGCGGCACGCGCTCAACATCAAGTACATCCTGGTTACGCCCTGGATTAACATCTGACGTGGCCGCGAAGACTCCGTGTTCATCCTCGCCAAAGTATTGCAGGCGCTCGGACTCGCCGACGTCGGGTTCGCGCTTTACGTCGGAATCACCCAGCCGCACGGGATGGGACACGAGTACGAGTTCACCGGCATCGGCATCCTGGTTTTTCTGGCCGGCTATATCATCGAGGGCTTGTGGGTTCGCGCGGGCAAATGACTACTGACTATTCGACTGAGTATTTGGATAGCGGCCGCGCGGCGGCATCAGGAGTTGAGGACAGGTAGAGCAGATGGCTGGCAGACCGGGGCTTGATCCCACCGAAGAAGGAAAATCTTACAGCGCGTTGTTCGTGCTGCTGGTAGCGGTTCTGCTGGTGAGCGCGGTCTGGTCGATTTGGGACGACAACATTTCGCGCCGCCCGTGGAAGCAGTACCAGGTTCAGTGGGATCATCTCGCCTACGACAAGTACATGAGCGATGCGGCCGAGGAGCAGAAGCGCCTCAACGCCGATCCCGACATATCAGAAAGTCTCGAAGGATCTGGCCGAAGCGCAGAAGGAGCTCGACTCCGGCGCGACCGCCGCGAAGCTCGCCGATCTGCGCGCGCAGGTGGTCGATCTCAACAATACTGCCAACGACAAAGATCAGTTGGTGCGTTTCACCAAGTCGTATTTGACCGAGCGATGGTACGACTACAATCACGCCGTCCAGTACAAGCAGGACCCGGCGCCGTACAAAGCTGAAATCGACAAGCTCGACGCGGAACTTGCGCAGGAACAAATCGTCTCCGACAAGGCCAAGGCCAATCTGCAGGCGGTCAAGGATCAGATCGAGGCGCTCAACTCGAAGGTCGACACCCTGACCGAGCAGATGAAGAAGCTGACCGCCAAGCGCGACGACTTCTTCGACAAGGCCGACTCGTGGATGATCCCGGTCAAGTTCCGCAGCACGGTGCTGTTCCGCTATCCGAAGATTCCGAAGATTCAGCAGACCGCGATCGACGACTTCGACCGCAACGCCTTCGACGAGGCGATCGCGCGGGTCGATCGATGTCAGAGCTGTCACATGGGCGCCGACAAGAAGGGCTTCGAGAATGCGCCCGAGCCGTTCCGCACGCATCCGAATTTCGATCAGATCATTTTGAAGCATCCGCCCGACAAGCTCGGATGCACGCCCTGTCATGACGGGCAGGGACCCGCGGTCAGCTCGGTGCGGCTCGCGCATGGCGACGATCCGGATTGGGATTCGCCGATGCTGCGCGGCGACAAGATGCAATCGCGATGCATCAAGTGCCACATCGACGTCGGCTCGCTGCACGATGCTGACGGCAAGCCGATCGCGGCGAACTGGGTCGAAGGCGAGCGCATGTTCCAGCAGATGGGATGCGCGGGATGCCATCTCGTCGCGGGCTACGAGGACATGCCGAAGATCGGTCCGTACCTGAAACTCGCGTCGGCCAAGCTCGATCCGTCGTGGACTGTGCGATGGATCACCGATCCTCACGTCTTCCGGCCGCACACCCGCATGCCGAATTTTTATTTCTCGCGCGACCAGGCAACTCAGCTGGCCGCGTTCCTGTTCGACAGCTCGGCGAAGAATTCGAAAGACTGGACAACGGCGCATCCGGAGCTGCCGACGCTCGAGGCGGACATCAAGAATCCGGCGTTCGTCGAAGAGGGCAAGGGGCTGTTCGAATCGGTCGGCTGCAAAGGATGCCACGCGATCGATCCTGATCAATATGGAACTCCGGTCGGTGTTGCCGAGGGCTTCAAGCCCGCCGAGGCGCGCACGACCAAGGACTTCGCGCCCAACCTTGGCAAGATCGCCGAGAAAACTTCGGCGGCGTGGATTTACACGTGGCTGAAAAATCCGCGCGACTTCTCACCGCATACTGCGATGCCGTCGCTGCGGCTGAGCGATCATGAAGCTGAAGCGCTGACCGCGTTCCTGATGACGCATGGCGAGAAGAAGGAAGACGCCGGCGTCGATACCGCGCTCAAGGATCCCGAGAATATCAAGAAGGGCGAAGCGCTGGTGCGCAAGTACGGATGCTTCGGATGCCACGAGATCGAAGGGATGGACAAGGAGTCGCGCATCGGCGTCGAGCTGACGACGTTTGGATCGAAGCATCTCGACGAATTGTTTTTCGGCAACCAGACCAACATCCCCGAGACCTGGAATGACTGGACGTTCCACAAACTGCAGACGCCGCGCATCTACCAGACCAAGGACGTCGAGCAGTTGATGCCGAATTTCGACTTCGACGACGCCGACATCAACAACCTGCGCGTGTTCCTCGCGGGCATGACGCAGGGCTCGGTGCAGGAGCGATACCGCGACCCCGGCTCGGAGCATCAGACGCAAATCGTCGCGGGCCGGCGGATGGTCAACTACTACAACTGCGTCGGCTGCCACATCGTCGAGAATCGCGGCGGCTACGTCCGGCGCTTCTACCCTGAAGATCAAATCAACTTCGCGCCGCCAATACTCAATGGCGAGGGCTTCAAGGTTCAGCCGCAGTGGCTATTCACATTCCTGCAGGGTCCGACGCCGATTCGTCCATGGCTGAAGATCAGGATGCCGACTTTTCATTTCACCAACGCTGAAGACGATACGATCGTGAACTACTTCACGGCGCAGTCGGACATCAACGTGCCGTATATGTTCATCAACACGAACCTCACTCCGCCGGCTGAGCTGCAGGCGGGTGCGAAGCTGATGACCAAGGACTACTTCAACTGCTTCAGCTGCCATCAGCAGGGCGACAAGAAGCCCGAAGGTCCCGAGTCGGGATGGGCGCCTGATTTGGCGCTGGCGCATCAGCGGTTGAATCCGGAATGGATGCTGAAGTGGATCGCAAATCCGCCCTCGCTGCAGCCGGGCACCAAGATGCCGTCGTTCTATCCCGGCGGTCCCGACGACATCCTCGGCGGCAATCAGGACGAGCAAATCCGCGCGCTGCGGGACTACATCTTCTGGTTCGGTACTCATCCGGGCGAGACGATACCGGGGCAAGTGGCGGCAGTGCCGGCCAAAGTGAGTAAAGCGGAGACAGCGCCGACACCGACGAAAGTGACTAAGAAGTAGGTTAGTGTCGTCTACTAGATTGAGTTGGCAATTGACTATTCGCTAAGGTGAGTGTTTGTTTAACCGAATGAACTATCCAGGTAACTACCGGAGGAAATGGTAATGAAAAAGTATCGAGTTGTACTGGCGGCGTGCGCGGGTGTTGCGCTCAGCATGAGCGTCGGCGCCAGCATGGCGAGCGCTGCCGGCGGCACGATTAGCGGAACCGTCAAATATGACGGCACGGCGCCTGCGCCCAAACCGGTCGAGGTGACCAAGGACAAGGAAGTCTGCGCACTCCATCCGCACTTCACCGAAGACCTGATCGTTGACTCCAGTGGCGGAATCGCCAACGCGGTCGTGATCGTGAAGGGCGCCAAGGGCGACATGAAGCCGGCAGATGTAACCTTCGATCAGAAGGGATGCGACTACGTGCCGCACGTGCTCGCGTTCCCGGCCGGCAGCACCGTGAAAATCGTGAACTCGGACGGAATTCTGCACAACATCCACACCTACTCGACAGAGAATCCGTCGTTCAACATGGCGCAGCCGAAGTTCAAGAAAGTGATCGAGCAGAAGGTCGAGAAGCCCGAGGTGATCAAGGTCACCTGCGATGCGCACGGCTGGATGCACGGATGGTGGGTCGCGACCGACACTCCGTACTTCGCGGTGACGGACGCCAAGGGCAACTACTCGATCGCGGGCGTGCCTCCGGGCGACTACACCGTCGAAGTGTGGCAGGAGAAGCTCGGCACCGACGATCAGAAAGCCAGCGTGAAAGACGGCGCGACGGCGACGACGAATTTCTCGATGAAGCCGAAGGGCTAGTCGCGGGACGAAAGTATTCGCGCAAATGAAACGGGGCCGGAGCAATCCGGCTCCGTCGTTGTTTCAGTAACAATGATTAAACGCCTCGATACACTTGAAATCGCAACCGCGGATCTCGCCGATGCCGCGTCGATCTACCAAAAGAATTTCGGGTTTTCAGTAATCCAGTCGGAGGACGGAAAGTCGGCGTCGGTGAAAGTCGGCGGCGCGGAAATTCGCCTGGTCACTGGCGGTGCGATCGATTCGTCAAATGAAGGGATGATCGGTCTCTGGCTCGAGGCTGAGGATGTCGATCAAGTCGTGGCGAATTTTCACATTGCCGGCCTCGACGCCGGCATGATTCAGATCGAGTCGGGACGCCGAATCCTTACGATCGATCCCAAATTTACCAATCAGGTCCCGCTGTTTATCTTCGATCGCAAACTCTGACCGGCCTCAGGCACAGGCATTGCTTTGTAGATCTCCATTCTCTGTGGAGATTTTTACAATGTCGAATCTTAAGCGAATTTTTCCGATTCTTTTGGTCGCGGGCGCGCTTTTCATCGTTCCCGGATGCGCATCGGAGCAGGCTGAATACACTACCGACCGCGTAACAAATACCACGGGTAATACGGTGGGCTCAGTGCTCGACGCAACCGGCCACGTGATTATGTATCCGTTCCACCTGGTGGGCGATTTGTTCTCGTAAGCTCGGGGAGCTAGGGCGTAGTCCCGGCATCAGGGAGTATAGAGCTCCGAGCTGCTTAGGGAGCCCGCGACGCCAGAGCCACCTGCGATGAGCACTTTGCCGTTGAGCAGCAACGTCGCTGTAGCAGAATAGCGAGCGAGCTTCATGTCCGGCGTTGTGGCAGCGAAAGTATTTGCGACCGGATCGTACAGCTCTGTGCTGCTGAGATAGCCCACATCGAAAGAGACGCCACCTGCGATCAACACCTTGCCGTTGGGCAGCAGCGTAGCCGTGGCGCCAGCCCGCGCTGCGTTCATTGATGGCGTCGACGGCGCGAACGTGTTGGCGACTGGATCGTAGAGTTCCGTACTGGACAAACCGGTATTGCCGTCGCGAGTCCCGCCGGCGATTAGCACCTGACCATTCGGCAGCAGGCTCGCGGTGGCAAGGTAGCGAGCGGCGTTCATCACCGGTGGCGATATCGCGAACGTGTTGGCAACCGGGTCGTAAAGTTCGGTGGTGGCGAGGGCTCCGCTTTGGCTCATATTCGCCGCGCCGCCTGCAATCAGCACCTTGCCGTTCGGCAACAGCGTCGCAGTAGCAAAGGAACGCGCGCCATTCATCACCGGCGTGGAGGCCGCAGGCGCGAACGTGTTGCTGACAGGATCGTACAACTCCGTGCTGCTCAGAAAGCTTCCGCCGGCGATGAGCACCTTGCCATTTGGCAGCAGCGTGGCGGTGGCGAGTGAACGCGCGCTGTTCATCGTGGGTGTGGTCGCCGCGAAGCCTGTAGCCGGGTCGTACAATTCAACGCTCGCGAGCGCCCCGGAACTGCCTTGGCCGCCGGCGATCAGTACCTTGCCGTTGGGCAGCAGCGTTGCGGAGGCACCGGAACGCGCTACCTTCATTGAGAGCGCCGAGGTGGCGAAGATGTTGGAGAGAGTATCGTACAACTCGGTGCTGCCAATCGGAACGAAATTGTTCTGACCTCCGGCGATCAGGACCTGGCCGTTCAGAATGTTGGGTTTTGGCAACAGCGTCGCCGTCGCCGCATTGCGTGCGGTGTTCATCAAAGGCGTGGTAGCTGCAAAAGTGTCGATTGATGGAGGAGCGGCCGCGACCACGGCGCCTTCGATCGTCGTAGCCTCGGCGGCGACCTGCGCGGCGGTCACGCTATTGAGAGTCAGGCTATTGTTGGTTCCGCCGAACGTGAACCCGCTTGTGCCCAGGGCCAACCCCTGCATGCCTGAAAGCGCGTCGCCGAACTGCGCGGTACCTGCAATTGCGGGCAGGATGTTGTCGCCGCAATAGGAAATCGGCGTCCCGGAATTCATTCCGTCGAACACACCGTCTGAAATATCGCTGGCCAATGCCGCGACCAGTCCGCCAGGAACGTTCGGGCTCTTGCAGAAGAGTTGGTCTTCGTTAACCAGGGCACCGAGGATCAAACCAAGCCGGCCCGCATCAGTGCCGATTGCCGCCGACGTATATAGCGGAGTCAGCCCGGAAGGATCGTTCGAGAGACCGAAGTACTGCTCGATTGTCGCCGTCGAATTGCTGACGGCTGTCGTGAGGTTCTGGCCCCTCGATATATTTCCCTTCGCCAGCGAATCAACGAACGTAGTCAGTGGGTTAATATCAACAACCAGATTGCTATTAACGTCCGGCAACAAAACAGATAACGGGCTTGGAGAGCTGATCGTCGTACCATTTTGTTCGCTCACGTAAGTGCCGCCGCTGGCTCGCAAGCGCACCGGAGAATTCGGCGGCACGTTAATAAAGAGCCCGAAGCCTCCGTGGCTGTCCGCAATACCGCTTGCCAGTGAGGAATGGTCGGAGCCATCGGAATTGACCGAGAGCGCGGTGATCGTGGCGCTGTTCATCCCATTTTGCACGGCAGTACCGTGCGAGGAGGTACTGCACGGCGGTTGCAGTTGCGGTGGGAGTCGCTGTGCTGGTTGCCGTCGCCGTATTTAGTCGCAGTCGCGGTGGCCGTCGCAGTCGCGGTCGCTGTCGCAGTCGGTGTGTTCGGTGGCGGTCGCCGTCGGAGTTCCGGTTGGAGTCGCTGTATTGGTCGCAGTCGCGGTCTGCGTCGCAGTATCCGTGGCGGTCGCTGTAGCCGTATTGGTCGCCGTTGCCGTAGCTGTCGCCGTCGCCGTCTCGGTGGCAGTCGCGGTTGGAGTCGCGGTGTCAGTGGCCGTTGCTGTAGTCGCCGTCGCTGTCGCCGTTGGCACTGTGCCGAAAGCTACCCCGCTAAGGGTCACCGATTGCGACGCCGTCTTACCGTCGTCGGTTACTGTCAACTTTCCGATTTCGGTCGTACCTGTGGCGCTCGTGTCCGTCGTTGGATTGAAGGTCACCGAAACCTGGCAGTTTCCACCCGCTGAAATCGACGACCCGCACGAGTTCGCGATCACCTCAAATGGGGCGTTGCACTAATCGAAGAGACATCAAGCGCCAAAATATTTGGATTTGTTATCGTCACCGTCTTAGCGGCCGACACCGATCCCACGTGCACTCTGCCGAACGCAACCGAGACTGGCGAAAACGTCGGGTTCGCGAGAATTCCGGTGCCGTTCAGCGCGACCGACTGCGGACTGCCCGCCGCGTCATCGGTGATAGTCAAAGTTCCGCTGCGAGCGCCGGTCTGAGTGGGACTGAACGTCGCTCCGATCGTGCAGGTAGCCGCAGGTCCAAGGTCGTTGCCGCTGCATGTGTCGCTTTTGACTGCGAAGTCGCCGGAAGCCATCGCGCTATCGATGTGGAGTGCCACCGCATTGGGATTCTTGAGGGTGGTGGTCCTTGCGACGCTGGTGGCACCGGCGATCACGTTGCCGAAGTTCCAGGTAAGCGGTGAGATGGTCAGCTTGCCCGCGATCCCGATGCCGCTCAAAGCCGCCGAGCCCGCATTCGGATTTGCGTCGTCGCTCACCGCCAGCGATGCAGTGCGAGTCCCCAGCGCGGCGGGCGTGAAGGTCAGCGCCACAGTGCAGCTGGTCCCTTTGGCGAGTGTCGAACCGCAGCCATTATTCGTGATGGCGAATTCGCCGGGGTCCGCGCCGCTGAGCTGAAGGCTCAAGCCCGTAACCGGCTGGCCGGTGGCGGGATTTATTATCCTGATACTCCTGGCGATACTGGTCGCGCCGGTGACGCCAAAGACGACGTTACCGAACGCCAGGCTGGCGGGAGAGACAGTCAGCCCCGCCGCTGCTGCAGCCGTTGCGTCGGCCGCAATCATGCCGAACAGCATCACGAAAACCAGCGCGAGAACGCCCCGTCTGGATGAAGCAGTCCGGCCGCAGCGATTGTGAGTAAAAGTAATTTGGCGCCCCCCAAAGAAGCCAGATTAGTGGGCGTCAGATTGTCACAACAAATTGTAGCGAGTCAAGTACAACCGAAGCCGCCGAAACCCGCAGTTAACAGCTTCAGCGAGTACTGGCCCTATGGTGCGTGCCAACCTTGCACGTAGCTTGGCAGACCCTGGTCGTGGCGCATCTTGTCGAACAACTTGAAGACCGCTTCGAAGTACGCGGCGCGCGGATGCTCTTTGCAATACGATCTTACGAACTGCTTCTGCGCATCGAGCGGCAGGCCGTTGAGATCGGTCTCGCCATGCTTCAACAGGTCGGTGTTGAGCCCCGACATGAAGCCCTGCGCCCATGAGAAAAACAGGTTCTCATCCTCGGGATGCTGTTGAATTGCTCCCGCGACCTCGGCGCAAGACATCGTCCCGGAGCCTGACCAGGCAGCCTTCTCCGCTGCGATCGATTGCGCCGGAAACGACAACACCGCCAGCATCAGTGCCAACGCAAGTGTCTTCATCGAATGTTCTGCATCGCCTGAACCAGGCCCGAATCCTTGGCCGTCTGCCACGCGTCGCGCAAGCTGTAGTAGAGAGCAAGCGAGCCCTCGGAAAAGCCCGGTAGTTTGACCGGCCGTCCTTCGATCCTGTCCAGCCAAACAACGGTCCACACCGAGCCGCGACCGCCTCGCTCGAGGCCAAAGCGCACGCCGGTTACCGATGCGACCGCAATTTCGCGCTGCCAGCCAAGATAGTTGAGGACGATCGAGTCCGTCGACACTGTCATGCTGTGCTGAAGTGCTGCGAAAATCGCAACCGGGAGCAGGGCGAACAGTCCGAACGCTGCGCGCATTTATTGAATGACCAGTTCGCGCGAAGTAGATCGAGCTCCCGATCGAGATAAAGAAGACGAATACAACTGCAGTCTGCTCCAGGTAACCGGTGTGGGACGTTGACGGATACGACGGATGCGGATCGCACTTCGTCGCACGGTCCACCACGATTGAAAGCAAGTCTTCGAATTTGTCGAGTCGATAGTCAAGAATTCATTTTTCGAAGTCGCGTCGCATCGCTGACTAGTAGCTGTCCTCGGAATCCAGCTTCTTGCAACTCGAGGCTCGCCACTTCGTCCCACCTAAGATAAATCGGCGCGGCCCCGTAACGGCATGTAACGGATTCCATCGTCGCTGACGGCGACGCGATAACGCAGGCGACTGAAATATATCAACTGCACCGTTCCAACCAGGATCACTAAAATTGCGAAACACCAGATTATTCAGCGAAGGTGCGTGGATCTCGAAGAGGGCAATGACGCAGCAAACTACTGCGGCAGGGAGCAAGTACAATCTGACGGCGGATGGAAACTCGAAAACCCTTTCGTTCTGCTGGATCGTCCACTCGCGCCAGCCTTAGAGAACGCGCACGCGCTCAGACCTCGGTCGTGAACGTCGCGCGCACTGCATCCTCGAGCCGGCGCGTCAACTCGGTGCGGTCGGCGCTGCGCATACCTTCGGTGGAGATCGGCTTTCCAATCACCATGCGCATCGTGAGGCCCGGGGTCACGAAGATCGCGCCGCGCGGGTAGAAGCGGCCCGATCCGCTGATCGACATCGGCACCGCCGGCAGCTTGGACAGTATCGCGAGCCACGCCGCGCCGTCTTCGAACTCATGGACGCTGTTGTCGTTGTAGCGATGTCCCTCGCCGTATACGCAGACGTCGAGGCCGCTGCGGATCACCTTAATCGCCTTGCGAATTGCCTTGCCGCCGGACTCGCGGTCGATGAGGATGTGCCCGCCGCGTTGCATTGCGAAGCCGACGATCGGAATTTTGAGCAGTTCTTTTTTGGCGACGAAACGAGGATCGCCCGGCAGGAAGCCGGCGATCGCGAAGGTGTCGAAGAAACTCTGGTGATTGGAAACCAGGACGTACGACTTCAGGCCGGCAAGATTTTCGAGCCCTTCGATTTGTACCTTGATGCCGGAAACCGCGATTATTCCGCGCCCCCACGCGCGCGTGACCACTGTCACCCAGTGCGGTTTGTTCATCAGCGCCGAGATTGCGGCACCGGTCGCGCAAACCATCGTCCACAGCGCCGCGAGCGTCGTCGCGACCACTCCCCACGCAAGGTTGAAAATCCCGCGCGGCGGCGCCGCGGTATAAGAAGAAGCCTGTGGATGACTAGCCATGCCAGACTACTCTGCCCGCAGGCGACGCCACCCTGCAAGTGCGACCGCGCCTATCTCAGGGCATATTAGGAACCGAAGGTAAACTCCCCGCCCCTGGAATCTTTGACGTCACGCTGCTGGCGGCGTTGCCGGCGGCACTCGTGGCGTTAGTGGTGGCGCACGACGCGAGGATGTCGGTGGCATGTTGCGCCACATATCCTTTCAGCATATCAGTGGCGCCCGCCAGCGGGAGATTCGTGGTGCCTGCGAACGACGAAGCCGCCGCGGACATCACGCCTGGGTCGCTCAGTGCGGACGGACCGGCAGCGGCCGGATTCGGAAAATGACTTCCAATCGCGGAACACAACGCGCTGTTCGCTGCTGACTGCTGATCGCCAGTGAGTGCCGCGGCGGCTTGCTGCGGCGCTGCCGCCGCCGAGCTGGCATCCTGTGGCGGGCTGGCAACCTGTGGCGGGCTGGCATCTTGTGTCGAGCTGGCATCCTGTGCGAGCAGTTCCGTCGAGAAGGCTGCGAATAACATTAAGGTCGCAATGAAGGCTAATCGGCTCGACGATTTGGTGTTCACAATTCGTTCCTCCCGCTCTTTCGTAACGTGCTAAGCAACACTGGTATCGCTCTTCAATTACAGCCGTGGCTGGATGCTGTCTTGTAACAGTCTTTGCCATTGGGACTCTTATATACGCCCTTGCCATTTTTGGTCTTGGCCTCTCCGCCCCGGCTCGTCTGTGTCGTAGCGACTCCATTCTCGTTTCTCGATGATTTCCAGGCGGTGCCGGTCCTCGGAGTTATATCCGCCAGCAGCATCTGATCCATTGCTGCACACGACCCGACCGCGCTCGTTAGTGACGCAGTTAGCGAACGCACTCGACGAAAACAACATCAACGTCAATAAGATCACTGGAACTTGCATCGTGGTCTCCTTCCCTGAAAGTTGTTGAGAAGGTTTAGTAGCGTCCCGCTGCCGGATGAACGGATCCCAAAATGGGTACGAGTGGTACGACTACGAAGACTGGCGAAGGCAAGTAATAGCTCAGGAAGTCAGTGACGCCAGAGCCGTCCGACTAAATTCATCGTTGGATTTTCTTCGGCTTATTGGAAGGGCGCTATCGCGCTTCGCGTTCTTTGGAGAACCGTCTTGCCGCATCGTTTTCCCGATTCGCGCAACTGGGATTCGCCTACGCGACGGACTGGACGCGATGATTCCGCGCCATCACGCGCGAGTGATCGCCGTGACCGCGCGCGGCTGGTTCAAGGTGGCCGCGATAGCCGCTGCGGTCGCACAGATCGCAGTCCAAACCGCCGACTAAGAACGTCGCGACGACTCCCCACGCAAGGTTGAAGATCCCGCGCGGCGGCGCGGCAGTATAAGAGGAAGCCTGTGGATGACTAGCCATGCAAAATTACTCTGCCCGTATGCAACAGCGGGGCGCAAGCGTCAGATTGCTTTAGCGGAATGACACCGACTGCCAGCTGAGTGAAATCAAGCTTCCTCATAGTGCAGCCGTTTCTGAACGGCGGACTCGATGTCATTAAACATTTCTGCGACACGAGTCAGAGTCTCTGAGACGGACGTGTAGAGCTCAGGGCTTCGAGAAGTCCGAGCAGTCTCTACCTCGATCACCACCTTACTTAGTGCGCCGTTGATCGCCTTGAACTTCTGTCGCAAATCCTGCGTCATGAAAATACTGTTCAGGACGAGGTAGTTGTTGAGTTTGATCTGTGCTGCCTGCGTAGCATCGTTTAGCTCAACCCAAAAAATTGCATCTCTATAGTACTGGTTCCTGTTCGGTGCTCTGAGAACGTCGAGCTCTTCTTTTTGGAAAATCTGTAACCGACACGATGCGACAAATTCATGGAACTCCGCGTCACTCATTCCGTCGAGATCAGGATCCCGCCTGAAACGCGATGCAACTTGAAAAACAGCACCGTGGGCTTGCTGGAGTAGTGCCCACGCCTCGGGGAGAATCTCAAATTCTTTTTCGTGGATTTTGCTTATCCGACTGAACTGCGAGTTGATTTGATAGCGAACTTGTTCGATTTCCTTCTGCTGGTCATGTTTAAGTCGTTGCAGCTGTCTTGCGAAATGTTGATCTAGCCAACTCTTTCCGAACCACTGGAACAATCCATAGGAAACAATGGCACCACCTCCGCCGGCCGCGATCAGCTTGCCTGCCGATATGAGAAGCATTTGGAGAGTTTGGTCGATCGCCATTGGAGTACCCGTTCTGGGATAGGAGGTAGTTCTGCCTTTAATTTGTACGGCCAGTGCGTATCTGGGTATTCGATCGGCAACCGATAGTCGTAAGAGCGCACGATCGATCGAGGCATAAAGCTGGACGCCGGAATATCAGCCAAACACCAAGGTCCTATTTGTGATGCGAATTTCTATAGGATGGGCGTAGAAATGAAGCCGATACATTCCTCCCCTGTATCTTTGCGCCGATGCGGAGGAATCGGATAATTGCTGAATTTCTTACCGCAGACGACGCATTAGTGCTTCTGAAATTTAGCCTGGATTGGGCGCGGTCTGGAGAGACGTTTCCGCACAATGCCCCGTATAATACCTTCTTCTTGGATGTCACCGCGAGAGGCGATGGCAACAGAAAGTCGATTGCTCGTTTGCACACCTCATCCAGCTGAAGTGGCGATTTCCAGAATCTTGAATCGCGCGCGGTAGAAATCGCGCGCTGGATAGGGACCCTCACCTTCATCCTCTCCCTTTCAGGGCGAGGGGAAGAGCTGTGCGATTAGCGGGACGCATCCCTGCGCGCCATCAAAGTTGACACCGCCTAATGGCGTTGGTACCTCTGGTTGTAGAAAGCAGAGCAGGGCGTCGAGGGATCAATGCAAATCAGTGGGTTTCAGCAGTTTCTGGAAATTCTGACCGTTCCCGATAACATCCCGATCATCGCGATGATGATCCTCGTGATGTTTTTTACGTATATTGCCCTCAAGCAGGCTCGGCGCAACGATCAGTTGATCGAGCATGGGCATCGCGAACGTATTATCGACGAGATGAGGAAGTAGGCCACCAGCATGCCATTTGAGATCATCGCCGAGAATTGCACCGGATGCAGCGCGTGCGAAAAGCGTTGCCCGACCGGCGCCATCTCGGGCCTGTCGAAAAAGGTTTATTACATCGAGGCCGCCATGTGCATCGATTGCGGCGCGTGCGGGGTGATTTGTCCCGACGACGCGATCATGAACAATCACGGCGAGATTACCCACGTGCTCAAGCGCGCCGAGCGCCCGGTCGCCGTCGTCCATCCTGACAACTGCAACGGATGCGGCGTGTGCGTCGACGTTTGCCCGTTCGATTGCATCTCGCCGTCGCCGGAAAACACGGCGGTCTATCTCGGCAAGGTGCAGGTCAACGAAAAGACCTGCGTCGGATGCCTGCTCTGCGAAGAGGTTTGCGGATGGGACGGAATCTACATCATGCCGTCCGGCCAGAAGGAGGCGTTCCTGAGTTCGCTCGGGTACGAGCCCCGAGCGGAAGACGCCGCCTGATTTTTTCAGTATCCACGCGGGCGCTGCTTTTTTCAGTGTCCACGCGGGTTCTGCTTGTTGCTTTCGTTCTGCTTGCCACCCTTCAAACCATCCTCGCCGCCGACTTGTCTCCCGGCCCTGAGAACGACGCCGGCGCTGCGTGTAACGAAATCAAAACTGCGCTTCATGCACTCGCCGAATCCGAACATGCGGAATCGTTGGCGCTCGATCTCGCGTCGGGCGGCGGCAATTCGACCGCGATAGTCATGGCACGCCTGTCAGTGCTGCTCGATCGCACGCAGGATTTGCGCGTCACACTGAGGCACGTCCGCCAAAGTGCGGCCGCGCGCGACCCGATGGTCGATCAATGTACGCGGATGGGATTTCGCGCGCTGGTGATATCCGAGAAGCTGAGTTCTGACGTGGAGAGCGTGCTGTTCGGCGGCGACGACAATTCTTTCGCGGAGGCGCCCGCGCTCAAGCCTGGCGCGCCCGCCGCATCTCCGATTGCTCCGCCACCCTGACGCCGCGCGCGGCAGCATTGCGCGGAAAGAATACGGCTGCGAGCGCGAAGATCAGCAGAGCCGCCTGCGCGCCGAGCGATTGAATCGTCGGGAAGATGCCGAGCATCGGAATCGTCGGCGCATAGTTCACGAAGGTCGCCGGCACCACAGACGCTTCCTGCAAGCTCGCGACGCCCTGGCCGACGAACACGATCGCCAGCGCATAGAGCATGAAAGAAGTCACGTGGAAGAAGAGCCGCATCGGAATTCGATCGGCAGCGCGCTGGATGACGACGAAGGTTGCGGCGAGAATGATCGCGGCTGCGACGACGCCGGCCATCACCGCATGACGCTCGACAGTTTCGGTCGCGCCGTTGGTGAGCGCCTGGAAGAACACGATCGTCTCCGCGCCCTCGCGCATCACGGCGAGAAACGCGGTCAGCCCGAGCGCGATACCGGGAATCTTGCTGTGCTCGGCGTCTTCGAGCTTGTGCGAGATGAACTTCATCCAGCGGTCGGCCTGGCCCTTCGACGTCATCCACGAGCTGACGTAGAAGAGGGTGGCGGCGGCGAACAGTTGGAAGACGCCTTCGAGCGTGTCGCTCGCGTCGTCGGTGATCAGATGGTTAACCGCCCACGCCAGCACGATGCTCGCGAAAATAGCGGCTATCGCGCCGGCGTAGATGTCGCGAGAGCGGCCGATTCGTCCGGCGCCACGCGTGCCGGCTGCGAGCGCGACAACGACCAGCATCGCCTCCATCCCCTCGCGAAAGAGGATGCCGAGTGAATAAAAAAAGTAGGCGATAGCGGTTTGTGTCATGGGCTGATTAACTTAATTCTGAGAATGATTCTCAATTACATAACCTAGTAGCAACCTCTGTGGAAGTCAAACGCACTTCGGCGACGGTCGCGCGTTCATACTTGCGACCATCCAGACCCGGTAGTAGCCTCAGAAATGAAGCGGGCCCGCCGAGTTTTCGTGCGCACGGCCGCTTCAAGCTTTTTTCGGGAATTGTTTCACAGTTGAGGCGGCCAATTTCCTGATGCGATGCGTCTATTGCAGTAAGCGTGCGGGATTCATCAGACGCGTCTGCACGCCATGCGCCAAAGTCGTCGCAATCGTGGACCGCGCCGGCGGCGAAGTGGGCCTCGCCGGACTGGTCGATATTTTTGTGGCCGAGGGACTCACGCGGGAGCAGGTCGACGTGGTGCTCGACGCGCAAGTCGGGGTCGCGCCCACGATTCGCGATCGGCTGACCTCGAACATGACGAACGTGCTGATGCGCAACCTCGGGATGCCGGGGCGTCAGTCGCCGGAAGACGTGATGAAGGTGCGGACGGCGATGCGCAGCGGCGGCGGCGCGGGCACGTGGGTGGGCGGCGAAGAACCGCCGGACCATCATTGATACGCGGTCGACTTAGCCGATGGTGGAAAAAGATCGCAGCGACTTTGCCGTGATGAACCGGATGATCGATCACATCCGGCTGCTGATTGCCGTCGATGACGAGGCGATCCCGGTCAAGAAAAAACTCGAAGCGCAGGCGATTCTCAAAGACTTCCAGTCGATGCTGGCGGAGGCGCCCGAGAATCAGGAGCGCGGGCGTATCAAGGGTTACTACGAGATCCTGTGCCGCGACCTTGGCGATGAGGCCGACGTTGCGGCGTTGCTTAGCTCGCTCAAGAATTATATCCCGTACCTCTAGTTCGCGGCGGAGCAGTTTTCGGAGAGACGAATGAGTTTGCAGCAAATCGGCGTAATCGGGGCAGGGCAGATGGGTGCGGGAATCGCGCAGGTCGCGGCGCAGGCGGAAATCGCGGTCGTGATGCATGATATCGCGCCGGAGATGTGCAAGCGCGGGGTCGATACGATCGCGCGCAACCTGGACCGCATGATCGAGCGCGGGCGCTTCAAGCCCGAAGAGCGCGATCGCGTGATGCGCCGGGTCGAGACCACCACCAATCTCGAGGACCTTGCCAAGGTCGGCTTCGTGATCGAGGCCGTCATCGAAAACGAGGACGCGAAGATCGCGCTGCTGCAGAAGCTCGACAAGGTCTGCCCGCCCGAGACGATTTTCGCCTCTAATACATCATCGATTTCGATCACCAGGATGGGCGCGCGGACTTCGCGCGCCGATCGCGTGATCGGGATGCATTTCATGAACCCGGTGCCGGCGATGAAGCTGGTCGAAATCATTCGCGGGCTCGCGACCTCGGAAGCGACGTTTCAGCAGACCCGCGCGCTCGCCGAGCAGCTCGGCAAGACCACGATGACCGCGCAGGATTTTCCCGGGTTCATCGTCAATCGCGTGCTGCTGCCGATGATCAACGAAGCGATTTACACGATGTACGAAGGCGTCGGCGGCGTCACCGATATCGACACCGCGATGAAGCTTGGCACCAATCAGCCGATGGGCCCGCTCGAGCTGGCGGACCTGATTGGGCTCGACACCTGCCTCGCGATCATGGAGGTGATGCATCGGGTGCTCGGCGACGACAAGTACCGTCCATGCCCGTTGCTGAAGAAGTACGTCGATGCCGGTTATCTCGGCCGCAAGTCGGGCCGTGGATTTTATGTATATGATGAGAAGGGTGCTTTGATTCCGCCACCGCGCTAAATGCGTGCCACTGCGGCGCGCGTCGAGGAAACCTGTATGGCAGTGAAGGCATTCATCCTTATAGACACCTCGCCGGGAAAGGCGCGCGAAGTCGCGTCCAAGATTCGCGGAGTGCCCGGAGTTTCCGTGGCGCACGCGGTCACGGGGCCGCATGACATAATCGCGATTGCGGAGGCCGCGGACGTGACCTCGCTCGGCGAGCTGATCGTGCACAAGATTCAGAGCGTGACCGGCGTAAATCGGAGCCTGACGTCGATCGTCGCGGATTGAAGCAGGGTGGAGAAAGAGTGCATTTAAGCGCTCGCCAGCCCTGCGAATCGTATAGAATTAAAGTAGATCGGATTCAGGAAGATTGAATCGATGGCTGAACTACCGGTAATCAAGCGGCTCAAAAAAGACCTCGAGACGCTCAAGCATGAGCTGACCGTGGACCTGCCCAAGGAACTCGAGCGAGCGCGTGCGCATGGCGACCTGTCCGAAAATGCGGAATGGGCGATGGCGAAGCAGCGGCAGGAGTTCCTGCGCGCGCGGGTCGGCAACCTCGAGACGCGAATCGCGGAGCTCACGATGATCGACCTCGAGACGATCCCGCGCGACACTGTCGGTCTCGGCAGCCGCGTGCGGCTCGAAGATCTCGATGAAGGCGGCATCGCGGAGTTCGAGATCGTCGTGCCCGAGGAAGTCGACGGCGCGCAGAATCGCATCTCGCTGTCGTCGCCGCTCGGCCGCGCGCTAATCGGCAAGGCGGCGGAAGACGATATCGAAGTCGTCACGCCGAAGGGCAAGCGCGCGTACATGGTGAAAGAGCTGACGACGATTCACGTACTGATGGCTGCAGAGAACGGCTCCAAATGAGACGCGGGGCTCCTCGCCCCGCACCCTCGGCAGGGGTGACCCCTGCACCCATCGTCAATCGCAAAGTTGCGCGCAGCGCACTACTTTGCTCTCGGGCACGATAATTCGGTTCTCACTATGGGAAGGGTTAGGGGGTCCATAAGTCCGGTTCCCCTTCCCGCGCGGGAAGGGGTTACTCCATCGATCTGGTTCCCCTTCCCACTATGGGAAGGGGTTAGGGGTTAGGTTCTTCTAGTCGGCCACGACACTGGCGACATAGAACGAGACAAAGTAGCGTAAGCGGAATCGGCAGCTTGGCCGGTTACCAATGCTGGGCTTCCCTCCGAAACTGCCAGTCAACGAAAAAGAGCGCCTGTGGGTCGACGACGGCTTCGCCCGACTGGAAGCGATGCTCGGTCGTAAGCGCCTGCTCGAGGCAAAAATCGTCCTGCCCGACGCCAAGCATTTCCCCGACGCCTTCGACGGAGATGAAGCCTCAGTGGAAGCGCTGGTCCATCGAATCTGCGGTTACATGCAGGTAGATCGGACTCGCATCAAGCTGGAAATCTTTCCCGACGAGGCAGACGAACTCCGCGAGAATTCGCTTTGGAGCATACAAACCAATCGGCCCGCCGGCATCTATTTTGGGCACGAATCAGTGATGGAAGAAGACGGCAGAGTGGTTATCGCGCTCAAAAGCTCTGTGCTGAAGGATCCGATGGTGTTGGTGGCGACGGTCGCGCATGAGCTCGGCCACTTGATTCTTCTCGGCGACGGGCATCTGGATGGGAGCACGCCCGATCATGAACCGATGACCGATCTGCTGACGGTGTTCCTCGGATTTGGCATATTCAGCGCGAATTCTGCCGCGCGATTCCAGCATCACGATCATGGTGGTGGATGGCACAGTTGGTCGATGCGACGGCTCGGCTACTTGCCGCAGGGAGTATACGGATACGCGCTCGCGAAGTTCGCGGCCGAGCGCGGCGAGATCAAGCCCGAATGGACGCAGCATCTTTCGACGAATGTGCGCGTATATTTCAAGCGCTCAAGCGCCTGGCTGGCGAAGAACTCGAGCTGAGCCCGAGCGCGCGACTTTGCGATTGATACTGGGTGCAGGGGTCACCCCTGCCGCGGGGTGCGGGGCGAGGAGCCCCGCGTTTCAGTCGCCGTACATTGAATCGATTTGATCCTTGAAGTGTGACTGAACTACTTTGCGGCGCACTTTTAGCGACGGCGTCAGCTCGCCGTTTTCCTGGGTGAATGGTTGCGGGACGATCGTGAAGGTTGCGATCGCTTCGACGTCGGAGAGTTGCTTGTTGATCTCGCGAACCCGCCCCTGAACGAATGCCTTCAACTCCTTTGATTTTGCGAGTGCGTCGGCGTTTTTTGGATCGAGGTTGTTCTCTTTCAGAAAGTCCACGAGATTTTCGTAGTCTGGCACGACCAGCGCCGCGAGATGCTTGCGGCGATCGCCTATCACACACGCCTGGCTGATGAACTTGTCGCCGGTCAGCTTGCTCTCGACGTAAGCCGGCGAGATATTCTTGCCGCCCGACAGCACGATGATTTCTTTTTTGCGATCAGTGATCGAGATATAGCCTTCGACGTCGATCTTCGCGATGTCGCCGGTATGCAACCATCCGTTTTCATCGATTGCTTCTTTCGTTTCCGCATCGAGCTTGTAGTAGCCCTTCATTATATTCGGCCCGCGCAGCAGCAACTCGCCATCGGGCGCGGTCGCTACTTGGATGCGCTTCAGTGGCAGTCCCACGGTGCCGATTCGGGTTCTGCCGTTGTGCAGATTGACCGCGACCACGGGGGACGCTTCGGTCAGGCCGTATCCTTCGACGATTGGAACTTCGGCGGCTGAAAGGAACCGGTTGATCTCGGTCGGCAGCGGCGCGCCGCCGGAAATCAGGTAGCGGATTCGACTTCCGAAGATCGCGCGCACTCGCGCGAAGACCAGGCGCCTGAACACTGCCATCGAAAGCGCGAGCAGGGGCGGAAGCGGCTCCCCGCGATTGCGATACTCTGCCGCTTGTTCGCCTGCGGTGATCGCCATTTTGAATAGTCGCTGACGCATCGGTGGCGAGGTTTCGACCGTGCGCATCACACGGCTGTGTATGACTTCGAGCAGGCGCGGCACTGTGAGCACTACGGTCGGCTGGACCTCGGTCAGGTTCGACGCTATCTGCCCGAGGCTTTCGGCAAATGCGATCGTTCCTCCAGCCATCGTGACAGTGTAGTAGCCCGCGGTGCGCTCGAACGAATGCGCGATCGGCAGATGCGACAGCGTCATGTCGGTCTCGTTGAGCGCGAGTGCGGCGAGCGAGTCCTCTGCGTTGGCAAGGAGGTTGCCGTGCGAGAGCATCACGCCTTTCGACGTGCCTGTCGTGCCCGACGTATAGATGAGCGTCGCGAGGTCGTCGCTGCTGCCCTCGACGATCGCAGCCGGCGCCTCGGCGCTTAGTGAAGCCGCAGTCATGACGGCCGGCGTTCCATTCGTGGCGGGCGCTGATTCGGCCCCGGGATGCATCGCGACAACTGCGGTGACATCGGGTATCGAGGCGCTGAGGCCGAGAATTTTCTTGACCATCTCGGGACCGTTCGCCGCGATGACTTTCGCGCCCGAGTCGCTGATGACGTGAGCGGTCTCTTCGAGTCCGCTGGTCGTATAGAGCGGTACGACGATTGCACCGAGACCGAGCACAGCCTGATCGACGACGATCCATTCGGGGCAATTGTCGGAGAGGATTGCGACGCGATCGCCGGGACGCACGCCGAGGCCGAGCAGCCCGGCGCGCAGCTTTCCGGCGGCCTCGGCGACGTCGGTCCACGAATGGTCGGTCCAGACTTTATCGCGTTTGTCCTTCAGGAACGCGCGCGCACCATACTTCTGGGCCTGCGCCTCGAAGTTTTGCGAAAGGGTCGCCACGCGATCAGGCATAAGAGACCAAGACCTCCTCTTCCTCGACTGGTTGTAGCCGAAAGATTTGTCGCCGCCAATCGTGCGCCAAGCTCTGATTGCTGGATGCGCGGGGCTCCTGATTCATCGACCGCGAAGCGCTTGAAATTGCTGGCGAAATATGAGCGTCATGTCGAGGTTGATTAAGCGCAGGTTGCGGCGGTGGACAAGGATTTTTCATTTCACTAATCGTGGTGCTGACGGGCATAATCGCACCGAATTCATGAATCGCAACGCGTTGGCAGTTTGCATTAGCCGCCCTGATCGGCGCGGCGACGCTCGTCCGTGATTCGCACGTTGATAGCGCAGAGGTGACGCTTCGATGCTCGAGCATCTGTATTTTCCGCACGACATTTCGACCTTCGGTCCCAGGATCGACTGGCTCTTCGAGCTGATCTTCTGGATCGTGATGGTCGTCTGGATCGCGGTGATGATCGCGATGGTGATCTTCATGGTCCGCTATCGCACCCGGCCCGGCCGCAAGGCGGAGTATATTGAAGGCAATTCGCGGCTCGAGATCGTCTGGACTACGGCGACCACGGTTATCCTGATCACCCTGGCTATTATGAGCCGCTCGACCTGGGCCGACATCAAGGAGCATGGCCCGCCGGGCGACGTGTTCTACAAGGTGAACGCGAAACAGTTCAACTGGGAAATCACCTACCCGGGCTCCGACGGCAAATTCGGCAAGGGCGAGCTCACGATGGACAACGAGCTGCACGTGCCGGTGAACAAAGTCGTGCGGATCGATCTGACGTCGAAGGACGTCATTCACAGTTTTTTCGTCCCGAACCTGCGCCTGAAGCAGGACGCCGTTCCGGGCCGCATGATTCACGTTTGGTTCGAGGCGACCGAGACCGGGCAATACGAGATTCCGTGCGCGGAGCTGTGCGGCTTCGGGCATTCGGGGATGAAGGGCAATCTGACGGTGCAGTCGCAAGAGGATTACGACAAGTGGCTCAAAGACGAGTATCAGCAGAACAAATAATGCCCGCACTCACCGGCCACGTCCCAGGAAGGAGCTAGTCGAAGATGAGTAGCACGGCAGCGGTTGCGGCACACGGCGCTCACGCGGAGCATCATGAGCTCGGCTTCATGCGCACGTACATTTTTTCCGAAGATCACAAGATGATCGGGCGCCAGTTTCTGTTCATGGCGCTGTTCATGATGTCGATCGGTGGCCTGATGGCGATGCTGATGCGGTGGGAGCTCGCGTTTCCCGAAACCGCGGTCCCGGGATTTCACTGGGTGCCCGAGCCGTTCATGTACGACGGCGCGATTCCGCCCAACACCTATAACGCGATGTTCACGATGCATGCCACCATCATGATCTTCTTCGTGGTGATGCCGATCCTGGTCGGATGCTTCGGCAACTTTCTCATCCCGCTGATGATCGGCGCGCGCGACATGGCGTTCCCCAAGCTGAACATGCTGTCGTTCTGGGTCGGCGCGGTCGCCGGCGTGATCATGTTGTCGTCGTTCTTCGTGACTGGCGGACCTGCGGCTGCGGGCTGGACGTCGTACGCTCCACTGAGCGCGGTGCCGATATACACCGGCGTCGATTGGGGCCAGGACTTGTGGTGCATCAGCATCATCGTGCTCGGCGCGTCATCGCTGATGGGTTCGATCAACTACATCACCACGATCATCAACATGCGCACCAAGGGCATGTACTTCTTCCGCATGCCGCTGGTGATCTGGTCGCTGTTCATCACGGCTATTCTGCTGCTGCTCGCGCTGCCGGTGCTGACGACGGCGCTCGCGCTGCTGCTGTTCGATCGGATGGGCGGGACGCATTTCTTTTTGCCCGCGGGCGGCGGCGAGCCGCTGCTGTGGCAGCATCTGTTCTGGTTCTTCGGCCATCCCGAGGTCTACATCATGATCCTCCCCGCGATGGGGATCTCGTCGGAGATCATCTCAGTGTTTTCGCGCAAGCCGATCTTCGGTTACCGCGCGATGGCGTATGCGATGATCGCGATCGCGTTCCTGTCCTGGGTTGTCTGGGGCCATCACATGTTTCAGTCGGGGATGGACCCAGCGCTCGGCAGCAGTTTCATGATCACGACGATGATCATCGGAGTGCCGTCGGCGATCAAAACATTCAACTGGCTCGGCACGCTCTACAAAGGTAACATCCATTACACCACCGCGATGATGAACGCGCTGGCGTTCGTCGCGATGTTCGTAATCGGCGGGCTGTCGGGAATCTGGATGGCTTCCACCCCCGTCGACATGTACATCCACGATACTTACTTCATTGTCGCGCATATTCACTACGTACTATTCGGTGGCAGCCTGTTCGGCATCTTCGCGGGAGTTACCTATTGGTATCCCAAGATGTTCGGCCACATGATGAGCGAGAAGCTCGGCAAGATTCATTTCTGGATCACGTTCGTCGCGTTCAACTGCACGTTCTTCCCGATGCATATCCTCGGGATGGCGGGCCACATGCGCCGTATCTACAATCCGCAGCAGTACGATTTCCTGAAACCGATCATTCCGATCAACGAATTTATTTCGATCAGCGCGTTCGTGCTCGGCGCCGCGCAGTTCCTGTTCCTCGCGAACATCATCTACAGCTACTACTGGGGCGAGAAGGCCACCGAGAATCCGTGGCACGCGAACACGCTGGAGTGGACGACGCCGTCTCCGCCGCCGCACGGCAACTGGCCCGGGCCGGTGCCGATCGTTTACCGTGGACCGTACGAGTACAGCTCGCCTGAGGTTGCGGAGGATTACCTGCCGCAATCGCAGTTGATCGAACACACGACGGCTGCGGCGGATTAGTCAGTCGAATAGCCAGTTATGAATCAGTCGCCAACTGAGGTTGAGAGGGCGCGCGGACTGCATCGCTTTGCGGTGCTGACCGCGGGCGCCACCTTCTGCCTCATCTTCGTCGGCGGACTCGTCACCTCGACCGGCTCCGCGCTGGCCGTTCCCGATTGGCCGCTCGCATTCGGCAAACTGATTCCCGCGTGGCAGGGCGGTATCCGTTTCGAATTCGGCCATCGCCTCGCTGCGGGAACCGTCGTCGTCCTCACGCTCGTACTGATGGCGTGGGCATGGCGCGCCGAACCACGTCGATGGGTCCGCAAACTCGTCATGCTCGCGTTCGGACTGATTATCGTGCAAGCCGTCCTCGGCGGAATCACCGTGCTGTTCGAATTGCCGCTGGCGATCGCAGTAACGCACGCCGCGACGGCGCAGGCGCTGTTCTGCCTGATGGTTTCGATAGCGATCTTCACCAATCCGCGCTGGGACACGACGCCGCACGTCGACGATCCGCCGTCGAGAATCCCGCTGACGACGCTGGCCGTCGCGACCACCGCTATCATCTATATGCAGATTCTGGTCGGCGCGCTGATGCGTCATATGAGCGCGGGACTGGTGATTCCCGATTTTCCGCTTTCGTTCGGCTACGTGATTCCGCCGTACTGGAATGAGTTCATCGCGATTAACTTTGCGCATCGATGCGGCGCCGTCGTCGTCACGGCGATGGTGCTGTGGACGGTTACGCGCGTATTGCGGACGCATCGCGAGGTCGTCGCGCTTCGACGTCCCGCGCTCGGGCTGTTCCTGCTGTTGGTCGCGCAGATTTGTCTCGGCGCGATCACAATCTGGAGCGGTCGTATGGTGATTCCGACGACCAGTCACGTCGCCGTCGGCGCCGCGGTCCTCGCGACCAGCCTGACGCTGACGCTTCGCGCATATCACATTCTCGGCGCGCCGAATCGCGCGCATGCGATCGAATCGCGCGCGTCTTCTCGCGTAGTCGAACGGCAGGTGACCGCGTGAGCGCCAAAGTCGCGATCGCTGAATCCGCAATCACGCTGCCTCGCGGCCGCGTGAGCGATTATTTCGAGCTGACCAAGCCGCGCGTCGTGCTGATGGTGCTGGTCACGACGCTCGCCGGTTTCTATCTCGGTGGTCGCGCCGGATTCGACATTACGCTCGCGCTGAATCTGCTGGCGGGCACGGCACTGGCGGCAGGCGGGACACTCGCGCTCAATGAGTACGTCGAGCGCGACACTGACGCGATGATGGATCGCACACGCAACCGTCCGCTGCCCGACCTGAGGATGCGTCCGGCCGAAGCGCTGCTGTTCGGCGTGATCGCGACTGTTGCCGGCTTCATCTACCTGGCGCTCGCGACGAACCTGCTTTGCACCGCGGTTACCGCCGCAGTCACGATCATCTACCTCGGCGTGTACACTCCGCTGAAGCGTTACACCTGGATGTGCAACATCGTCGGCGCGATTCCAGGCGCGCTTCCTCCCGTCGCGGGATGGGCCGCGGCGCGCGGCGGACTCAGCTGGGAGCCGATAATCCTGTTTGCGATCATGTTCCTGTGGCAGTTGCCGCACACGATGGCAGTCGCGCGGCTTTATCGCACCGACTATGAACGTGCCGGCATCCACCTGCTCCCGCAAGACAATACCCGCGGCGGAAATGCTTCGAATCCGATCGTCATCGCGGGAAGCCTCGGACTCATCGCCGTGGGAATCATCCCGACCATGCTTGGCTACGCCGGAATCCCATACCTGGTAATCGCATCGGCGATGGGCGTCTGGATGCTGGCGTTTGGAGTGACGATGGTGCGATCGCCCGGCAATTCGAAAGCGGCGCGCCGTTTGCTGCTGGCGTCCATAGTATATTTGCCAATCGTCTTGTTAGTGCTGGTTCTGGATCGCGTGTGAGTAATCGAATGAGTACCCTGGTTACGCGCGAAGAGCGCAAAGAGGAAATCTGGCGGACGCTGAAAATTCTGATCGGCGTGATGGTCTTTTTGGTAACGGTCTCGGTCGTGACGATCATAGTGAAGCATCATTGAGATGGCGCTTGGGATGACAGCATCGACCGCGAAAGTGCGCCCGTTGGTGGTGCCGCTTCGCCGCGGCCGAACCTCTGACTCTGGCTCCGGCGGCGATCAGGTCGAGCGGCCCTTCATCAGTAGCGCGATGCTCGCGGTCATGATGCTCATCGCGTCCGAGATGATGCTGTTCAGCGGACTCATCGGCACGTTCCTCGTCTACCGCATGTCCTCCGCCTTCTGGCCGCCGCCCTCGATGCCGCGCCTGCCGATCGCGGTCACCTGGGTGAACACCTTCGTGCTGTTGTCGAGCGCCGTCACGATGACGCTCGCGCTGCGCGCGGTGCATCACAGCCGTCAGCGCCTCACGCGCCGGTATCTGCTGGCGACGCTCGTGCTGGGCGTGACGTTTCTCGCCGTGCAAGGTAGCGAATGGGTGCGGCTGGTCGCGCACGGACTGACGATGTCGAGCAGCATGTACGGCGGCACATTCTATTTGCTGATCGGATGCCACGGCGCGCACGTGACCGCCGGCGTCATCTGGCTCGCATGCGTCGTATGGTTTGCGATGGGCGGCAGGTATAACGCGCGCAACGCCCACGGGATTGAGCTGTGCGCCGTGTACTGGTATTTCGTCTGCGCGGTCTGGCCGCTCCTGTTCGGGCTGGTATATCTAATGTAGCTTTGCGGAATTGGAAGAAGGGCCATGAAAAATAAAAAGCTAACGACTGCAGCGATCGCCATTGCGAGCGCGATTGTCACTGCGGCTCCGCGGTTGGCGAACGCATGCGCGACTTGCGGGCTCGCGGACGGCGATCAAGCATTCCATGCGTACAAGACCAGCGTGCTGTTCATGCTGGTGTCGCCGTACGCATCGTTCGCAGCGATCGGCGGGATTACTTACTTCTTTTATCGGCGCTCGACGCGCCACGATCCGAAATCAGATACCAAGTAGCTATTTCGAATGAACACTGACTATAGCCATTTACCCCGAAGAGGAAGGTCCCGATGAGCGAGGCCGCTGCAGTAGACACCCACGATCACGGCGCGATGCAGGTCGACCAGTTAGAACCGTCGCTTACCCCGGGAAATCTCGGCAAGCTCGGGATGTGGTCGTTCCTGGCCGGCGACGCGATGACGTTCGGCGCCGCCATCGCCGCATACGGCGCGCTGCGCATCGGCAATCCGAACTGGCCGTCGCCCGCCGCATACCTTGGCATCACCACCACCGCGATCATGACGTTCATCCTGATCTGCTCGAGCGTCACTATGGTCGAGGCGCTCGGCTCGATCCAGACCGGCAGGATGGCGCGCTATCGCAACTTCATGGCGCTGACCGTTCTTGGCGGCCTCGTGTTCCTCGGGATGCAGGCGTTCGAGTGGCATCACCTGCTCGGCGAAAAAGGGATGTCGATCAAGGTCGACCTGTTCGATGCGACCTTTTTCATCCTGACCGGCTTTCACGGCTGTCACGTTTTCGGCGGCGTCGTATACAACAGCGTACTTTTGATTCGCGGCATGACCGGCAAGCTGACGCCGGCCAAAGCGAACCTGGTCGAGATCGCGGGACTGTACTGGCACTTCGTCGACCTGGTCTGGATCCTAATCTTCACGTTCATCTATCTGATTTAGGGCGAGCGTTTTTCCAACGACCACGGCGGGAGAAAAAATTTAAACCATGACGACGCAAGCTGCGATTTCAGGACACCCGGCCGAGCATAGCGGGCCGAACTACATTGCGGTTTTCATTTACCTCTCGGTGCTGACCGCGATCGAGCTGGGCGTGTACGCGATGGGCCTGCCGCAGGTCGCCAAGGTCGGCCTGCTGGTAGCGCTGGCGTGGGCCAAAGCCGTGCTGGTCGCGATGTACTTCATGCATCTTGCGATGGAGCGAAAGGCGCTCGCAATCATCGCGATAATCCCGGTGATACTCGTCACGTTCCTGTGCTTCATGCTGCTGCCCGATCTGACTACGCGGATGTGGACCAGGTACGACCATCCGCGACCGGTGACGAATCCCGCCGAGATGGGTGCGAATCCCGTTGCGCCGCCACCGATGCAAACGCCGTAGCTGGGCGGGGCTGATTGGATTCTTATCATTCCCTGGCTCCGCTCAACGCGTTCCTCAACGGATGCTCCGCAGTCCTGCTGCTAGCAGGATTCATTTTCATCAAGAAGGGATGGGTGCGAGCGCATCGCGCATGCATGATCAGCGCGATGGGTTTTTCCGCCGTCTTCCTGACGTCATATCTCGTCTTTCACTATAACGTCGGCAACGTGCGCTTCAGCGGCGAAGGATGGGTCCGCTCGCTGTACTTCTCGATCCTGATTCCGCACGTAATCCTGGCGGGCGTGATCGTACCGCTCGCGATCACGACCATCTGGTTCGCGCTTCGCGGCAACTTCCGCCGTCATCGCGGAATCGCCCGATGGACCTGGCCGCTCTGGATGTACGTCTCGGTAACGGGCGTGATCGTCTACCTGATGCTCTACCAGATGTACACGCCAATCTACCCGATGCCAGCAACCGCCATCGCGCAATCCACCGCGCGCTGAGAGCGGAAGTCGACTTCGCGCTGCGTCGAGAAGGCAGCGGCAAATAAGTCCGCAAATAAATCCGGTTCCCCTTCCCACTATGGGAAGGGGTTAGGGGTTAGGTTCCTACGCCTTCGCGCTCGGCCTACTCGATACCGCCTGATGCCATCGCGCGAGGTTCTTCTGATTCTCCTGAATCCTGATCCCAGTCGTGCGCCCGAAATCGATTCCGATCAACGCCGTGATATCCGCAATCGTGTAGCGAGGGCCCGCGATGAACTCGCGATCCGCCAGCACCGTGTCGAGCCATTCGAGCCGCTTGACTGCCGCGCTCTTACAAATCTCGCCGTATTCCTTGACCTGCGGGATGCGGCCCTTGAAGAAATCGCTGGTGTTGCGGAACGAGCCCGCCGCCATCGACAAAACTTCGAACTCCATCCGCCGATTCCACATCTCGACGACGGCTTTCTCCTTCGCGTCGACGCCCATCAGGTTCGGCTCGGGCTTGATGTCCTCGAAGTAGCGGCAAATCGCAACCGACTCCGCGATATGAGTGCCGTCGTCGAGTTCGAGCACCGGTATCCCGCCCATCGGATTGATCTTCAGGAACTCAGGCTTGCGATTATCCGCAGTCGCGATGTTGACCTGCTCGAAGGGAACATTGTTGATGCCTTTTTCCGCGAGAAAGACGTGCACGCGGCGTGGATTCGGAGCCCCAATAAAATCATAAATTTTCATAGTGGTTGCAATTTAAAACTGTCAGTCGCTGCCGTCAACCGCTAAGCCTTCGCGCTCGGACGACTCGATACCGACTGATACCATCGCCCAAGATTCTTGAGCCCGGGGTCTGCAGTGACACCAGCCGCTTGCGCAGCGAAGTCGACCGCGACTTCGGCGGTAATATCCGCGATGGTGAAGCGATCGCCCGCGATGAATGGCTTGTTGCCGATCTGCGCGTCGAGCCATTGAAGCTGTTGTGTCACGGCCTCGCGCTGCGTCTCGCCGTATTCCGGAAACTGCTTGAGCCGCGCCTTGAACAACTCATTCGTATGCTGGAACGCGCGCCCGGCAGCGCTGAACAAACCGAGCTCGACTCTCCGGTTCCACATCTCGATGTCAGCTTGCTCGCGGCTATCCTTGCCCATCATGTTGGGTTCCGGATGCAAACTCTCGAGATAGCGGCAGATGGCGACCGACTCGGCCAGGTGGGAGCCGTCGTCCAACTCCATCACGGGCAGGCCGCCGGCGGGATTCTTCGCGAGCATCTGAGGCGTGCGGTTCTGGCCCGTGAAGATGTCGACCTGCTCGACCGGAATCTTGAGTCCCTTCTCCGCCACGAAAATTCTGAGACGCCGAGGATTAGGAGCGAAAGCAAAGTCATATATCTTCATAATGGTTGCAATCTAAAACCAGCCGCAGTTGGCGTCAACCGTGAATCGACTACAGCGTGCGACGCCGATCGATCACGCGGCGCGCCTTGAACTCGGTGCGAGGCAAAGTGCCAGGCGCAGAGATCTGGATTCGCGGTCGCAGCTCGCATTGACGGATGATTTCGGCCTCGAGCCGCGCGCGCAGTTCGCTCACATGCGTTTCATCGACGGTGACTGAGGTCTCGACAACGATCGTGAAAACGTCCATTACGTCCTCGGTCTCGAGCACGATTTGAAACTCATTGCCGAGCGCGTCGAACCCGCGCACGATTTCCTCGACGACGCTGGGAAAGAGTTTCAGCCCGCGAATGTTCAGCATGTCGTCGGCGCGTCCGTTGAATCCGCCGCGAGCGCGCGCGAAGGTTCGACCGCACGCGCACTTGCCGTAGTCGAACGTCGCGAAGTCGCCGACCAGGAATCGCAGTTGCGGCGATCCTTCCGAGTTCAGGTTGGTCACCACCGTCAGTCCGCGCGCGCCCGGCGGCACCGGCTCGAAAGTGTCGGGATCGACCAGCTCCCAGATTTGCAAATCTTCCTGCACGTGAGTCGCGACCGGATCGCGCTTGAGTCCCTCGCGGCACGTGAACGCCCATCCTGCTGGCACCGCCTCGGTACATCCGTAAACGTCGTGCATCTCGGCGTACCAGGTTTCCTCGATTCTCTTGCGCGTCGATGCGATTCCCGATGCCGGCTCGCCTCCGCAAATCACCTTCATGATCGAGCTGGCTGCCGGATCGCCGCCAGCCTCACGCATCGCGCCCGCGAGATGAAGCGAATACGACGGCGTCGCGACGAGGATCCTCGGCCGGTAGAGGTCGAGCATCTGCAGGCGGCGCTCAGTCGGCACGCCGCCGGGCGCGACCGCGACCTTCATCAGGTTGAACGCGTGATGAATCGACCAGAAGAACACGTGCGGATTGTAGTTGGTGCAGGTGAGAGCGCTGTCGCCCGCGCGCACGCCCATCGCATACAACGCGCGCGCGCTGGTCGTCGCCCACAACTCGGCGTCGAGCGCGGTGTAGCGAAACGATCGCGGCGTCGCCGTCGTGCCCGAGGTCGAAAAGATCATCCAGCCGCGCTTGCGCCAGGTCTGATCGTCGATCGGCGTGTAGGTTCCCCACGGCCGATGCGCCGCGACATCGCGCGCCATCTCATCCTTGGTCGTGACCGGGAACTTCGGCAGATCGGCGAGCGTCCTGATGTCAGCCGGCTTCAGTTTCGCGGCTTTGAACTTGGCACGATAGAAAGAGCTGTGCTCGTAGAGGTAAGGAATCATCGCGGCGAGCTTTTCTTCCTGGATTTCGCGGATACGATCGCGCGAGGCGCATTCGAACTGCGGCGCCCAGTGACGCTTGCTCGCAGGCTCGCGCATCGCGCGCGCGAATTTCTCGAGCACGCCGATCCATCGATCTCGCGAGTTGAGTTTCTTCAGCTTAGACGCTCGCGATGGTAAGCGAGATACATCGCAGTGCCGATCGAACCGGTCAACGCGATCGCCAGGTAGCCAACGATGGCCCCAATCGGTCGTGGCCCCGGCGGCTGCGTGTACCAGAACAGCACGAGGTTGTACGGAACGTAAAACGCGTAGACGATCGCCAGCGGCAGCACCCACGCTCGCAATCTCCAGATGCCGTAGGCGTAGGTGAGGAGTACGACGCCGAACAGCGGACCGAGTATGAGATTGTGCGCGATGCCGTGGAACCTATGACCGAAAATCACGAGGCCCAGGTGCGTCGGATTGCGGGCGAACTGGAGTGCCTTCGTGAAGTCCGAAAGTGCGAGCAGCAGGAACAGCACGGTCATCACGGTGAGGAACCATCCACGGCGAGCGGTTTCATTTGCCATGCGCGGGACGCTAATCGCGTGCGCACACAGATTCAAGCCGTGAAAAAGAAACGGCCGGAGCGTCGATACTCCGGCCGTCGTTCGATCGTTGAAAGTAGCGGTCAGCCCTTCAGAAAATTTCGGATCGCGCTGACCAGCGCTTCCTGCTGTTCGTACATCACCATGTGACCTGCATTCTTGATCAGCTCGAGCTTGCAGTTCTTGATCCTACTGGTGAACTCCTTCGCGTAGACCGGCGGGATCAGCTTGTCGTCGTCGCCCCACAGCAGAAGAGTCGGCGCCTGGATGCGATAAGCGCGCTTCTTGAGCCCGCGGTCGGGAATCGGCCACAGGAATTTGCTGGCGGTCGCCAACCGCTTGACGCGCTCGACGTACATCGTCTCGAGCGCTTTGAAGTCCGACGGTATCGCGGTCATCATCTGCGCCGCCGGCGAGTTGGGATCGTGAAACAGCAACGGCGCAATCTCCGTCAGCTGTGCGGCGAACAGGTCGGCGATCGGCGTTTCGTCGATCCAGAAACCGGCCGGCGCTATCAGCACGAGCTTCTTCGCGCGATGCACGTCGAAGGCCGCGACTTCAGCCGCGAGCATCCCGCCCATCGAATGGCCGACGATGTTGGCGGTCGGGATTCCGAGCTCATCCATCAGCTCGTGAAAAAACAGGACAGCGTCGGCGATGTCGTCGATATGCTCGTTGCCTGTCGATTCGGCGTAGCCCGGGAATTGCGGCGCGTAGACTTTGAACGTCTTGCCGAGTTCCTCGAGAAAAGGCTCGACTGGCATCAGCCCACCCGCGCCGTGAATAAACAGGAGCGGCTCGCCGCTGCTCCCGTAGGTTTGCATCTCGAGCGAGAACTTTCCGTTTAGAAGTTTCTGAGTGGTGATCATTTCGAGCTCCGAATTTCCGCCGAGGCTGACGCGGACGCGCGCACCGTGCCGTTGGTTTCCGTTTTCTGGAAATGGACCGGCGCGGGCTTTGCGAAATCCGCTTGCGGCAGATCACGCTTGGGCGACCATCGATCCTCGAAGTCGGTCCACAGGTCGCGCATGTACGGCATGACCTCGGTCGCGAACAGATTGGTGCTCTTGCGCACCAGTTCCGGTGGCATCGATCCGATTTGCTGCAGGATCATCAGATGCCCGCAGTTGAGCGATTTCATCGCCTCGCGCAGACGCTCGCGCACCGTCTTGGGCGAGCCCGCGATCACGTAGCCCTGATCGATGAAGTCCTTCCACTTGAGACCTTCACGCCGCAGCGCCGCCTGGTCGCCGACCTGGCCGAGCACTCCGGCCTTGATCGTCTTCACCGTGCGATAGCCCGGCGCGTCGGCGAAGCCGTTATAAACGTGCAGGCATCGGTTGTAGAAGTAGTCCATGTGCGGCGCGTAGTCCTTCTCCGCCTGCTCGTCGGTCTCCGAAACCGCGACGACCTGCGCGAAGCCGAGGCTGTAAGGATTCAGCTCCTTGCCCTTCTTCGCCATCACTTCCCAATAGCCGTCGGAAACTTTCTTGCCCGCGATGTATCCGAAGTACGAAAGGAAGCTGTACTGGTAATCGTGGTCGGCGCAGAAGTCATAGGTCTCGACCGATCCGCCGCCGGGAATCCAAATCGGCGGATGCGGCTGTTGCAACGGCTTCGGCCACAGGTTGACGTAACGCAGCTTGGTGTACTTGCCGTTGAACGAGAAGACGTCCTTGGCCTTCCATGCCTTGAGAATCAGATCGTGAGCCTCGTAGTACTTCTCGCGAATCGTCGCGGGAACTTCGCCGTAGCAGAAGTTGGTATCCATCGAGGTGCCGACCGGGAAGCCGGCAATCAAGCGCCCGCCGGAAATCACGTCGAGCATCGCGAATTCCTCGGCGACGCGAATCGGCGGATTGTAGAGCGCGATCGAATTGCCGAGCACGACCAGGTTGGCGTTGCGCGTGCGGCGGGTGAGCGCGGCCGCCATGATATTCGGCGACGGCATCAGGCCGTACGCATTCTGATGATGCTCGTTGACGCCCAGCCCGTCGAAGCCCATCAAGTCGGCGTATTCGAGCTGATCGAGGTAGTCGTTGTAGAGCCTATGACCAACTTTGGGGTCGTACAAATCGCGCGGGATATCGACCCATACGCTGTGATATTTTTCCTTGAAATCTTCAGGCAGGAACCGATACGGCATCAGATGGAACCAGGTAAATTTCATAACTGTTTCTCCTTCGTTTTTCGGTCGGTCGCACACCCGTCGCGATCACGCGGGAGCGGTGACAGTGACCTCTTCCGAGTTTGAGTTTTTTCCAACCCGCGCGCGGGAAGTGCGAACCGCGCTCACTTTTCGGGAAGGCGCGGCTCGGCGCTTTCCATTGCTGCGGACAGTCAGTTGCGACGCCGCTAGATGCGACTCGAGCGCCTCGTCGAGAAAATGCTCCGGATTGAGCCCGGTGACATCGCGGAAGAAATTGCCATCGCCCATCAGCATGAACGCGCCGTTCATACTGGCCCATACGACCGCGGCAGTCTTCCTGGGGCCCATCGAGTTGGCGATCACACCGCCTTCGAACGCGCGCCTGATAGTTCCTTCCCAGAGCCCGAAAATTTCGTGGCTCAAATCCATCACGGTTTTAAAATCGCGCCGTTCAGAAGGCCGCTTAAGCCGTTTATGAAGCTGAGAAAAAACGACCGAGTGCTGAGATAAAAAAGAGCTCGCGCGATTCGCGTAGATAGTCAAGGTAGGCTGACGCTATGGTCTTGAGCTCCTCGAGCGGCTCAAGACCGCGCGCGAAAATCTCCAGGTAACGGGCGCGGAGAAGTTCGGCGCGGTGGGCGATGAGTTTGAGGTACAAATCGTCGCGCGACGCGAAGTATAGATAGACTGTCCCGACCGCGACCTCAGCCTCGCGCGCAACCATCTCGATAGTCGCGCCTTCGAGTCCATGCTTGGCAAAAACCTGGGCGGCGGCCGTGAGAATAGCCTGCCCGCGCCAGCGTCGCTCCCGCTGATGCCGCTCCTGGACGCCCATCAGCTACGAATTCCTCGCAATGAATGAAGATTCATATTCTGAACTCAACCTCATAGCGCGATCGGTGAAAACTGTCAAACTGCCCGCCCACGGTGCGCTAAGGTCCGGAAAACCGAAGTGGAATCCGTCTGAAATCGCCTCCCCCGTTCGTCGGCGGAGGCCACCGCTGATACAAGACCTGTGTCATCCTGAGCGTAGCGAAGGATCTCGCGCGCCCGCGCGTTTGAAAATTCGAAAAGAAAAGAGGATGGACCATGCGATCGCGCTGTACGTGAGCATGCTCGCTCCTGCCAGCTCTCCGTATGTGATCAGCATATCGGCGGCCGCGCGCCGATCCTCGAGTGCTACCTCTCCCAGAGAGCGCGGCCACAGCGAAACCATCCATTCCGCAGCCTCGCTCTCCAGGTAAAAATGCCTGACCGTCAAAAAGAATATCGGCGGCACAAAAGACCCAAGCAGCGCGCAAATCAATAAGACTTTTCTCGCGATTTTCATTTCGTGATGCTTCGATAATCGAACGGCGAGACCCTTACCAACGGGTGGTATGAGATCGCTCCTCCGCGACCAATCTAACCGTCAGAATCGCGCTCGCGAAAGCCGGTTGACTTCGCTGGTAGTGGAGGTAATGTGCATTGGGATTCGTCTGGGGAAGCCGGTGAGAGACCGGCGCTGCCCCGCAACTGTAAGCTGGGCGCCGCTTAAAAAAATCGTGGCGCTCGTCGAGTCAGACGACCGGGCGAATCGATGGAGCCGTGCGTACCTTCGCGGGAGAGGGAGGCTTCAGGAGTCTTTTCAATGGCTGCAGCCGGCGCTCCAAATGCCGCCGTAGTCGTTCATCGCTCCTGGCCACTTCCATTTTTAGTTCGCGAAGTTCAGGCCGAAGCGACCTTGGAAGACGAACAGCACAGAGCGGAATTTTCAAATGATGCGATTGCTGCGCGCTCGCGGCGCCATGTCGCGTCGTTTGCAGCCTCGGTCGTGGCTCATGCGGCGATCGTCGCGGTGATCGTGTGCTTCGTATCGCCGCTAGCGCGAGGGCATAGCGAGTGGGTGCTTGCGTATCTGGTCGAGGGCGCAGATGGCGGCTCGGGACGCGGCGGCGCCGCAGGCGCCGCCGCGCCCCGAGCCGCGTCGAAGCACGCCGCGGGCGTGACGCCCGCGGCGACGCGTTCCGCGCCGCCGCAGGCGGCGCGCAAGCCGCGGCGTCATCGCGACGACGCGCGTCTCGAAGTCGCCAGCATTGCGCCGACGCGCCCGGTCGCGCTCGCGCGACCGGACGCATCGGCGCATCAAGGCTTAGCCGCATCGCAAGGCGATGCGGCTAATGCTCGTCCGGCCGCTGCCGGTTCCGGCAGCGGCGCGGGCCATGGTGGGGCGGGGTCGCCCGGCGCCGCTGACGGCGGCGCCGGAGACGACCCCAATTCGATCGCGCACGCCGACTACGCCAGGAATCCTGCGCCGACTTATCCCGCCGTCGCCCGGCGACGCGAGCAGCAGGGCACCGTCACGGTCAAAGTGCTGGTAGGCGCGGACGGCTCGGTCGAGCGCGCTGAAGTTGCGGAATCTTCGGGTTTCGATTCCCTCGACGACGCCGCGCTCGAGACGGTCCGCTCGCGATGGCGCTTTGTGCCGGCGCGTCACGACGGCCTCGCGGTCGAAAGCTGGGTCCTGGTGCCGATTCGATTCGCCTTGCTCGAGGCAAATGCCGTCCGCTGAGCTTCCCGCCCCGTCGTGCTTATCCCGATAGGCCGTGATATAAGCCCGATCCGAGGAGGGTAGGAAAGATGGCTCCGAAAGGATGGACTACTCTGGCGGCGGCGGGGCTGATTGTGGCGGCTGTTCTTGCGCCTCATCGCGCACGCGCGATCGAAGTTAAAAAGGATCTCTACAACAATAGTGGTCCCGCGGGTCCGAGTGCTTCAGGTCCCGCGAAGGAAAATCCCATCCCCAAGGCTGCGGCCCAACAGCTCAGCGACACTATCGCGAACGAGTCCGACAGTTACATCAGTGATGAGAGCGAAAAGAAATCGTCCGGCAAGCCGTACGTCGATCTGGAGCACGCAGCTTTCAAGTACCTGCCTACGATGAAGGGCGGCCACTGGACTGTGATCGCGAAGCTGCAGGCGCCGGAGTACACGCCGCCCAAGAGTGGCGTGGGTAAGGGCAAGCCGACCGGCAAGCAAAGGAGTCTGGTATTCAACTACCGGCTCGACGGCAGTAAGTGGACCGAGGTCGAGCAGCCGAAGTGGGAAGACGTCGATACCGGTGGGACGGCGGCGGCTTCAGCGAATAAATAGCAAGTTTGCGCATCCGGCTACCGTGGCGAGGAAAAATCGGAAAAACCGCGCGGACTTGTACTCAACTAGAGTTAAAGATCGGAGACTTGGGGGGAGCGAACGCAGATGCGTCGAATTGTCTTCGCAGCGCTTTTGGCGTTGACTGTTATTGGTTGCTCGGAGCAGTTACCGGTTATGACCGTCGATCAGCAGAAGTCCTACAACAATTGTATGGAAGGTCACTGGTCCGGCGCTGCCGACACTTTCTTCTGGGGGCCGTTCGGCTGGGCCTTTTACGATTCCCTGCAGCACGATTGTCTCGCCGTAGCAGGTTCTCTCGGCCAGGCTTCCACCGCGGAAGCCGCTGCCGCTCCAGCCACGACGGCTGTCGCTGTTCAACCAGTCTCGACCAGCACGACGGAATCTATTCCAGGCGCAAAGCCCTCATCCGGCGCGTCGCCTCATTAAGACAGTATCGAGTTTAGATGTTCGACCTGAATCGAATTTTGTGAAGAATAAAATACAAGACGATCTCAAAGCTGCGATGAAAAGCGGCGACAAGTTGCGCATGATGGCGTTGCGCGGCGTGCTGTCGGAGATCTCGCGCCTCGAGAAAGACGTTCGCCGCGATCCCAACGATGCGGAGATCCTGCAGATAATCAAACGCGAGCGGGCCAAGCGCGAAGAGTCGCTGGAATTTGCGCGCAAAGCGGCGCGCCAGGACCTGATCGATCAGAACGAGACCGAGGCGAAGATCCTCGAGTCATATCTGCCCGCGGCTGCCTCGGCCGACGAAGTGCGCGCGGAAATCGCGGCTGCGATAGCGGCGGGCGCGTCGCAGATGGGCCCGGTCATGAAGGCGCTGCGCGACAAGTTCGGTGCCGGCCTCGACGGCAAGATGGCCAGCGAGCTCGCCAAGGAAGCGCTCGCGAAAAAGTAAGGCGCACCTCACGCTACAACAGTCTGCGAAACAGACCCGGATATGTGACGACAAGCCCGCGACGGTCAACTTCGATCTCGCGCGTGAAGTCGCTGTCGATCGATTCGTACCGGTAGCGCTTGAGCGGCTCGAGGCATGTGTATCGCTGCGGATCGGTCGTGAGCGTGAGCGCAGGCGCGAGAATATAGACGGTGACGATTTCAGCGGACTGTCCGGCTCTGAGCTTCAGCCGGCGAATCGGCAGAGTGTTGGTGAACGGCGTCGCCGACAGATCGATATCGATAGCACCGGCGAGCTTTGGCAGAGACTTTCCAGACGCGTCGGACCAGTTGCCCTTGCCGTCGCCGGCGATTTCGATTTTGCGATCGCTTCCGACCAGGGCAACCTCGGCGCTTCTCACGCGCCACGATTTGTCGCATCGAATGCGATACCGAAGCGCAAAGACCGAACCGTCCGCCGATCCCACGACCACCGACTCGGCAACCACTTCGCGCGAGCCTTCGCGCAGAACGAGATGCTCGATTCCTTTGGCGTCCCAATCCTGCCATCGCGCGACAATAGGTTTGCTCATGGCATCATCGTATCGCACAACTTTCCGATGAGGCGCCAGTCGCGGTACCGCGGTTGACGCTCAAACCCTTTTCCCGCTAGCACTTGGACGTAATCCCGACTCCAAGCCACGAAGTGAATCCACGGGAAGTCGCGGAGGTTCTGATGGCCACTCAAAAAATCGAACCGTTTCGCGTCGAGGTGCCGGTCGAAGTGCTGGCCGATTTGCGCGCGCGGCTCAGCAGCACGCGCTTTCCCGACGAGGTTCCCGACACTGGCTGGGAGTACGGCACCAATCTCGCCTATCTGAAGGAGCTGGTCGAGTACTGGCGGACCAGGTACGACTGGCGCGCGCAAGAACGCGAGATCAATCGCTTCGCGCAATTCAAGGCGAAGGTCGACGGGCTCGGAATTCATTTCATCCACGAAAAAGGCAAGGGGCCGAATCCCAAGCCGCTACTGCTGCTTCACGGATGGCCGGGATCGATTTACGAGTTCATGGAACTGATCCCGATGCTCACCGATCCTGCGGCGCACGGCGGCGACGCGAAGGACTCGTTCACCGTTGTCGCGCCGTCGCTGCCGGGCTACGGATTTTCGGATCATCCGCGCGCTCGCGCGATGAATATCCAGGCGATGGCCGATCTGTTTCACAAGCTGATGACGGAGACGCTCGGCTACAAGCGCTACGCGGTGCAGGGCGGAGACTGGGGCGCGGCGATCACGTCGCGAATCGGCGAAGTGCACGCGGACAGCGTCTTCGGCATCCATGTCAATATGATTGCGATCGGGCCCGCCGAAGGTCGCAGCGCGCCGGAGCTGACGCCCGAGGAGAAAGTGTTTCTCGGCGACCTCGAAAGGTTCCGCACCGCCGAGACCGGCTACCAGTGGATTCAGGGCACCAAGCCGCAGACGCTCGCGTACGGGCTGAACGATTCGCCGGCCGGACTGCTGGCGTGGATCGTCGAGAAATTTCGCACGTGGAGCGATTGTCACGGCGACGTCGAGAAGAGCTTCACGCGCGATCAGATCCTGACCAACGTGATGATCTACTGGATCACGCAGACGATTAATTCGTCGACGCGGCTGTACTACGAGGCGCGGCATCATCCGTGGCGGCTCAAGCCCGGCACGCGAATCGAGGCGCCCACCGCGGTCGCGCTGTTCCCGGGCGAGCTGGTGCGTCCGCCGCGGCATTGGGCCGAGCGCGCATATAATGTGCGGCGATGGACGGTGATGCCGAAGGGCGGGCATTTCGCCGCGATGGAAGAGCCGGAGCTGCTGGCGAAGGATGTTCGCGAGTTCTTCAGTGAGATGAGGTGAGCCTCGGAACCTAACCCCTAACCCTTTTTTTTCGGGCCGCGCGGGAAGGGAACCGGAAATAAGGGCGTGACCTCTTTCCGTCATCCTGAGCGCAGCGAAGGATCTCGCGCGTAGCGCGCAATTAGAGCGCCGGTCGCGGCGTCCGTCGAGATTCTTCGCCGCAGCGGCTCAGAATGACACGGAGCGGAGCGCGGTCAGGCGCTGGCGGCTTCGTCGAACTTGACCAGGTCGGCGTAGAGCTTTTCGATTTCGCGGCCGAGTTGCTCGTAGCGCGCGATCAGATCGTCGGCGTCTTTGCGCTTGAGATAGAAGTTCGGATCGTTCATTTCGGTGGCGAGCGCCGCGCGTTCGTTTTCCTTCTGCTCGATCTCGGCTTCGATCTGTCCACGCTGGCGCGCGATTCGTTCGCGTTTGCGAGACGCGTCGCGATCGTCTTTTGCCGGCTGCTCGGCCTTCGGCGGTTCCGCTTTCTTTTGATGCGGCGCGGTCCCGTTGTTGCCGCGAGCGTCGCGCAACTGGACTGGTGCTGTTCGGGCAGCCTGCGACGACGGCGACGGCGCTTCGGTCTGCGCCTTCTTTTCGAGGTATTCGTCGTAGTTGCCGAGGTAGCGAATCGCATGCCCCTGGCCGACTTCGAGCACCTCGGTCACCAGCTCGTTCAGGATGAAGCGATCGTGACTGACGATGATAACCGTGCCGGGAAATCGGCGGAGCGCTTCGAGCAGCGTGTCCTTCGCGACGATGTCGAGGTTGTTGGTCGGCTCGTCGAGCAGCAGGCAGTTGCTCGGATGCGCGAGCACCTTGGCCAGCGCCAGGCGCGCGCGCTCGCCGCCCGACAGCACTTCGACGCGCTTGTATACGTCGTCGCCCGAGAACAGCATCGCGCCGAGAATCGAGCGAATCTCCGCCATCGTGCGGCCCTTGCGCGCTGTCGCTCAGCTCGTCGAGCACGGTCTTGATCGTATGAGAGCGACTCGGCGAGATTCTGCGCGAAGTATCCGGCCTGCACGCTGGCGCCGACGATTCGCTCGCCGCCGGTCATCGGTTCGACGCCCGCCAGCAGCTTCATCATCGTGGATTTTCCCGAGCCGTTGGGACCGACGAGAGCGATTCGTGCGCCGCGCTCGATCGTCAGATCGACGCCGTCGTAAACCGTGTGCGCGCCGTAGCGTTTGACCGCGCCCTTGAGCTCGAAAACGCGGCGCGTGCTGCGCTCGCATTTTGGAAACGAAATCGCGGGCGGCTTCTGCGATCCTTCCGGCGGCTCGAGGCGCTCGAGCTTGTCGAGCTGCTTGATTCTGCTTTGCACGAGGCGCGCCTTGCTCGCCTGGTAGCGGAAGCGGCTGATGAAACTTTCCATGTGCTCGATTTCTTCGCGCTGCCGCTCGTACGCCGCCATCTCGAGCGCGAAGCGTTCCTCGCGCAGCACGAGGTAGCGCGAGTAGCCGCCGACGTATTCGGTGAGCCGCCCGCGCGACACTTCGACGGTGCGCTTGGTGACGCGGTCGAGAAAGTAGCGGTCATGCGAGACGAGGATGATCCCGCCCTGGTATGCGACGAGGTAATCCTCGAGCCAGTTGCGCGCCTCGATATCGAGATGGTTGGTCGGCTCGTCGAGCATCATGAAGTCGGGCGCGTCGAGCAGCAGTTTCGCGAGCGCGATACGCATCCGGATGCCGCCGGAAAATTCGCTGACGTCGCGCGCGAGATCTTCTTCGGTGAAGCCGAGTCCGAACAGCACCGAGGTGGCGCGGCTCTCGGCGCTGTAGAAGTCGTGATGCTCGAGCTCGGTCAGCACCTCGCCCAATTCCTCGAGCGCGGCGTCGTGCGACGGTCCCGAATGCTCGTGCGCGAGAATCTGCTCGACTTCCTTGCGGCGCAGGTCGAGCGCCTGCATCCGATCGAGCGCCGCCAGCGTCTCGCGCAGCACCGAACGGCCGCCCATCTCGGGAGCGTCCTGCGCCAGGTATCCGACGCGAGTGCGCTGCGGACGGGTGATTCGGCCCGAGTCGAGCGGCAGCACTTCCGCGATCATTTTGAGCAGCGTCGACTTGCCGGCGCCGTTGAGGCCGACCAGGCCGACGCGTCCGTCGTCGCCCATCGACCAGCTGACGCCGTCGAGGATCTTGCGGCCCCCGTAGGACTTGGAAAGGTTGTCGAGACTAAGCATGGTGAAAAAAGTCATCTTATCAGCGCCGTTTGCATGCCGAAAGCGACCCTCGCGCGTCATGTTGTTGGAGGGCCTTCTCACATTACCGACAATGTGTTAGGAAATGTTACACTATGGCAAAATTCGCTCCCGGATATCCGCTGCCCAGAAGTGCCGACGAGTTCGAAAGGCTCTGTCTGAAGCTTCTGCGGCGTCATTGGCAGCTTCCTCAGCTCGAGCGATTCCGCGATCCGGAACGCGCCGAAAAGGGGATCAACCTAATCGAGATCAGCGGCCGTCCGCGACTCGCCGCCGTCAAGTGCGATCTGCGTGCTTCGCGAAGCGAGTTGACGATTGCCGAGATCAAGGACGCCGTAGACCGGGCCGCGAGCCTGAAGCTTCCAATCGGACGCTTCGTGATCGCGACCACGGCCGCCAAGCCCGAAGGCTTGCAGCGTTCGTTGTTCGATCTCAACCGCGCGAACCGCAAGGACGGCATCTCGGCGATCGAGGTTCTGACGTGGGACGATATTGAGGAGCTGCTCGACGAGTATCCTCAAATTCTCACCGACTTCGGAACCGCCGCGAAGCGCCAGGCGCTGACGCGCGCCGATGCGGTCGTTCATCTCGAGGCACGATGCGAGCCCGCGGCGGCTGGACCTCCAGACGCGCTGGGAGAGGAGATCTCGGCCGCCGCGGCATTTCTCGAGAGCCATCAATGTCAGCTCGCGCGCCTCGCACTACTTCGACTGCGCGAGCAGAAGTGGAGCCAGCTCTCGAACATGCACAAGTTCCGCGTGCTCTCGTACCTCGGCGCGGCGTGGTTGAAGGAAGGTGAGCCGCGAAAATCCGCGATGCTGTTCATCGCGGCAAAATCGCTGCAGCCTGACGAGGAGAACGCGTGCACCAACGAGGCGCTCGCGCACGAACTGCTGGGTGAGCGCGAACGCGCGTTCGCGCTGGCGGACAAGCTGCGGATGCAGTTTCCGTCGAGCGGCCGCGCGGTCGCGCTGTGGCTCAACAATGCGCCCAAGTCGTATGACGCCAGGACGCTGGAAGAAAACGTCGCGCCTGAGCTCTCATCGGATCCCGAAGTTGCGGTCGTGATGGCGCGCCGCGCGCTGATCGACGCTCATTATGATCGCGCCGAACGTTATGCGCGCCTCGCCAGCGCCGCTTTGCCGAACAATTCGATCCCGTGGCTGGTGCTCGGACAGGCGATTCTGCTCAACGAGCTGGAAATGGCCGCCGAGAGTTCGATCGAGACGCCTGCGCAAAATGACGAGGGCCGCGTGCGCGAAGCCGAGACTTGCTTCACGCAGGCGCTCACTCTCGCGCAGGCGGAGCATCAGGCGTCGAGCGAAGTGCAGGCTCTGATTGGACGCGCGCAGGCGCGAATCGCGCTGCGCGACACCGATGGCGCGGGCAAGGATATCGAACAGGCGCATAGCCTCGAGCGCGAGGATGCCAACGGGCTGTGCGAGTACGGGATCGTGCTGCGATCGCGCGGCAGCCTGACCGAGGCAATCGAAGTGCTGCGGCGCGCCGCTTCTGTGGGCGGTCGCGACGACATCGACTATCATCTCGCGGTCACGCTCCGCGAGCGCGACGAACCCGGCGATTTGCAGGAGGCCACCGAGCTGCTGATGCGATCGATCTCGCGGCCGGACGCGATTCCCGCCGGCGATTTTCCGTTTGCAGTCGCGGCCGCGGTCGAAGCGCTTGCGACCGCGGAGCGTTATCACGACGCCGACGCGTTGCTGACGTCGATTCCCGAAGGGCGCCTGCCCGCGGTCACGATGCGGACGCTGCGCGCCAATCTCCGATTGACGCAGGGCAAATTCGATCAGGCCTCGAAGCTTGCCGACGAAGCTCTTTCCGGGCTCACGCCCGACATCGGCGCCGACAACCGGCGCAAGCTGGCCGCGCTGCTCCATGATTTGGGGCGTTATCGCGACGCGCTGCCGCTGTGGCAAGCGCTCGCGCCCGCCGGCACCGCAGGAACAGATACGCGCCGGCTGCTCGATTGTGCCAGCCGTCTCGGCCGCGAAGACATCGTCGACGACATCTCGCGCCAGTTGCATCCAGAAAAAGCCGTCGATGCCGGCTCCGTCGCCGATCAGCTCGACAAACTCGAACGCAACGATCCCGAGGCTGCGCTGGCTCAGCTCGAAGAGATGCTCAGCGCGCATCCTGACGACCGCGTGCTGAAGCTGCGTCGATCGATCGTCGCGGCGCGCCTCGGCAAAGTGGATTTGGTCGTCGCCGATCCGAATGCGATGCCGCCGGCGCGCGAAATTCCGCCCGCGCTCGGCCGCTCCGCCGTGCAATTCATGCGCGACGGTGGCCGCGCCAACGAGGCGCTCACCTATGCGTACGAACTGTTGCGGCGTCAAGGTGGCAGCGTCGATGCGCATCGCGCGTACCTCGCCGCGCTCGGACCGGTCGGCCCGATGCCGCACGTGCCCGACTATGAGATGGCCGGGTCCGGCTGCGCGCTCAGTTTTCTCGAAGAGGGTTCCAACACCGAGAAATGGATTCTGCTCGAGGACGCCAACGACGCCGACGAAGCGCTCGACGAGTACGGCCCGCAACATCCGATGACCAAGGCGGTCAAGGGCAAGAAGGCCGGCGAGAAGTTCCAACTCCCGGAGGGCCGCTTCAGCCGCCGCCAGGCCAGCGTCAAGCAGATGATCAGCAAGTACGCCTATCGCTACATGGACGTGCTCATCAACTGGCAGGCGCGATTCCCCGGACAGGCCGAAATTGAAATGAGCTACGTGCGCTCCGCCGCGATTCCGTGGAGCGAAATGAGTGACAGCTTCGACTCGTTGTTCGAAGCGAGCGCCGGCAATGGCAACGGGAACGGCAATGGCGTAGTCAACGGCAAAGCCAATGGCGTCGCGAACGGTCACGGCAACGGCACTGCCAATGGCAAGCGCGACGACGTCCTCAAGCAGGCCGAGCGCACCTATGCCGACAACTCGATTCCGATCCATGCGGTGGCGGAGCGGCTCAACCTCAACGATCTGCAGACTGTGTTCATCCTGGCGCAGCGCCCCGAGGCGCCGCTGAAGTGCTGCACCGGATCGCCGGAGGAGCTCGAGGCCGCTCTGGGAGCCTTCGAGCGCGCCAACGCCGTAGTGCTCGATCTGACCGCGATCGCGACCCTGTGCATGCTCGGCCGGCTGAGCCTGCTGCCGACCTGGCCGCGTCAGTTCGTCATTTCGCAGTCCACACTCGCCGAACTTCGGCGCCTCGCGTTCGAGGATACTCTGCTGCGCTTGCCGCCAGGGTTCTCCGCGTCGATCACCGGCAACGCCAACGACGGCAAGCGCGCCGACGTTCAGTTGAAGGGGCTCGCCGATGCGTTGCAGTCAGTATGCCGCGTGCGCGACGGCGCGGTGCTTGCCTCGATCGATCCTGAGCGTCGCGAGCGGCTGGTCAAATTCTTCGGCCGTCACGGCGCCGAGAGCATCGTGATCGCCTCGATGCCCGGCCACGTGCTGTGGACCGACGACATGATCCTTGCCGATCTCGCCAAGACCGAGTTCGGTGTGCGACGCGTGTGGACCGAGGCTGCGCTGCAAGCGCGTGCGCAGGCGGGCAATCTCGATCCCGCCGAATTGGCGACCGCCAGCACCAAGCTTGCGGGATGGGGCTACTCGTTCACCACACCGAGCATCGAGACGCTGATGCGCGCGGGCTCGGTCGCGGTGTGGAATCCCGATCAGTTCCCGCTGAAGCAGGCACTCGATCAGTTCGCGTCCGACTCGATGAACATGTCGGATGCGGTGCGGCTGGCGGCGGAGTTGATCGTAAAGATGTACAACGACCAGTATTTGCGCGGGCAGCGTCGCACGGTGACGTCGCGGCTGCTCGACCGGCTTGCGATGCGCGCCGGCGGACGCGACGCGATCGAGACGCTGCCGCGTTCGTTGCCGATTCGCTTCGGACTGGACTTGATTCGGGCGCGTGAGCTAAGTGACGTCGTGCGGGGATGGACCGCTTCCCAGGGGGAGGGACAGCAGACCGAGCGCCTGATGGCCGGTCGCTGAGCTGGGGCGCCGATAGATCCGGTAGTGGGTGGATTGCCCACTACCGTTGATCTTGGCGCGTCGTGTTAGCCTTCGCGATCGAGTAGAATCGCGCTGCGGCTAGAGGCCACAGGAGGAACGCACGATGGCGGCAATCGCGGAAGGGGACCGGATCGTCCTCATCGATCGCAGGCTCTTCAAGGACGACAACACCCGGATTTTCGTGGGTATCGTCGAGACCACCGAGGGCGTACTGGTTCGCGCCCGCGGCTTCGTCTTTCACGTCAGCTCTTACGAGGTTGCCGGCCAGGAACGCCGCGGCGAAGAGCGCGTACGCGTGTTCTCGATGGGTAGCGGGGACATCGTGTACCTGCTGCCACAAGGACAGGACATCTCGCGCCTGATGCTAAGCGCTCGCCCAAGTCGATGACGCTGAGCGACGGGCAATATGCGATGGACCTGAGCGACTTCCTGCTCCGCGCATAAACTCGGCTCAAATATGCCTTCTCGCTAGACTTGTAGTAGTCGGCGAGAATGGCAAAAGAAGCTACCAGCGGCGCACGCCGCACCGCATCAGCAAAATCGAGATCGTCCTGGCTCTCGCGACTGCCCGTATTCCTCAAAGCACTAGGTCCCGGCATCGTCACCGGTGCTGCCGACGACGATCCCAGCGGTATCGCGACCTATTCGCAAATCGGCGCTCAGTTCGGATTCGCGATGCTGTGGACGATGCTGTTCAGCTATCCGCTAATGGCGGGGATACAGGAAATCAGCGCATGGATCGGGCGAGTGACCGGTGTAGGTATAGCCGGCAACATCCGGCGTCACTACTCATCCATTGTTCTCTATCCCCTAGTCGGGCTTTTACTGATCGCCAACGTGATCAACCTAGGCGCCGATCTAGGAGCTATGGGAGCTGCGCTGCAATTGGTCGCAGGCGGACCCGCGCTCTTGTATACCGTCGCCTTTGGAGTGATTTCGGTCATAGGGGCGGTCGCACTGCCTTATAAGCGGTATGCTGAGTACTTGAAGTGGACGACACTGATATCTCTTCGTATACGCCGCCACCGCCCTGATAGTTAAATTTCCCTTGATGCCCGTAATGATAGGGACGTTCGTACCCTCGCTGTCTTTTTCGAATAGCTATCTGACCGCGCTGACGGCAGTGCTTGGAACCACGATAAGTCCGTATCTCTTTTTCTGGCAGGCTTCGGTAGAAGTAGAGGAGCAACGGGCTGCTCCGCACGAAAAGCCTCTCAAGCACGCGCCCAGGCAGGCACCGGCGCAACTCGATCGGATGCGAGGCGACACCTATCTCGGGATGGCATTTTCCAACGTCATCGCCTTCTTCATCATCCTTGATACTGCCGCCGTCTTGCACGCTCACGGCATCACCGACATCCAGACCGGAGCGCAAGCCGCAGAAGCGCTACGTCCACTGGCGGGCGAATTGGCATTCCTGCTCTTCAGTATAGGCATTATAGGAACGGGGCTGATAGCTATTCCTGTGCTGGCAGGTTCTTCAGCCTATGCCCTAAGCGAGGCTCTCAAGTGGCCGATAGGACTCGAGCGCAAACTGCCTAGGGCCAGAGGGTTCTACGGAATCCTGGCCGTGGCGACGTTGATAGGAGTCGCGCTGAATTTCATAGGATTGAACCCTATCAAGGCGCTGTTCTGGAGCGCGGTGATCAACGGCGTAGCCGCAGTTCCTATCATGATCACAATGATGCTGATGACCGGCAACAAAAAAATCACCGGCGGACTGCGACTACCCACTCTTCAGAGGGTCGTAGGATGGATAGCCACCGGCGTGATGTTCGCAGTCGCAGCCAGCATGATCGCGACGCTGATATAGAGCGCTTTGCCCGGCGCTGGCAAGGTTCCGGGTCATTGAGCTGCGAGATTCGATAGAAGATGACCGTTTGCACGATCCCAAAAGCGTAGTTTCCTGCACTCCTGGACGAAATTGACGATGTCTTTGGCGCTGCCGATAGCGATGAAACCATCATCGAGTTTGTCGGCACCGAGTACCTTAGACAGGAACGGCTTCGCTTCTTCGCTGTAACCGACGAACTTCGAATGCGCGATGCGTCTGCGACGAAATCGCGAGCTGCCGGCTCGTTGGCGAGCATGTCAGCTCCCTGTTTGGAGACCAACACGGCGACGGCATCGTAGAGTACCGAAGGACCACCGTCGATCTTTTGGTTGCCCTGGATCATCGAGCCATCGCTCGCCGTGACGCCTGTAATCGTCGGCGCGATGAACTCGTAGAGTAGCGCCTTCCTTGTCGAGTGCCTTCTTGAGCGCGGCACGCAGGTTACTGTTGACGCCGTCGGTCACCAGCATACCGACCTTACGACCTTCGAAGGTCTGGTGGGAATTCAACAGGATGCTGAGCGCCTTTGACGGTTTTATATCGGTTAGAGATACGGCTTGGCGGCTGGGCTCGCTGAAGGCATTTCCTTGAGACCCAGACGCTTGGCTACGTTATTCGCGAGTCCATCGTCGACGTTCATCAGATGCGAAACCATTCGCAAACGGATATCAGGCCTCTCGACCTTGCTGAGTTCGAAGGTAAACGAGGCTGCTATGTGGGTCTGTTCGATAGGCGTCTGGCTGATGTAGAACTGCCGTGCCTGACTGTAGTGATCGGCGAAGGTCTCTGAACGAGCGCGAAGTTTCGGACCTTCTTCTTCGGCTGAATAGGAATGGAAACCCCTATCGGGAGTCTCGCGAGGCCCTGCTTCCGCACCGGGCCACGAGTTGGGTTCGTAGTTCACCCGAGTCTTCGGATTGACGAGCGCCATGTGGCCGTCCTGTTGAAGAGTGGCAAACGGACACTTGGGCGCGTTGATCGGTATATTCGTGAAATTTGGGCTTCCCAGACGTTTGAGTTGGGTATCGAGATACGAAAAGTTCCGACCTTGGAGCAAGGGGTCGTTGCTGAAGTCGACTCCGGGAACGATGTTGTTGGTGCAGAAGGCGACCTGCTCGGTCTCGGCGAAGAAGTTATCGACGCAGCGATCGAGCACGAGGCGGCCGACCTTGCGGATTGGAACCAGCTCTTCGGGAATGAGCTTGGTCGCATCGAGCACGTCGAATGGAAATTCGTCAGCGAATTTCTCATCGAAGAGCTGCAAGACCAAGCTCCCATTCGGGGAACTGACCGGAATGGATGGCCTGCCACATATCGCGGCGATGAAAGTCGGGATCGGCGCCATTGATCTTCACGGCTTCGTTCCAGACCACGGATTGCATGCCGAGTTTTGGCTTCCAGTGAAACTTTACAAAGGTCGATTTTCCTTTGGCGTTGACCAGGCGAAAGGTATGCACCCCGAATCCTTCCATGAAGCGAAACGAGCGGGGGATTGCGCGATCGGACATAATCCACATCGCCATGTGAACGCTTTCGGGCATCAGAGAGATGAAATCCCAGAAATTGTCGTGAGCGGTTTGCGCCTGCGGAAAACCACGGTCAGGCTCCTGCTTCGCGGCATGGATCAAATCGGGAAACTTGATCGCATCCTGAATGAAAAACACCGGGATGTTGTTGCCGACGATGTCCCAGTTGCCTTCCCTGGTATAAAGCTTGACGGCGAAGCCGCGCACGTCGCGCGCGAGATCAGGCGATCCTTTGTTGCCGGCGACGGTCGAGAACCGCACGAATGCGGGAGTCTTTTCCCCGGCCCGCTGGAACAGATCGGCGCGGGTAAAGTCGGTCAGCGGCTGGTAGTTTTCGAAATAGCCGTGAGCGCCGAATCCGCGAGCGTGAACTACGCGCTCCGGAATGCGCTCATGATCGAAGTGGAAGATCTTTTCCCGAAAGTGGAAGTCCTCGAGCGCGGTCGGGCCCGCGAGCGCCAATTTTCAGGGAATTCTGATCGTCGGAAACCGGTACCCCTTGCTGAGTGGTCAGCGCTGGAATATCGCCATTCGAGGTTTGATGAATCTCACCGCCGGTGCCGAGCCGCTCGCTGCCGTTACCGACGGTCCCCTTCATATTGCGATGCGCCGGTTTAGCGCTTTTGCTTCGATCGCTAACGACTTTTTTAGCCATGCTGGCTGCCTCTCTGTTCGAAAATTTTGGAGTGAACAGGCGCTCAACCCGACCACAAGCCTGAGGCGAGCGCTGAACCTGCTGTCTGTGTTGCAACGAAGCTGCCAACGACGACGCGGATAAAATTGGCCGCGCGAACGCTGAACTAAATGGAAAGCTCGACGGCTATCAGCGCGCGCATACAATCGCGAGAGCTGTAAAAAGGTGAGACTTCGACGCCTCGGCATTTCGCCGAAAGCCGGCCGACAGCGGTGTCGCTACAGCTTCTCGACGAATTCGATCATCGCTGCCGCCGTATCGCCGGGATTGTCCAGCGGCACGTGATGAAACGCGCGCGGGATTTCCTTCAGCACCGATCCGCGAATCTTGCGATGCATCCGCGCGACGTGCGACGGACTCACCAGCCCGCTCTGATCGCCGCGCAGCAGGAGCGTCGGCATCTTGATCTGCCTGATCTTCGGCCGGGTCATCTTAATGCCATGCTTGCGCCATGCGCGGGTTTCCGGATCGAAGCGAAATGCCCACGCGCCATTGGGTAGCTGCTCGGCGCCGAGCAGAGCGAGCCGCTCGATTTCCAGCCGCGTCAGGGTAGTCTCCGGCGGCTGCAGGCGAAATTTCTTGATGATATCGGAAGCGGAGCGTAGCTCCGGACGAACTCCGCCATGCGATCGCCGGCGCCATCGCCACATCAGGCGGCGAAACAGCGGCGGCGGTCCGTGCGGCGCATCGACGATTATCAACGCCTCGAGCAGTTCGGGATGCGTAACCGCGACCCACTGCGCGACCGCGCCACCCATCGAATGCCCAACCAGGATCACCCGCGTGCCGAGACTCTCGATCAAACCGCGAACGTCCTTCAAATACGACGGCGGTCCATAAGCTCCGTCTGGCGCCCACTGGCTGCGTCCATGCCCGCGAAAATCCAGCGCGAGCACGCGCCCGTACGGCGTCAGCAGGGGAGCGACGCCGTCCCACCAATGCGCATGCGCCGCACCGCCGTGCAGCAGAACGAAAGTATGTTTCTCGGGATCGCCGCCCCAATCCAGATAGTGAAGCTTGAGTCCCTCAACCTCGACGTACCGATGGGTCGGCTCCGATAGCTCGGTAGCCGCTTGCTGTTGTGCCATAACCTGCGATTCTATTCGACGCGGGATAGTGAGCATAGATTTTCATGCGCGTCTCGTCGTGCTAACAACCGCAGAACGATAGAGATTGCGAAGGAGTTTTTCTGATGGCTCTGAGACTCGAAAACAAAAACGCATTGATCACCGGCGGTGCGAGCGGAATCGGACGCGCGACCGCGATTCGATTTGCCGAAGAAGGCGCCAACGTCTTCGTCGCCGACCGGCATCTCGCCGCCGCCGAGGAGACTGCTGCCGCGTCAAAAAACTCGGCCGCAAGGCGATCGCATACCAAGTGGATACCAGCGACGAGGCGCAGGTGAATGCGATGGTCGCGCAGATGGTGAAGGATCTCGGCAGCGTCAACATCGTCGTCGCCGCGGCCGGAATCTCGCACGCGCACTACGGTGAAGAAGGCCAGCCCGACATCACGTTTCTCAGCAACAAGTCCTTCGCCAACTGGCGCAAGGTGCTGAGCGTCAACCTCGACGGCGTGTTCCTGACAGATCGCGCATGCGCCCAGGCGATGATCGAAGCGGGCAAGGGCGGACGCATCATAAATATCGCGTCAGCCGCCGCGCGACTGCCGACTCCCGGCGTCGGCGAGTATTCCGTCAGCAAAGCCGGCGTCTGGATGCTGACGCGGGTGCTCGCGACCGAGTTGGCGCCGTTCAATATTACTGCCAACGCCATCGGCCCCGGCTTCATCAAGACTCCCATGACCGCGCAGCTTTCGGATATGCCCGACATGACGCCGTTGATGGAGCGCGTGCCGATGAAAAAGATGGGCGAGCCGATCGACGTCGCCAACACCGCGCTGTTCCTCGCCAGCGAAGAAGGCCGCTACTACACCGGCTCGATCCTGCACCCCGACGGCGGCATCGTCATGCAGTGAGCACTGTCGTTGCGGTGCGCGCGAAGCGCGCGATTACAGAAATCGGAGCCGGCTTCGCGTGGCGCGAAGCTGTCCGCAGTCCAAGCCAGTTCCCTTCGCGACGCTCAGGTCGTCAGGATGACAATCGGCGCTCGCCGTCTCATTGTTGATGCTCATCGGCATGACCTCCTCCGCATTGGCGCAGAACGCGACTGCTACCCCGACGCCGATGATCATGCCGACGATCCCGCAGATTCAGCTTCAAACCGTGCCCGCTTATGGCCCGGCTCCCCTGGTGGTCGGCTTCTTTGTCTCGAGCGTCAATCCGGACGCCGCGCCGATGGCCAGCTATATCTGGAATTTCGGCGACGGCCAGGTCTCGATGCTGCCGCCGACTGCTCTGTTTCACACTTACACAAATCCCGGCAGCTATGTGGTCAACGTAACCGTGACCGATACCGACGGCCATCAGGCGTCATCGTTCGCCGGCGTAATCGTGACGCAGCCCGCCGCGCAATAGCGCCAGGTAGAACAAATCAGTGAACGAGATTCAGGCCGCGAGGTCTGTTCCAGAAGGCGATCGAGACGATATGTCCCGGCTCAAAGAGCTGCATGAACCCGCGGAACGCACGCGCTTTGACTCTTCGCCAAGCTCGGGCTGAAGGAAGACCTGCTCGCCGTTCGCGGCGACGTCCTGCACCGCCCAAGCATTGCGATAATAGGACAGCGCATCCGGATCGATTGCCGCGTCGCCATAGCCGCGAAAAAAATATTCGGTGTGATCCGGCTGGAGCAGCTCGCGCATGATACCGCCGACAAAGAACATCAAGGTCGCGCTCCTTCGGCGCAAGCACCGTCTCGTCCCAATCGACAATCCACAACTGCTCTCCCTCGAGCAGCACATTGCGGGTGTGCAAATCGGCGTGACAGAGGACTAGAGGAGCGGAAGCCTCGCGTAACGGCGACCGAGCTGCATCTGCGCGAAGCACCAGCCTGTCGATCTGGTCGCGGCGAGAGTAGCCAAAACACTGCGAGCTCACGTTGCACTGGATCGGCCAGAGACTGCACGTCGATAGCTTTCTCCAGAGCAGTGATTACGCTGCGCCGTGGCGGCACGAAAGTTTCGCGAGGAACCGCTTTCGTCAACTCCGGCGGAAGCTCGGCTTGATATGGATCTGATTCACCGTCCTGCCAAGCTCAATCCATTGCTGCTCCGACATTCCAACGTCTCCACCGATGCGGCCATCGATGAAGGGATACAGAGTCAGCGCGAAATCCTTCACCATCGCCCAAGGACACATGTGACGTGGTGATGAGCGGCGCCAGGATGTGCGGTATCCCCGCGTCGCGGAGGTAGCGCGGAACGGCGAGGCTCGCCGGGCTGAAGCCCAGCCTGTTGCGTATCTTCAGAAAATAAGGAGCACCATCGTCGGCGTCGACGCGATAAACATAGGTGTCGGAGTCATTGCCAAGCGGCAGAAAATTCAGCGCAACGATCGAAATGCCGTAGTGCGCATGTACCGCCGCCGCGATCGTCTCATCCGTCAGCTTGGGTCGTTTCAAGCACCGGAAAGCCGATAGTCCTTTAGTTCTTCAGCATCTCGATCGTGCCCGTGTCGAGATCGTAGATGCCGCCGACGATCTTCAGCTCACCCGATTTGACCATCGCCGACAGCTCTTCCGACGTCGCGAGATTTTTCATCACCAGCTTGACGTTCTCGCGCACCGCATTCTCGACCGGATCGCCGGCCATGCCTTTGGATGCTGCCACCGCCGGCCGCAACTCGCTCAGCATCGGACCGACGTGCCTATCGGGGTGTCTTCATGACCCTCGACCGCCGCAATCACGGCGCCGCATCGGCGATGCCCCAGCACCATCACGACCCGCACGCCCAGATGCTTTACCGAGTAGTCGAGGCTCTCGATCACCACCTTGTCGGCGACATTGCCCGCCACGCGCACGGTAAAGATGTCGCCCAGCCCGCGGTCGAAAATAATTTCGGGCGGCGTCCGCGAATCCGAGCATGCCAGCACCGAGGCAAACGGATGCTGGCCCTTGGCTACTTCGGTGCGCCGTTCCGGCGTCTGATTGGGATGCTCCAGCTTGCCGGCAACGAACCGCTGATTGCCCTCGAGCAACAACTTGAGCGCCTGCTCGGCACTCATGGTTGGCGCACTCACTGCGGCAATCACGGCACGCGTCGTATCGATCGAGATCGCGGCGATCGCCAGCGCCAACGATATCTCTCGACAGAGACTTTCTTTTTCGAATCACAGAATCCTCCCCATGGCTGCGATACGCCCGTACCCCTGCGCTGCGGCATTGAGCACCGCGCTTCTATTCGCCAGTATTGGTGGCGATGCGGCATAGATCCAGCGCGAACACACTTTCCCTATCGGTGACAAATTTGGCAAGACCAACTCTCGCGGCACTCGCACTCGGCATGTTCGCGCTCATCGGCTCGGGATGCATGGGCGATCAGATCGACGCCACCAACAAGCTGGTTCAACAACAGCAGGAACAGCTCGAGCATCAGCAACAGGAACTCGAGGCTCTCCAGGCGAATCAGAATCAAAACTACACACCCGGAGTCGCGAGCTCGCCTCGCGGCGGATGCGATAAGGATGTGGAGACGACCGCGACCCATCGCGGTGGCGACAAGTTTGCCGCCGGCGATTTCAACAAGGCGCTCGGATATTACCAGGACGCGCTCCTGGCCTGCCCCAACGATGAGCGGGCCGAGGTCAACGTCGCGCGCAGCTACGAGGCACTCGGCAACAAAGTCGCCGCCATCAACCTGTACCGAAAGGTCGCCGACAGCAACAGCGCCACCGTCACCGCCGCCCAGGATGAAGCCAAGGCCGCGCTCCTACGCCTGCAAGCCACCCGCATGCCCTGAGAAGCTGTCCCCCGTACTCCTCGGCGCGTCTTCATCCGCGATTGTTCCCCTTCCCTCGATGCCAGAGAAGAGGCGGGTTAGTTGCTCAGCGCATCGTCGCTCCCAATGGAGTCATCTCGCCGTTTGGTTCTGCTCGGCGTCGCTCGTTAGATTCGATAGTGGGTGACAAGCAGTGAAAATCGGTCCCCATCCCCATGGACGGCAATGGCAATAGCGAAAATCCCGGCCTGACCGGCTCGCCGACCGCGCCGAATAGCAATTCTTACCGCCGGCGGCGACGCTCCCGGCATGAACGCTGCGATTCGCGCGGTGGTCCGCAGCGCTGCAGTCGCCGGAGTCGAGGTGATAGGCTTCCGGCGCGGCTACGAGGGCCTCATCCGCGACCTCGCAGAGCCGCTCAGCGGCCGCTCCGTCGCCAATATGATTCAGCGCGGCGGAACCTTCCTGGAGACTTCGCGCTCGCCCGAGTTCCGCACGCCAGCCGCTCGCGGCCTCGCAGCCCGCAACCTGAGGCGTCACCAGATCGAGGCGCTTATAGTAGTCGGCGGCGAAGGCTCGATGATCGGCGCGACCTTGTTCGGCACCGAGACCGGAGTTCCGGTTTTCGTCATCCCAGCGTCGATCGACAACGACATTCCTGGAACCGATTATTCGATTGGCTTCGACACCGCGGTCAACACTGCGCTCGAGGCGATCGACCGCATCCGCGACACTGCGTTCGCCTACGAACGCGTTTTCTGCGTCGAGGTGATGGGCCGCGACTCGGGCTTTATCGCAATCGCGGTTGCGCTCGGCGGCGGCGCCGAGGCCGTCATCGTCCCCGAGATCCCGTTCAGCCTCGACGACATTTGCGATCGCGTCGAGGACAGCCATCGCCGCGGCAAACGCTCGACCATCGTCGTGGTCTCCGAGGGTCCGCGCACCGGAGGCGTTATCCCGGTCGCCGAGGCCCTGACCGCCCGGCTCGGGATGCAGGCGCGGGTAGTAGTGCTCGGCCATGTCCAGCGCGGTGGCGCGCCGACCGCCCGCGATCGCCTGCTCGCGAGCCGGATGGGCGCGGGCGCCGTCAGCGCCATCCTCGACGGCGCCGGTCCCTCGCTAATCGGCGAGGAGCGAGGCGCAATCGTTCGCGTTCCGCTGAGCGAAGTCGCCAACAAGCGCCGCCCCCTGGACCCGTCCCTGATCGAACTGGTCCATCAACTTTCGACCTGACCATACCCCCGTCTTTCCGCGATTGTCCCTCTTCTGTATATCCGGTTCCCCTTCCCACATGGGAAGGGGTTAGGGGTTAGGTTCTCTGCACTCCCCACCAGTTCCCTCACTGGAATAATCCGCGCGCCTCCCGCAGTCCGTATTTGCAGATGGACGGCACCCGAACCGAACCCGGGAACCAAAAACGCCACTCGATGGTTAACAGGGCGCATGGGGTCCGTCTCATCGCGGTCGATGAGAATTCGCCGAGGAGCATCCGGAGGCTCCCGACGACGCTAGCGTCCCAGCGGGTTTTGCAGATGTCTGAAGGCTTCCAGCTGAGTTTCGATACCGCGGTCGAGCACTTCGTCGGCCTCAACCAGATTCTTCCCAGCCAATACTACGATGTCTCCGGCGGCCATCGCCTGACCGGCGAGCAGCGCCTGATGCTCGCTTTGCTGGCCGACGCGATCAACGTCTACCAGCAGGGAGTGGTGTCCCGGAACACCCGCAAGCGCCTGCTGTTCATCGACGCCGAGCGATGGATCACGGCGAGCGCGAAATGCCGCCACGCATTCAGCTTCGACACGGTGTGCGACGCATTGGGGATCAACGCGAGCATGCTGCGGCGCCGGATGATGGCGTGGAAGCACGAAATCCGCCGCAACGTCGAGACTCGGGCAGGCACGCCTCATCTGCGGCTGAAGATCACGCCGCGCAGCAAGCATCTAAGCCAGCGTCGCCGCCGCAGCCGCACCCAAATCTCAGCCCCCGCCTTCTGACGCATCCTCTCCATTCGGAGCAGCGTATGCTTTTTCTTATCACTGGGTGCAGGGGTCACCCCTGCCGGAGGAAGCGTGAAACCCACCGCGGGTTTCACATTAGATTTAGTTCCCGTCGCCTCTCGCCAACGCGTCGCAACAGTGCGATAAATCCAAGCGAACCCCCATCGGAGGAAGTTTTCACTTTGAAGAATCCATTCAGTATCGAAGGCAAAGTTACGATTGTGACCGGCGGCGGAACCGGGATCGGCGAGTCGATCGCCAAGGAGTTCGCGGCGCGCGGAGCGCCGGTACTGATCGCCAGCCGCAAAGTCGAGAACCTCGAGCGCGTGCGAGACGAAATTCGCAAGGCCGGCGGCAAATGCGAGATGACCCCGGTGGACGTCCGCGACGCCGATCAATGCGACAAGATGGTCGCCGAGGCGGTCAAGCATTTCGGCCGTCTCGACGTGCTGATTAACAATCACGGCGCGAGTATCACGACGCCGTCGTTGAATCTCTCGCCCAACGGATGGCGCGCGGTGGTCGGTATCAATCTCGACGGCGTCTTCTTCTGCTCGAAGTCGGCGGCCCGCCAGTTCATGGAGCAGAAGAGCCCCGGCTCGATCGTCAATATCTCGTCGACCGCAGGCGTGCATGGATCGCCCACGATGCTTCCGTACGGCGCCGCGAAAGCCGGCGTGATCAATCTGACCGTGTCGCACGCCGGCGAATGGGGCCCCGCGGGCATTCGCGTCAACTGTATCGCGCCCGGCCCTATCGACACCGAAGGCGCGGCGCCGCGCGTATGGCCGAATCCGAAGGTCAAGGAGATGGTCGCGCGATCGCGCGCGCTCCAGCGCTTCGGCCGCGTCGAGGAAATCGCGTATCCATGCATCTTCCTCGCGTCAGACGCGTCGAGCTACGTCACCGGCTCGCTGCTGATTATCGACGGCGGCGAGGGCATCATGGGGCGAGCCGCCGGATAGTTGGACAAACCAATCGTTCAACAGTAAATAACTTTTGGATTCCATCGAGCGAGGTTGATTCATCATGGCTGACAGGAGCGCGGTCGGGAAAACCGGCAAACCATTCAAGATGCACGTCGATTGGAGCAAGGTGCGCGAGTTCGCCCGCGCGATCAAAGACCCCAATCCAATCTACTTCGATCCGGAACTGGCGAAGAAGGAACTCGGCGGCGTGCCGGTGCCGGTCACCTTTCTGCAGACCAGCGCATTCTGGACCGACGAGACTTCGAGCCCCGGCTTCGGCGGCTTCGACTTGCGCCGTATCCTGCACGGCGAGCAGGAGTTCGAGTTCTTCAAGCCGATCTTCGTCGGCGACACTCTGACCGGCGTGACCAAGGTCGCCGACGTGCTCGAGAAAGAAGGCGGCCGCGGCGGCAAGATGACGCTGCTGATCACCGAGACCGAGTACACCAATCAGAAGGGTGAGAAAGTCGCTCTTGCGCGCTCGACCCTGATCGAAACCGGACAAGCGGTCAAAGCGTAATCCAACCGGAGAACTACGATGGCAAAATTGAAATACGATTCAGTGAAAGTCGGCGACGAAATTCCAAAGATCGAAATCAAAGGCGTCACCCGTCCTGATTTCGTGCGCTATGCCGGCGCGTCCGGCGACTTCGTCCCGCTGCATTACGATCAGACCTTCGTCGAGGCGGCCGGAATCCCGACCGTGTTCGCGCAAGGGATGTTCACCGCGGGCCTGCTCTCGAAGGCCGTCACCGACTACGTCGGAATCGGTAACGTGCGCCGCTTCCAGGTCCGTTTCGCCACGCGCGTATGGCCGGGCGACGTCGTCACCTGCACGGGCAAAGTCACCAACAAAATCGAGAAGGACGGCGAGAAGCAAATCGAAGGCGACCTGATCGTGCTCAATCAGAAAGGCGAGCCAGCAATCAAAGGCAGCTTCCGCGCCGCCTGCGCGTAGGGGAAGGGTAAATCATTTGATTTAACGTGAAACCCACCGTGGGTTTCACACTTCCCTGGGCAGGGGTGACCCCTGCACCCAGTGTCAATCGCAAAGTCGCGCGCAGCGCGCTACTTTGCTCTCGGTCACATAAATCATAAATCCGGTTCCCCTTCCCACTATGGGAAGGGGTTAGGGGTTAGGTTAGCGCGCATCGAGAGCAGTGCTAGCGCCCTCACCCGATCCCCCATAACCTTCTAACAGGGACGAAGTCCCGCATCTTCTCCTACACTGGGTGCAGGGGTCACCCCTGCCCAAGGAAGCGTGAAACCCACGGCGGGTTTCACATTCAATCAATTGCGTGCTTTCCTTCATTCGTGACCAAGGGGTCTTTTGAGATGCGCGGGTTGCTACTAAGATGACCAATCGTCAGAGTTGACTTCCAGTCTGGGCCGATCGGTATAAGGGGCGTGCGATGGTGCCGATTCGCTACAATATTCGCAGTGTCATCGAGCGGCGCGCCACGTCGCTGATGACGATTCTCGGCGTCGCGCTGGTCGCGATGATCTTCGTCCTCGTTTTCGGTTTCGCCGCGGGGCTGAATCAATCGCTGCTCAATGCCGGCCAGGATCGTAACGTGATCGTGATGGCGCGCGGCGTGACCAGCGAGAACGAGAGCTTCGTTCCCCATGACGCGGTCGAGATTCTCCGCGTGCGTCCGGAAATCGCGGCCAGCCAGCAGCATCAGCCGCTGCTCTCGCGCGAGAGTATCGTCGGCGTGAACGTCAGCCGCGCCCGCGGCGCCAAGGAGTTCGCGCTTCTTCGTGGCGTCGAGCCGATCGCCTACGAAGTGCATCCGAACCTTCATCTCGTGCAAGGGCATTGGCCGACGCGGGGCAATGGGGAATGGGTGGTCGGGCGACGCCTGCTGGCGCGCTATCCGTATCTCCAGCCGGGGACCACTTTTCACTACGAGCATCACGATTGGAAAATTGTCGGGGTCTTCACCGACAATGACAGCGCGCGCGAATCGGAAGCCTGGACTGATCTTGACGATCTGGTTAACGACTTTCACTGGGATGTCGGCGGCGCCGCCGCGCTGCATCTCGTATTGAATCCCGGGAGCGCGGCCGAATTCGCGCAGGCGATCAAGGCCGACGGCCGCCTGACGCTGCAGGCCGAAACAGAAACCCAATACTACGCCGCGCAGGCAGCGTTGGCCGGGCAACTGCGGTTGCTTGGATTGGTCGTGGCGATCGCATTGGCGATTGGCGCGACCTTCGGCGGCATGAACACGATGTACACTGCTGTGACCCGGCGCGGGCGCGAGATCGGCGTGCTGCGCGTATTGGGATTCTCGCGCGGCGACATCCTGAGCAGCTTCGTAATCGAGAGCGTCATCCTCGGCCTCGCCGGCGGTATCGTTGGCGTCGTGCTTGCGACCGCAGTCGCGTGGGCGACGGGATTGACGAGCCGCACGATGAGTGTCGGCGCGATGTTCTTTTCATATCGTCCGACGGCCGGCGCACTTGTCGCCGGCGTCGTGGTGGCTGCGATTATCGGAGTTGCGGGCGGGCTGATGCCGGCGTGGCGGGCTTCGCGAGTCGGTATCATCAGCGCGCTACGGGAGGCCTGACGATGGCGGCCAAGTTGCTGACAATCGCTTTCCGCAACATGCGCCGCCAGCTGCGGCGGACGATCCTGACCGGGCTGACCTTCGCGATTGCGGTCTTCATCTACACGGTGCTGGTCGCCGTGCCTTGGTCGATGGATCGAATCGCCTACAATGCGTCGAAGGGGCTGCGCCTGGTGGTGACCGAGCGCAACAACGGCCGGCTGCCCGCGCGCTACTGCGGTCCAATCAAGAAGCTGCCGCATGTGATGGGTTGCGCGCCGGAAATCTTGTGGGGCGCAGTTTATCGCGACCCCAAGGATCCGATCATGACCGGCGGAATAAATAGCGACATCGGGAGCGTCACCGGTAGCAGCGATTACCAGCCGCCGCCGGACATGGTGAAACAGTTGCTGACCGATCGCCGCAACGCGATGGTCGGATACATGCTGATGCGCGAGAACGGATGGAAACTCGGCGAGCCGGTTACGCTGCGCAATCCCCAAGATGCGAGGCTGTCGCTGACGTTCATTCCGATCATCGAGTTCCCTACCGAATATTTGTCGCGGGCGTTCTTGTTCGATCGCCGGATGCTGGACGACGCAGTGAAGAAAACTTACGGCGCGGATATCCAGGACCGCGCTTCGTTCATCCTGGTGCGGGTCGATCTTGAAGAAAATATGGGATTGGTGGCCAACGAGATCGACGAAAATTTCCACAACTCCGACGCCGAGACCGAGACGATGACCGAGTCCGACTCGGTTGCCAACGTCGTCAGCGCCATCGGCAACATCCGCACGATCATCTACAGCTTGTGCATGGTGGTGCTGCTGACTGTGCTGCTGATCGCGGCGAATTCGATGGCGATGATGGTGCGGGACAGAATCAGCGAAGTCGCGGTGATGCGCGCGCTCGGATTCACCCGGACGCATATCGCGATTCTGCTGTTCGCCGAGGCGGCGCTGATCGGTCTTACTGGATCGATCGTCGGCGCCGGAATCGCGCTCTGGATGTTTGGTCACGGCATCAGGCTCGGCGAGATAACCGGGATGCTCGGCTACCTGCAGGTGCGGCCGGAGACGGCGGCCGCCGCGGTCGCCACCGCAGTCCTGGTGAGTATCGCGAGCGCGCTCGGGCCGGTGATTCGCGCGATGCGGGTAGTTCCGGCGATGGCATTCCGCGAAGTTGTGTGATCGGGGGAAGTCCACGCGTCTCTTTAATACTGGGCCAAAGAAGCCGTGAAACCCCGCGCCGGTTTCCACGTCTAATCAATTACAGTTGTTCTTCCCGGGAACTCTCCTGTGGACGGAATTGTTGAACAATTGTGGATAGTTAGCGCGATAATTCTCATTTCTGCTTGATAAGCGCAGCCGAATCCGGCAAAGAAGACAAATTAGCTCGACTGCTGGACACTTGGCTGGGCTTTCGCACTCCGGCCCGGAGGCGCAACATAATCGTAATGGATGAACCCAGGCACATAATAATCCATGGGCATTTTTATCAGCCTCCGCGCGAGAGCCCGTGGACTGGTTTGATCAGCCCCGAGCATGGCGCGGTGCCCTTTCAGAACTGGAACGAGCGGATTTTGAGCGAATGCTACACGGCCAACGCGCATGCGCATACGATGCAGGGGCCGGTCGTTCACGTTCGCAATAATTACGAGTCTCTCAGCTTCGACGTCGGCCCGACGCTCGCCGGATGGCTGCAGACGCATGGCAAGACTGCGTATCGCGCGATGACTCGTGGCGACGCGTTGTCCGCCGAGGCGCACGGCGGGCATGGCAACGCGATCGCGCAATCGTACAGCCATTCGATTCTGCCGCTCCTGCCGCCGCGCGATCGCGAGCTGCAGATTGTATGGGGTATCGACGATTTCGTTTTCCGTTTCGGGCGCAAGCCGGTCGGGATGTGGCTGCCCGAGTGTGCTGCCGATGAAGACACGCTCGCCTCGATAGCGGCGGCGGGAATCCAGTTCGTCATTCTCGCAACCGACCAGGGAACTTTTAAAGGCGCCGGTGCCGAGTCGCGCGGTGCGGGACCGTTCCAGTGGCGCAGCGGTGACTTGAGCCTCGCGGTGTTCCGGTTCGATCGCGAATTGTCCAATACCGTCTCCTTCGGCGACGGCTTGGCTGATGGCGCGCGGCTGGCGGAGTGGATCGCGAGTACGGCGCTCCAGCTCGAGCCGGGCGCGGCGCTGATGATCGCGACCGACGGCGAAACCTTTGGGCATCACAATAAACACGGCGCCTCCGAGTTGGCGCGAGCCTTGAAGGCGCTCGAAGAACGCGACGACGTCATCGTGACGAATTGCGAGGATTACCTGGCGGCGCATCCGGCCGTCGGGTCGTTCGAGATTCCGTCGGCTACGTCGTGGAGCTGCGCGCATGGTATCGAGCGATGGCGTTCGAACTGCGGATGCCGCAATGAGGCAGGCACCTCGCAGGAATGGCGCGCGCCATTTCGGGCCGCGATGGATTTCGTGAAGTACCACGCCGAGGCGACCTACGACCGTTTCGCGCCGGCGCTGGTGAAAGATCCTGGCGCGATTTTGCGCGGCGCGATCCGCTTGCTGATCGATTCCGAATCCCGCCGTCCACGAGGAAACCTTCAAGCGCTTCGGCGTTACCAACGAGATTAATCGCGATACTCTGCTGCGGATGTTCGAGATGGTCCGCGCGGGGCAGGCGGCTCTTACCAGCTGCGCGTGGTTCTTCGACGATTTCGGCGGCCTCGAGGGACGTGTCGCGCTCAGGTGGGCGGCGCGGGCCGTCGAGCTGGCGGCGGAGCATTCGGCGAGCGTCGAAAATGAGCTGCTCGAGCGGCTGCGCGGGATCAATTCGAACCGGCGCGAGAATGGCGACGCCGCGACTCTGTACCTGAGCTTGAAAACGCGCGAAGCTCGCGGTCGCGTGTAGCAAATTCAAGCGAAGGGACAGGTGCTTCTGCGATGGCTTCGACCGAAGCGACTCATATCGATTCGACCCTGACTGAATCCCGCAAGTTCCCGCCGCCCGCCGAGTTCAGCGCGCGAGCGTGGGTCAAAAATTTCGACGAGTACGAGGCGCTGTGCAAGCGCGCGGATGCGGACCCCGACGCGTTCTGGGCCGAATGCGCTCGCAACCTGCATTGGTTCAAGCCGTTCAGCAAAACTCTCGAGTGGAATTTCCCGAATGCGAAATGGTTCGTCGGCGGCACTATCAATGCCGCGTATAACTGCCTCGACCGGCATCTCGACGGACCGCGCCGCAACAAGGCCGCGCTGATCTGGGAGGGCGAGCCCGGCGACTCGCGCGTGCTGACCTACCAGATGCTCGCCGACGAAGTGGGCCGATGCGCCAACGCGCTCAAGAGCCTCGGCGTGAAGGACGGCGACCGCGTCGCGATCTACATGCCGCTGGTGCCGGAGGCGGCGATCGCGATGCTCGCGTGCGCGCGAATCGGCGCGATTCATTCGGTGGTCTTCGGCGGCTTCTCGTCGGAGGCGCTGGCCGATCGGATCAACGACGCCGAAGCGAAGGTCTGTATCACCGCGGACGGCGGATGGCGTCGCGGGCAGGTCGTCGAGCTCAAGCAGAATGTCGATGAGGCGCTGAAGAAGTGCCAATCGATCCAGAAAGTGCTCGTGCTCAAGCGCGTCGGCAACAAGGTCGAGATGCGCAAAGGTCGCGACGTCTGGTGGGACGAGCTGGTCCCCGCGCAGAGCCCGAAATGCGAGGCCGCGCAGCTCGACAGCGAGCATCCGCTGTACACCCTCTACACCAGCGGCACGACCGGCAAGCCCAAGGGCGTCGTGCATACGACCGGCGGATACCTGACCCACGTCCTGATGACGATGCGGTGGGTGTTCGACTTGAAGGACGACGATATCTACTGGTGCACCGCCGATATCGGCTGGGTCACTGGTCACAGCTACACGGTCTACGGGCCGCTGGCGGCGGGCGCGACGGTCGTGATGTACGAAGGCGCGCCGAATTTTCCCGAGAACGATCGCTTCTGGCGGATAATCGCGAAGTATAGCGTCAGCATCTTCTACACCGCGCCGACTGCGATTCGCACGTTTATCAAGTGGGGCGATTCGTGGGTCAAAAAGCATGACCTGTCGAGCCTCCGACTGCTCGGTTCGGTCGGCGAGCCGATAAATCCCGAAGCGTGGATGTGGTATCGCCGAGTTATCGGCGGCGAGCGATGCCCGATCGTCGATACGTGGTGGCAAACCGAGACCGGCGGAATCATGATCAGCCCGATGCCCGGCGCGACCGCCGCCAAGCCCGGATCGGCGACGTTCCCGCTTCCCGGCATCGCAGCCGACGTCGTCACGCGCGAGGGCAAGAGCGTCGGCGCCAACCAGGGCGGCCTGCTGATCGTGCGCAAGCCGTGGCCCGGGATGCTGCGGACGATTTACCGCGACCCCGAGCGCTACAAGACTAATTATTTCTCGCAGATCGAGGGCGCATACTTCACCGGCGACGGCGCGCGTCGCGATCAGGACGGCTACCTGTGGATCATGGGGCGCGTCGACGACGTGATCAACGTGTCGGGCCATCGGCTGGGCACGATGGAAATAGAAAGCGCGCTGGTCTCGCACGCGACGGTCGCGGAAGCAGCATGCGTCGGCCGTCCCGACGATATGAAAGGGCAGGCCGTGGTCGCATTCGTAACGCTCGAAGGCGGACGCAAAGGCGACGACAAGCTGCGCGACGAATTGCGCGCGCACGTGGTCAAGGAGATCGGCGCGCTGGCGCGTCCCGACGACATAAGATTCACCGAAGCACTCCCGAAAACGCGCAGCGGCAAGATAATGCGGCGATTGCTGCGGCAGATAGCATCAGGTGATCAAACCCTCGGCGACACGACGACGCTCGAAGATCTGTCGGTCCTGTCGAAACTCCGCGACGACGACGATTGAGTCCCTCCCTCTTATTCCCTCCTCCAACGTGGGAGGAGGGTTAGGGTGGAGGACCGAATTGCGGCGCAATTGTCCGTCGCGCCGCAGATCTGCAATCCGGAAACTTAGGTCCTCCACCCGCCACTCGAAGACGAGCGTCGGCCTCCCTCCACGACCGGGGGAGGCAAAATTCGGACTCAATTCTCGCTGCGCGGAGTCAGCTCGAACGCGATGCCGCCGATGCGTGCCGCGACGGTGTTGTACAGCCAGCAACCGATCGCCAGAGCGATGAATCCGACCACGCCGAAGAGGATCGGGAAGCCAATCAAAAAGAATAGTGTCGCTCGCAATGGATGCGGGTGGGGGTGGTGCGCAAAAACAACTGTGAGAATTGTTCCCTCAACAAATCCGAAAATCACGTATAGCACTGCGATCACCCTTGCCGTCTGAAAAATCTTGAACGACTTGATTTCATGCATAGCGCTTCCTCCCTTTTGATATTGCGTATAGTCAGTTCATTTGTAAGTGACTTACTACTTCTGTGACGCGCGCCGGATCGATAGTGACTATTGCTACTGCGCCCACCGCGAACATGATTACGAATCCCGCCATCAGGCGCAGATAGAATGCCGGCTGATGGCTGGTCCGCGCTACCGCCGACTTGAAGATCGCGTTTACTGCGTGCGCCAGTGTTAATCCAATTACGGCGTCGCGCGGCCCGCTGGTGCCGGACTGAACGAAAGTCGCCAGCGTCACGGAGATCGCGGTGGACGTCCACCAGCCCGCTGATTGCCGATACTACCATCTGGCCGCCGTAGCCCGCATAATGCTTGGCGGCGCGCGTCAATCAGCATCACGATCGCAAATACCACACCGAACTCGAGCGCGGGGCGAATCGAGAACGGGTTGCGGAAAGTCGGAATCCGCAACCGCGCTGTGTTTCTTCCTCGCAGGCGCGAGTATCAGCGCCGCGGCGAGGCCCGCCATGGTCATCGCGGCGAAAGAGGGGACTCGCGGCGATCGCCAGCGTCGGACTGACTACAGCGACTATCAGCAGCGTGCGCGGGAATAGTATTGAATTGGCTATTAGCGCATAGCGGGCTGCCGGGACTGCGGACTCCGGCGCATCTGCCACAGCTTGCGAGATACCAGTCGTGTAGGCAGTAGTCGACGCGATCGCACCGACTATTGCAGTGAGTAATGCGCCGCGTTGACCGCCGGTAAACTTGGTAAGGAAATAACCTACATACGATACGCCCGAGACTAGTATTACGAATAGCCAGATCTTGCGCGGCTCGAAGAATCCGAATGGTCCGTAACTGCCGGTCGGCAGCAACGGGTAGATGATGAAAATCAGCGCGAGAAAACTCAGCGTGTCGATATATTCGCGGTCGGAGATCGCGTTGCGCACAAAGCTGCGGAGCTGATCGCGCTCGGCCAGGATAGCGGCCAGCACTATTCCGAGTCCCGCGCCTAACTGACGGTCCGAAGTCAGGCACAGCCCGCCCAGTACGAACGTCGCGACCGCCGCGAGCTCGGTGGTGATGCCGTTGCGCTCGCGATGTTGCGCGCGCATCACGAGGATCGCGCCGATCGTGCCGGCGAACAATGCGATTGCGATTGCCGCATTGCCGAGGTGGCCGGCGATCGCGCCGAGCAGTGCGATTATCAGGAAATCGCGCATCCCGGGGCGCGGCGGACCGTCGGCCGCCGGTTCCCGCGAGCGGCCGACGAGGAATCCGATCGTCAGCGCGAGGATGAATCCCACGACGGGTGAGTTAGGGCCGGTCAGGTCGGGCATCGAGAGCGCAATGCTAGCGGAATACGGGCGGAAATGCTTACTGAGAATACGAGGCTTCGACCCGCCTTGCTGACACCTTGTCCGCGGTGGTATCTTGCTGGATTGGAAGTGGGCGCGTGCCCACTTTTTTGTTGGTGTCGCCAAAAGGGTTTCGAGACATAAGCCGGGCCGACGGCATAGCCAAGCGAAATGGTGAGAGCAGATGACCGCCCTGACGCTTCATCCGACCGCGGAAAAAGTGGTCGAGCTGCTCGAGCCACATATAGAGCGCCAGGGTTACGAACTGGTGTCGGTGGATTTTCGCAAGGGCACGCGAAATTCGCTCTTGCGGCTGCTGGTCGATA
>CAVTEN010000038.1:0-12302 GCA_963733715.1 uncultured delta proteobacterium
CACTGCTATTTACGCCGGTCGCTTTCTCGCTGTTCGACGATATGGAGAACTGGTTCCGCAGTTTCCGCAAGCCGCCCACGCGGCTCAAGCTGGTCGAGCCGACCTACGACGACGAACTCACGCGCCACGCCGCCGATTAGCCGCACGCGTGTCTCCATCTTCAATCCGGCGCCTGCGTTCTGATACGCTCGCGAAATTGTGAGCACTGGAGACAAATCGACTATGGGCGAAATCGCGATCGTTCTTGCACTCGGACTTGCCGCGGGCATCCTCGGCGGATTCATCGGCGTCGGCGGCGGCGTCCTGATCGTTCCAGTACTCGTGTTGGCGCTGGGTTTCGATCAACATCTCGCGGTCGGCACTTCTCTCGGCGCCCTGCTGCCTCCGGTCGGAATCCTCGGCGCGTACGAGTACTACAGGCACGGCCATCTCAACGTCACGTATGCGCTGCTGCTGGGTTTGGGATTGCTGATCGGCGCTTACATCGGCGCGATTTACGCGGTTAAGATGCCCGCGTCGACCCTTCGTCGCATCTTCGGCGTGTTCCTGCTGCTGACCTCGATTCGGATGCTCTACCAGTAATTCCAAGCTTGCCGAGTCACAGTCGCCGCCTTGCACTGCTGAAAAACGATTACTAAGTTCGCGATGTGGACGCGCAGCTCGAACAAGCACTCAATCTTTTGCTCGAATCAGAGCGCGCGGGTGTGATTGCTCTCGACGCTCTCATCGCCGACGTCAAGCAGGACGAGTTGAAGAAGTTCCTGTCCGGCTCGCGCGCGATGGAGCAACGCAACGCCGAGGAACTCGAGTCTTTGATTCGCGGCAACGACGGCAAACCGTCCACCGGCGTCGGGCCATTCGCGCGCAAGGTCGCGGCGCTCAGTTCGATTCGCGACCGCTTGAACCTGCTGTCACGCGGGCAGGAATGGGCCGCGCGCAAAACCGAAGTAGCGCTCGCACTCGCGCCCGCAGACGGCCCAATCCACGCCTACCTGACCGCGATGGCAAATCGGCATCGCGCCGAAGTGGAATGGGGCCGCGCCGAAGTAATCCGCCTCATGTCGACTAGCTAAGCCCGCCATCTCTTTTCGATTGTTCCCCTTCCCTCGAGGGAAGGGGTCAGGGGTTAGGTTCCGCGCTTCGCCCGACGAGCTTGCACTAACTTGGACGTTTCGCGATGAAAATCTCGCGCCCCCAGGCATCGGACAATATGCTCGGCTCGAATCCGGCTTCGCGCAGCAGGTGCATCCACTCGGCGCGCGGAAACAATCCTTCGATGTGGCAGTCGTGCACGACGCGCGTGTCGCCGCTCTTGTCGCGCAGCACGATCACGTAGTCAGTTCGAAATGTAGTGTCGATCGGATCGGGATCGATGGTCCACTCGAGGTACCGAACACTGCGCCCGTCCTCACCATCGTGTCCTTGGTGGCTCGTTTCTCCGACGAAAGTTTCCCGCACACAGTCCGGAACGAACAGCGCCACGCCGCCCGCGCGACAGTGTCGATACGCATTGCGCATCACCGCGATTAGGTCGGCCTCGTTCGTCATGTACATAATCGCGTCATGGACGAAAACCGCATCGAAGGTGCGTCCGAGGCTCACCGTGCGCATGTCACCCTCGCGATGCTCGCAGTCGGGATTCAGCGCGCGGCTGACGGCGAGCATCTGCGGCGACAGATCGACGAGTGTCATTTCGAATTTCGATTTAAGGTGAAACGCGTTGTTGCCACCGCCCGATCCAAGCTCGAGCACCGTTCGCGGCGGAGTCTTACATGCGTCGGTAATCACTTGCGCGAAGGACGCTGCCTCCCCCGCGTACTCGGCAGGCGGCGAAATCAGATGCCACCATCCGGCGAGTTCGTCGTACAGTTTCATCGCGAGTCTTACGCCTTCCGTGGCGACAACGGAGCCGCTTCCGGACCCTGCGCCCCCGCCGCCGCGGGCGGCGCGGGCACTTCCGTCATGCGCGTCGTCGTATCCGCGTCATACTCGAGATGCAGCGCGCGCACGATCATCCCATGCATCCGCCACAATCCGATCACGTAGAACAGCTCCATGATCTGTTCGTCGGAGAGATGACTTTTCAGCGCCGCGAAGGTCTCATCTTCGACCAGATTGCGCCCGACGATTTCGTCGGTCGCTTGCATCACGACGCGTTCGACGTCGGTGAACTTGTCGCTGACCGCCCAGCCTTTTATCGCCGCCAGCTTTTCTTCAGAAACGCCGACCATCCGCGCGACCTTCAGATGCTGCGAGAACTCGAACCGCGATTCGCCGACAATTCCAGTGCGAAGAATCGCCAGCTCGCGCAGTTTCGCCGGGAGCTTGCGGCCGGGCTGCATCAACGCCATCAGCGAGTTGCGCGCCTGGAAGAGCAAGTCGGGCACGAGCGCAAACGTCGTCCAGTAATCACCCGGAGTGCCGGTCGCAGTACCCGGCTTGGCGACCGGATCGCGGTCACCGAAAAATTGCTGGTAGAGTTCCTGGATTTCCGGCGAAGCCTCGGCCTTACCCACCTGGCGCAGTCGTCCCATCGTTGGTTCCCCTGTCTGCCTGTTCGATGGCACCAATATCGCCGATGTCCCGCGCTCTTGCGAGGCTGCGCGCGCGGCGCGATAATCCGATGCTCCGGTGGACGCATAGCTCAGCCCGGTTAGAGCGCTTGCCTCACATGCAAGAGGTCCCTGGTTCGAGTCCAGGTGCGTCCACCAATTAAGTCGATCAGTTGAGACGCTCCGTTTGGCGGTTGCCGCCGATTGAATTAGCGTTGAAGTCCTGTGATCCTGCGAAATCAGGTGTGGTCGCGTATTTTGTATCACTACCGCGAGGTCTCGATATGTTTGAAGACGAAACGATAGACATTGCCTGTCCCAAGTGCGGCTTCAAGAACTCCCTGCTGGTGCGGGAAATCGAGCAACACAGCGAAACTCATATCGTGTGCCAGGGCTGCAAGGTTGGCGTGAAGGTAGAGGCCTCGGAATTTCAGCATCGGCTGAACGAGATCAACGACGAGGTTGAAGCGATGCAGGTCGAAGCCCGGCAGGCAAAGAGTCCCAAACCCCGCAAAGGTGATTTTCAGATCTGAGGCTTCCGGGCCGACTGAGATAAATCGCGAAAAATCGGCGCCTTCAGCTTGTCGCCTGATTTCAAACTTGAAAGGAGATTTACGCGATGACGAAAACCACGATAGCAGGGGCGATGCTCGCGACCGCGGTCGCATTGGCATTCACCGGCGGTGCGGTGAACGCGGCAGACACGTCCACGCAACCTGCACAGCTGAAGTGCCTCGGGGCGAACGCGTGCAAAGGGCAGAGCGCGTGCAAAACTGCCACCAACGACTGCCAGGGCAAGAATTCGTGCAAGGGTAAAGGCTACGTCGTCACGACCGACGCCAAAACCTGCGAGGCCAAGGGTGGCCATGTAGGCAAGAAAGCGCCGATGCCGATGTAGCGTTGGCAGGTGGTGACGAGTGAGATCCTCGTCCTCGCGCATGAGCGTCTCTCTGATCGCGGCGATCTTTCTGTTCTCGCTGTTAGCCAACGCGCCTGCCGCCGCTGACATGGACGGCGTGATGATGCACGGCGGAAAAATGATGATGATGAAAGCGGGTCATCCGGCGACCGCGATGGATCACGAAGTCACAATGTCGGATGGCACGAAGGTCGAAGTCGATGGCACCGTCAAACCGAAAGACGCAAAGATATTTCATCTGCAAAATGGTGAAATGATCATGATGGACGGACATCTTATGAAAGGCGGCAAGGCCGACCTTATGAACCCGCCATGAGCCGCCGGGAACTTTGACGTCTGCGGAACGGTTAGACATTCAAGATGGACGCGCGTCCGGCAAAGGATCGAAAGCCCGCGAGAGTCACCACGTCGCTTCGATTCTCGCCCCCCTGGACTGGCCCATCAGGAGAGACTGAGTCGGCAGACTCATCGCGCGCAGAAAACCGGCGCAAGGGCCGCCTCGCACAGCCCGCCGCAATTCGACTGGCACATTGGATCAACATTCCTCTGATCGTCATCATGGCCGGCAGCGGGCTGCAGATTTTCTCTGCGTATCCGGCGCTCGGGCCGCTGGGCGGGAAATATCGATGGTATCCCTTTCAGGACGACGCGCCGCCGTCGTGGCTGCGCTTCGGCGGATGGCTCGCGGGCGCGCGTCACTGGCATTTCGCCATCGCCTGGTTCCTCATCGTCAACGGACTCATCTACTTGATCTATATGATCGCCAGCGGTGAATGGCGCCGGCGCGTTTTCATTCCGACGCGCGACACTTCGAACGCGCTTGCGATGTTCGCTTACTACTTGCGCATTCGCAAAACTCCGCCGCCCGAGGACTTCTACAACGGCCTGCAGCGCATGGCGTACACGTCCGCAATCCTGTTCGGCCTGGTGGTCGTGTTCTCGGGACTGGCGATCTACAAACCCGTCCAGCTGCATTGGATCACCGCGGCGTTCGGCGGATATGACGTCGCGCGCGTTGTGCATTTGAGCTGCCTGGTCTTGCTCGCATTGTTCACCGTGATGCATCTCGTTCTCGTCGCGCTGCATCCGCGGACTATTGTCACGATGGTTACCGGAGGGCAGCGTGGCTAGGCTGATCACGCGGCGAAAACTCCTGGTCGGTCTCGCCGCCAGCACCGCGCTTGCCGGATGCGACGGTCGCAGCGCCGCCAAGGCATTCCTCGCAGGGATGGAACGTTGGAACGAGCGCGTCGATCGGCTGTTGTTCTCTGAGAATCGGCTCGCGCCTGAGCCGCCTGTTTCCGAACTCACTCCCGAGACTGCTTTTCCGAGTTACTTTATTTCCGACTCGATGCCGTTCGCGCCGGACAATTGGGCGCTCAAGGTCGGCGGCATGGTCGCGCGGCCGGCGGTTCTCTCACTCGATCAGATCAAGCGGATGCCGCAAACCGGAATGCGCATTCGCCATCACTGCGTCGAAGGCTGGTCTGCGGTCGCCGCCTGGCAGGGCGTGCAGCTCCGCGAGCTTGCTCGAATGGTAGGAGCCAGCCGCGATGCGCAGTACGTCGAGTTCCGTTCATTCGACAAAGGCTACTATTCGACCTGGGATATCGAGAGCTCGCTTCATCCGCAGACGCTTCTCGCCTATGGCATGAACGGGCGCCCGCTATATCCCGATCACGGCGCGCCGATTCGCCTCTACTCGCCGGTCAAGCTCGGCTACAAGTGCGTCAAATATCTGACCGAAGTAAATTTTCTGCCGACCCGCACCGGCGGCTACTGGGAAGATCTGGGCTACGACTGGTACGCCGGCGTCTAAGACATTCAACTATGAGGTAGCTTCGCTTCCGTGCGTCGGTGGTAGACGGAAAATTTTGTCGGCGCTTTTGTAGTAAGCGAAAATGTCGGTAATGGGATCGGTGATCAGTTTGACAAACCAGATCATCGAAGTTCGGAAGTCATGCGCCCAGATGAGATATAGGACGCGTCCGAATACCGCTGCGAGTGTCAGCAGAAACCATTGGAGGGCAACCGAAGGAAGGATCGACGCTGAAAGATTCCAGGCCATATCCCCATAACTGTGCCATTTGCACGATAGGAATCAGGATATAGCCGCCGACGATAATTGATTTGTTTCGGGTATTGAAACCCAACAGTGCTTTTTCCTTGTCGTGACAAGGAGGCTCGAGTATTGCGTGTCCAAACTGTCGGACGAATAGGGCGGCCATGCCCAGGAACATCGCAAGCGTGAAGTTGAAGAAGATAAAGATGTAGCAAAATATGAAGGTGCTCGAACTCAGTAGATGGAAAAATTGATTGATCAGGTTGCTATGCGACGCGTGATGGTCGTCCTTCTTGCGCTGCATAATTTCGAAGTAAAAGGCTGGTCAGTGGTTTTGGAATCTGCACGACGCTTTTCACCATCTCCCAAATCAGGCGAGTTCGCATAGCTTTCTCCCTGCCCGGCTGTTGCTCTTCGTTTAGCCACCACCCATCTCGCTTCATCGCCTGTGCGGCGCTGACTATTTTCGCTTGCAACTCCCGATAGTCCTCAACGGAAAAATCGAGACTACTCATACATCTGCCCGTCCCTACCCAGCTCAAAATCACTCCTTCGGCGCGCAGATAGTATTGTAGTAACCAGTTATAGCGGCCAGGCTCCTTGAAGAGCACTGTCCAGATAGTCGCGAAGTTCATAACCCTCACGGGCAAAGCCAGCTGACTGAGAGTATCGTTGGTCGAACGGACCCATTGCGCGCAGCGACGTTGCGCCTCTGTGTAAAGCTCTGGGGTCACAGGCCGTAAGAGCCAGTGCAGGAACTCATTCATAGCTCCCATTACGACCGGATGAGCTGAAAAGGTGCCGATCACATAGGCGATCCGCATAGGATGATCGGGATCAAATCGCCTCATCAAATCTTTCTTGCCGCAAACAACTCCTATGGGCATGCCGCCCGCGACTGATTTTCCGTAGACCACCATGTCGGCCTGAACGCCGAAATACTCCTGCGCGCCACCCGGGGCCAGGCGAAACCCACTGAAGACTTCGTCGAAGATCAACGGTATGCCATTTGTGCTGCAAACTTCCCGCAGCTTCTCCAACCATTGCGCATATGGTGAGGATGAGTCTTCGGTTTTGCGCATCTCGCTTGTCAGGAGAATCGTGTCGCTAGGAGGAGGCGAATTAGGATGGAAGGACTGCACCGGGTTGATAAGAACCCCGGCTATCTCGTGCGCGCGATGGCGAATCAGATTGAGAGACGCCGACTGCATGTCCTTGAGAGTCAAGCAATCACTGATAGTTCGCTCACTACCCAAGCCCGGCTGCACTCCGTCCCACCATCCGTGGTAGGCGCCCGAAAAACACACGATCAGCCTGCGGCGAGTGTTAAATCGCGCTAACCGAACCGCAGCCATCACTGCTTCGGTGCCGCTCATGTGAAAGGACACCTCGTCCAGTTTCGAAATCGATTTCAGAATCAAAATGTTTTCAGCAACTATCGGGTGGAGCGGCCCCAGCACCGCGCCAAGGTCTTTGACCCTTTCCATCCCTTTTTCCATCCATTCCTTGTAGTGGTCAAAGCCGGCGAGATTGAGCCCATACGATCCGCTCACGTCCAGGTTCCAGTTACCATCGAGGTCGCGCAGTCTCGGACCTTTCGATTCCGTCACAACCGAGCAAAGACTGAATTTCTCTCGCATAGTCCGCACAAAAGGGAATGGAACTCGATTCGCGTCGGTGAAACGCAAATCGGAAAAGCTATCACGTATCTCATTGCCCCATGCGATCGATTTCGCGCAGTGGTCCTGAAAATAAGCAGCCAGGCGATTGATAGCGTCCTTGCGACGCTCAACCCATCGGTCCCCGGCGCCGTCGGCGGACCAAACGTCGTGCTCCAGATAGTCAAGCGATTTGACCCAGCCGGACAATCGCCGCGAGACACTTGGCGCAAGAGCCGAAGCCCTAAGTGTCAGCACTGTCGTTATGATTTGTTGGAGAACAAACCTTAACAGCAGCGCCGACAATAAGATCCCAATGAGATTTCGATGTATCTTTCCGGTCCGGAACCGGTGAGATTTAAATGTCCTATCCAACCGTGAAGCTTTTCGCCGACTTCTATAGTCATATTCTCCTCGAAAAGTTAGGTGGCCAACCGTCTTCGCCCTAACGGAGATGCTGCCCCGCCGCGAGCGTGCTTGCCGGCGCTCATTAGCAGAGCTTCAAATCTTTCCACCACGCGGTCCCAACTCAGGTAAGAAACATATTGACGCCCCTGCCGTCCTATTCGTTTGATGTCCCGAGGTTCCCGCACCAACGCGCAGGCTGAGCCTACAAAAGAGTTCGCGTCTCCAAAGTGCACCAGGATGCCAGTCTCACCGTGAGTCATATGGAGTTTGGCGCAGGCATAGTTATAAGCGACCACAGCCAGACCGCTGGCCATCGCTTCCAGGGTTACGTTACCAAAAGTCTCGGTCTCGCTAGGAAAGAGAAATACGTCGGCGGACGCATAGTATTTGCCGAGATCTTCGCCCATGCGCATACCGGCAAAAATCAGATCTGGATTTTCTTTTTGCAGGCTTCGGCGCAGCGGTCCGTCACCCACAAGTACAAACTTGATCCGATCGTTGAAACGCTTGATTGCGCGGTACGCTTGGACGGCTACGGCTAGATTCTTTTCAGCAGCTATGCGACCGACATAGATTAAAGCCAGATCGTCTTGGGATAGCCCCCATTCCCGCCTCAATGTGGTGCATCGCCGCTGAGGCGTGAACAGCTGACTATCCACGCCACGCTCAATGATACCCACATTGCCGAATCCAAGGTCCTCCAGCTGGACTCGCAGCTCCTGATTTGAAACCAGCGTGCGTTCCGTCTGATTGTGAAACCATCGCAAATAGCGGAGAGCTACGTGCTGCAGCCAGCCTACACCGTAGTGCTTGCAGTAGGTGTGGAAGTTGGTATGGAAGCCACTTACAGCGGGAATTCCCATGCCTTGGGCAGTTCGAACCGCCGACCATCCTAGAGGACCTTCCGTCGCCACGTATATCGCCGCAGGACGGTGATGACTCCAGGCTTGCATCAGGAGTCGCCCCGCAGGAATTCCGAACTGCAATCCGTGATAGCCGGGAAGAGGCAATCCGCGAACCTGGATATCATCAGGGTCAGTATCCAGCGCGCCGTCCAGAGACTGCTCATTTCGCTGTCTTGGATGAACCACGGAGACCCGGTTGCCGCGCGCGCGCAATCCGCTCACCAGACGCGACAAGGTTATGGCGACGCCATTTATTTCGGGCGGGTAGGTCTCGGTAACAACGCAAATGTGTTGCTGATTGAAGTTGTTGTGAGTCTGAGATTCGAATTCGCGCGCGATAGATTCACGTCCCTCGACGTTTGAGAAACGCGCAGGAGAGCGGTCGCCGCCGCGGACCCGGTTTTCTTCCATAAAAAACCCCACCACTCATCCGACCGGTCCAAGGATCAGTAAGGCCCTGACTTATAGCGCTATAGGAAGATCGTTGCGGCGGTTTGACAGTCTTTTGAACAATACAGTCGAAATGCGTGAACTCCAGAAGTCTTACGCAGGGAGTAGGACGCGGAAGATACGGGCAGCGTCTAGTCGATCGCGAGGCTCGCGAACGACACCGCCGATTCGCTCTGCGGTTCCATCGCGATTCCATACTTGAGCAAGCGGGCGGTGCGGCCGCGCAGCAGCTCGAGCTGCGTGTACATGGGAGACAGACCGCAAATTCGGCGCGCGTCGCGATCCTTCAGGATGTCGGCGAAAAAGCCGTCGGGGTCGCCGCGCTTGATATTTTCGATGAGGCCGAGATCCTCGCGTTGGACGCGTTCGGCCACTGCGCGGTCGGCGGCGAACTCGTCGCCGAATTTCTTGCCGACGTGCGCGAAATCCACGCCCGCCAGAATCAGCACGCGGCGATTCTCCGCGTCGAGCTCGGCTCTCAGCGCCGCGATGAACGATCCGACCCGCGAATCGCGCGCCGGCGAGATTCCGCTCGCGACCAATTCGTGGAATGAGCTGACCAGGATCGGCACGATCTGGTAGCCGCGTATCCCGAGCGCGTAGGCGAGAAACACCGCCTGGAATTCGATCGAATGCTCGCCGCGATGCAGCATCTCGTCGGCGAACAGATCGCCCTCGTAGCGTGCTGCGAGCCGATCGATAAATCCGCCGTCAGTTTCGACGGCGCCGAACGGCGTCGCGTAGTTCTTGCGGGTCGCGCTGAACAGTTCGGGGCCGGCGCCGTAGTGCGAGGTTCCAAGAATGACGACCAGCTCGGGCAGTTCATGCGCCATCAGCTCGTGGTACGCGTGCGCATATGCAGCGGCGCCGCGTCGCGGATCGATATGCGGCGCAATCAGACCCGCGAGCGACGCCGATTTTTTCTTGGTGGGAACGCGGCCGGGTCCTTCGGGCGGGTCGAAGAACGCCGCCAGCTCGAGGCGCAGCTTCGTCGGATCCTTCTCGTAGCAAAGGCCCGCCAGCGCTGCCGGACGATCGGGGCTGGCGAGAAATTCCTCGCGCACGCGCCGCTCGCGCTCGTGAAATGCGGGCGAATCGAGAAAGTACGCACGATCGAGTGCCTCGATCAGCTCGTCGAGCTTCTCGAGCGGAATCATCTCGCCGAAGCGCTTCGAAAACGCGAGCTGGATATCCTTCAGCGACATCCGGCCGTCGAACAGCGTGACGATGAAGTACGCGCCCATCCCGAGCATGATCGACTCGGGCGCCAGCCCGCTCGGATCGCGCAGACAGATCAGCGTCTGATCCTGCTGCTCGACGGGGAAAGCCTCGACGGCGCGAATCTTTGGGTTTTCCATCACGAAATATAAATCTTGAAAGTTGTCAGCGGCCTGGAACCAACGCCGCGTTTACAGATGCTATGAGCTTTGACAAACTGCGGCAAGCTGATCGCAATTCCGCGCGCCAAAGTCTGTCCATATAGAATGCCCGACCAACATCGACGCCGCGCTGCTCTCACCGGATCGCGTTCGAGACGCAAGGACGCGCCCGCGCGCGCCCGCTACAAAGTCGCGCGCACTGATTCGCTCAAGCCGGGCGAGTCGCTGAAGTTCATGCTGCCGATTCGCGGCGCCGACGAGGAATGTTTTCTGATCAACTTCGGCGGCGAGTTCCACGCCTACGTCAATCGATGCCGCCATGTGCCGATGGCGATGGACTGGGTGGACAATCAATTTTTCGCGGAGGACGGGCGCTACCTGATGTGCCAGACGCACAACGCCTACTACGAGCCGGCGAGCGGCGAATGTATCGCGGGCCCGCCGACCGCATGCGGCAAATATCTCTACCGGGTGCTGACCGAAATGGAAGACGGAGTCATCTACGCGCGTCCGCCGCAGGAAGAATTCGAAGATTGAGAGCGCGACTACGGTTTATTCGTATTCGTCGCCGAAGTGAGCGCGCACGATGCGCGCCTTGAGGTACTCGAGTGTGCCGAGGTCCTCGACGATATCGCCGCCGGTGTCGTAGAAGAACAGCTCGCCGTTCTTCGTGCGTCCGACCGCGATGATCCATTCGAGGTCGTCCCGGTCCTCAAGCAAATAATTGATTGTCTGCGCCACCCCACGGCCTGGGATAATCGTAATCTTCGGCCTCGGGAGCTTTTCCTTTTCCTGCTTGGGCATCTCTTTGATCAACCCTCTGGCGGGAGGATGCGGGAATCGACCACTCAATTACTCTAAGAATGCCCCGCGATCTAAGTCAATAGCGCGTGCACCGCGATCTCCACATGATGCGTGTTGGGAAAAAAATCGAACCCGCGCACACGATTGATTTTGTATCCCGCTCCCGCTAGCACGCGCAAATCACGCGCCAGCGTGGTCACGTCGCACGATACGTAAATGACAGCCGGCGCGCGCAGTTTGACGATCGGTTCCATCAAATCGAGCGCGCCGGTCCGCGGCGGATCGAGAATGATGACCTCGGGGCGATAGCGCGCGCGATGCAGAAAATCTGCGGTCGCCGACGCCTTCATCGCGATGAATTGTGCGTCGCGAAATTTCAGGCGCTCCGCGTTGCGCGCCGCCGCCGCGATCGCGCCCGCATCGTCATCGACGCCCGTCACGCGCGCGCCGCGCCGCGACGCAGGCAGGCTGAAGTTGCCCGCGCCGCAAAACAGATCGAGCACCGGCGACGCCTCGTGAATCGCCGCCATCTCCATCACGCTCGCAACCAGCTTCCGGTTCTGCGCGCGATTCACCTGGCTGAAAAGATCGGCGTCCACGTCAATCGAGAGTCCGGGTTCGAGCTCAATCGAAATTGCTGTATTGCCCACGGTTGCTCGACTCGCGCCTGCTCGCAGCACGATTCCCGCGATCTCGTTGTCTGCCTCGAGCACGTTGTGCGCACGCCGCAGATCCTCGTCGGACACTGGCTTCTTAAGATGTGCGACCTGCACCTCTCGCGCGCCGTCGCGCACCACCTCGATCTCTTCGACACGCTTGCCGAGCGATCGCGACAGATGCAGCGGCATCCGGATGCCCACCTCGGCGACCATGCATGAATCGATCTCGACGATCGTGTTGCTGCCTGCTTCGTAAAATCCAAGCACGCCTTTGGCGCCGACCCTCAGCCGGATCCTCGAGCGATAATCGAATTCAGCAGGCGCCGGCTCGACCAGTCCGACCGGATCGATCTCAACCCCAAGCGCATGGCCCAGTTCGCGTGCGACGACTTCACCCTTGAAACGCACTTGTGCGCTGTACTCGATGTGTTGCCAGTCGCATCCGCCGCATCGAGGCAAATATGGACACGGCGCTACGCGCCGATCGGCGCTCGCACTGACGACCT
>CAVTEN010000039.1:0-93258 GCA_963733715.1 uncultured delta proteobacterium
GCGCGCCTTCGTCGACAAGATGACGCAAATCAATCGGGGCCGCGCGCTGTTCACCCGCCCCGACCATCTCGGCGAATACATGCTGGTCGACTACCTATCCAAAAAACGCAAGCGTGTCTGAACCTCCGCGCGCAATAGGCCACGAACAAGCGTCGCAGGCTGCGCCTCTTGATAAACTAACGCAAATCGTTTGAGCACGGGTCGTGGAACTCCTATAAACTAGCGCCCTGATGGCAGCGGTCGCGGAGTTGTTTGGATCTCGTTTTCCCCCAAGCCCCCTTTGAAGTGGGCGGGTGGCAAGCGATGGCTTGTGCCATACCTGGCTCGACTCTGGGATCCTCGTCAACATCGTCGCCTGGTTGAGCCGCTATGCGGAGGCTGGCAATCTCTTTGGGCCTGGTTCCCGACCAAGCTCTTATAAGTGACATCAATCCACATTCAATAAATTTTTATCGCTGGCTCAAGCGCGGTCTAAGTATCGGTTTCAAGATGCAGAACGAGGAGACTTATTTCTACGAACAACGGACGCTGTTCAATCAACTCATTCGAGATGGTAAGGCGGATGGCGAGCAGGCGGCAAGTCTTTTCTTTTATCTTAACCGCACCTGCTATAACGGCCTATGCAGATTCAATAGCAAGGGTGAGTTCAACGTTCCATTCGGGCGTTATAAGAAACTCATCTACAAAACAGATTTCTCGGAGTACGTACCGGCGTTCGCGCAGTGGAGTTTACGTGCGTGGACTTCGAAAAGGTGCCACTCGAAGCCAGCGATTTCATCTATGCGGATCCGCCTTATGACGTACAGTTTACGCAATACTCGAAAGAAACCTTTGACTGGGACGAACAAGTAAGATTGGCCGAAATGTTGTCCAAGCATAGCGGTCCTGTCGTTCTATCGAATCAAGCTACGGACAGAATACGAGAGCTATATAAGAAGCTCGGATATGAAGTCACCATCCTTACCGCTCCCCGACTGATTAACTGCACGGGGGATCGGACCCCGCTCAAGAAGTGCTGGCAACCAGAAATTTGTAGATAGGAGTCCTAGCGACCCGCGGCTTGACGCGTCTCGATCGTTGCGGGCATCGTCCAACTCCCGCCGATTTGACGTAGTACGATCCTGTCCTGCTGATCGCCGGCTGCCTTAATCAATCGCTGCAGCGGCTCTTCCATCGGTTCCCTCGACAGCTTGAACGTGCCCCAGTGAATAGGCACCAGGTAATGCGCGTGTGTCGACTGGAACATCGCCCAGACCTGTTCGGGATTGGCGTGATTGTAAATCCAGGGGTCATACGCGCCTATCGAGAACACCGCGACGTCGGGCGGCGTCGCTGCGAGGCTCGCGAACAGATCGGTGTCGGCGCTGTCGCATGCGAGCAGCATCCGGCGCCCGTCTTTTTCGAGCACATAACTGTTGAAGCCATAGTCTTCGCCAAAGGGAGGCCATCGCCGGCCCCAATGCCGTGCTCCCATCGCGCGGATCGTCAGTCCTTTGACGACAGTCGACTCGCCCCACTTGAGTTCGCGCACGTCTTTGAAGCCCAGCGGCGCGATGATCTTCGAACACTTGTCGCACGCGACCACGACCGCGTTCTTCGGCAGAGCCTTCAGCGAAGGAATGTCGAGATGGTCCATGTGCGCGTGTGTGATCAGAATGATGTCGAGTTGCTGCAATTCCGCAGGAGCCAGCGGCGGATCGACGACTCGCTTCGGCCCGATTGTAAAGATCGAATCGAACGACATGCCGACACGCGAGAATAGGCTCGGGTCGGCGAGGACGCGCGTGCCAAAGAAATTCATCAGCACGGTGGCGTGACCGAGATTTGCGATCGTGAGCAAGCTGTCGGGCCATGCAGCCGGTTCGAGTTTCGGATGCGAATGTTCGGTCGCTTCATTCATGCTCTGAGAGTACGACCTCGCAGCAAACAGTGCTAGCGAGAAGATTGCGACGATAACGATTGCTCGCGGCAGGATTCGTATCAGCCCCGCCAGGTGCGACGGAGTCGAACTCACTTCTCCTTCGCCGGCTTGAAGCAGGGGAGTTCTTTCACCAACACGTAGCTGTAGGAGCGTTCGCGCCACTTGAAGGTCCCGATGCCGGCCCCGAACGCCCCAGTCATCGAGTCAAACTGCTCGCTGTCGGACACGTTGACGACGTCGGCTGGAGCGTACGCGAGATATTCCGGCTTGTCGGGCTCGAGCACTTCATTGAGCGGAGGATTGAAAAGCAGGTTGGTGATGCCGGGCTTCGGCTTCCACGCGTTTTTAGGCGAGTCCTCACTCTCGCTCTGCGCGACGATCCAAATCGGGTTGCCACTGGTCTCGGCGATTTTCCACTGGCGTGACTCGATCTCGCCGCTCTTGTTCTTGCGGACTTCCTCGACGCCGACCGGAGCGCGCAACAGTTGGTCGCATTTGTCGGAGTTTTCTTCCGCGGAAGTTCCGCCGCTGTCTTGTTTCATCGCGACTTGGGAGCCAATGAGCTGCGCGCTGCCGGCTCCCACCATCGGGACAAGTTCCGTCACCAAGCCCACGGCTCCGGCGGCACATCCCGCGCACACTCCCGCGATTGCGATTACGATCGAGGCGGACACTATTCTGAGAACAATAAAATTTTTCACTTAGGCTTTCGTGCAGTTACCATCGAAGACGTGAACGGAGGGCTTGGCAGCGCCTCGTGTTTGATATCGACAAAGCCGGCGTCGCCGAGCCATCGGGAGACTTCGTCAAATGAATAATCGCGCCCGCGCGTGGTCAGAAGCAAGTACAGCGCGAAGATCGCGCCCGGCGTCGGCTGGGTGAGATCGGCGTTCATGATGTGATCTTTGACAATCAACATGCCGCCGGATTCAAGCGCCCGAAAGCATTTGCGGAAAAGCTGAGCGTTGTCGGTTTCGTCTTCGTTGTGAATTATATTCGACATGAACAGGGCTCCGCATGGGCCCGGGATCTCATCGTACAGGTAGTCGACACGGACCAGATCGATACGCGCCAACGCCGCAGGTTCGCGCTCAGCGAGAATTTTGCGCGCAACTTCGAGGGTGGCAGGCAAGTCGTAAATCGCGGCGCGCAGATGCGGCCATCGGCGGAGCAGCGCGACAGTGTAGGTCCCAGGACCGCCGCCGAGGTCCGCTACTCTGGAGACTTTGCTCAGGTCGAGCCGGTTGGCGACGTAAGCCGGGTCGCCACGCGCGCGAGTGAGGCTGTCCATCGCGAGGATGAATCGTTCGGTCTCTTCGGGACGGCTTTGAAACATATCTGTCGCCCGCGCGGGAAGACCGGTCCGAATAGTCTGCTCGAGACTCGTCCAGGTTTGAAAGATCGCTTCGTCGAACAGAATCAGGCCGCCAAGATACTCGGCAGACGAGCGCAGCAGGTAGCGCCGCGACGCTTCCGTCAGCGAGTAGCGGTTGGCGCGCTTGTCGAGCAATTCAAGAGCGACCATCGCGTTAGCTATCAGAGCCGTCGCACGACGATTGGCAGATATGGCGGCGGCAAGCTCGGCCTCGTCGAGCGGCGAGCGCTCGAGCATATCGAAGATTCCCAGCTTGAGTGCGGTCTGGATTGCGCGCGCTTCGGCGTGACCAGATGCCAGCGCGGAAAGTTCGCCGAAGTCCATCGCAGCGCCCGCTAGTGCACGAAATCCTGCGTCACATAAGTGCGGCCGTCGGCGGACTGCGCGATACCGACCCCGGTCTCGGTGAACTTGCCGGAGACGATGTTGGCGAGATGCTCGGGACTCTTCAGCCATCCATTCATCGCGCGTCGCGGCAGGTCGGCCGGATCGGCATTGTCGTCCATGTAAATATTCTCGCCGATGGCGTGGTATCCGATGCCGACGCCGCTGATTCTGTCCGCGGGAGCGACTCCGTCGGGACTGTTGTGAGCTAGATAGTGGCGCATCGCCATGTCGTAACTGTGGCCGCGCGCGATTATCGCGAGGCGCGCCGAGAATTTCAGCGGCCGCAACCCGCCTCTCACGCGCTGTTGATTCACCAGACCGAGGATCTCGGTTTCCTGGTCGGTTAAACCCGATACTTTTTCGGGCGAAGGCGGTGCGGTGTACATCACGTAGAACCGCGCGATAATTGCGGCGAGCAGCGAGAGCACCAGCAGGCTGATTCCAGCCTTGATCGCACGGCGCCGGCGTACCACTGTGGGAGTCGGCATCCTGATGACTTTCGCGGGGCCGTTGCGAGTCCGGCGCGGGCGGCGACGCGTTGCTGGCCTTGCACTCATATTCCGCTCACGATGGAACCCGGCCGCGACGGCGACTGTTGTTACCAATGGCATTCATAGTTTGAACTCAAAACCTGAACCACCGGCGGTTGCCCACGCCTCTCCCTTTGTCGATCGCGACGCGATTGCCGTCGGGCGGCGTCGCGCGCCAATTTCCAGCTATCGCGCTATCAGCAGGATGTCAACGCGAAAAATTCTTGCGTTAGTCGCGATGCTCTGCATTCTCACCGCAAGAGCAGGCGCTGCCGTTGATTCGGCGAATGCGCTACCAACTGGAGCGCTGAAGTCGTCGCCGAGCATGTATCTCCGCGAGGCGTCGTCGAGCGCGATTCGATGGCAACCGTGGAGTCCGGACACACTCGCGATGGCGCGGCGGCTGAATCGTCCCATCATGATCGACATTGGCGCGGTCTGGTGCCACTGGTGCCATGTGATGGACGCGACGACCTACGCCGACTCGGAAGTCGCCGCGGCGCTGAACAGCGAATTCGTGCCGGTGAAAGTTGATACCGACGAGCGTCCCGATCTCGACGACTACTATCAGATTGCGGCAGCGCAATTGACCGGTGCGGGCGGCTGGCCGCTGACCTGCTTCACGACACCCGATGGCGCTTTGTTCTTCGCGGCGGGTTATCTGCCGCCGCGGCCGGGCAGCGGACCCAACGGAAGCGGCGGAGAAAACTCGTCGATGCTGCCGTTGCTCAAGCGAATCTCGCAGGTATATGCGGGGGACCGTGAAGGTCTTGAAAAAGAGGCGGATGCGACCGCTGCGAAACTCAGATCGGCGTCGAGTCAGAACGCTCCGACGCAGGGCGGACTCGATGGCCTGCGCGCGCAAATACTTGCGGGCCTGGCGGCGGCGTACGATCGCGAGTCAGGAGGATTCGCGTCAGGACCGGGGCCACGATTTTATGATTTTCCCGCGCTCGCGCTCGCGCTCGCGCACGGTTTTTACGGCCACCCGGAGTACTCCGCGATGGCGCTCGTCACGCTGAAGAAAATCGCGGCAGGCGGAGTGTTCGATCAACTTGGCGGTGGATTTCATCGTTACTCGACGGACCCGCATTGGCGCGTGCCGCATTTCGAGAAGCTCGGATACGACAACGCGATGGCGTTGCACGTGTACGCTGACGCGTATGAAGTCAGCGGCGACCCGGACTTCGCGCGAGTCGCGAAATCGATTGCAGGCTACGTGAATCGCGAGTTGCTCGATCCGAAGACCGATGCGTTCTACTCGCATCAGGACGCTGATTCGTTCAAGGGCGACGACGGCAGCTATTACACGTGGACGGTCGCAGAAGTTAAGCGCGCGCTGCCGCCGGAGGAAGCGCGCGTCGCGATTTTATTTTACGGCATGCAGGACGCGCCTGCCCTCGCGCCGGATGGACGAATTGTGCTGAGACGCCCGATGAGTCCCGAGCAAATTGCGGCCAAGCTGAAGATTCCGGTGGAAGAAGCGCGCGAGAAAATCGTTAGAGTGTCAGACGCGACGCTCGCGGCGCGGGCTCGTCGCAAAACGCCGCCGGTCGATCATGCTGTGATGACCGATCGAAACGCGTTGATGGCCGACGCGTACCTGACGGCGTCGGCAGCGCTTGACGACTCGAGTCTGCAACGCACGGCGCTCACGGATTTGGATTTCATCGTCGCGCATATGCGGGCGTCTGACGGGAGTTTCTTTCACGTCTGGGCGGACGGACGCGCGCAAGTAGCAGGTTTGGCAGCCGACCAGGTTTATCTGCTCAATGCGCTCGTCGACGCATATCAATTTTCAGCCGACGAAAAATATCTGACCGAGGCGCGCAAGCTGGCTGCGATCATTGTAAAGAACTTCCGCGCCAAGGATTCGAACCTGTTGATGAACCGCGATAGCGAAAACGCGAGCACCGTGATTGCAAAGGCGTCGGCGAGCGGGCAGGTGTTCCTCGACATGCCGACGCCGTCGGTGCAAGCGACGATGGCGGTCGCAACGGCGAAGCTCGCGCTGATCACGGGCGATGACAATTATTCGAAAACTGCGAACGAACTGATGGCGAGTGCGCCCGCGATGGCGGGATCGATGCTGAGCAACGCGGTCGCGACTGTCGGGCTGGCGCTGGAATATCGCGCGAACGGTGGAGCGACGGTCTCAATTGTGGGTCCGCCGGGCGATGCGCGCGCGACGGCTTTGTGGAGAATGGCGCTGGCGAGTTACCGTCCAGGGAAGATCGTCACGCGGATTGGATTGAGTCGCAGCGATACCGCACCGATGCCGGCGGCGGCGCGAGCGATGTTCGATTCCAGCGCGGCGAAGAACGTTCCACTTGCTTTCGTATGCGCAGGAACTGCGTGCGCTACGCCCGTCGCGACGCCGTCGAAACTCGCGCAGGTCATCAGGAAGTTCGGCGTCAAGGGCGCCGATCAGACTGCGGTCGCGAATGAGGGACCGGCTTCCGCTCGGCCGCCGATGTGAAAATCAGTCCAGCGTTTTGTGAAATCTGAGCGTCGCGAGTGTAAGCGTGGCCGCTCCGAGGATGGCCATCGCGACCATCTGCGGCCATAGCACGTCCAGCCCGACGCCCTTGATGAAAGTTCCGCGCAAGCACGATCAGATAGAAGCGCAGCGGATCGAGATTCGTGAACCATTGCAGCGCCGTCGGCATGCTGGTGATCGGATAGCCGAAGCCGGACAGCATGATTGTCGGCGTGATGTAGAAGAAGGAGATCGCAAAAGCCTGCTGCTGGGTCTCAGAAACCGTCGAAATCAGCAGTCCCACGCCGAGCGCGCTCGAAAGGAACAGCGTGGTGCCGAGCATCAGCACAAAAATATTCCCGCGAAATGGAACATCGAACCACAAGCTCCCCAGGATTGCCACGACCACCACGTTGGCGAGACCGACCATCAGGAACGGTAAGGTTTTGCCGACGATCAATTCGGCGGGGCTGATCGGCGTAACCATCAATTGTTCGAGCGTCCCGATCTCGCGCTCTCGCACCACGGCAAAAGACGTCAGCTGCAACACCGATACGAGGACCAGAGTGCCGATTACGCCGGGTACAAAGAACCATCTGCTCTCGAGGTTCGCGTTGTACCAGGGCCGCTCTTGCAACTCGATGCTCGGCGCGAAAGTCGTCAGAGACGGTTTCATCCGGTCCGCGAGTTGGAGTTGATAGTCCGTCGCGAATCGATTTGCGATCTGATTGATGTATCCGACGGCGATCAACGCGGTGTTCGAGTCGGTGCCATCGAGCACGGCCTGCACCGGCGCGGTCTGTCCCTTGCGCAGCAGTTCGGCAAACCCCGGCTGAATCTGGAGCACCAGCACGACCCGCCGATGATCGAGCAGTGACTCGATTTGCGATTCATTTTGGAGGACGTCGCGCACCTGGAACCGGCTGCTGGCCGATATGCGTTCGAGGAATTCGCGGCTCTCCTGGCTATGGTCGAAATCGAGCACGGCGGTCGAAACGCGATTCACCTCGTAGCTCGCCGCGTATCCGAATATCAGCATCTGCAGCAGCGGCGGCACGATCAGCGAGAAGCGGGCGTGCCTGTCGCGGAACAGGTGGATGAATTCCTTGAGCAGAATCTGGCGCATCCGTTCGATCACGGCGGCTTCCTCATGCCAGCGACTTGTGGAACGATCGTTTAGCGAGGAACACCATCAAGGCCGCATAGATGACGAGTGCAATCAAAGGCCCGGCGAGAAAGCTGAGGCCAGTGCCGCGCAAAAATACGCTCTTGAGTATGACGATGTAGTAGCGCGCCGCGATCAGGTAGGTGAAAGGCTGGACGCCGATCGGCATCTGATCGATTGGAAACGTGAATCCCGAAAGCAGGAACGACGGCAGAAAGGCGGTCACCAGGCCGATCTGGCTTGCGGCGAGCTGATTCTTCGTGGCGACCGAAATCCAGAATCCCAACCCGAGAATCGCGATCAGGTAAATTCCCGACCCGACGCTGAGCGCGATCAGCGAACCGCGAAATGGAACCTGGAACCAGAAGACCGCGATCGCCGCGCATGCTGCGGTATCGAACATGCCGAGCGCGAAGTAGGGCAGCAGTTTGCCGATGATGATTTCGAGAGAGGTCACCGGAGTCGAGATGAGTTGCTCCATGGTGCCGCGCTCCCACTCGCGCGCGACCGTCAGCGACGTGAGCAATACTCCGACCACGGCCATCACGATCGCGGCGACACCCGGCACGATGAAGTTTTTGCTTTCGAGATCCTCGTTGAACCATGTCCTGGCTTCTACTGACAACACCGGATTCACACTGGGCGCGTGGGACTTGCGGAGATACTCGGCCTGGACGACCGCGCCATAGGAGGCGAGAACGCCCTGAGCGTATCCGATCGCGATCTCAGCGGTGTTGTTGTCGGAGCCGTCGACGAGAGCCTGGATGTTCACCGGCCGCCCGTCGTGCAGGCGCGCGGAAAAGTCGAACGGAATCACGATCGCGAGCTGACATCGGCCGTCATCGAGCGCGGCGGCCAGCGCGCGGTAGTCAGTCACCGTGGCGGCCAGATCGAAATACTCGGAGGACTGAAAGCGCTTGAGCAGATCCTGGCTCGCCTGGCTGCCTTCCTGATCAAGCGCGAACACCTTGATGTGCTTGGTGTCGAGGTTGACGCCGTAGCCGAGCACCGTCATCAGCATCAGCGGCATCAGCAGGACGATCAGCAGGCTGCGTGAGTCGCGCATCACCTGGAAAACTTCCTTGCGCGAGATGGCGAGCAGTCGGCGAAGATTCACGGCGACAGCTCCGAGGCGGCATCATCGGCGCGTCGAGTAGTCAATGCGACGAACGCGTCTTCGAGGCTGGGGCGAATCACTTTCAGGCCAGTAACGGAGATTGCGTCGGCTTCGAGCGCAGCGCGAATCGCGGGCGCAGCGGCAGCATCGGATACGACCACATGCAGCGCGTTGCCGAACACTGCAACGTCGCGAACGCCGTCGAAGCGGCGCACACGTTCGATCGCGTCGCCGAGCCGATCGCATTCGAGCAGCAGCAACGAGCCCCGGATGGAACCCAACTTGAGTTCGGTGGGCGTTCCGAGCGCGATCAATTTACCGCCGTTCATCAGCGCCAGCCGGTTGCAGTATTCTGCTTCGTCCATGTAGTGCGTGGTGACGAAAATGGTGACGCCCTCGCTGCTCATCTGCTGAATCAATTCCCAGAACAGCCGTCGCGAGAGCGGATCGACGCCCGAGGTTGGTTCGTCGAGAAACAAGATAGGCGGGCGATGCAAAACGGCGCAGCCGAGTGCCAGGCGCTGTTTCCATCCTCCGGCCAGCGTGCCGGTGAGGCTCGATTCGCGGCCGCGGAGCCCGGCCATCTCGAGCGCCCAATCGATGCGTCCGCGCAACTCGGCCGCGGGGACGCCGTACATTCCCGCGTAGAAGCGCAAATTCTCGAACACAGTGAGGTCGGCGTAGAGCGAAAACTTCTGCGACATGTAGCCGATGTTGCGGCGGATCAATTCGGGCGACTCGACGACGTCGTAGCCGGCAACGATCGCGCGCCCAGACGTCGGATGCAGCAACCCGCACAGGATTCGAATGGTGGTCGATTTGCCCGAGCCATTGGGTCCGAGGAATCCGAAGACCTCGCCGGCTCGGGTCTGAAACGAAATGCGATCGACGGCGGTGAAATCGCCGAAACGCTTCACCAGGTTTTCGACCTCGACCGAATTGCCGTTGGGGCGAGTCATGCAGCCACGTGCGTCGCGTCTCTGCGGACCGCTTCGACAAAAAGATCCTCGATAGTCGGTGTGACGCGAACGATTTCGTCAAATGGAATCTGGCTGCGCTTCAGCCGCGCGCTGAGACCGGGAATGCGCCGCTCGGCGTCATCGACAAACAGATGAACCGCGTCGCCCACCAGCACTACGCTCGAAACACCTTCGGCCGCAGCGAGTTCGTCGCGCACGCGCCGCGCTTCGGAGGAGACGATCGATACTACCGAGCCTGGCAGACGCGACTTGAGACGCGCCGGCGTGTCGCAAAAGAGCAGACGGCCCTGATGTAGCAGCGCTACCCGATGGCACCGCTCGGCCTCGTCGAGGTACGCGGTGGAATTGACGACGGTGACGCCTTGGCCGACGAGCGAATACAGCATCGCCCAGAATTCGCGCCGCGAAACCGGATCGACCCCGTTGGTCGGCTCGTCGAGCAACAATACGCGCGGGGTGTGTATCAGCGCGCACACCAGGCCGAGCTTTTGCTTCATTCCGCCGGAGAGCTTGCCGGCCAGGCGCGCGCGGAACTCGCTCATGCCGCATGCATTCAGTAGTTCCGCGGCGCGCGCCTCGCGGTCGTGCCTGCGAACGCCGAACAGGTCGGCATAGAATCGGATGTTCTCGTCCACGGTCAGATCTTCGTAGAGGCCGAAGCGCTGCGGCATATAGCTGATGAGGTGTTTGACGCCTTCAGGGTCCGCGACGACGTCGCATCGCGCGACGCTCGCAGTGCCGGCGTCGGGCGCAAGCACTCCCGCCAGGATTCGCATGGTCGTGGTCTTGCCCGCGCCGTCGGGCCCGACGATGCCGAAGATTTCGCCCGGCGATGACGTCGAAGCTCAGATGATCGATCGCGCGGACGCCCGGGAAATCCTTGACGAGATCGCGAACGACGACCGTCTTGTCATCCACGACTGTTGCCGCTTTGCACGGGCGGCGCCGAGGTGAATGGTCGCGTCCGCGGGCATGCCGGGCTTCAGCTCGTGATGCGGATTTTCGACATCGATTTTGATTCGATAGACGAGCGTGACACGCTCCTTGTGGGTCTCGACGCTCTTGGGCGTGAACTCCGCCTCGGAAGAGATGAAAGAAATCTGTCCCGGATACGCGCGGTCGGGATAAGTGTCGGTGTGAACCGTCGCCGCCTGGCCCCATCGGATTCGGCCGAGATCGGTTTCGGCCACGTAAGCGCGCAGCCAGACGTGATCGAGGTCGGCCAGCGTGACGACCGGCGTGCCCGGCTGCATCACTTCGCCCAGCTCGGTCTGACGCGTGAGGATGACGCCCGAGAACGGCGCGCGCAGCGTCGTGTAGCCGAGCATGATCTTCGCGAGCTCGAGATTTTCGCTGGCGTTGCGGATGTTCGCCTTGGCGACCGCGATATCCTGTTGCGCGCTACGCTCCATCGCGAGGTCTCGCTGCATCGCGGCATTCGACTGCTTGAGCGCGGTGTCGGTATGGTCGCGCTGATCGCCGGAGATAATTTTTTCGACCCAGAGTTTCTGATTGCGGACGTAGTCGATCTTTTTCTGATGCGAGGTCGGCGTCGTCGTTGGCGACAGTCGCGTGCGCCGCCTCGAGTTTTTGCATCGCCGAACTGAGCTGCTGCTCCTGCACCTGAAGCGCGGCTTCGTTGATAGCGACCTGCTGGCGATAGTCACTGTCGTCGAGCCGCGCCAGCAGCGTGCCGGCTTTTACCCACTGGCCTTCGTCGAACGGCAATTCAACAACTCGCGACTGCACCGCCTTGAAGCTGACTACGCTTTCGTGAGCTTCGATATTGCCGGAAACCAGCAGATTGTCGGTCGCGACGATGGTCTTCGAAGAACACGCGAGTATCCCAGCCATGCGCCGATGCCAAGTATCAGCACCACAACCAACATGATGATTCGCTTGTTCATGCGAGTTGACCCGGCCTTTCAGATAATCGGGTGCGACGAACGGCGCTCTGCGATGGCTCCATCGGAACACGGCCGCGACGAGGTTGATTGCGGGAAGCTCTCGCGGGTTTCGGCCAAACGATCTCCGAGCCAGCGCAAAAAATTCGCGCGCTGACGCATGAAGCGCGGGTCAGTGGGTTCCATCCCGTGAATCAGTCGGATGATTTGAGGCATCACCAGCGGGAACAAGCGCGAGCGACAACATCGAAATGAAAAGTTGAGTCAGATCGGCGCCGCGGGGAATCGATCCCCTGCGCTGCAGGACGCGCAGGCGGGCGACCGCCTTTTCAAACAGCGCGCGACGCTCGGCTTCAGCGATGCACTTCCTGCCGCCGCTGTCGATTGCCTCCCATTCCATCAGGCGCACGAACTCGATATCAGTGCCGCCGGACAAGTAGATATGCGCGAGCGACACCGGCGAAGTCGTTCGGAGTGGATTCGAGCCATTCGGAGCGCTCGGCGATTTTGCGCCGCAGGATTTCGCGATACAGGTCCTGCTTGGTGCCGAAGCAGTAGTAGAGCATTCGCTTGTTGACGCGGGCGCGCCGGGCGATCGTGTCGACTCGAGCACCGGCGAAACCGCGGGCCGAAAACTCGGCGAGTGCGGCGGCGAGGATCTTCTCGCGCGTGCGATTGAGATTGCGGACCAGTACGCGTGTGCCAGCCATGACTCCAATTAACCGGACAGTTAATAGAGTATTAACTGATCAGTTAATTAGACGAGTCAAGGGCGGCTTGGAAATCGGCAGGCTGATTCCCGAGAGGGCGAGCCGGAGATGCAGACGGGCCGCGTTCCTTACCACTTCTCCTTGAACGGACGGACGTCCACGTCGTGCGACCATGCGCTGCGGTCCTGATGCGCGATATGCCAGTACGTCTCGGCGATCGCGGACGGCTTGAGCATGTCGTCGTCGGCGAGCTGCGGGAATCGCTCGCGGATCGCTGGCATGTCGATCGCGCCGTCTACGTTGACGTACGCGACGTGAATGCCCTGCGGCTGCAGGTCGCGGGCCATCACTTGCGCCAGCCCGCGCATCGCGAACTTTGCCGGTCCAAAGGCCGCCGAGGTTGGGAACGGCTTTATGCCCGCGGTTGCGCCGGTGAAGATGATCGTGCCGCTACCGCGCTTCAACATCGCCGGGACTACTTCCTGCGCGGCGATGAACGCGCCGAAGGTGGTGACGCGCCAGGTATTCTCGAAGGTGCTCGGCTTGGTGTCCATCAATTTGCCGAATGGACGCATCGCGGCGTTGTACAGCAACGCGTCGACGTCGCCGAGTTCGCGCCGAATCTTCTCGAATGCCGCCGCTATATCCGCGGCCTTGGCGACATCTGCCGAGACCGCGATCGCCTTGCCACCAGCCGTTTCGATTTCCTTAGCCAGGGAAGCAAGCTTGTCCTCACCGCGCGCGACCAGCGCGACCGCGTATTCTTCGGCAAATTTCCGGGCGAGCGCGGCACCCAATCCAGGCCCGACACCGATTACCGCACAGACTGGACGACGATTTGATTCCGCCATGCGTTCCTCCTGCGCTAGCGAATGGAATTGATGAATAGGGGCGGCACGAGGCCGCCCCATCTACAGGCGAGGTTAGTGCTACGGCGCCGCTTTGACCATCGCGTCGGTCGTGAAGAAATTCTTGTCGACCGCGCCCATGTTGATGTACCAGCACTCGCGCTCAGGAGTCTGAAGGCCCGGCAGGTAGCACATGGTCGCGAACCCGCTTTGGACGTCAGTCGAGACCGCGCCGACTTCGAACTCGCGCTTGAATGGATAAATCGCCACGCGCGCATCGGGCACCGGCCGATCGCGATAGGTTGTCCACCAGATATGATTCAGCCAGAGCTGTCCCTTCTGATCGTATTCGTCGATGTACGGCTGGTACCACATCTCGGAGTCCATATAGATGACGGTCTTGCCCTGTAGCGCCTGCGAAATCAGCTCGCGGCGCGGCGATGCCTCAACGATGTACATATTGCGCATCTCCCACGCCTCGGGACACGCGCTCGCGCCACCGTCAGTTGAGCACTTCAACTCAGGTGAATGCTCGGCGTGTGCGACTCCCAGCATCGCGCGATCACCGAGAAACTTGTAGTTGTATTCCTCGGTCTTGGCGTTGAAGCCCGAGTAGTGATCCGGGTTCCAGGTCTGCGCGCTGGTCGCCGTGCTCTCCAGCGCCTCGTTCAGACGGCGAATCCGGCGCGTTCCGGGATTCCAGCTCCAGTCGTCGTCGCCGCGATTCGGTTGTTCATAGCGAAAGCGAATGAATCCGGTGCCGCGCTCAGCCTGCGGCGCAAGCACAGGGTATAGCCCGAACAGCCACAGGCGGTTGGTCTTTTTGAAATCGGGATCGACCGGCATCGGCTCGACCTCGACCCGGCCGACCAGGTCGTAACCGGCGTAATGCCCAATCTGGTAGTACTGGATCACGTTGTTGGGCTTGTTGCGTCCGCCGTACACGCTTTCGCAATCGTAAAAGCGCAGGTCGTAGTCGTCGGTGAGGAGGGGGCGGAACACGTTGTTCCACATGATCTTGGTCGCCACCTGCGGATCGTTGGTGTCTATTAGCGGGAACGGCTGGCCGGCGACGTAGCCGACGAGGCTGCGATTGTCATGGCTCAGGCGCACCTGCGCCGAGTACTTCTCGGTCGCCTCCTTGTAGGGCGGTGGCCAATCGATTTGACCGCTCGGGGTGATCTTCATCGACATTCCATTTTCGACCTTGTAGTAGACCCCCGGCGAGACGAGATCCCTTACCTTCGACGCGTTGGCCGCCGTGATCACATCGCCCGGCTTGACGTCGGCGCGCGCTGCCGCCGCGATCGCAATCACCGTCAATACGGCAACAACGGCGAGCGCCATGCGGGCCGGTGCAGTCCACTCGTCGGTCCTTCGAACATAGTTACTCAACTGTTCCATGGGTGCCTTGCCTCCTCGAGCAGAAATAGGAAAGAGGAAGCAACGTGGATGCCATCACGCCGCGCCCGAAATGTTCGCGAGAGCACTCGGAAAATTCGGATGAGAACGCGAAGAACAATTCGCACTAAGCGGAAGCGCCGGCGTCGAGCAAAGTCGATTAGACACTTCGATCAAGATTGATCGAATTAAAACGCAGCGAACGCCGCGAATTTCTGCTCAATCAAAATCAGATCCTGTCCTCGATCTCAAAATTTAAAATTAGTTGCAAATTGCCACGAAGTTGCAAATTGCCACTGGAAAAGAAAAGCCTCGCTGGATGTCGGGCCGCCGCCCTCTCTCGTCCGGTTCCCCGCTCGGGAAGGGGTTAGGGGTTGGGTTCTTCGCGATTCAGGTTTGTTACGGTATCAGCACCAACTTCCCCGTCGATTGCCGCGACTCCATGAACTTGTGCGCCTCGGCCGCCTGCGCGAGCGGGAATGATTTGCCGACGAGCAGCTTGACCTTCCCCTGTGCGATCAGCTTGAACGATTCCTCGATTCCGCGGCGCATCGCCTCGGGCACCGCGGCCACGGTATACAGCGTGAAACCGCTCACCTTGGTCGATTTGTCGAACAGCCTGAACAAGTTGAGCGGCTCGGGCGCGTCGCCGGAGCGTCCATAGAGAATCAGATGCCCAAACGGAGCGAGGCACGTCATCCCCTTATCAAATGTTGTAGCGCCGATCGCGTCCAGGATCAGATCGACGCCGCGCCCTCCGGTCAGACGGTTTGCCTCGGCGGCGAAATCCTTCGTCGCGTAATTGATCACGTCGTCCGCGCCGTACTCTTTCGCGAGCGCGGCCTTGCTGTCGCTCGAGACCGTGCCAATCACGCGAGCGCCCGCTACCTTCGCGATTTGCACCGCGACGATTCCGACGCCACCTGCCGCGGAATGCACCAGCACCGTCTGTCCCGGTCGGGTGTCGTGCGCGGTGTGCAGCATGTGCCAGGCAGTCAGCACCTGCACCGGAAAGGCGGCGGCCTGCTCGAAGCTCAAGGAGTCGGGAATCGGAATCACCTGCGTCGCCGGCGCGATCGCATACTCGGCGTACATCTTACTGCCGAGTGCGGCGACGCGCTGACCGGGCCTGAGATTCTCCACCCCCGCACCCACCGCCTCGATTTCGCCGGCCGCTTCGAGCCCCGGCGTATCGGGCAGTTGCGGCTGCATCATGTACTGTCCCTGCCGAAATAGCGTATCGGCAAAATTGATCCCGGCCGCGCGCACTTTGATCAGCACGGTTCCAGGCTTCACCTCCGGCTTCGGAACCTCCGCAATCTTCAGCACCTCGGGTCCGCCAACCTTGTCGAATACCACAGCTTTCATGGAATCACCTCGATCGTAGCGTGATCAGCCTTCTTCCCCTCTCTCAGAATGGGAGAGGATCGTAGGACGGAATTTATTCCGTCAACGCGCGTTTCGCGCGCGATTCAAGATTCTGCTCCAGGCAGCGCGAGCAGCATTTTGAGATCTATCTCACGGATTGCGGAACGATGGAACTCTTATCGCCAGATCACGCCGTACGCATGAGCGCCTCTTCCACGAACTCCAACCGATCGTTCCCCCAGAACATTTCACCATCGACGAAAAACGTCGGCGCTCCGAACGCGCCGCGGCTGACGGCCTCGTCCGCGTTCGCGCGCAGCTGATTCTTGATTTCGTCGCCGTCGATCAGCGTCGGATCGATTCCCACCTCACTCAGGAGTCGGCGCAGCGCGTCCTCCTTGCTGAGGTCCTGCCCATGTTCCCAAATGTTGCGAAACGCCGCCGTGTGAAACTCTGCAAATCGGCCGTGCCTTTGCGCAGCGACCGCGGCGCGCAGCAAGCGAATCGAATTGAACGGAAAATGTGGACTGAACTGCGCCGGAACGCCGTAGCGCTTCGCCCATCGCTGAAAATCCGCGACGTTGTAACCCGCCTTGCCCTGAATCGGGAGCGGACCCGAGTTGCCGGTCGCCTTCATGATGGCTCCGAGCAAAATCGGCCGATACACGATCTCCGCGCCAGTGCGTCGCACAATCGCAGGCAGTTGCGTGTCGGCAAGATAGCTGAACGGACTGAGGTAGTCGTAAAAGAATTCGAGTTGTTTAGCCATCACGAATCTCCCGCAGCAATGCCTAAACCGTCTGTCAGATAAATCAGTTTCAAATAGCAACTGATACCGATAGCAGGCCTTGTCCTGAATCGCAACTATCCTGGCGAGTGCCCGACGGCGCGCGCTCAGTACATTTCGAAATTGTCCGCGTGGAGGCGGGGATCGTCAGCGGCGATGCACTTCCCCGCCAACACGCGCCTTTGGATCACAGAGAGGTTGATGTTGCCCGATATCAGCGCGGTCAGCTTGGCGAGTTCGTCTTTGCACCCAGTGGCTGTCAGATAGTTCCCAACCGTGTCCCACTGAGAAAAAGGAGCATCCTTCTCCACTTGCTGGCGGTCTCGAGAAAGTGGCGGCATTATCAGGCACCAGCCCACAAGCGTGAGCCCGGCTACGTGACGAAGTTTCATTGGCGTTTGTTTAGCAAGCTGCTCCACAAAGCAAAAGGCGTGAAAGTTCGAGTCTAAGGCCCCATCGAAATGGAGAGAGCCAGGAATCCTAATTCCTGAGGCGCGGATCATCGGAAGCGACGCATTGAATGTGCAGCGTGCCAAGAAAGTAGGTCCATTCCACGTAGCGCGTTTCTGAAGGCATTTCTGCGATTCCCGGCGGAGCGTCGAGGAGCTTTTTCTGAGCATCACGAATCGAGTTCGCGCGATAATCTTCGCAAGCCTGTTTTGAGTCGAACGACTCAAAATATTTGCCGCCATTCTCCATTCTGCTTTTCTGCCATTGAACCAATGGGGCGTGAAAGTCGGGTCCAACTAGTGGCCTCCCTTGCCGGTCCGTGGCTTGAGGCGGAGTCATCAAGTACCAGCCGACCGGTTTTCTTGAGCAACTGCATATGCCGCCCAATATGCTACCCAGGACCAGTGCGAGCGCGGCAGCGTGGCGGGGCTTCATACGCTGATTGTCTAACAGGCGGGGGCTGGCGAAGACAAATTAAGAGGATGCGCGCTGGTAAACCAAGTTTCAAAGTGCAACGATATTTTTCGTCGCCGATGCTGGGGAGCGTCGCGGCACGCGAAATTCAATTCAGGAAGTGGAGTGACAGACGCCCATGCGATGGGACTCGGTCAAGAATATGAACTGTTCGGTCGCGCGGACGCTGTCGGTAATCGGCGAGCGATGGACGATGCTGATACTGCGCGAAGCGTTTCTTGGACGCCATCGGTTTGACGAATTCCAGCAGGGGACCGGAATCGCGCGCAACATCCTGAGCTCGAGGCTGCGCGACCTGGTGCGCGACGGCATCCTCGATCGCGCGCGCAGCGAAGGCGACAGCGGCCGCGTCGAGTATCGGCTGACCCGGAAAGGACTCGAACTCTACCCCGTGCTGATCGCGATGATGCGATGGGGCGACACCTGGCTCAGCGACGAATCGGGCCCGCCGATGACGCTGATACATCGCGTCTGCGGCGCGAAGACCGTGGCGGATATGGTCTGCTCACATTGCGGGGATTATCTCACCGCGCGCGAGGTCGTCGCGATCCCGCGCAGGCCGGCGCCCGCACACACGCGACGCGCCGATCGAACCAATCGCAAACGCGCCGCCCGCTGACCTCACTCGGCGTCTGGCGCGGCTCGCGCCGGGCACACACAATAATTGTTAAATATGATTGAGCTTGTGATGTTCGACGCCGACGGCGTGCTGTTCGATTCCACCGAATCGAACGTTGCTTATTACAACTGGATTTTCGCGAAGATCGGCGAGCCGCCGCTCGACCGCGATGAGGAGATCTCGGCAATTTCGTACGCAGCGAGCGAGGTGTTCGCTGCTCGCGCTCGCGGCGACGCGGCGAAGCTCGGCATGATGCACGACGTGGCGCGCAACATGGATCAGACGCCATTCTTCAAAATGCTGCTGACGCCGTTCGAGTTGCGACCCTTCATGCTCGAACTCAAAAAGCGCTACAAGCTCGGGCTGGCCACAAATCGCTCGGCGACCGTTCCTGCGCTGGTCGAGCATCTCGGGCTCGAAGGGATATTCGATGCGGTCGCGAGCGCGCTCGACAAGGTTCGCCCCAAGCCTGCGCCAGACATCCTGCGCCTGTGCCTGGATCGCGCAGGAGTCGACGCGACGCGCGCCGTCTACGTGGGCGACAGCAGGATCGATCGCGAGGCTGCAGAGAGCGCGGGCATGCACTTCATCGGCGTCGGCAGCCGCATCGAGCATCATCGCTTGATTGATACGATTGCAGAGCTGCTGACGGCGATCGAACTGTTGGAGAGGTCAGCCTGAGGTTGGCCCCCACTTAGAGAATCATTTCGATCAGTGTCGGACCCGGCGTCGCGAGCGAGCGTTCCAATTCCAGTGTGAGCGCCTCCGCCGTCTCGACGCGCACAGCGGGCACCCCGAGTCCGCGCGCCAGGCTGGTCCATTCAATACCGGGATTGGAAAGGCTCGTGAGCGATCGCGCCTTGCGCCCGGGTTCGGTCACGCCCGCACGCGCGAGTTCAACCTGCAGGATTCTGTAACTGTGATTGTTGCACAGCACCGTCGTGACGTTGAGCGACTCGCGCGCCTGCGTCCACAGCGCCTGGATCGTGTACATCCCGCTACCGTCGGCTTGATAGGCAATCACGCGCCGATCCGGACACGCGACCGCCGCGCCGGTTGCGCATGGCAATCCCTGTCCGATCGCGCCGCCCGTGAGCGAAAGATACGTATGCGGCGGCGCCGATGCCGACGCAGCCAGGAACGGAAGGCCGGTGGTGGCAGCCTCGTCCATCACGATCGCACCCTCGGGCATCGTCGCCGCAATCGCAGCGCCCGCGGTCATCGCGTCAAGTTTTCCGACGGGACGTTCGGGGCGCGATACCTTCGACGGCGTCGCGACCGAAACCGGCGCGCCTATTTCACTCGCGAGCGCTTCCAGCGCGGCGGGGACGTCATCGGTCGGATCGGCCAGGATCGCGGTGTCGACGCCCTCAGGAATCAACTGGCTCGGATAATCAGGATAGCCGAAAAACGCGACCGGCTTTTTCGCGCCGGCGATGACAATCGTATCGAAAGGCTTCAGCGCCTCGATCGCTTGCTCAGGAAAGTACGGCAGGCGATCGAGCGTGGGCATGCCCGCGCCGCGTTCGAGTCGTGCGGGAAACGTTTCGCAGGTTAAATGACATCCCGACTTCGCGGCGATGCGCGCTGCCGCCTTCAGTCCTCGCGCGCGAAGAGCAGTGCCGCCGAGAAAGAGTGCGACTTTCTTGCCCTTGCGGATCGATTCGGCCGCGCGCTTGATCGCATCAGAGGACACTGCCGGCGGCGCCGTCGGCTCGATTGGATCAGCGTGCCGTCTCGGCTGGATCCCACTGGCAATCTGACGGAATGATCAACGTCGCGACTTGTCCGGGCGCGCGGCCGGCCGCGGCAATCGCCTGTGCAGTAGTGTTCGCTAGCGATGCTGCATTGCGAACGCTTTGCACCCATCCCGAAACCGGTCTCGCGAGCGAAACGATGTCGGAGGTGAGCGGTGCGTCGGCGCCCACGTGCCACGTCGCATGGTCGCCGATCAGATTCACGATCGGCGAGCGCGCGCGCCGCGCGTTGTGCAGATTCGCAATCCCGTTGGCGAAGCCCGGCCCAAGATGCAGCAGCGTCATCGCAGGCTTCTCCGCCATCCGTCCGTAGCCGTCGGCAGCGCCGGTGCAAACACCCTCGAACAATCCGAGAATCGGCCGCAGCCCATCGACGGAATCGAGCGCCGCCACAATCGGCATCTCGGTCGTTCCCGGATTTGCGAAACACACTTCGACGCCCGCCGCGATCGCGGTGCGAATCAGGCTCTCAGCTCCATTCATGATTCAGTCCTCAGCAGCACCGCGCCGCTCGATCTTCATAAAATCGTGCGAGGGGTTCTGATGTCCGAACCTCTCTTTGGTCTGATCGATCGTTCCCGACTTCGTGTAATGCCACACCATCGCGGCGCGAATGCCGCCGGACATGTTGTCGGTCGATCGATGCATCAGGTGACTGTGGAACACCAGCAGGTCGCCGGGCTGCATCAGGACCGGCACCGATTTCGACATGTCGTAATCGACGATCTCCGTATAGCCGTATTGCGCATGCGGGCGCCGGTCCGGCACATGCTCGTGCACCGGTTCGAGATGCGATCCCGGCATCACGTGCAGGCATCCATTGTCGAGAGTAGCTTCGGTCACCGCCAGCCAGACTCCGACCTGCGGGCGCGTGCTGAACGCGAAGTAGTACGAATCCTGATGCCACGGCTGTCCGAGCGCGCCGTGATTTTTAAAAATGAATTGACTGACGAAGCAGTCGAGATCCGGCCCGATCAGATCGCCAACTATATCGATCACCGCCGGATCCTCGACCAGCTTTTTGAAAATCGGATCGCGATGCAGCCGGAAGATCTTCCCGACGCTGTCCTCGGGGTTCCGCGCAAGTGGGTTGGGTTTTTTCTCGGGCACTACGAATACATTCGGAACCCTTTGCCCCGCAGCGCTCAGCCGGGAAATCTCGACCACTCGCGCATGCATCGCGCGGCAGTCCTGCAATCGGCGTGAAGCCGCGGATGATGAAGAAACCTCTCTCGTCCCAGTCGCGCCTATGTTCTGTCGAAAGCATCGAGCGTCTTCCCCTCTTATGCGTTCAGCTTGGCGACGGAGTCCGCGATAGCAGTGCCCGCGAAGAATTCGGGATCCGCCTTCAGATGAAGCTGCGCCGGATACGTGAAAACGAAGTCGCGATAGTCCGCGTCGCTCAAGAGTCCCTTGTCTACCAGCCGATGGCTCTCGAGCAGCACGGTCGAGATGTCAGGCACGTCCCAGTGGCCGATGTCCGAGGAGAAGATCGGCTGCAGCCGCGTCCGCATCGGATTGGCGCGCGCGTCGAGTGCGCGATGGACGCTTAAATCATCAGCCTCGCAGCCGAAATAGAAGTTGCCGAAGATTCGCGCGAAGTCGTGCTCGTCGCGCACCCCGGTCAGCGCCCATTCGTCGCGATCCGCCGCGCGATCGTGACGCTCGAGGCCTTCGTCGTAAGCTCGCACCGCGCGCGCCGAATTCTTTGCGATGAATTCGGGACCGCCATACTCAGCGAGCAGTTGATGCAATCGCGGGCGATCGAGTCGCGACGGATCGTAATTCACCAGGCCGGCGACGTTGCGTTTTTCCCAATGCTCTTCCAGCGAATGGAGCAGATCGCACGCCCATCCCGCGCCGCACTCCAGAAATCCGAACGCCAGCTCCGGGAACCGCGTCGCGACTCCGCCCATCACGATCGACCGGCACAACTCGCCCTGCTGATACGCGTGCGCGCCGATGTGATTGAACATGTAGTTCGTGGGCGAGCGCCGGCCGAGCGGCAGGTAGCGCAATCCAACCCCGCCGTGCGAGGTGACCGCGATTTTCAGCTCGACAAATTTGCGCCACACCGGATCGTAATCGAAGAAGCTGTCGAGCCCGTAGCAATCGAAATACGCGGCGTTGGGAAATGCCTCCGGATGCTCGCGTTCGAGCGCGGGAATCGGACGCGCCACGCCCGGCGGAATCATCGCGACCTTCAGGCCGAGGCGCGCCGCATATTCAAGCTCGGCGATCGCTTCGTCCGGCGTATGCATCGGAATCGCGGCAGCCGGCGCGATCCGGTCGCGGAACTGTCCGCAAATTTCCGCGTTCATCGTGTTCAGCGCACGACATGCGATCCGCCGCACCTCGTCATCGTGAATCGTCGGCAGCGCGAGTCCGAGTGTCGGATACAGGATTGAAAAATCGACGCCGAGATCATTCAGCCTGCTGTACAGAAGCCGCGGCGCCATCACGGTCGCGAGGTCGTACGCGTCGTTGACGACGCCCCACCAGGCACCGCGCATGTCACCGGCGTCGCGATTTCCGCGCGAGCCGGTCGGATGCTCGCGAAGCTCGCGATTGTAACGCTCGAGCATCCCGCCGCCGCCGATCTTCTGAAGATACTCGTTGAAGAGCGGCGCCGGCTCGATCAGGTGCCCGTCGGCGTCGATCACCGGATGATCCAGCCGATCGCGCAGCGCCCGCACCTGAGAAACCTTTTCGGTGTTCACGTCTGAGCGGTATCGCGCACGCGTCGAGGGTGTCAAGCGCACGTCGCCCTCGCGCCGAGCGGCGTGCTGACAATCAAATCGAATGTGCAGACGAGACGGAGCTAGTGCTTGTCGCCGCGATGACTCGCGACATTCGAAGCCGCAGCTGGATCATGGATTGGATGTGTCGCCGGTGCGCCATCTCGCGCTGCGATCGATTGCGCGCATCGCATGTGCATCGGCGGTTCGCCGGTTATTTTGGTTCCAAAACCAAAACGGCCGCCGCAGTGATGGCATTTTTCGTCGGCCATCGCGCGCATGGTGTGACACTTGGCGTGATCGCAGGACCCTCGGCACGGCCCCCCGGCAATGCCGGGAGTGGGAATGATGATGACGCTCATGTTTTTATCCTCGCAGTATCTTCTGCGGTAATTCGAAATACCCCAACCCCTCAACCCTCACATTAGAACTACTAACTATTTGTAGCAAGCCTGACACATACAGTTAGTGGTCTTTTTATACTTTTGGTTTAGAGGCCGTTTCGCACTCCTATTTAACTTTACGCAATCTACTCCGATTGATTTTCATTCGCAAGAAGCCTTGGCGCAGATAAACGGATCAGGAAGTGGCTGAAGATTGCTAGAGATAGCATCTCATTGCCTAAGGTAGAAACAATCCGTGAGCGAGATCGATTAGGAGCGCAGCTAATGGGCTCAGGCGCTCGGCAACGAACTGCCGAGCAGATTGCGCGAGCGCTCGAGGTTGCGCTTGATGTAGCCGCGGACGTGACGCGCGACGCCCTCGTCGGCCTCGCCGAGCGCAACGGCGGTGGCGAACGCGGCCATAGCGGCTTCCATCGCGCGCCGGTCCGGCGGATTTTTCGCGCTGGCCCGAGTCGCGCGCGCGAGCGCGCCGCGGAGTCCGCCTTTTTTCGAGAGGTGCTTGTCGCCCAGCCGCTTGAGCGCCGCGAATGTTGCGCGCAGATCTTTCATCTCAGCCGCATCGTACGCCGGCGCCGACTCGAGCACGGCCGCCGCGTGCGCGAGCATTCCGATCGCCGACATCGCCTGCCCCTGCGCGTACGGCGACGTCAGCTCAGGCAGGAGCGCCTCCATGATCGTCCGCTGCATCCCGCTTACCAGTTCATTCAACGTCGGCCGTAGCATAGGAACTCCTCAGACCAATCGAAGTTGGTTGGCAAGGTCCTCGAACAACGCCGGCAGCAGCAATTCAAGAAACGGCATCACCGCGTCGGAGGTGCGCCCCTCGACGAAGTCGCGGATTCCGGTCAGGCAAATCACGGCCATCTTCGCGTTGCCGAGCACCTGGTAGAAAAACAGCCGCTCGCGATCGACGCGATGCCCGGTCTTCTTTTCGTACAGCCGATAGAACGCCTCGCGCTCCATCAGGCCGCCCGCCAGTTCTTCGCGCCCCCAGAACATCATCGACGCCCACCCGAGATCCTCCATCGGGTCGCCGAGATGCGCCATCTCCCAATCGAGCATCGCGATGATTCCGTTCTCGTCGTACAAATAATTTCCCGAACGATAGTCGCCGTGCACGATTACAATGCGATCGCTCACGACTGGATTGGCCTTCAGCCACGCGAATGCCGCGTCGAGAATCGGATAATGCTCGCCCATCCGATCGCGCTCATAGATCACGCTCCAGTGCGCGGCTTGGGCGCGTGCAGGCTCTTCCAGATTTTTAGGAGCTCCAAGAATCTCGAGTCCGCACTCGCGGTAGTCGAGCGACTGCAATCGCGCGAGCTCGCCAACGAAGTCCTCTGCGACTTTCGCGCGCAGCGGTTCAGGCTCTGTCGCCGGAAACGCTCCCATGCCGGTGCGGCCCGCCGCGCGATGCATGATGAAGAACGGACGATCCATCACGCTCGCGTCGAGCTCGAGGAACAGCGGCTCCGGAACCTTCAGGCCCGCGTGATGCACCGCCGCGATCACTCTGAACTCGCGCTCGCGATCAGACTTGAGCAGGCCTCCGGTCGGATCGCGCCGGCCGATCATCGGCCGCGTGCGCGTCTCGCCGCCTTCGCTCCATTCGAGCTCGAACGCATAGGTCTCGCGCGACGAACCGCCGGAAATTCGCCTGAGTCCCACCACGCGATGCTCGCGCGCGTGCGGCATCTGGCGCTTGAGATATTCAGTGAGTCGATTCTGATCCAATCTAGTGCCGGTTCTTTCGCGCCAGGGATTTCGGCGAGGTCGGCGCAAGCGCCGTCGCGTTCACCGACGCAGTAATGCCGCCCATCATGCTGCCATCGACGCGCGTTTTCCGAACGTCCTACGCAAATGCCGGCATCACTTCCTTCGCGAACAATTCGAGCGTCGGCGGCGGCGCGAAGTCGCTGAAGAAAATCGTGAAAGTAGTGATTCCCATCGCGACGCGCTGTTTGAGTTGCTCGATCAACTGCTTCGGCGTGCCCTTGATTCCGGTCGTGACGAAGGGCTTAAGCATCTGTGCCGCTTTCCACTTCGCCTCGACTTCCGCGTCGCTCGAGCCGATGCACACCAGCAACTGCTCCGAGATGTCGATCGTATTCACGTCGCGCCCGACGTCCTTACAGTGCTGCTTGAGCACGTTGAACTTGTGCTCGAAACTTTCGTAGCCGGCCGGACAATTCCATCGATCGGCGAACCGCGCGACCAGCTTCAACATGATCTTTTCGCCGCTGCCGCCGATCGTGATCGGAGGATGCGGTTTCTGAACCGGCTTGGGATTGCAGATCGCTTCATTGATCTTGTAATGCCGTCCCTCAAAGGTCGCGCGCTTCTCGGTGAACATCGCCTTCATTATATGCAGGCCTTCCTCGAACATCTTGAGCCGTGTGCCCATCGACGGAAACTCGTAGCCGTACGCCTTGTACTCCTCGTCCATCCAGCCCGCGCCGTAACCGATTTCGAGACGGCCGTTGCTGATGTGATCGATCGTCGAGAGCGTCTTCGCGAGCAGGGCAGGATTGCGGTACGAGTTGCACATTACGAGCGTGCCGATGCGAATCTTGTCAGTCTTTGCCGACAGCCCTGCCATCAAGGCAAGGCATTCGTGGTGATCGAGGTCGGGCATCCCGCGGGTCCACATATGATCGACCAGCCAGATCGAATGGTAGCCGAGCTTCTCGCATCGATGCGCCCGCTCTTCGAGCTGATGCCACGACTGTCCGGCCTGCGGAGAGAACAAGGCAAATTGGATTTTCTTACTCATTGAAACTTACTCCCGTGGATAATTGGCGTGAGCGTGAAACACCTGACGCCTCTGTTTCGCACGGCGAACCGCGGAGGGTCAACCACCCTTCTTTTTCCCGTCCTCGGATTCAGCACTGCGCGCAACCGACTCCGCGTCCGGTTCCCCTTCCCGCGCGGGAAGGGGTTAGGGGTTAGGTTGCAAGCATCCGCAGTTCGCGCACTTGTGCGGCGACGCGAAATCGTGGAGAGGATTACCTCCATGAAGATTCGACGACCCATCGTCCTTGACGTATTGGCGGTCCTGCTTTCTTTCGTTGTGCTGACTACATTCGCATCAGCAGCCGACTTCAAGGAAATCGGCGCATCAGGTAAACCGGGAATTTACCAATGGACATTCTTGGCGATCGTCGGCAAATCGCCGTTCGATAAGATCGCGCTGCATCGCCTCTGCAACGGACCGATTCCGCCCGCGCATCCCGAGGCCGTCGTGCTCTATTTGCCCGGCACCAACATGAACGGCGGAGTGGCGCTCGACGATCCGCGCTACTCGTTCCAGGTCTATCTTGCTCAGCAGGGTATTGACGTCTGGTCGATGGATTATCGCACGCATTTTATTCCGCCGCAGACGCCGCAGACCGATCTTTCCGAGCTGGCAGGATGGACCAATGATCTCTTCGAATCGGACATCAACGCCGCCGCGGCATTTATCGGCGAAAAATCCGGCCGCGGCCGAATCTTCGTCGCCGGCTTCAGCCGCGGCGTCGAGTTCGCGTATCTCTTCGCCGCCAAGCACTATCCCGAGCGGGTCGCGGGAATCATCGCGCTCGACGGATTCATCCCGACTCATCCGATGCGCATTGAGCAGGGGACGCCTGGCCAATATGCCGTCGACATCGGCGGCAAACATCTTACCTACGACAAGCGGCGCACGCTGATGCAGATGGTGATCGACAATCCCGATCAGCCGGCGCCGATTCCAAAGTACAAGACCGCGCGCGAAAACCTCGAGCACGTCATGTACGATGCGGCCCCCGGCAACGGCGCATTCGCGAATATGCAGGCCGGTCATTCCGATGCGGTAGTGCTCGCGAAACTGCTGATCGGTTACGATCGCTACTGGCCGTCGGTTCAGGACGGCGAGAATCCGTTCACGCCGCAACTGATCGCGTCGCTCAAGGCGTCAAAGATTCCGGTGATCGCGTTCGCTAGCACCAACTTCGGCCCGCAATGGCCCGGCGACGTCGAAGCAGCGTCGAAATCGACCGGCGCGCCCGACCCGTCATTCACCAAGCTCGACGGCTGGGGTCATCTCGACGTGTTGGCGGGTACGAAATCCGAAAGCCAGGTTTTCGCGCCGACGGCGGCGTGGATCAAGCAGCATGAGAAGTAGGCGGATACTGCGGAGCGTCCGGCCGCGGCGGCGCGGGCTGGCTCGGCGCAGGAATAATCATCACCGCGGCGAGCGCCCATGCGCCGAGAATGAGTCCCGCAAGCGTCCATCGAAGAGCAGAGCGTCCGCGGCGTGACGCGACGATCGCGGTCAGCGGAGTCAGCGCGACATTTATAATGATCGACGTCGCGATCATATTCGCAGGCGGCTCGCGATACCCCATCAGGGCGAAGCCCGACGCGATACTCAGAATGCTGGCGAGTGTGGTCATCCGGTTTGCGCGGCGCGACCCTCTATATATAGTTGAAAGTCATGGCACGCGGCGACAACGACAGCGACAACCTGATGAATCGGCTCCGCCAGATGAGCGAAGAGGGCATCACCGGCTTTTTCAACGAGATCATGTCCAACGACAGGATGCGCTCGAGTTTCGGCAAGGCCGGTGAACGCTTCATGGCGAACAAGCAGTCGTTCGATCGCAACGTCGAGCAGGTGCTCGACTTCGTCAACATTCCGTCCAAGCGTGACGTGCGCGACCTGAAGGCGCGGCTCGATCATCTGAGCTCGCAACTGCTGAACCTCAGCATCAAGCTCGATCGCATGCTCGACCATGACGAACCCGCGAAAGCGAAGCCCGCGATTCGTCGCGCAAAGAAGCCGAGCTGATCAGGCCGCGCGCAGACTGCGGCCTATCTCGACCAGGTCCGCGATAGTCCGCGGCTCGCGGCCGAGGTCCGGCGCGACCATCAGCACTGCGTCGGCGGGGAGCGATTCGCGCAGTGCGCCGAGCGAAACTTCCTCGCGAGTCTTGAGCGCTGCATAGTCGGCGAGATTCCGCTTCAGCTTTTTCTTTAGTGACGGCGCGATGTGTGCTGACGTCAGTTCGGCGGCGTCGGGCAGTTCCGCGAGCACGCGATTTACCACCATCGCGGAGACTCGCAGGCCTGCACCCTCGAGCGCGCTGACAAATTCGCGCGCCTGCGCGATACGGCTCGACTCCGCGGTCGTAACGATCACGATTGCGGTGTCCGACGCGCGCAGCTTGTCCCGGGCGCGCGCGGCGCGAGCCGAGAAGCCTTCGTACATCCCGTCGAAACTGCGGACGAACGACTGCACGTCGCTCAGCAGATTCAGCCCCGTCACGCGATCGAATGCCGCGAGCACGGCGCGTGCCGCTAAATCCACAATGCGAAGCTGGCTCTTGAACAACCCGGCGGGCGCGCCGAGCAGGCTGATTGCGCGCGAGTTGAGCAGTTCGAGCAGGCGCCGCGGCGCGTCGAGGAAGTCGATCGCCTCGGTCGCTGGCGGTGTATCGAGCACAATCAGATCCGTGTCGGGATTGGCTGCGAGTTCGAGCAATTTTTCCATCGCCATGTAATCCGCCACGCCCGCAAGCGCGCCCGAGAGATTGCGATAGATTCGATTCTCGAGAATCGTGTCGCGCGCCGCGTCCGACAAAGCATAGCGCGCGATAATCGAATCGAAGGTGCGCTTCGGATCCAGCCGCAGCGCCCGCAGCCTCGCGCGATTGGACGCGTCGCCACGGCGCGCGTGGCGGATGCCCTCGAGGACGACCTCGACCGGCTCCGATGAATCCGCCTCGAGGCCGAGCGCGTCGAGCAGCCGCGGCGCGGGATCCACCGTCATCACATCGACCGCGCATCCGAGCATCGCGGCGCGCACCGCAATCGCGGCGCTGATGGTAGTCTTGCCGACGCCGCCGGGCCCCAGGCAGATGACGAGACTCTGCGCATTCAGGTCAAGAGACTTGCGATGCGCCGATTCCTTCGGATGTAGCTTCGGCTTCATCGGCCGAGCAGTTTCGCATCGAGCACGCGGCCAAGTTTCTCGAGCTCGTGGCGGCCGATAGCCGGCGTGAACATCATCGGGAGGTTGATCGTCGACAGACCGGCGTCGGCGAATCGCGGCGCGACGAGCGCCGCATTCTCATGCGCGCAGTTTCGGCGCACCGCCAGGCGCGCGTGGCCGCCTAGCGGACTCAGCGAGGCGAGTTCCGAAGTGTCGAAGAGCAAATCGGGAACGCAGTTCATTATCGCGGCGACCGTGACTACTCCCAGCCGCTCGCGAATCGTCGCCGCGGTCTCCAGTGCCTCGCGCACCGCAAGGTCTTCCGGAGTGGTGGTGATCACCGCGCCGAAGCGGGTCGCGTCGCCGAGAAAGCTGTCGATCGAATCGGCCAGCCGATTCAGCGTGCCGGCCGGCGCGATTCCCTTCACCCCCGACGAGACCGAGAGCAGCTCGACGGCACTGCCCGACGCGGGCGCGTCGATCACGAGATAGCGATCCTCGAGCGCCGCATCTCCCGCCATGATCCGCAGCCGTTCCAGCAGCAAAAACGCTTCGAGGCCCGGCAGCGCCGCCGTCACATATCCGAAAGTCCGGCTGCGCAGCATCCGGCGCGAGATCGCGCGAATCGGCACGATGCGCTCGATGAACGCCTCGAGCTCGGCGCGCGGCGTCAGTGCGATCACGTCGAGCGACTCGGTGACTTTAACCGCCGTCGAGTCAGTCGGCGTCGCGCCGAGCGCCGCGGCCGCCGACATCCTCCGGTCCAGGTCGGCGAGCGTGGTCGGACGCCGGCGCGACAGCGCAAGCGCAATCGCAGCGGCGACCGTACTCTTGCCGGTCCCCCCTTTGCCGGTTATGAACAAGACCCGCGGGATCGTCATCGGCTAGAATGTAGGGGTCGGGGAGCTGGCAGTAAACCTTGAGCACCGAAAATAGACCGCCCGCAATCGATTCGATGCTGATCGCGATACCGCCCGGGCAGATCGTGCTGTTCAAGTCGATCGTCGAGTCCTACGACAATCTCGCGACGCTGCGGACCGAGGATCCCGCGCGGCATCACCTGCGCATCTACTTTTCGGCAGATTCGCGCGACGAAGTCGAGGCGATGATGGCGTCGTTGGCGGCGCAGTTCGAGATCGAGAGGATAGAGTAGGACGGAATTTATTCCGTCAGCCCCGTCACACATCCCCGTCACAAAAATTACAGAAATCGACGAAATAAATTTCGTCCTACTATGTTGCGCAAAGCTCTCTCTTGTCCGAGGAGATGTTCTGAGTTTCCGAGAAAATGCGGGCGGATGTCATGCTCGACATGCCGCCCGCGTCGGCGCTTCAAAGAGCGCGGTCAGGTTAATGGCATCTCCACCAGTGATGACGGCGGTAGTGGGGGTTGGCGCATGCCCACGGCCGGTAGTACCCGATGGTCGTGAACGGAGCCGGCGCTACTACCTGTTGAACCACCAGCGGTCGCACAGGTCGAACGACGACCTCGGCGGATGCGACATTGGGCATCGCCATCATCAGGAGCCCGAACATCGCGGCAACTATGGTTGTGTAGATTTTCATAACGGACCCTCCTGATCAGAATACGGACGCCGATAAACGATGGTTACGAAGTCTAAACGGCTGTTAATGCAATAGTTTTGCTGGCGAGGAGGCCGATAAAGTGCGATCGCGAAGCCGCCTCCTGGTTCAGGGTCTCCAAGATACAAAATGAAGGATTTAGCTACCTCCGGGTCGGCGGTGGCATTAGATTAGTTACTTTAGCGGACCCCGATTGCGGCTGCCTTTACGTAGCGATATACTACAAAGTGTAGCCTTCCTGCTACCATTGGTTCTTGACGTATTTCTGCCGCCTTGTTAGATTACGGCTCGACACGTTGGATTTAAGTGTGTTTTCGCATCACAAACCGTCCTTCGAACTACCATCTGTTGCAGCCTTGCCATACAGAAGGACAGGTGATACGAAAATAAACTCTGAAGCCGGACGGTGTCATAAATTTCCTGTTCATCGTTTACGGTGAACTCTGAGGGGTCCTGTATGAGAAAGATATTCGGAAAATCCAGTGGCCAGGTGATGGTTCTGTACGCCGGGGTAATTGCGGTTTTGCTCGGCGCGGTCGGGCTCTGCACTGATGTCGGTCTGATGTACTTCAACTGGCAGCAGCTCCAGAAGGCAGCCGACGCAGCGGCACTAGCTGGCGCCAACTATCTACCTAAAGATCCATCCACGGCTGTCAGTACTGCGCAGGCATGGCCTGCTGAACAATTCTGCGCTTACATCGGAGATTGTCGGCACACCTTCGGTGAACGCAGGCGACACGCAAATCAGTATCACCTTGAAACGGACGGTGCCTTACAACTTCGCGCAAGTGCTGGGCTTGGTCAGCAATGATGTTCAGGTGACGGCGATTGCGGCGATCGAGAGTGTGGGAGGAGCGGTAGGTTCGCCGGGAGGCGGCCACCTGGTTCCGGTTGGCTTCACTTGCCCGAATCCCACCACTAACCCGTGTACTACTCCCGGCGAGAATATCAACTTGCCAGGCGAGACCACCAACACAATGATAACGCCTGGCAACTGGGGTGGACTTCAGTACCCCGATACCCAGCAATATACGGGCCAGCACTATTCAGACGCGATACAAAACGGCTACGAGGGAAGCACTCCAATTTTGCTGGGGACTGTCAGTAACATTAACTCGGTTACTGGTAATGACGTTAACAATTTCGCACCGTCAGGACTGGCTGCGCGATACAAAGCGGGCAGTTTGACCCTTCCGCTGCCATCGCCCATGACCGCAGCCGATCAAGCTGATCCACGTCTCATTGAAATTCCAATGGTATCGACCTTCGGGAACGGCAAGTCGATAACCTTGGACATCACCGGCTTCATAACCGCGTTGCTAATTCCAGACGGCCATGGCGCATACTACGCTCAGGTTCTTAATATTTCGCTAAGCAATCAGATTGCCAGCCAAGGCGCGCCGTCCACCGGGACCACCACGCCAGTGTTGATCCAATAGTGAACCAGGGAGTCTTTCCATGTCTAATCGCTCCGAGAAAAGCCGGAACAGAGGCGTGATGGCCTATTCATCGTTGGCAAGATCAATCTTTCGAGGGAGCAGGCCAAGGACCGTAGCCGCTTCCGAACCGTCATGGCTTCGCGGCAGCCGATTGAGTCGCGGGCAGTCGATGGTTGAATTCGCACTCGGCGCGACGGTGGCGCTGGCAGTGATGCTGATTGGTATCCAGTTCGCGCTCATCGGACAGTCGGCTTTGGCTGTTAGCCAATCGGCAGAGGCGCTCGCGCGCTATGCAGCACAGCATCCGGGAGCTCTAGGAGGGGTGACACCTCTTTATAATGGCCAAGTCACAATGCCCCTGCCCGCTGAGGCGGAAAACCTGTTGCCTTCGTCCATCACCACCCAGAGCACTGCAACCGTCAAGGGCAAACCAGTAACTACCTACGATCTCACGGTGAACGTTGCGACCTATTCTGGGAGCACGAACAATACGACCAACACACCTGTACAGTTCGATAAAGTGGTCGTCAGTCTCAGTTACAACGCCGACCAACAGGATCGTATTGCCGAGTACAACCCTCTTGGGGATTTCTTTCCCAAGCACTCTGACGGCGTCGGAAGCTCAAATGTATTAGGGCTCTCGATCTCGACGGATGCGTCGAGCACTACTGAATGACGCTGGTTCTATGAAGGGAAGATTCAATGTTTAATCAATCAGAAGTAAAATGGAATACGAGCCCAGGCAGCAATCCTTCGCGATTGCGTGGGCGCAGCATGAGCCGCGGGCAGTCGATGGTCGAATTCGCGATGGGCGCGACGTTGACCTTGGTTGTAATGGTGGTTGGCGTGCAATTCGCGATGTTAGGACAGGCGGCCTTGGCGCTCAACCAGGGTGCATCGGCGCTCGCTCGTTATGCCGCGATCAATCCCGGAACGGTTTCTACTGGCCCCGCTAGTAAGCTGCCAACTCCAGCGGAGCAGTTGTTGTCGCCCACCATCCTCACCAGTGGCGGTGGCGATCTCACGGTAACCGTCAGTTCGTTGAAACCGGACGGTACCGCGGAAGCCAGTACGCCGATCCAGGGTCAAGATCAGGTGATCATCAATCTCAGTTATGTCACCGCCCAGAAGATCGTACTGCCAACCAGTACTTTGCTCGGATTAACGTTTCCGAGCACTCTGACCGCATCGAATTCGGCGCTCTATGAATAGATCAGGCCTTCGGCGCATGGGGCGACGAGCCTAGCGCCGATTTTCTTCAAGATTCCAACGCATCTCCCCCGAGACACCATGACTCCCCGTCCGCGATGAGAATCGCGGGCGAGGGGTCATCGGTCATTCCCAGTCGCGCCGGTTGACACCAGCGGCCGGCTTCTTTCGAGCAGCATCGCGGTACTTTCGCCTACAACTGGTAGCAATCTGCGACTGACCCATCTGCTACAGAATGTAGCATTTCAGATACATTTTTGGGCGATCTTGCGTCCCGATATCGTCACCTGACGAGCCTGCGAAACTTGAGCGAATGCCAGCATTTACAAGGGTTTCAAGGCAATAGAACGCTCAATTCAGTGTGTTCTTTACTCTTGACACGCAATGGCAGGTGTTTTGCTTCCCCCTTGGGTTGGGAGGATTACCCTATATGATACTGCTTGGCTTGCGAAGAATTAAGCTTGTCCTCGGCGCGCGGGTTTCCAGAGGCATTCGTCAATGGCCCTCTGGTCAGGCGCTACCATTAATTGCCGGTGTAATCATCTTTCTGATCGGTTCCGTTGCGTTGGGCACCGACGTTGCCGTGCACTACTGGAACTGGACGCAGTTGCAGAAAGCCGCCGATGCGGGCGTGCTGGCCGGCGCGAATTGGCTTCCGGACGATCCACAAAAGGCAATAAACACTGCGGAGGCGTTCGCGGAGTCCAATGGTGTTCTCGCCGCCGAAGTAACGACCCCCACGGTTGCGGCGGACGATCTGTCCATCACGATGACGCTGCACCGAACAGTCCCATACTACTTCGCCAGAGTCCTTGGAATGACCAATGCGACGATGCAGGTATCGGCTAAGGCGGCGCCGCAAGGTTCGACGCAGTGCGTAGGCAGCTCTACCTGTGGTGGACCTCCGCCTGGAGGCGGACCCCAGCTGCCGCCCGCTTCCTGCACTAACACCGGCGATTGCCAGCTCATCCCGATCGGGCTCGATCACAATACTGTGTACAGCAACGGTGAGGCGATAGCCCTTCAGCAGGGTCAGGTCGGGCCGGGAAACTGGGACTTGTTGGCGCTTGGTGGCACCGGCGGAAACAATCTTAGGGGCAATATCGCCGACGGTTATAGCGGAATCGTCAGCGTGGGCGACTGGGTAACCACCGAACCGGGCAAGAAGGTCGGCCCTGTCGATCAAGGCTTTCAGGATCGTCTGAATGCCGCCGCGAGCTCCGACCCAACCGGCACATATTTATCGCACTCACCAACAGATCCTCGCGTGATGGTGCTGCCGATCGTCGACTGGGAAGATCAGAACGGGCGGAAATTAGTGCAGGTGGACGCGTTCGCCACGGTATGGCTCGACAGCTACAACGGCGGCGTCGTCAATGTTCACTTCATCAGCCAGGTCGTCGCGAACAGCTATGGCTCTACGAGCGCTCCGAACTTCGGCGGCCACGGACATCCGATCCTTATCCAGTGAGTTCGCGGGAGCCAGGGGAGACATCAAGATATGGAAAAGCGAATTAATATTGCGGCGAAAGGACGGTTCGCCATGGTCGATTCGTTCGTGCGCAAGCTGAAGGGCGGCAGCGGCGCACAATCCATGGTCGAATTCGCCTTTGCCTTGCCGGTTTTGTTGATAGTGCTGCTGGTGGGAATTCAGTTCGCGATTATCGGTGAAGCGGCTCTGGCCTTGGGCCAGGTCAACTATCAGGGCGCGCGATATGCTGCAGTGAACGGCAACGCCACCCAGGATCTAGTTAACACTTACATGCTGTCGGTGGCGTCGCCGACCATCAGCGCGAACGGCGGAGCCTATCTGCACACAACTCTGACCGGCGGGCCTCCTTGCACCTTCGGCAGCCCTGTAACCGTCTCCCTGACATACGATGCCAGTAACCTGCTGGCGCTACCCAATCCGTTCCTGGGCATCCAGTTTCCTACCACTCTGACTAGCAGCGAATCAGCGTTCTGCGAGGGCAGCACAAACTAAGCGCGGAGAAGCAATTATCTTATCGCCTTTTACAGGCCAGGGGAGTGAAAGAAAAAATGAAATCGATACGCAACATCGCAGCCATGATCGTTTTGTTTGGTATCGCCGGCGCCACCAGCGCCCTCGCGAACAACACCGTAGTCGTGACGAATAACACGACCTATACGATGACCCAGTTCTATGCTTCGCCCTCGGACGCCTCGAGTTGGGACACAACCAATAATTTGTTCGCCGGACAGTCGCTCGCACCCGGGCAATCGGCCACGATCACAGTCAGTGGTAACAATGGTGATGGTGGCGAAGGCGATGGGTGCTCGTACGATCTGATGGCGGTACTGTATGGCGCGACCCAGGCTGCGTACACCTACTCGGTTAACGCATGCAATGGCGGTAGCTGGTCAATCTCCGGCAACTAGCGTTTCCTGTTACGGCGGGGCAGGTCGAGCGGGCAGTGGACCGCTCTATCGACTCTCCCCGCCGTTCCATGCGATTGAAAGGACGGCGCGAGATCTTCAGTCTCACGCCGTCATTTTATTTCTGGATTGAATGGATTCCCCGCAGCAGAAATCCGGTTCCCTGCGCGAGTTGCCCTGCGCTTGACGCGACCTCGGCACTGGTTCGCCAGGCAGTGTTGCTCTGGTTGGCCAGATGATCTTCGAGCTGCATTTTCTGCTCGGGTGAGAGTTGGCTGTACTGGACGCCATCGTAGTAGTTCGGCGCCTGCTGGATCGCCGCGCCCTGCGGATTGAACGCGGTGCATCCCTGGATAATCAGGACCGCCATCAGCAGGAGCAACGCGAACACCAGCCGCAGCTCAACCGCGTCGCGCACGAACGAATCCTTGCTACTCATCTGTATTCCTCCTGGAACGAGTACGAACGCGCGCCGATTTGGTTATTAACGGATCGTAAGGCGCGCATCGGAGAAGAGGGGAGCCAGCTTCGTGCCAGACGCGGGAACCTAACCTTTTCAGAATTCAAGAAATCGGAACTGACACGTTGCGCAAATGCGGCGGGCTCGTCGCCATGATGGTGCGCGTCGCGCGAGATTACGAGCGTTAAGGGAATTCCTTCCAGTGCCCTCTCCTTGTCCGAGGAGAGGGTTAGGGAGAGGTGCAGTGCTCGACGGCAGAGCCATTTTGGCTTTCGGAATCGAGTACTAGTTAGTTGCGACTTCTGGCGCGGCACCTCTCCCGGCGACACCGCGTTTCACGCGGCTTTCGCCGACCTTTCCTTGGACAAGGAGAGGTTAGCGAGTCAGGCGAATGCTCCCGCTATTTCGCGATTGCGACTGAATAGTCGCGGCCTTCCCAGGTGCCGGTGTCGCGCCATTTGAAGGTGAAGCGAATCGGCGCTTTGTCGCCTGCGCCGATGTCGATGTCGGCGTACTCGAAGCCTATCGGCGTTGAAGTCGACCCCGTGTCGTTGACGTGCTGCCATTCGTCGTTCGACCAATGCAGCATGAACGGCGCGGTAGCCTGAATGCGCAGGCGGTCGCCGGGTGAAACCGACTGCACGCGGCGGTTGGACTTCCAGACCATCAGGCGGCTCGGCTTTCGCCCGGGCTTCATGTAGCGGTCTCCGACTTCGTCGATCATGTCGAACACGCGGCCGTCGAAGGCCGAGCGCAGCAGCTTGATATACTCGGCGTGCGCCCACATCAGGGGCGTCGCGCTGCCGGTCTGGCCACCGTACTTGAGCAATCGCCGCCGCATGTCGGGCTGATCCCAAATCTGCTCGGGCAGCAACTGCGTCGAATTCGCAAACCGCTCCATCGCTTGCAGGTAAGGCTTCGGGTCGCGGCCTGCGGCCAGCTCGTAATGCCCGCGCTCTCCCGTCAGCAGCGGCCACGGACGTCCTCGGCCCCATCCGATGAACGGCGCCGCCGTCGTCGCGCTGCCCGTAGCCGTCGTGAGTGTAGCGGCGCCAGCACGGACCGGCGGGGAAGTCGGTCTTGAGCACGGTGTCGATGACGCGCAGCGAATCCTCCATCAGCGGATCGCCGGCCTTGCGAATGCCGTAGCGCACCAGCTCGAGAAATCCGCCGTCGACGATTTCTGCGACCGGGAACTTATCCTGCGCGCCGGGCGGACGATTGCGAATCGGCACGAGCTTGCCCGCGATACGTTCGTCGGCGTCGGGATCGCTTATGTCGATGGGATTGATGCGGACGTAGTGGCGCTTGATGCCGGGGACGAGGAAGCCGTCGTTGGTGACGGTCCAGTTTTCGATGTTCGCCTCGAGGAAGTCGGCGTACTCCTCGAGGAACTGCGCGGTGGCCAGGTCGCCTCGGTCGCGGGCGAAGCAGGCTGCGCAAATCAAGCCGGTGATATTGGCGGCCAGCGTCGAGGGCGAGTAGCCGGCGTTCTCCTCCCATCGCTCCTGCGGCGTGGGCGGGCCGTGGTCGACCAGAAAGTGAGCCGCCCGCAAGACCATCGGATAAGGATCGAAATCCTTGAGCCCGGAGTGCGTGTGCAGCCGCCATGCCAGCACGATTGGAAACGAGACTTCGTCGAGCTGAATGCCGTTCCAATACGGCGTGCCGTCGATCCAGAAATTCTGCGGAAAGCCGCCGTCCTTACGCTGTGCGCATGCGAGATAGATGAGAGCGCGCAGCGCGGTGGCGACGTCGCCGGTGGCGGCCAGCCCGCCTACGCTGTTGACCATGTCGCGGGTCCAGACGAGATGGTAGCCGCCGAGATCTTCGTCGCTCTTGGCCTCGCCCCACGGGATGCTGAGCGATGCGATTAGCGCGCCGGGATAGGACTTGTCTTCGTGGGCGAGCAGCAGCTCGGCTCCTCGGCGATAGAGAGCGCCGTTGTCGCCTGAGAATTTACCGAGCGGAACGATATGACTGCACGCGCGATGCCATTGCTCGAGGAAGCGGGCCCGATGCTCCGGGAAAGGCTCGGCCAGCGACTGATACAATGTCGTCACGGCGCGATTGAGCTCGCGGCCGAAGCCGAGGCCAAGCGTGAAGGAGTAGCCCTTGCTCAAATCGATCTCGGCGGTGAGCGCGATGTTGCCGTCGAGCGCGGTGGCGAACTGATAATCCATTTTGAAGTTGGAGTGGAGGTCCTGCCATCCGTCGGTATTGCCGACGTATCCGCATGAAGTCCTGAGAAACGGCGTCATGGCTCCCAGAGCCAGCCAGACGCCGTCCTTGTTGGCGGTCAGGAAGTCGTGACCGACGATTTTGGTCAGGTAGCCATTGTTGCCCCATCCGCCGACGCACAGATGCGGCGCGAGCAGGACGTAGAGGTGCAGTTTTTTCAGCAGCTCCGGGTCGCCCTCGAGGCGGGCGTTGATGAGCAGAGTGGGCTGATGCGGATCGGTGATGATTTCCTTGAAGATATGATAGCGGCCGTCGGGTGAATGGTTGACGATTCGAACGCCGAGACCCATGTTGTCGAGGTACTCGGTGACGGAATGGAGATGGCGGCGTTCCTCGTGGAAGAAAGTCTCGCCGTCGGTGATCAGGAACTGGAGGTCGCGGACCTGCGGCTGATCGATAGTCGGAAAATAAATCTCGTCGAGCACCCCGGCCGAGGCGGTGAACCACAGCCGGCTCGCCGACGAGTATGCGGTGCAGACTGCGTCCTTGGCGCTGCGGGTCCATCGCGGCGGGATGCCGGGTGCGCCGGTGGCGACGGGAGATGTCACAATTATTGCCATGGGATGTCGGTTCGCTCCGTTCCGCGCTCAGACGATTTCGGGTTGCTGAGGTTTTGGAGTTGTCGCGGTGGATTTTTCCACGGGCTCAATTCGAAACATCCAGGCGACGCCGACGCTGAGAGCGTAAAGCAGCAGCAGCGGAATCGCGAGCAGGAACTGCGAGACCATGTCGGGCGGCGTCAGCGCCGCGGAGACGATGAAGATGGCGAGGATCGCATAGCGCCAGTAGCTCAGCATCATCTTATAGTCGATCATCCCGAGCTTGGTGAAGAAGAACGCGAAAATCGGCATCTCGAACGTCAGCGCGAAAGCGAGCAGCAGCTTCGAGGAAAAGGCGAGGTACTCGCTGATACGAATCGTCGGCGTGACGCCGATGCTCGCGTACTGACCGAGGAAAAAAGCATAGCCGACCTTGAAAACCACGGCCCAGCAAAAATATCCGCCGAGTATGAAAAAAATCGTCGCAAAGAAGACGAACGGCTTCGCCATCCTGCGCTCGGTTTCGTACAAGCCCGGCGCGATGAATTTCCAGATCTCGTAAAATACCGCGGGACTCGCGATGAACAGGCCTGCGATGAGCGCGACTTTGATTTTCGTATAGAACGCCTCGCCGACTCCCGTGCCTATCAGCAGCACCTTGCCGCCGGAGACCTCGCGAATCGGCCAGGTCAGCAGGTGGAATAGCGGATCGGCGATCGCGTACGCGATTACGAAGCCGACGCCCGACCGCGATGAGCGCGCGAATCAGGCGGGTGCGGAGTTCCTGCAGATGCTCGATGAGCGACATCCCGGCCTGCTCGGGCGTCGCCTCGATGGGCGCTGGCGGTGTGATATCCTCGCTAGGCACAGTGCGGGAAGACCAGCTATTTATTCTCGGTCGGCACTGCCGCAGGCGGCTCGGTGGCGTGCGGCTCGGACTTGGGCGCGCTGGCCGCAGCTGTCGTCGCAGGAGGTATGTTAGCGGGCGGTGCGGAAGCGCGAGGCTCGTCGAGCACGTCGGTCAGTTCGTGGAGGACGGTATTGCTAGCCAGGCGCAGCTCGCGCAAAACTTTTCCTACTGTGCGCATAACTTCGGGCAGGCGTTCGGGGCCGACGACAATCAGCGCGATCGCGAGAATCAAAACTATTTCAAAAAGGTCCAAACTTCGATGACCGTACGAGCAATGATGCCCGCTCCATGCCAGTTAATCATCATACCTGATTGCGGTGTCAACGATGTATAAAACCGGGGTCGTCGCGGATCGCCGCTACCTGAAACACTTCGCCGGCCGGTCGCATCCGGAGCGTCCTGAGCGCATCGCAGCGATGATCGAGATGACCGAGTCGCTCACCCGGCCAGACCTCAAATTCATCTCGCCGCGCGAAGCGACGCAAGCGGAAATCGAGAGCTGTCATACTCCCGAGTACATCGCGACGATGGTGCGGACGGCGTCGCTCGATCGGTTCGACTTCGACCCGGATACGCATAGCTCGCGCGATACTTACGAGACCGCGCTGCTTTCAGCCGGCGGAGTGCTTACCGCAGTCGAGGCGGTGATGGACGGCGCGATAGACAATGGATTTGCTATTGTCCGGCCGCCGGGGCATCACGCACTGCCTAATCGCGCGATGGGATTTTGTTTCTTCAACAACGTTGCGATTGCGGCGAAGTGGCTAATCGAATCGCGCGGCCTCAGGCGCGTGATGATCGTCGATTGGGACGTCCATCACGGCAACGGCTTGCAGGACATATTTTACGAATCGCCCGAAGTGCTCTACGTATCGACGCATCAGTTCCCGCATTACCCCGGCACCGGATCGCTTCACGAAATCGGATACGGCGCGGGCATGGGATTCACCGTGAATTTGCCGATGCCGGCGGAATTCGGCGACGCCGAATATCTGCGCGTTTTCGATCGCTTGATCATGCCGATCGGCCGCCAGTTCAAACCCGAGTTCATCCTGGTCTCATCGGGCTTTGACGGACACTTTCGCGATCCGCTCGCGCAGATGAGCCTGACGGAGGCGGGATTCGCGGCGATGGCGCGACGGGTGAAACGGCTGGCCGCGGAATGCTGCGGGGGCAAGATGGTCGCGGCGCTGGAAGGCGGCTACGACCTCGACGCAATCGCGGAGTCGGGCCGCGCGGTGATCGACGAATTTGGACGCGACGCCGATGAGCCGATTCGCCCGGACGATGGCGGCGATCGCGTGATGCCGATGATCGAGCGTGCGGCGCAGAACGTCGGCCGCTTCTGGAACCTGGGCTAGGGCGATCGATGCCGCCGAAGCAGGGAGCCGCCGACAAATTACCGAGCGAGAGCAAAGGCACGGGTAGTCGTCTCGTCGCATTAGGCAGTTCCCCTCGGCGCGAATACTCACTCGACAAGCCGGCAATAGCCATTGGCAGTCATCCGTCAAACGATGTGGTGCTCGAGGACACGACAGTATCGCGCCGTCACGCCACGATTACGCGCAAGGCGAGCGGCTTCGAGCTGGCCGACCTCGGATCGACTAACGGCACCTTCGTCAACGGCCGCCGGCTGAGCGATCCGATTGCGCTGAAGCCCGGCGACGAGATCAAATTCGGCGCTGTACGTGTGGCGTTCGACCCTCAGTCAGTGCCGGCGCGGTTGCGACGCGGACTTGTGGTTCTGGCCGTGATGTTCATCGCAGGATTCGCCATCGCGCGCTATCGTAGCGAAATCAGACCCTCCACCTCGGAACCCGTCGCAGGAACCTCGCCGATCACGTCCGGTTCCGCGCCCTCGGCGGCCAATACTCAGTCCGCATCGGCTGAACCGCGGGCGGTCGAAGGCTCGGCTCCATCGTCGTCAGCGAATCCCGCGTCCGTCGCCGAGCCCTCATGGTTGAAGCGAGTGAATTACTACCGCGCGATGGTGAAGCTGCCGCCGATCGTTGAAGATCCGGAACTGAGCAAGGGCGATCGCGCGCATACCACGTATATCGTCAAGAATTATCACGATGCGATCATGAGTAGCGGTCTCGGCGCCGAGATGCATGCGGAGGATCCGGGGAATCCGAGTTTCACGCCTGAAGGACTCGAAGCCGCCAAGTCCAGCGACATGGATGTGTGGTCGATGCGAGGGGTGTCGAGCGGCACGGACGGATGGGGCTCGCCGACCTGGTCGATAGACGGATGGATGTCGCTACCGTTCCATCGCATGCCGATACTCAATCCGCGACTGAGCAGCGCCGGCTTCGGACTCTACTGCGAATCCGAAGCATGCGCGGCGGGACTCAACCTGTTGAAAGGCTCGGAGGGGAAAATGCCGGCGGGCGCGGAAGCGAGCTTGCCGATCGAGTTCCCGCCTAACGGAGGCGCCGTTGCGATAAGATCGTTCGAGAACGAATGGCCCAATCCACTCACCAGTTGCCCCGGCTACGAGGCGCCCAGCGGACTGGCTATTACACTTCAGCTCGGCAACTGGACGGATACGCATCTCAGTGACTACTCAGTCGCGCGGGTGAACGCCGACGGCAGCCGCGCAACAGTGCAAGCATGCGGTATCGACTCGACTAGCTACTCGAATCCCGACGCATACTCACAAGACCTCGGACGCAACGTCCTTAAGTCATACGGCACCGTCGTTTTGGTTCCGCGCGCGCCGCTCGACAAGGGTGCGAAATACGCAGTGTCGATGAATGCGAACGGAAAGCGGTACGACTGGACTTTCACCATAAATCCGTGATTTAGTTGCGCCCGCTGACCGATAGTCATCAAATCGATTTGTAGCGGATGATCGACAGGGGGTTACGGTTTCCTTGAGGCGCGCCGTATTAGTAGTGGTGGCGATCTGCTGTTGCGGACTCGCCGGGTGTCTTTCGTGGAGCGAGGATCAGCAGGGCAATTTACAATCGGTGGGCTTGCCGGGGGTGCCTATTTGGAAATCCAAAACGCCTCCCGCGCCGATAAGTCTTACCGACATGGGAATGACGCCCGAGGAAGCCGCGAAGGTGAGCGGGCCTGTCCTGGTCCTGCCACCGGACCAATCGATCAAAACCACCCGATATCGCTACTACCAAACCGACCATAATAACTGCCAGCAGGATCTGGCGAAGCTGCTGGCGGTCAGGGCGGCGAGCAATGCGACCGGCGATCCGCCGTACTGCACCGCGACTCCCACCGCGCCCGCATCGAAGGGTAACGCGTTCGTCTTCTGAATGTCTGCCGTCTTGAGCGCCGCGCGCGAGAGTAGCCGCAAGTGCTGAAACGGCCGCAAGCCGCGCGACTGCTCGCGGTGGATCGCGAGGCGCAGGGCACCCGGCTGCTCGTGCTTGCCCGCGATGAGGCCGCGATCGGCAATGGCGAAGGTGCGGCGCTGCGCCTTTCCGATCCGAACGTCGCCGATCGTCACGCCACAGTCAGATACGCGCGCGGCCGCTACTACCTGGTCGATCTCAAATCCGAGCCGGGCACGTTCATCAACGGCAAGCGGATTCGCCGGACGCAGCGGCTCAAGCATGGCGACGTGTTGCGGTTTGGCAACGCGACTCCATATCGATTCATCGATCCGGACGCGCAGAAGCGGCGGCGCTGGCGTCGCAACCTGCGCGCGAGTGCGGTGGTTGCGGTGCTTCTCGCAATAGGGTTGCTCGATCATTTCGAGCAATGGGGACTGCTCCGCGCGACGTTCACCGAGATTGCCGCGTTGGCGCATCCGCATGTGACCGCGAAGCCGGTCGAGGCGCCAGTGGCCGTGGCTGTGAGTGCTCCGGTTCGGCCCGCGGCGCCGTCGGTGTCAGCGACGAGCATGCCGGGACCGGCGGCCTATGCCGCCAACGTCGCACCTACCGCACAACCGCTGGCGGCGTCGATACCGAAACCGCCGGCGTCACCGGCCACGTCAAGTGTGTCCGCGTCGTCGCCGATGACGTGGCTGGAGCGGATCAACTTCTTCCGCTCGGGAGCGGGACTCGATCCGATTCGCGACGATCCTAAGCTGAGTGCCGCCGCCACTGCGCATTCAAATTACCTGCTGCTCAATTTTGCCGAGGACATTCGATCTGCAAAACCGATGAGCGGGTCGGCCTACGAGGAGAGCCCCGGCAAAACCGGGTACACGGAAAGCGGAGCACGCGAGGCCGCAAACCTTCAGCTCGAATGGGGCTGCAGCACGTACGATGCGGCGCAGCAAATCGATCATTGGATCGCGGGACCGTTCCATCGGCTCGCGATGCTCGATCCTTACCTGGCCGAGGCCGGCTACGGCGAAGCGGCGAGTGACGGATGCTGGGTCGCCGCACTGCGGTTGCCACCGCCGGCTGAAGAGGTGAAGCGGTATCCGCGCGCGATCGAGTTTCCGCCTGACGGTGCCGCATCAGCGCTCGATTGGCCTGGCCTCGAGGCGCCCGATCCGCTCGCGAGCTGTCCCGGCTACGAGCGGCCGACCGGCCTTCCGCTCACGCTGCAACTCGGCCGGCTGGTGAGCACGAACCCCTCCGCGCATTCGTTGACGGAAGACGGCAAACCAATCGAGCACTGCGTATTCGATGCGCCGAGCTACCTGAACGCGGATTCGAAAGCCCAGGAGTATGGCCGTTGGAATCTGCGCAACGCGAGCGCGGTGGTGATCGTGCCGCGCGCACCGCTGCGGCCGGGCTCGCGCTACGCCGCCTCGATCACCGCGAACGGAGTGCCCTATACCTGGAGCTTCACCGCAGCGGAGAACGAGAGCACGTTCACGGCGATCGCAAAGTTTCCGACGCCCGCGCCGCCGCAATCTGTCATTACAAAGCCGCGACCGCATCGAGCCGCACGTCCGTTACGTCGCGCGACCCCGGCCCCTGAGGCAATGGCGTCGACGACGAGCGAGTCGGCAGAATACGCGGCCGCGGTCCCGGCGCCGACTCCGGAGACGACGATGGAGACGAATCCGGGCGCGACCAGCTTGGGCACGAACTGGCTGACGATCGTGAACCTCTATCGCTCGCTCCTGAAGTTGCAGCCGGTGGAAGAGGATCCTGCTCTGAGCCGAGGCTGTCTGGATCACGCCAAATACCTGGTGACGAACTACGAGTCGATGTTGGCGCGCGGATGGAATCCCGGCGGCCTGATGCATACCGAGGACGAATCGAAGCCGGGCTACACCCCTGACGGTATCAAGGCCGCGCGCCACAGCGATGTCATGTTCCAGCCGCCGGGCAAATACACCGAGGGTCAGCGAATGACGCGCGCGATCGAATGGTGGATCGCGGGACCGTTCCATCGCCCGTCGCTCGTGAACCCCGACCTGCGGCAGGTGGGATTCGGGCAGTACTGCGGACAAAGAGTTTGCGCGTCCGCGCTCGACGTAATCAGCGAGCTCGAGCCCGCGCTGCCGGGCGGCCATCCGTACGCAAGTCCGATCGAGGTTCCACCCGGCGGCGCGACGGTCAAACCCAGCGGCTTCGGAAATGAATGGCCGAGCCCTACCTCGCCGTGTGCCGGATACCCGTACAATGCGTCCGCAATCACCATCCAGGTCGGCATCAATATGGCTGCGAGGATCACCGATGCTTCCCTGACTCAGACGACCGGCGCCGGGGCGGGAACCAAGGTCGGAACTTGTGCCTATGACCTTCAGACGTATACCAATCCCGACCCGGGCACCCAGGCGCACGGGCGCGAGGTGCTCAAAGCATTTGGCGAAGCGGTGATGATGGTTCGCGATCCGCTGATAGGTGGCGAGAGTTATCGAGTCGACATGACCGTGAACGGCACGCCGTATAATTGGAGTCTCACTGCACTAAAGTGAGTAATGGACTGACTATCGCTGGAAATCGACTGCGATGATCGTCGCCATCGAGTCGAGCGCGCTGTCGGGAGTCGCGATCACAAGCTCGCCGATCGGGTCCTGATTGAACAGCGAATCGGCTGCGGAGATTCGCTTGCGGACCTTGAGCGAAATCGTACTCGACAACGGACGCGCGTCGCCGACGTGCTTTACTTTCACACCGCGCACCGAGACGGACTCGTACGGCCTCGCGAGCACGTGCAGGTAGATGCGATTGCCGCGGCGCGTCGACGGTCCGTAGAACTGCCACGGTTCGAGTCCGGGGTCGGTGCCGACGATCGCCTCGTTGTTTCGGTCCATCCAATCGCCGATCGCTTCGAGCCGCTCGATATGTTCAGGAGGCAGCGCACCGTCGCCCATCGGGCTCACGTTGAGCAGCAGATTTCCGCCCTTGCCCGCAACCTCGCACAGCGTATGGATCAATGAGCGCGTCGATTTGAGGTCTTTGTCGGAAGGATTGTAGCCCCAGCTGTTGTTAATCGTCAGGCAGGTCTCCCACGGACCTTCCGGCGGCTTCGGTGGTACGGCCTGTTCGGGCGTCTGATAGTCGCCGTAGCCCGGGATGCGATCATTGATGACGACCTCGGGCTGGAGCGAGTGGATCATCTCGACGAATTCGCGCGACTTCCATTCCTCGGGCGTGCGTTCCCATCCGCCGTCGAACCACAGCAGATCGATCTTGCCGTAGTTGGTCAGCAACTCGCGCATCTGAGCGAACATGAACTCGATAAACCGATTCCATTGCTCAGGCGTCGAACGCCGCCACCCGCCCCATTTGTAAGGCTTGTCCGACTCGAGAAACGTCGGATAGTCAGGATGATGCCAGTCGATAAGTGAGTAGTACAGTCCGACCTTGAGCCCCTCGGCGCGGAATGCATCTGTATACTCACGAACTATATCGCGCTTGAAAGGTGAATACTCAATCGAATAGTCAGAATGCTTCGTGTGGAATAGTGAATAGCCGTCGTGGTGCTTACTGGTTAATACGGCGTACTGCATACCCGCGCGTTTAGCTCTTTTAGCGAGTCCGCGCGCATCCCAATTTATCGGATTGAAGGTTTTGGCGGTCGAATGATATTCGTCGACGCCGACGCTCTGGCCCTCGGGCAGCGCGCCGACGCCGCCGACCAGCGGCCACGACAGCTCGAGCCCGCGCTGGCTGCAATGTCCCCAATGGATGAACATCCCGAATCTTGCCTTGTTGAACCACGATTCCATAGCGGGGCATTGTCGCTTCATCGGAGGAGGCTGTCTACTGCGCGCGAGGAACCATCTTCTGATCTTCTTCCGCTTTCCGCTTGGGAAGGCCTCCTCTTATCTGGTTCCCCTTCCCGCTCGGGAAGGGGTTAGGGGTTAGGTTTCTGCTCCTCTCGCCCCACTTCCACGTCACTGAAACAAATTCCAGCCGAGGGCTGGTACGAGTTGATCATAGGAAACGCCTATCAGCCAGACGAAGGCGACGGCGCCGCTGCCCGAGGATGCGCGATTGAGGGCGACCTGGACGCCGAGATTTATTTCGAAAGTCGAGTTGAGCCAGGCGATGGCGGGCGTCAGTTCGAAGTCGGGCTGCGACGAGTTGCGATGCGCGCTCAGATACTGCGCGTATTCGAAATCGAGATGCGGCGTGAGATCGCGGATTGCGTGCGGCACGAAACCGCCGGCGACGTTCGCGTCGAGGTAGTTCAGCGAATATTCGAGCTCGAGGTCGGCAGACAGGAGATCGTCGCGCGCGCCGGTCACCTTGCTTTCCCATCCCGCGTCGCCTTCGATGCCGGCTGGGCGCAGCATGCTGAGCGAGTCGGGCAAATCCGCCAACCCCTTCTGAAAAAGCAAATCACCGCCGGCTCGCGGATGGGATTCAGAGCCGATGCTGCGGCTGCCGACGGGCAGTTCGAGCGAGGGACTAATCGTGAACACGAATTCGTGGAGCGGGAGCGAGAGGAGCACACGTTTGTATGAGAGGCCAAGGTTGGAGAATCCGCTGGCGCTGGTCTGCTCGCCTTCCTGCTCGAGGCGCTGGTAGCCGACGAAGAGCGAGAAGCTGGATTTGGACGAGACGGTTTTTTCGAGGTACAGCGACTCGGAATTCTGCGCTTTGTCGACGGCGCCCCCGATGGAGAGATAGTTCTCGACCGTCGCATCATTACCGATGAAGTTGCCGACGAACGATCGCGATGGAGGATCGGCGCGCGCCGTGCTGACGCTCAGCAGTATCGATGCGATGCCGAATACTAAGAGCGGTTTCACTGCGGACATAGAACCGCACCGGGCCGACATCCGCAATATCGCGCTGTTGGGGAAATCGCGGTGCGCGTGATATTGGAAAAATGAAACGCCTGAGCGTCGGAGGCCAACGATGAAGATTTCGATGTTCCATCTGATGCCGTATCGCGATCTGCCTGAGGATTTCGCGCAGAAGTATCACTCGGTGTGGGTCGATCCGCCTTATTGCGAGCTGGCCGATTCGGTCAAGGTCGGGCAGTACTACAACTGGACGCTCGATGAGCTGATCCACGCGGCCGACAAGGGAATCGACGGGATCTGCGTCAACGAGCATCATCAGAATGCATACGGCTTCATGCCGAATCCCGACCTGATGGGATCGATTCTCGCGCGCGCGACCAACGGCACCGACGTCGCGGTGGTGCAGATGGGGGCGACGCTGCCGACCTCGAATCCGCCGATTCGAATCGCCGAAGAATATTCGATGATCGATTGTATCAGCGGCGGCCGGATGGTGGCCGGGATGCCGCTTGGGACGTCGCAGGATGTGAACCTGTGCTACGGAATCCCGCCGATTGAGCAGCGCGAGCGATACTACGAGGCGCACGACCTGATTCTGAAAGCGTGGCAGTCGCCCGAAATTTTCGCGTGGAACGGCAAGTACTTCAAACTGCCGATGGTCAATATCTGGCCGCGTCCGATTCAGAAGCCGCATCCGCCGGTCTGGATTCCCGGCAGCGGCAGTCTCTCGACCTGGGATTTTTCCGCCAAGCACAACCATTGCTACTGCTTCCTGTCGTACTGGGGGAACAATTTCGGCAAGCGCGTGATGGACGGCTTCTGGGATTTCGTCGCCAAGGGCAATCACGATCCCAATCCGTATCGCGCGGGTTTTTTGCAGCTGGTTGCGGTGTCGGAGACCGACGCGCAGGCCGAGAAGGATTACTACAAGCACATCCGATATTTTTACGACAAATGCCTGCATATCCTGCCCGAGTATTTTCCCGTCGCCGGCAACCAGGACTACAAGAGCCTGGTCAACAGCGTGACCAAGCTGAATCCGCAGCTGTTCGATCTGATGAACAAGATCCCGACGTGGAAGTACAAGGACTTCGTCGACAATCAGTTCGTGATCGCGGGGTCGCCGGCCACCGTGCGCCAGCAGTTGATGGAAGCGGTCAAGAAATTGCGCGTCGGCAACCTGATGGTGCTGCTGCATATCGGATCGATGCCGCACGACTTGACGATCAAGAATATCGATCTGTTCTGCAGCGAGGTGCTGCCGCATTTCCGCGGCGTTTGGGACGGCGAATGGGAAAATAAGTGGTGGCCCGAGTCGCTGAAGGGACCGCGCACAAAGATCGCGTCGAACGGAGTGCATGCGGCGGCGCGACCTAACCCCTAACCCCTTCCCATAGTGGGAAGGGGAACCGGATTTCAGAGAGACCCTCCGCATGGGAGGGGAACCGGAGTGGAAAGGACTTATATGGCGGCTGCAAAAGATAAGACAGTCAGCGTTTGGGGCGACAAGGTTCATCCTAAGGTCAGGATTCTTGGGGATGGGCCGCCGGTGGTTTATCTGCATGGTGGGTATGGGCCGATTGAAACCGAGCTGCTCGACGAGCTCGCGAAGAGTTTCACAGTATATGCCCCAGAGCATCCTGGGATCACGGCGGGCGACGAGGATTCCTACAAGGCGCTCGATGATATGTGGGATCTCGTCCTCTACTACTACGACTTGTTCGACAAGCTCGGGCTCAAGTCGCCGGCGGTGGTTGGGCATTCGTTCGGTGGGATGATCGCCGGTGAAATCGCGGCGACCGATCCGACGCGCGTCGGCAAGCTGGTGCTGATAAGTCCGCTGGGTTTGTGGCGCGACGATTCTCCCATTCGCAATTACATCGTGACGCCGCAGACTGAGCTGCCCGCGCTGCTGTTCAAGGATCAGCATCACCCGTCGCTGAAGCGAATCACCCTGAACCCCGAAGATCAGCAGGGATTCATCCGAATCACCTGGGCGCTCGGATGCACCGGCAAGTTCATGTGGCCGATACCGGACAAGGGTCTGCGGAAAAGGCTCCACCGAATCGCAGCGCCGACGCTTATTGTGTGGGGCAAGGACGATAAGCTGCTACCGGCCGTGTACGCCGACGAATTCCGCAAAGGCATTCCCGGCGCCAGGATACATCTCGTCGATGACGGCGCGCACATGATGCCGCTCGAAGAGCCGGCGAAGCTCGCTGCGACGGTCGCGAAGTTCATCAAGTAGGGAAGAAATCGATCCACAATCTGACACTGCCGCCAAGCGTGGCTCCCGGCTCGCGGCTGCCTTCGCGCTGGCTGTGGCAGTCGCGGCGATCGCTGTGCTGTTCGCGCTGCCGGCCCATCCGGAGCGGATGTCCGATGCAGATTTCTACGCCGCGTTAGGGCATACGGCACCATATCCCGGCGCGACTCCGCGTCCGTTTTCGTGGCGCATTCTGGAGCCGACTCTCGTCCGGATACTGTCGCCGTGGCTCGGTCAGCATGGATCGTTCGAAGCGATCGCGCTGACGTCGATGCTGATGCTGGGAATCGGAGTGACAATTCTGGCGATCGAGTCGGTGCGCTATCCACTGGCGATATCGGCAATCATGTTGCTGCCGTTCGAGATCCAGTCGCTGCCAACTTTCTATTTGCCCGACCTGCTCAATGCGGGATTGCTCGCGATGTTCATTCTCGCAGTCGCGAGTGAGACGGATCTGATCGCGAGCTTGATGCTATTGCTTCTGTTTGTCAGCCGCGAGTCCGCGATTCTGGTCGCCGCGGTAGTGATCCCGATCGCAATCGCGAGGCATCGGCGGACGCTCGCCGTGGGCGCCGTCGTGGCGACCTTTGCGGGCACTAGCATTACGCATCATTTCGCGGCGCTCGGTCCGCCGAATTTGTACGGGTTGCCCGATTTTTTCTATCTGACGTTCAAAATCGCTTACAACGCGTTCCACAATCTAGCCGGAATAAAGCTGGCGGTCCCTGGCGGCAAGAACGCCTGTCAGCCGGAGTGGGTACTCAAGCTCCCGCGAATTTTGCCGACTAATTTCTTGAACCACGTCGGAATTTGCCGATGGGATCCGTGGCAACCCGTCTCGACGATGATTGCATGGCTGACCGGGTTTGGAGCAGCGCCGGCTGTCGCCATTTGCTGCGGACTCAGGTCGCGCAAGGATATTCTACGCGCGCCGGTGTGGACGCTGATTGCGGCAGGCTATGGAGCAATCTCGTTTGCAATCGGCCCGGTCACGGGGACCTGGGTGGATCGCCTGGTCGGCTACGGATGGCCGCTCTTTCTTATCGCCACGCCGTATTTTCTCGAACGAGCCTGGAACTGGGAGCGCACCGCGGTGGCGACGCTGCTTGGATGCCACGCTGCCCTGATCGCGATCAATCTTGCGACGCCGCCCTTGTTCGCGCGGGTTGCGTATCTGTCGGGGGATGAACGCGCTGCGATCGGAGCGTTCGTCAGCTTGGCCGCACTCGTGCTCCATATCAGCGCGTATCGAACGGTTGCACGCGAGGCGTTCGACGCCCCCTCTGCGACACTGCTGGCACAAAACTGAATTTAGCTCGCTCGTGCCGCTGCTGCCGCACGCACCGAATCGCCACTTGCGGATTGGCGACGCCTCGAATACTTCCATACAGGACCGTAGGACTAACCTGCATGGACCTTTGACTGGTCGTGCGAATGCGAGTGGGATAATAATGAAACGTAATCCCCTTAGAATGTCGTGTCTTGCCGTCGTGGCGGTCCTGATGCTCGCCTCGGCCTGCAAGGGCGCAACGGATGGACTTCCAGTGAGAAACACAGGCCATTACGCAATTATCGAGACCGAGCGCGGAACTATCGTCATGGAGCTTTACCCCGACGCTGCCCCCAAGACCGTGGCGAATTTCGAGACGCTGGTGAACAAGGGCTTCTACAACGGCTTGACGTGGCATCGCGTCGTCCCGGACTTCGTCATCCAGGGCGGAGATCCTGACGGCACGGGAGCCGGTGGTCCCGGATACACCGTCCCCGCTGAGATCAAGGAGAAGCATCTGCGCGGCAGTCTCGCGACCGCGCGGCAGGGCGACGAAGTTAATCCGACGCGCGCTTCGAGCGGCAGCCAGTTCTACATCTGCCTCCAGCCGCAGCCGGGACTCGACGGCCAATACACCGTCTTCGGCGGCGTGATTAAGGGGATGGACGCGGTCGATCAGATTCAGAAGGGCGACCACATGAAGAAAATCACGCTCGCCAAGGAGCCGCCCAAGTAGCCGCGGCGCGTCGCACATGGCGGATTCACGAAGCGGGCACCCCCATCCGGCGGGGCCCTACTTCACCGTAGACCTGCATCTCCACACCAATCGCGGCAGCTCGGATTCGAACCTGGCGCCGAAGGACCTGGTCGATCGCGCGCGTGCGATCGGAATCGGCGCGGTCTGCATCACCGAGCACGACAACATGTGGGACTCGCGCGAGGTGGCCGCGATGGCGGGAGACTCGGGCGTGATTTTTCTGCGCGGGATGGAAGTGACGACCGACATGGGTCACGTCGGCGCATTCGGGCTCGAGCGCTACGTCGGCGGAATCTACAAGCTGGCCGAACTGCGGCGCGTGATCGATCTCGAAGGCGGAATCCTGATCGCGAATCATCCGTTTCGCTACAAGCTCGACCCGCGCTTTTCGTTTATCAACCCGGACTCCGAACCGATCGATCCGACGTATCCGGATCTCGCGGCCAAGCTCAGAATCTTCGAACTGGTCGACGCGATCGAAGTGCTCAACGGAGCATGCGGCGAGGACGAGAACGTCTTCGCGTTGAAGGTCGCGCGTCATCTCGGGATTGCCGAGGTCGCGGGCTCAGACTCGCATTCCGCGGGCTCGGTAGGATGCGTCACGACGCTGCTCGACGGTCCAATCAAGGATGAGCGCGACCTGATCGACGCGATCAGATCGAAGCGATGCCGCGCGGGCCGCGGCCTGTTGAAGAGCGCGCTGGCACCTTTCGAGCTGTCCGCGTCAGTTTAGCGCGCGCAAAAAGGTTTGAGATGAAAGGGTTTTCCTCTCATTTTTGGCGACGTAGGATTTGAGAGGAAATAAAGTTGAAGTCGGACCGTAACAATACCTAAAACTACTTGATTCAATTGTATTTTCCTCTCAAGATAGCGTATGAGCTGATTTGAGAGGAAAATGTCGAAGCTGAAAGAACTCACCACCGAGCAGCGCCGAATCGCGGTCGATACAGCTCAGCTTTACGAACATCTGCTCGAGCTTGAAGCGGAGCGGAAAACGTTTCACGGCGGCTTGTATTGGAAGACCGTCGCTGGTCGCGAATACTTGGTTCGCACTATTGGACCCCACCGGGGCAATCGCTCGCTCGGCCCGCGCTCGCCGGAGACTGAGCAGGCTTACCGGGAATTTACGGAAACCAAACGCGATCTCGACGCGCGAATCAAATCAATCAATGAACAGATCGCGCGGCAGGCCAAGTTCTGCGTCGCCGCGGGAGTGAACCGCGTTCCGAGGCTCGCCGCCGACATCGTGAGGTCGCTCGATTCGAGCGGGTTGCTCGGCAGTCATCTGATCATTCTCGGCAGCCATGCGATGTATGCCTACGAGATGGCAGCGGGCGTGCATCTCAAGGCCGGACTTCTTCAGACCGAAGATCTCGACACTCTCCTGAACACTAAATCTGAAATCGAACTGGCTGGTTCGATTCGAAGCGCAGGACTGCTCGGAATACTTCAGGACGTCGACGCGACCTTCAAGCCTCAACGAAAAAGATCATTTCGCGCCGTCAACGCGAAAGGCTTCATGGTCGATTTGATTCGGGCGCCAATCGATTCCTCCGGCGGCCTCAACAGCATCGGGATTGGGATCGATCTCATCGCGGAACAGTTGCGCGGGCTCGAATGGCTTACTGCGTTGCCTCTGATGACTCAAATCGTGATCGCTGACAACGGCTTCCCCGTGAGATTCGTCGTGCCCGAGCCGCGCGTGTTCGCATTGCACAAGCTCTGGGTCTCGCTTCAGCCGACGCGAGATCCAATCAAGCGCAAGCGCGATCTCCATCAGGCAGAAGCAGTCGTGCAGCTCGCGCTCGACTACTTCAATTTGAGGTTCGACGATCCAGTAATCAAAGCGCTTCCGTCCGACCTGACGTCGATGATTCCCGGGCTTGTCGAGCGGATCAATAACCGACGTTCGAAGACGCAAAGCGGGCAGACTGAGCTTCCTCCCGGCTTTGAACCGCGCGAAAGTGAAACCGACGAGGATTAAACTTGCATGACTATCCTCCACTGTCTCGCAAATGAAATATATCTGGAACTTCCAGGATGAGAACATGAAAAAATCGGGCGCGAGCCAGGGCCAGTCGGCATCGGAGCTCATCTCGAAAAGAATCGCCGAACTCGGGGACTGGCGCGGGGAAACCCTCAGCAGAATGCGCAAGCTCATCAAGCAGGCAGACTCGGACGTGGTCGAGGAGTGGAAGTGGATGGGCACTCCGGTTTGGTCGCACGACGGCATCATCTGCACTGGCGAATCCTACAAGAAGGTCGTGAAGCTTACCTTCGCCAAGGGCGCGGCTCTGAAGGATCCGGCCCGTCTCTTCAACTCGAGTCTCGACGGAAACGTACGCCGCGCGATCGACATCCACCCGGGAGAAGAAGTGGACGAGTCCGCCTTCAAGGCGCTCGTTCGCCAAGCAGTCGCCCTCAACAGTTCCGGCAAATCGAAACCTTCGAAGAAAGCGAAGTCCTAGGCATTGTCCGCGATCCGATTAATCCGATAAAATTTCTGCGCCCCTGCTGAGACCAATCCAATGAGTGCTAACAAGGATCGCCTCGCTTTTATCGAGCATCTCTCCTCGATTGGCGGCGAGCATTCCGACGACCTTCGCGAGACGCTTGACCGCGTTGCTTTCGCGATCGCTTCCGGCATGGAGGCGGAGGTCTGTTCGCTCTACCTCTTCGATCCTCAGCGTGAGCGGCTCGTGCTCCGCGCCACCGTTGGGCTCGATCGCGAATCGGTCGGCAAGGTCTCGATGCGTCTCAACGAGGGGCTGGTCGGGCTGGTGCTGGAAAAAGACGAACCGGTTTACGTGCCCGACGCGATCAGCCATCAGCGCTACAAATATTTTCCCGAGACCGGCGAGGAGCGCTTCCATACTTTTCTCGGCGTGCCGGTTCATGACGGCCGCAAAAAGCCGCTCGGGGTGCTGGTCGCGCAAACGCTCGAGCGGCGCAAATTCAACAAGAACGAAATCCGGCTGCTGAGCACCGCGGCCAACCAGGTCGCGCAAATTCTTTCTCATTTCAGGCTGCGCGAATCGCTCGTCACCAAGGAAAAAGAGCGGCTCGAATACAAGCGCCGGATGATCGAGGCCAACCGCCAGCTCAAGGACTACGAAAAAGTCGGCGGCAAAACGCGTCATGCCGCTCCCGCCAAGATTCGCCGCCCCCGCCTGGCAGGACTTTCCGCCTCACCGGGATTTGCGCAGGGAAGCGCGCACGTGGTCGGCACTTTCCTGAGCAGCGTCGATCGCCATCAGAAATCCCGTGATCCCAAGGTCGAGAGCAAGCGTTTCGAGGAAGCTCTCGCGCGTTCGCTGGCGGAGCTGGCGACGTTGCGAGTGCGGATGGAACCGTTGATGCCCGAGTCGGACCTCAAAATCTTCGACGGCCATCGCATGATTCTCGAAGACGAGGAGTTCGTCGGACGCATCCGCGACACTATTACCAACGGCTACACCGCCGAGAGCGCGCTGTTCCGCGTGATCGAGGAGCTCAGCGCTTCGATGCTCGCGGTGGCAGACAACTACCTGCGCGAGCGCGCGACCGACTTCCGCGACGTCGGCCATCGCGTGCTGCGGCATCTGCGGCAGGAGGAAAAGCGCGCGCCGTTCAGCAAGCCGACAATAATCGTTGCCGAGGAACTGACCCTCTCGCAGCTGACTATGGTCAACCATGACCGTCTCGCGGGCATCGCGCTGCAATCGGGCGGCGTGACCTCGCATGCGGCGATCCTGGCGCGAGCGTTCGAAATCCCGACGGTGGTTGGCGTCGAACATCTGATGGAATCCGTCCTCGAGGGCGATCAGCTCGTGCTCGACGGCAACGCAGGCGTCGTTTACGTCAACCCCGGCGCTGAGATCGAGCGCGACTACGTGAGCCTCCAGCGGCGCTACGACGCATTCAAAAAAGAGCTGATCGAGGAGGGCAACGCGCCCACCGCGACCCGCGACGGCCATCGCGTGATGATGCTCGCGAATATCGCGCTGCTCCCCGACATCCACTTGGCGCTGCGTTATGGCGCCGAGGGTGTCGGTCTGCTGCGATCGGAATTCTCGTTCCTGACCTACGAGGATTTTCCCGACGAGACTCAACAGCTCGCGCTCTACAGCAAGATGCTCGAGTCGCTCGGCAGGCGCCCGGTCACGATTCGCACGCTCGACATCGGCGCCGATAAGTATCCGCCGTACATGCGGGTGCCGCGCGAGGACAATCCGTTTCTCGGCTGGCGATCGATCCGCATCTCGCTCGAGATGGCGGGGCTGTTCAAAGTTCAGCTCCGCGCGATTCTCCGCGCGGCCGCCAAGCACAACGTCCGCATCATGTTCCCGATGATCTCGAGCCTCGAGGAATTGCGCCGCGCCAAGGAACTGCTCGCGGAGTCGCAGGCCGAGCTGTTCAAGGAAGGCCTCGAGCACAATCCGAATATCGAAGTCGGCATCATGGTCGAGGTGCCGTCGGCCGTGTGGCTGGCGCCGCGGCTGGCGCGCGAGGTGGATTTTTTCTCGATCGGCACCAACGACCTGATCCAGTATCTGCTCGCGGCCGATCGCAACAATCCCAAGGTCGCGCATCTGTACGAGGCGCTCCATCCCGCTGTGATTTCCGCCATCGCCGAGGTCGTCAACGTCGCGCGAGCGGCCGACAAAGAGGTATGCCTGTGCGGCGAGATGGCCAGCGACCCGCTCGCGGCGCTTCTGCTGGTCGGGATGGGTCTCGACGAGCTGAGCCTGAGCCCACTGTTCATTCCGGTCGTGCGCAAGGTGATTCGGGAGGTCGATTATCAGACCACCCGCCTGATAGCCCGCGAGACTTTACAGATGGCCAGCGTGCAGGAAATCAAGGGCTACCTGGTCGAACGCTATCGCGACCTCGGCCTCATCAATCTGGTCGAAATGTACCGCTGATTACCCCTTGTGCCGATTATTTCGGCCATTTCCTCGACTCTGGCGCTATAAACATGTTTCAATACTAGTGGGTTGACATTCCTGTTCGGGATTTGTTTACTGGTATTCTGACCGAGCGGTTAGATACCCCCCGCGTTCGGGCGTGATGGGCAGGTTGGGCTGCAGGGGTAGGAACCAAAAGCAGAGGATCTATTGATGTTATTCCTTGTATTTCTTGGCGCTTTTCTGATTTTTGCTGCGAGTATCCTCTATTGGCTGTTGGGGACTAATCGCTATGGCGGCGACCGTCCGGCTGCTGCCCTCCAGTTGACTGCCCGTGAGGGCGCCATGGCAGATGCGGCGAAGAAACCCGAGCCCTGCCGCACGGTTCGCGTCTATTTCATCAAACCTTCACGCTACGACGAGGACGGCTTCGTCCAGTATTTCCGCTACGGCGTCCAGCCGAACAACACTTTAACGGTGATGACGGCGCTCAACGAGGCGTTCAACAAGCGGTATGCGGTCGAGCGCAACGTCCGCCTCGAAACCGTGATTTGGGACGAAATCTGCGACGGCATAGTCAGCCCCGAGACAATCACCGCGATTAAAGACAAGGCGCGTGAAGATGGCGTCGAGTTGCTGATTGGGCTGGCGGGAGTGCAATCGAATCAGTATCCGCGCGGGCGCGACCTCGCTCTTCAATTCGTCGCCGAAGGGATCCCCACCATGATGGGCGGTTTCCACGTCAGCGGCTTCCCCGACTCGTGCACGTTCCTCAACGAATGTGGCGTAACCACCGTCGTTGGCGAGGCTGAAAATATCTGGGGCGATATCGTCGAGGACTTCCTCCGCGGCGAGCTGCGCAAGAGCTACTCGGTCACGCAGGGAATTCGCGCCAAGACCGGCCAGGAAGACATTATCGTTCCGCTAATCACCGAGTCGCTGCTGCCGGTGCTCGACGATCGTTATCTCACCCGATTTTTCAACGACACGATGACCACGCTCGACACTTCGCGCGGATGCCCGTTCACCTGCTCGTACTGCAGCGTGAAGAACGTGATGGGCCGCACGATGCGCTCGCGCGAGCCTGACGCGGTCGTGACCTGGGTGCGCGACGCATGCCGTCATCACGGTATCGAGTCGCTGTTCCTGGTCGATGACGACTTTTTCCGGTCGCCGCGATGGGAAGAAATTCTCACCGGGCTGGTCGAAGTCAAGAAGGAGTATCCGAAGCTCTCCTTCATGATGCAGGTCGACGTCGACGCGTCCTGCTATGCGAACGTGGCTGAGGGCGAGACCGAGACCGCGAAGCATCGGCGCAGCAAACGTTTCACCGAGCTGGCCGCTGCCGCAGGATGCTACCAGGCGTTCGTCGGAATCGAGTCGCTCAACCCCGACAACCTGAACTTTGCGACCAAGTATCAGAACACCGACGATCGCCAGCACAAGGGCAAGCTCGAAGCGGTGCGCGCGCACGTAATCGACAAGTACCGGCGCGTCGTCAATAACTGGCACAAGGTCGGAGTGTCGGTGCATGCCGGCTACATGCTGGGATTCCCGTTCGACGGCCCGGATTGCGGGCGCGTCGCGGCGGCTACCTTGAAAAAAATCGGCTTCGACATCGTGTCGTTTTTCATCATGACGCCGCTGCCCGGTACTGAAGACCAGGTGCGCTTCACCAAGGAAGGCGCGATCATCGATTGGGATTTCAACCAGCTCGATTCGCAGCACGTCACGCTCAAGCACGACAAGCTCGACACGGAAAGCTGGCTGGGCGCGTATCGCGATGCCTACAAGGGCTTCTATTCGATCCCGCGCTTTCTGCACACGATGCTCACCGTATGCGCGGGCCGCGGACTCGACGCGGAAGCGCGCAAGGGCGTACTCCGCCAGTTCACGTATTATTTCTTCAGCTATCGCCAGGGACGGCATCCGATGGTCGGCGGGATTTGGCCGATTCGCCGCCGCGACGTCCGCCGCGCGGCAGTCACCGACGACGAGGCGCGCCGCTTCTATCTCGGCGGCAAGCGCTTCGACGCGATTCTGCGCGGCGACGGCCGCGAAGGCTTCGCCGGCGCCCCCGCGTAAGCGACGAACACCGCGTAAGCGACGAACAGCGGCAATCTCGAAATCCGGTTCCCCTTCCCGCGCGGGAAGGGGTTAGGGGTTAGGTTCTTTGGCAGTGCCAACCCGCTTATGACGCATGGCAGTAAAATAACGCGCGTCCAAGGTGTTCAGGCTGACAAGCTGTCTTTCGCCAAACGCTTGCGCCGCGAAATGACTCCGGCCGAGCGCATTCTCTGGAAGACCCTTCGGCGAAATGCGATCGACGGGTTTCACTTCCGGCGACAGCAGATAATCGAAGGATATGTCGTCGACGCCAAGCTTGCGATCGAACTTGATGGCGGAGTGCATGAAGAACAGTGGAAGTACGATGAGTCGCGTGACCGAACGATCTCACTCGCGGGGGTACAGGTGCTTGGGATTTCGAATGAGGCGATGCTCGATAGCGAAGCGGTGGTTGAGTACATCAGGCAAGCATTGCGAAAGAGATCAGGAACCTAACCCCTAACCCCTTCCCGCGCGGGAAGGGGAACCAGATTATTGGAAGTATCGCGCGCAGATTTTCGGTATCCGCACTACTGGAGTGTCGTGAAACTCGCGACCGGGCTTTTCACGCCGTCGCTCTGGCCAGTCGCCTCCATCGAGTCAACTGTGTAGTAGTAGGTCGTTCCTGGACTGAGCCCCAACACACGCACGCGGAAAATCGTATCTGGATGGGTCTGGTTCAGCCTGATGTGCGACTTCGCCATCTGGCTCAAGTTGTGCGGATCCGTACCGTAATGCAGGACAGCCCAATGATCGTCCGAGCCCCCGGGGTTGTTGCTGGTCCACCTGATAATCGCCCAATTGTTCCTGGCCAATTCGAGCGACGGCCCTTGGGTGATCTGAACGCGTGCGGCTCTCCTGGCTGGAGTAACCAGCTGAGCGAAGGTCGTGGTTGAGAAGAACAGACTGCCGGTCAGCACCGTGATCGCCAATCTCAGAAGTGCTCTTTTCATCTTCAAGCCCGAAGAGATTTTTTTGAGTGAAATATGATCGTTCGCAGTCTCTTACTCCAGCTCGTCCGCCCGCATTTGCGAGACGGACGAGCCAGAGAAAGATGTGTCAGCCCTACGGTATTGGGTTCGGCGAGGGCAAAGGCGAAGCCTGGCAAATAGCCGCCGCGCACGTCGGCAGAGGCATCGGAGCGGGAATGAGAACGTTATTCCCCTGGGTCGTAGCCGAACCGCCCGTCATACAGGTACCGGTAAAGGTATTGATGTCGGGATACGGTGTGGTGAAGCCATCGTTTAGCGTTTGCATGAAGGCAACGATCTGGTTCTCCTCCGTATCGCTCAAGCCGAGGTTTCCGACCGTCATGTCGATATTGTTCGGGACTTCGGGCTGCGGCCAGCAGTCGACCTTTTCAGTTTTTCCCTGTGGGCAGTTTCCGGAAGTGACGGGCTCCGGAAACACGTCGCGCGTATTGTAGAAATGAACCAGTTGCTTGAGGCTCTTGGCGTAGCCGTTGTGAAATAATTCCTTCTGGAAGAACGGTATCGGATTCCCGTTCGCATCGACCTGACCGGCCTCTGTGGTCGGACACTGGGGCGGCGTCAGGGCTACATCGCGCACGGTAGCGGTCTGCATCTGGCCGTCGGAAGTTGGTGCAAATTGTGTGAAATTCGAGTCCGGATTGGGCGCCGAGCCAGGGCCGCTTCTAAGGAATGTGCCTAGTCCCAAATCTCTGAAGGCGAAGCCGAATGGATTCGGGGTAAACCCGAAGAAATCAGGTGTGGTCTGATAATAGAAAGCATCCCTGGGATTGAGCGGCAGTCCTAGATTGGCGTAGCCGAAGCAGGTGAACAGAGGCCTGGTAGACGCCGCGGCACCGGTGTCGGTCTGGCCCCCTGTCAGAGCGGTGGATCTTCCGTCGAGGTGGCAGGAATTGCAGTTGGCTTTGCCCTTGAAAAGATTGTAGCCAGCCATCTCGTCTGCGCTCAGTGTGGCACTCCCTGCCAGGAAGGCGTCGAATTTCGAGGAAAAGGCGCTGACATCAATTGAGCGTTCGTAGAATGAAACGGACTGGCCCCAGTGATCAAAAACATTGTTGGCCTTGGTGCGGTCATCGGGCTTTAGCTCCACTGGCTCGACGTTGGTGCCGAACACCGCCGCCCCTCCAGGGGTTTCGCAGATACTCTCGGTATTGTTCGGGAACTTGATATCGAGGGAATCGGCGCCCCATATCTCCTCGAAGAGAGGCGCGTACGCAGCCTGGGAGATCCGGAACGCGATGCAAGCCGTGTCGGGGAAGCCCATTTCCTGGGTATCAACCGGCGGATGCTGCGCCTGCTCGGCGTCGGGACTCTGCAGCTTGTATCCAGTCGAGCGCCCATCCCAGAAGTTTCCGCCAAAGAACGCGGCCTGCGTTGGGTCGAACTCGAACACCGGGAAATCGGGTGAATAGGTGTATCGCGGCGCGGTCCGCTTTCCGGCCCTGAAGTGAAACGTTCCCGGATACGCGATCATCGTCAGATTGACCGACGGGATCGGTCCGCTGAAGGCGACGTACGGCATGTGGCACGAAGCGCAAGCCTCATTCCTGAAAGGAGACATATTCAGATCGAAATTCAGCAGTTTGCCGAGCACTTCCACGGCTTGATATCCGCTGCCCTGAATGGTGGGAGGGTTACCTGTGATCATCGGCGTTGGTAACGCCGAAGCCTGTCCTAGCGCTTCATTTTCGATGAACCCAACTTCGCGCTGAACCCGTGCTATCTCAGAATCCAAATCGGCCGGTAGAATGCCAGACGGATACGGGTTGTAAATTGCAGGTGATGGTGTCGCGACAGGTTTTTCTGCCGATGTGAGATGAGGATTTACGAACAGCGTGGCCACAAGGATTGCACAGACCACCAATAGTGGCAGCAGTTTCATTCGTTTCACGATCAGACTCCTCCATGAAACTCAATGGTTGAAGCTCCCGGGCGTTTTTTGCGAATGAAGTATTCGAACGGATCGCCAGATTGGGGCGTGAAAACTCGCTTCACAGAATTTCGCGGGTCGAAGACATCGGGAGAGATATATCGGGAATTTCTCAGGCGGTCGGTGCCGGGATTTTTCAGCGCTCCTGATTCGATGATGCATTACATCTTCTGGATGGCTCGTCCGATTCGCGGCCGAACGGCCGTTACAGCATTGGCTCCAGAAGCCACAATGGATGACGGTTGAGCCGAAGTGCTCAAGAGGCAGGAACGGGAGTTCGGTTTGCGGCCCACGCGCAAGTGCCGGCCGTGAAAGTAGCGTTCACAGCCACGAGCATCGCCTTCACGCGTATCGCAAAAAGGGTTTGGAAAATGTGGTACCCACACCGCCATCCGCGAGACCGGCGCGATCCGAATCAGGATCGCGCCGGTTTGCTTGTCGGGTAATGACAGCAGTATCGGCGCGAGGCTATCGTTGCGCCGATTGTGCCTGCGCTATTGGAGCGTGGTGAACCGCTCAACCGAGCTCTTCACGCCGTCGCTCTTGCCAGTCGCCTGCATGGAGTCGACTGTGTAGTAGTAGGTCGTTCCCGGATTGAGGCCCAACACGCGCACGCGGAAAACCGTATCCGGATGGCTCCGGTTCAGCCTGATGGGAGATTTCGCCATCTGGTTCAAGTTCTGCGGATCTGTACCGAAGTGCACGATGCCCAAATGCTCGTCGGTACCTCCGGGGTTGTTGCTGGTCCACGTGATAATCGCCCAATTGCTCCTGGCCAATTCGAGCGACGGCCCTTGGCTGATCTGGACGCGCGCAGCGTTCTTCGCCGGAGGAAGTAGCTGAGCGATAGTTGGGTTGGAGTAGAGCAGTCCGCCGCTGACAACCATGATCGCCAATATCAAAACCACTCTCTTCATAATTCGAACCCCGGAGAGCATTGCTCGGTGAGAGTTGAACGACCCAACCTTAACCGCCATCGACGCCGGCTCGTCCGCCCGCATTCGCGAGACGGACGAGCCAGAGAAGGGATGTCTTGAGCATCCACAGTTCAGCGCCTTGACCTATGGAATAGGACTCGGCCCAGGCGTTGGCGCGATACCGCAGATGGCAGATGCGCACGGCGGCAGAGGCATCGGAGCTGGGATGAGCGAGCTATTGCCCTGGGTCGCAGCCGTACCGCCCGTCATACAGGTACCCGTATAGGTTCCGATGTCTGGATACGGCGTTATGTAACCGTCCGTGAGCGTTTGCAGGAAGGTAACGATCTGGTTCTCCTCGGTGTCAGTCAAGCCCAGTTTTCCGACCGTCATGTCGAGATTGTTCGTGACCTCGGGCGTCGGCCAGCAGTTTACCTTTTCGACTGTTCCTGCCGGGCAGTTTCCGGAAGTGACGGGCTCCGGAAACACGTCGCGCGTGTTGTAGAAATGAACGAGTTGCTTCAGGCTCTTGATGTAGCCGTTGTGAAAGAACTCCTTCTGGAAGTAGGGCCCGGGTGCCTCGGTAGTGGGACACTGTGGCGGCGCCAGGCCCACATCGCGCGCGCTGGAGGTCTGCATTTGGCCGTCGGTCAACGGCGCATACTGTGTCCATGCCGAGTTTGGATTATCCCAAGTGCCGAAGCCGCTCCTCAGGAAAGTGCCAAATCCCAAATCCCGGTACCCGAAGCCGTAAGGATTGGGCGTAAATCCGTAAAAATCCGGCGTGGTTTGATAGTAGAAAGCATCCCTTGGGTTGAGCGGCAGACCTAGATTCGAGTAGCCGAAGCAAGTGAACAGAGCCCTGGTAAGCGCCGGGGTTCCAGTGTCGGTCTGGCCTGGTGTCAGGGTAGTGGATAGTCCGTCGAGATGGCATGAATTGCAATTGCCTTTGCCGTTGAAGAGCGCGTAACCCGCCGCCTCGTCTGACGTCATGGTGTAGTTGCCCGCTATAAAGGCGTCGTACTTCGAGGTGAACGCGCTGACCCTAATTGAGCGCTCGTAGAAAGAAACGGACTGCGCCCAATGATCGAAAGCATTGTTGGCCTTGGTGCGATCCTCGGGCTTTAGCTGAACTGGCTCGACGTTCGTGCCGAACACCGACGCCCCTCCGGGGGTTTCGCAGATACTCTCGGTATTGTTCGGGAACTTGATATCGAAGAGGGAACCGGCGCCCCATACCGCCTCGAAGAGAGGTGCGTAAACAGACTGGGAAATCCGGTACGCGATGCAAGCAGTATCGGGGAAGCCCATTTCTTGCGTATCAACCGGGGGGCCCTGCGACTGGTTGGCGTCAGCACTCTGCAGCTTGTAACCGGTCGCTCGTCCGTCCCAGAAATTTCCGCCAAAGAACGCGGCCAAGGGTACCGGCGGTGTCTGATTGACCAGTGCTGGGTCGAGCTCGAGTACAGGAAAATCTGGAGCGTAGGGGTATCGTTGCGCGGTCCGCTTTCCGGCCCTGAAGTGAAAGGTTCCCGGATACGCGATCATCGTCAGGTTGACCGACGGGATCGGCCCACTGAAGCCGGCGTACGGCATGTGGCAGGAAGCGCACGCCGTATTCCTGAAGGGGGATATGTTCAGATCGTAATTCAGCAGTTTGCCGAGCACTTCTATTGTTTGATATCCGCTGCCGTGAATAATCGGAGGGTTAGTCGTAAACGTGAGCGGTGGCAACGTGGCAGACTCACCGAGCGCCTCATTTTCGATGCCAGTAATTTCGCGCTGAACCCTCATTAACTCCGAATTCAGGTCGTCCGGTAGAATGCCAGACGGCACGGCAGACGGAATGTCAGACGGGTACGGGTTGTAAAGCATTGGTGATGGAGTAGCTATCGGTTTTTTTGCTGATATGGGCGGAGGACCGATGAACAGCGTAGCCACGAGGATTGCAAGGACCGCCGATAGTGGTATCAATCTCATTCGTTTCATGACCTAACTCCTCCACGAAACTCATTTGTTGAAACTCTCGGGCGTTTTCTTTGCGGATGAATTATCTCGGGCGTAGCACCTCAGTTATGGACCTGGCGTTAGACGCACATCTGCGCAGACGCTCTCCGCGCCCACACCTGGTCGGTTAAGTGGATTGGAATTGCGTACTCTGCTGGCGGGAACGAGTATTCACTCTGGACGCTCCAGAGAAACGGTTCGCAATTTTTTTCGGGCAACTTTGTGGACGTCCCTGTTGATCCTCCGGGACGTCCTTCGCGGAACGGCTCGCGAAATGGCTAAGGCCAGTTGAAAACGGCTCTTATTGATCCTGAATAGCGCCGCGGCGAAATTGGGTCAAGCGAAATTGATGGCTCCGCAAGAGACCGTGAGCAAGATCGCCCTATGTACTTTTTGGCTGCTAACTGCTCCTAACAGTCGCATCGGCGCCGAACTGTCCGCGTCCCGCTTGCGCCAGCGCCATGTAAACAGCTAGGGATTTCTGCGGGGAATTCAATATTTATGTTCACGCCGGTTGAAATCGTCATTGCCGTTGTCGTCCTTGCGGCAATGATCTTCGTTCCAATTATGCGCCGATTGCTCGGACTGATTATCCGCCTTGCGGTTTTTTTCGTCGCGGTCGGAATCGTGGCCGCCGGGGTCACGATGATCATGAACAACGAAACGATCTTCGAACGGCCGGGCATCGGGCAGCGCGTCGAAAGATTCCTCACGCTGAACTCCGCGGCCGCCAGCACAACCGGCTCGGGCTCGGTGACGTGCGTGATTGAAAGTCCGCCACCGCCGGCGCCAACTGCTGTCGAGGCCAAGCCGCACAAGCACGCCGCGAAAAAAGAGCCTGAGATTCAAACCACTCGAAACGACTTGTCGAAGGCTGAGCCTGCTCCGCTCGATGATATCTTTCCCGAATTGATTCGCCGCGGCTTTCCCGGAATTTCGCGCGAGAAGCTGTTCCAGCTCTCGACCGATACGGTCAACTCGCTGGGCGGATGGAGGATCGCCAAATCCAGCCCGGGCAACTTTACTCTCGATACCATCTACACGTCGCGAATTTTCAAATTCGAGGACGACGTAAGAATCACGATCGACCCGTCCGGCGATATTGAAGTATGCGCGCGTTCCGGCCTGGCGCGCCCCGGCACAACCTCATTACTGCGTTACTTCCCCGGCGACCTCGGCTCAAACGTCGGACACATCAAACAATTCTACGAAGTCCTCGAGCCAAAAATGGACGAGGTTTATAAGGAAGAGCAGGACAAGCAGAACGCGAAGAAGCCCCCGCAGCAATGATCACGCTGCGCCGCTTCTTGTTCTTTTATCTGGTCCCCCTTCCCGCGCGGGAAGGGGTTAGGGGTTAGGTTCTTCGACGCATCCACACTTTCCGCCGCGCTCGCTTTTGACAACACGCACTCGATCCGGTCAAGCTGTGATCGTATGGCGATGCGGGAGGCTCAGATCGATGCGCTTGCGACTCATCTCGTGAATGGGTTGATCGATCGCGGCGTGATCAAACCCAAGGCCGACGTCAAGGAACTGATCGCGTGCGTGGTCGAGCTGATGTCGGAGAATTTCGAGACCGAAGCGCAAATCGACGAAGAAGCCGACAAGATGGCGGAGGTCGAAGCCCGCCGGGACACGCGCCTCGACGTCACGCGGCTACGGAACCTGATTCGCCAGCGTCTGGCCGAGAAGAAAAACTTCACGCTCTAATCCATGAAACTTACCGAAGCACGAGTCCTGTTCCTGGCGCGCGAGTCATTGGCAAAATTGCGCGACGAGGGCCTGGCCGAGATCACAAACTTTCCACTCGCACTCCGGCAGGCGCGCGAAATCGTCGCGCAGTTCAACGAGCAAGGCGACGAAATCGACGCGATCGTGCGGCGCAAGATCAATTCGATCAAACGCGGCATCGTCGAAGGCTCCAACGAATGGACCCTGCTGTACAAACGCTACCGCGACGAAGAGATGCGGAAGAAGGGGCCGCAGAGGTAGAAGTCGCCGGCGGGGAACATAATTAAATGTGAAACCCGCGGTGGGTTTCACGCTTCCTTCGGCAGGGGTGACCCCTGCACCCAGTGCTAATCGCAAAATGGCGAGGACGCCCTTTTGCTCTCAGCTTCTTTTCCTGTGTCATTCAGTTCTTGTGTCATTCAGAGCGAAAGCTGCTGTAGCGAAGAATCCCGGTCCGAATTACCTCTCCCGCGGACGGCGACTTGTCGCCGCCCGCAAACCGGGAGAGGTCGTCTGACGACATTCATGTCGTCGGACGGGTGAGGGCCTCGGCATCGCGCTGAATACGAGCGCCTTCACCCGCCGCTTCGCGCGTACCGCCTCCCGGCTGCGCTTTGATACACTCACCAACATGGACGACAACGAATTTCGCGAGCGTTCCGATGCTGCGCTCACCAAGGTCGCGAAGTGGCTCGAGGACCTCGATCCTGACGAAGTGGATTACACCACTGCCGACGGCATCGTGACGATCGAGTTCGCGGGCGGCGCGAAGTTTATTTTGTCGCGGCAATCGCAGATGAAACAGATGTGGCTGGCGGCCGGCTCTCATGGGTTCCACTACAATTGGGATGCGGCGCGCAACTTGTGGATCGACGACAAGGACGGCCACGAATTGTTCCCACGCCTGACCGAAACGATATCCGAGCAACTCGGGCATCCTGTCGATGAGCCTGGACACTGACGTAATCGTAATTGGAGCAGGGCCGGGAGGATGTGCGGCTGCAATCAGGCTGGCTAGCGCCGGGTACGACGTGATCGCGCTCGAGCGCAAGGAACGCGAGGACGGCGAAGATATCACGTCAGGCGAAGTGATGGTCGTGCCGACGCAGAACGAATGCGCGCAGCTCGCGGTTAAGTTCGAAGGCGACTGGGTCCTCGACCGAATCACCGGCTTCCGCAACGTCTATCCCGATCTGTCCTGGACGTATCATCCGATTCCCGCGAAGGTATTTCCGGTGCAGGTTGATCGCGGCGGATTCAATGCCGCGCTCCGTCGCAGGTTGATCGAAGCCGGCGGGCGGCTGGTCTGGAACGCGCGTGTCACCGACCTGGAATTTCGCGACGATGCCGCAATCGCGATCACGGCCGACCTCAAGCGCTACTCAGCGCGCATGCTGATCGACGCCGGCGGACGTTACGCGCCGTCGCTGCGCGCTCTGAATCTGAAGTCCGAGGATCCGGAGTTCTCGCAAATCGGCGTCGCCGTCTTCTTCAAGTCGTTCGACGGCACGCCCCTCAATACGTGGGACCGCCATCTGTACGGCGTGCGCGGCGCGATGATCAGCGGCTCGCGCATTCGGCCGGGGCTGTATCGATATATCCTCGAAGCGGATCTCGCCGAGAAACAAAGCGACCGGCTCGGCGCGATCGAATTTTACGAGTCAGTCGCACGGCATCATGATGCGTGGCTCTACGAACGCGTGATGCGAGAGCCGCGGGTGGGCCGGCAATGGTCGATGGCGCCGCTCGGGTATCGCGTGAGCGACGTCGCGCGCGACCGACTGCTTTTGGTTGGAGATGCGGCAGGATATCTCTCGCCGATAACAGGGCAGGGCAACGAATTCGCGCTGCGGACAGGGCGCCTGGCTGCAAGTGCCGCCGATGAGGCTTTGCGAGGCGGCGATCTATCGGCAGGAGCGTTCGCGTCGTACATCGCGGGCCGCAGATTCGAGGTCGAGCGCCAGGTCGATTACGTCCGAGCGCAGTTGCGAATCCTGCGCGACCCCGCCGCGCTGCTGAGGGCGTCGCGGGATGATGCGTATCGCGCGCAAATTTTCGGTCCATATGGGATCCCTGCGAGTGATCGCGGCTCCCTGGTTTAAGGACATCTCCTTGATAGTGGGGCGGGCCGCCGTGCCCGCCATCGACTCGCGGAGGGGAGGCGGGCACGGCGGCCCGCCCCACTCAATGAAACAGCCCCACTGCTGACTGAAACCCAGGACACCAAACACCGCAATCCACGACCTTATCCACAGGACTTGCAATTCTTTGGGATCTGGCTAAGATGCCGTTAGCACTCAGACGTTGCGAGTGCCAATTGACAAAACCCGGACAGTAATTAACTTCCGACCGCGGGAATCGTCCCGTTAAGCAACACTTTTCGTAAGCCATAAGGAGGCTGCTGGTTCGCCATGAAAGGATTAAGGCCATTGGGAGATCGAATTCTCGTCAAGCGCGTTAAGGAAGAGGAGCGGACCAAGGGTGGCATCATCATCCCGGACACCGCCAAGGAAAAACCGCAGGAGGGCAAAATCGTTGCCGTCGGCAAGGGCAAGTACAGCGACGACGGCAAGCTTATCCCGATCGAAGTGAAGCCGGGGGACAAAATTCTGTTCGGCAAGTATTCGGGCAGCGAGTTCAAGCTCGAGGGCGAGGACCTGCTCATCCTGCGCGAGGACGACATCCTGGGAATCATCGACTAGGCAATCGCGCTCTTCAAATGAGTGCCAGTTTCTAACCACTAAAAAAAGAAAAATAGGAGAGGCAAAGAACCATGCCTGCAAAGATAGTTCGTTTCGGACAAGAATCGCGCGAGAGGATCCTCAAGGGGGTCAATGTTCTCGCCGATGCCGTCACCGTGACGCTCGGTCCCAAGGGCCGCAACGTCGTGCTGGAGAAGAGCTTCGGCGCGCCGACAGTGACCAAGGACGGCGTGACAGTAGCCAAGGAGATCGAGCTCGAAGACAAGTTCGAGAATATGGGCGCGCAGATGGTCAAAGAGGTCGCCTCGAAGACCTCCGACGTCGCCGGCGACGGCACCACCACCGCCACTGTGCTGGCGCGCCAGATTTTCACCGAAGGCATCAAGATGGTCGCCGCGGGGCACGATCCGATGTCGCTCAAGCGCGGAATTAATCGCGCGGTCGAGGCGATTACCGCCGAGCTCAAGAACCTGTCCAAGCCGACCAAGGATCGCAAGGAGATCGCGCAAGTCGGCACGATTTCGGCGAACAACGACTCGACCATCGGCGACATCATTGCCGAGGCGATGGAGAAAGTCGGCAAGGAAGGCGTTATCACGGTTGAAGAGGCCCGCGGACTCGAGACCCAGCTCGAAGTGGTCGAGGGGATGCAGTTCGATCGCGGCTACCTGTCGCCGTACTTCGTAACCGATCCGGAGCGGATGGAAGTGAAGCTCGACGATGTGTTCATCTTGATTCACGAGAAAAAGATCTCGTCGATGAAGGACCTGCTGCCGATTCTCGAGACGATTGCCAAGACCGGCAAGCCGTTTATGATTATCGCCGAGGATATCGAAGGCGAGGCGCTGGCGACGCTGGTTGTGAACAAGATTCGCGGCACGCTGTCATGCGTCGCGGTCAAGGCACCGGGCTTCGGCGATCGGCGTAAGGCGATGCTCGAAGATATCGCGATCCTGACTGGCGGCAAAGCGATTTCCGAGGAACTCGGACTCAAGCTCGAAAATATCACGCTGAACGATCTAGGCCGCGCCAAGCGCATTGTCGTCGACAAGGACAACACCACGATTATCGACGGCGCCGGCAAGAAGTCGGACATCGAGGGTCGTATCAAGCAGATTCGCGCTCAGATTGAGGAGACCACCTCGGACTACGATCGCGAGAAGCTGCAGGAGCGGCTGGCCAAGCTGGTCGGCGGCGTTGCAGTGATTCGCGTTGGCGCGGCGACTGAAGTCGAGATGAAAGAGAAAAAAGCACGCGTCGAGGACGCACTGCATGCAACCCGCGCGGCGGTCGAAGAGGGCGTGGTGCCCGGCGGCGGCGTTGCGCTGATTCGCGCGTCGGGCGCGCTCGACAACATGCGCGCCAGCGAAGTCGAGAAGGTCGGCATCGGGATCATCAAGAAGGCGATCGAAGGGCCGGCCTGGTGGATCGCATCCAACGCGGGATGGGAAGGCTCGGTGGTGGTCGATAAGATCAAGAACAACAAGGGGGCGTTCGGATTCAACGCGGCCACCGAGGAGTTCGAGGATCTGATGAAGGCTGGAATCATCGACCCGACCAAAGTCGTGCGCAGCGCGCTGCAGAATGCAGCGTCGGTAGCAAGCCTGCTACTCACCACTGAATGCATGGTGGCGGAGAAGCCTGACGAGAAGGGCGCGGGCGCAGGCGGCGGGATGCCGGGCGGAATGCCTCCTGGCGGCATGATGTAATTCAGGAACAAATCTGAGACTGACACAGCGGCGGAGCCATCGAGGTTCCGCCGCTGTTTTTTTGGAGAGCAGGAACCTAACCCCTAACCCCTTCCTCGAGGGAAGGGGAGCTGGAATAGGTGGAGTCACCTCTTCCCTTGAACAGGAAGCTGAACAAATCGTCATTGTGTCACTGTCATGCAACAAATCACTTGCGTGCAACGCTGATCGTGAATTCCGATCATAACGAGGCGGATCGGACTGCACTCAAATAGTCAATTAAGTGGCTTCCAATCGCATTTGGCTAGTCTGTTCAGAAATCGGACAGTCGCCTTCGAGGCGCGCAGTTCTTGGCCCCGCCCTTGCTAAATACCCCATACGGATCGCAGCTGTGTGACGCCTTGGGGACTGGGCTGGCGCAGTGCTCGTCCATGGAGGTGCCGCTGATGGCAGTACGAGTGCTCATTGCGGACAGCTCGGGGATCACGCGGGACATCATGCGCAATCATCTGGAATGCGGCGGATGTCAGATAGTAGCGGAGACCGAGACGGTCGCGCAGACAATCGATCTCTTCCGCACTACGCGGCCGGATGTCGTCACGCTCGACATCGGGCTGCGTAGTGAGCGAGGGCTCGACGGCTTGTCGCTGTTCAGGATGATTCGCCGCGAATCGCCGGACACGTCGATCGTGATGGTCAGCGCGTCGCAGGCACCGGACGACAATCGAATCTACCTGCGCGAGGGCGCGCTCGAATGTATCGTCGAGCCATTTGACAGTTATGGGCTGGAGCGGATGTGGCGGCGACTGTCGGACATCTACCCCGAGCTCAGACGCCGCGACGAGGCGGCGTCGGGGCGCTGAAATAGCTAACCGACCATCAGTCTGTCGAACGCTCTAGCGCAACCATCAGGCGTTCGATTAAGAGGGGCTGGCCGGGGATGCAATTGATCCAGAGCACCCATCCCGAATTCTCGCTCGAGTAGAGCGGCGCCGGGGTGCCGCAATAAAATGCGCGCGTCGAGCCCTGCGACACGTCGCTCAGCACGTGCACGTGGCCGAGCGCGACGTAGTCGTAATGCGAGCGCTGGATGTCCGCCGGCGTGATCGGCGACGATCTCTCAATCTCGCCCTCCTCCATGAAGAAGCCGTGCGCGAGCGCGATGTTCCAGCGTCCTTCCGCCGGCTCGGGTACGCCGCTCATCGGGCGATAGTCGGGAGTATGCTCGACCAGCGCGCGGCCCCATACGCGAGTCGCCAGATCGGGGAAATCGATCGTCCTGCCTTCGGGCTCGAGAATCAGGTGCAGGTTTTCCGGAAGAACGCCGGGCGCGAGGCCGGCGTAAATCGATCGCTCGTCGTGCGCGTCATGGTTGCCTGGGATCATCACGACCGGCATCTGCGCCCGCGCAATCGTGCCCATCGCGAACGCGAGGCCTTCCTCGGTGACGCGCGCCGAATCGAAAAGATCGCCGACAATCAGCAGCATGTCGGCGTGGCGCTCGTTGGCGATGTCGATGACGCGGCTGAATGCGGTGCGCACTTTGTCGCGCAACTGGATGCCGCGCTCGCCGGATCCGAACGTGTCAGTCTCGAGATGAACGTCGGAAGTATGGAGGATCTTGAGTGGGCGATGCGGCAGCTTAGCTGGCAAAATTGAGTCCTTCGATGCGCCAATTCGGTCGTGGGCGCTCAGTTCCGGTCGATGCGGACATGCTGTAGAGTCAGATTTACTAGAGTTCGGGCGCCCATACCACCGCAAAGCGTTATCGCAGAGGGCTTATCACTTGATCGTCGTAATGAAAGCGCATGCCACTGAAGCCGAGATTCAGGCCGTAGCCAGGATGGTCGAGGAACTCGACTACAACGCGCACATTATTCGCGGCATCGAGCGCACCGTCGTCGCATGCGTCGGCGATGAGCGCGGCGAGAAGCATCAACTGACGCATCTCGAGTCCGTGGCTGGGGTCGAGCGCGTGATGCCGGTGGTGCGGTCGTTCAAGTTGTCGTCGCGCGAGGTGCGCCCCGAAGGATCGATAGTCAAAGTCGGCGGCATGGAAATCGGCGGCAAGCGAATCGCGGTGATCGCGGGACCGTGCGCAATCGAAAGTGAGGAGCAAGTAGAAGCCGCGGCAGATGCGGTGAAAAAAGCGGGCGCGCATGCGCTGCGCGGCGGAGCATTCAAGCCGCGCACGTCGCCGTACTCGTTCCAGGGAATGGAAGAAGAGGGACTCGTGTTGCTCGAGCACGCCGGGCGGCGCGTCGGATTGCCGGTGGTGACCGAGATTATGGACCCGCACGATATCGACCTGGTCGCCGAGCATTCCGACATGCTGCAGGTCGGCGCGCGCAATGCGCAGAATTTCTCGCTGCTGCGCCGTCTCGGCAGGATCAAGAAGCCGGTGCTGCTCAAGCGCGGCATGTCGATGAAGCTCGAAGAGTTCATGATGGCGGCGGAATATATTTTGTCGGAGGGCAATCCCAACGTCGTGCTATGCGAGCGCGGGATTCGCACCTTCGAGACCGCGACGCGCAACACGCTTGATCTGAACGCCGTGCCGCTGCTCAAGGAATGGACGCATCTGCCGGTGCTGGTCGATCCGAGTCACGGGACTGGAATCTACAAGATGGTGGCGCCGATGGCTCTGGCAGCGATCGCAGCGGGTGCCGACGGCCTGCTGATCGAAGTGCATCCGAAGCCCGAGGCCGCGCTGTCCGACGGCCCGCAGCAATTGAAACCGTCGCGCTTCGCCGATTTGATGAAGACGCTGAAGCCGCTGGCGGAGGCGGTCGGAAGAACGCTGTAATTGGCGGTGCGATTTATCCGGTTCCCCTTCCCACTATGGGAAGGGGTTAGGGGTTAGGTTGCTTTCGTCCAAGCGCCTCCCTGATGTAGTCGACCGCCGCTTCAACATCGATCATCCCCTCGTTCGGAATTCTGAGGACCCGAACCCCCGCCCGAATGATGGTTTTGTCACGCGATTGGTCGTACTTCCACTGTTCCTGATGAACCCCTCCGTCTAGTTCGATCGCCAATTTGGCGGCTGCGCAATAAAAGTCGACCACATATCCTTCGATTACCTGCTGGCGGCGAAAGTGAAATCCGTCGATCGCATTCCGTCGAATGGCGGCCCAGAGTCTGCGCTCCGCAGGAGTCATCTCGCGCCGCAATTGCTTCGCGAGAGACAGCTTGTCTGGTGACACACGTTTGCCACGCGTGACTTTGCGGCTTGGTGTCATAGGCATAGCGCGTTCCAGATTACCTAACCCCTAACCCCTTCCCATAGTGGGAAGGGGAATCAAATTGAAGAGCACTTCCGGTGCCGGAAGGGGAACAAGATAAAACACCCCCTACCTATGGGTTGCACTCGGAATGTATCGGCGCTATTTCGGACAATGATCCTCGCTCGAGGTGCTGAGCAACGTTTCCCTAACTCAGATCGCGAAAGGAGTAATTGTCATGGCAGGTAAGTCAGTCAAACCGATCCCCGATGGGTACCATACCGTCACTCCATTCTTGAACGTGAAGGGCGTGGCGAAGCTGATCGATTTTATGAAGTCGGCACTGGGCGCCGAGGAGGTCATGCGGATGCCCGGCCCGGACGGCACCGTGATGCATGCCGAAGTGAGCATCGGAAATTCGCGACTGATGCTCGGTGAGCCGATGCAGACCGGGGCCTCGACCAGTGCTTTCTACGTTTATGTGAGCGACGTCGACTCGATGTACAAAAGGGCGACCGGTGCGGGAGCCAAGTCAGTCAGTCCGCCGACCGATCAGTTCTGGGGCGACAGAATGGCCACAGTGACAGACCCGTTTGGAAATACCTGGTCGCTCGCCACACACAAAGAGGATCCAACTCCCGAGGAGATGGCCAAGCGAATGGCCGCAGCGAATCGCTAAACGGGAATTTCAATGCGAGGGATCCCTTCCGGGGGATCCCTCGCATCATTTCGATTCGATTGTAAATTTTACCGACTATTTTTTCGATTCCTGAGGGTTCAAACCTTTGCAACATGCACGAATTGCAATATGGTGAGCGTCCCTAACAGGCATAAGGTAATGCGCCTCAACCACTCTAACAGCGCAACCAACTCAAGGTCTGCAAAACAAAAATCCGCCCGCGCCGTGACGGCCAAGGCGGTTGAGCGTCTTGAGAAGGCGCCTACCGGCATCACCGGTCTCGACGAAGTAACTTTAGGCGGGCTCCCGCGCGGACGTGCGACGCTCATTTGCGGCGGTGCAGGATGCGGCAAGACCATGCTCGCGGTCGAGTTTCTGGTCAACGGCGTGCGCGACTATGGGGAACCGGGCGTGTTCGTCGCCTTCGAGGAAACCAGGGACGAGCTGGTTGTAAACGCCGCTTCGCTTGATTTCGATCTCGGCAAACTTGTCCGCCAGGGCAAGCTGGCGATCGATCACGTGCATATCGATCCGAACGAAATTGCCGAGACCGGCGACTACGACCTCGAGGGACTGTTCATCCGGCTCAAGTATGCGATCGAGTCGGTCGGCGCGAAGCGGGTGGTGCTGGATACGATCGAGACGCTCTTTTCAGGATTTTCGAACACGGCGCTTTTGCGCGCTGAGATCCGGCGGCTGTTTCAATTCCTGAAATCTTTCGGCGTAACCGCGATTGTCACCGGCGAACGCGGCGAGAACTCGCTCACCCGTTTCGGTCTCGAGGAATACGTCGCCGACTGCGTTATCCTGCTCGACCATCGCGTGATGGATCAAATCACCACGCGCCGCATGCGGATCGTGAAGTATCGCGGCAGCAGCCACGGCACCAACGAGTATCCGTTCATCATCGACGAGCAGGGATTTTCGGTGTTGCCGGTCACCTCGATGGCGTTGCAGCACAAGGTCTCGAGCGAGGTGATCTCGACCGGCGTGCCGGACCTCGACGCGATGCTGGGCGTTGGCGGCTACTATCGTGGCAGCACGGTTCTGATGTCGGGTACGGCCGGCATGGGGAAAAGCAGCTTCGCCTCCGCGCTGGCGCGTTCGGCATGCGAGCACGGTGAGCGGGTCCTTTACTTTGCTTTCGAAGAATCGGAACAGCAGATCGTCCGCAACATGCGATCGGTCGGCATCGACCTGCAGCCGCATCTCGACGGCGGACGGCTGCGGATTCGTCGCACAGCGTCCGTTTCTCTACGGCTTGGAGATGCATCTCGTTACGATGCACAAGGAGATCGAACGATTCCGGCCGGGCGTAGTGATTGTGGATCCGATTTCCAACCTGGTCTCGGCTGGAACTCCGCGCGAAGTGACCGCGATGCTTACGCTGCTCATCGACTTCCTGAAAGGGGAGGGCATCACCGGCTTCTTCACCGTGCTCACCGAGAATGGCGGACGGCTGGAAACGTCCGACGTCGGAATTTCGTCGCTCATCGACACCTGGATGCTGGTGCGCGATATCGAGGTTTCAGGAGAGCGCAATCGCGGACTCTACGTCCTGAAATCGCGCGGCATGAATCACTCCAATCAGATCCGCGAGTTCATCTTGAGCGGCAAAGGGATCAAGCTGGTCGAAGTTTATCTCGGCCCGTCCGGGATGTTGACCGGATCGGCGCGGGTAGCGCTCGAAGAGCAGGAGCGCGACGCCAGAGTGCGGCAGGCTGATGAGAGCGACCTCAAGCTTGCGCAGCTCGAACATAAGCGCAAGGCGATGGAAGCGCATATTGAAGCGCTGCGCGCTGAATTCGAGGCAGATTCGGCAGCGGTGAAGAAAGCGGTTTCACTCGAAAATAAGCGCGAAAAGAAACTGATCGACAATCAATCGGCGATGGCGAAAAGCCGTAAGGTCAATGGCAACTTGTCTCAAACGTCGAAGGGTAAATAATGAAGAGTAGAGAGGCGCGGTGAAGAAAAAGATCACCTCGCCAAAGAAATCGCGATCGCGGAAGTCGGCGGAGGTGAAGAACGTGAAGCCACAGTTCGAGGAGTCGTGGATGATGCGGCTCTACGTCGCCGGGCAATCAGCAAGATCGCAGGCGGCGATTACAAATCTGCGGAAGATCTGTGATACGCACATGCCCGGCCGCTGCACGATCGAGGTGATAGATCTGATGCGCAATCCGGAACGCGCCAAGGCCGATCAAATCGTCGCGATCCCGACGCTAGTCAGAAGACTCCCTATCCCGGTAAGGCGCATCATCGGCGATCTTTCAGCTACGGATAAGGTCCTTTTGAGTTTGGAACTGAGTCCGATCTGAGGAGCTATGTGGCAAAAATTCATCAATTGAAGCCTGGAGCGCGCGCGACGACGCCGAAGGGCGAGAGTTATATGCTGCGTCTGTTCACCACCGGTACCTCTCCACGGTCGACGCGGGCGTTGCGAAATCTGCACGAGATTTGCGAAGACAATCTGAAGGGCCGTTACCGTCTGGAAGTGATCGATATTTACCAGGAGCCGGGTCGCGCCAGCGAATCTGACATCATCGCGGCGCCGACTCTGATCAAGGACCAACCGTTACCGCAACGCCGCATGATCGGCGACCTGTCTGATCGGCCCAAAGTGCTCCTCAGCCTGGCAATCGCGAGGGCGAAGTGAAGGCCTATTTGAAACCGTCGGGACGCCTGGAACTTGATGAGCTGCGCCAGAGGCTTCAAGAGGCTGAAGAAACGCTCGATGCGATTCGCAGCGGCGAAGTCGACGCGTTGGTGGTCTCAGGCCCGGCGGGCGAAAAGGTTTTTACGCTGGAAGGCGCGGAGCATCCTTACCGCGTCCTCGTGGAAAGCATGAACGAGGGAGCGATCTCGCTTTCCAAAGAGGGAACGGTTCTGTACTGCAATTCCGCATTTGCGCGGATGGCCGGCATCTCACTGGATCAGATAATGGGCCACGACGTGAGCGAATTCGTGCCCTCAGAAGATCGCGACGCGCTCAAAAAATTGATTAAACAGGGGCTGCGCGAACCTATTCGCGCTGAGATGACTCTTCTGCCGAGCTCGGGCACCTGCCTTCCAACTCAATTCTCACTCAATCCTGTTGACTTGGAGGGGAAGCCGTCGATCGGCGTCATCGTGACCGACTTGAGCCAGCGCAAGCGGCAGGAAGAGGCCGAGGCTGCAGTCCGAATGCGCGACGAGTTTCTGGCGATCGCCTCGCACGAACTGCGCACTCCTCTCAGCACGCTTGTTCTTCGGCTGGGGCTGCTCGAGCGCCATGCCGTAACCGGCGACATGAACCAGGTTCAAACGAGTGTCAACCGGGCCAAGGATCAAACCGAGAGAATGCGACGCTTGGTGGACCGTCTGCTCGACGTTTCTCAACTGGCGAGCGGAAGACTCAAACTCGAATTGGAGGACGGTGAACTGGGCGAGGTGGTCAGGGAAGCCGTGGAGCGATTTTCGGAAGTTGCATCGAACGCCAAGTGCGAACTTCGCTTGAGCGTCGCCAGTGGAATCAGCACCCAGTTGGATAAGTTCCGGCTCGACGAAGCGATCGGCAACGTCATCTCCAACGCGATCAAGTACGGCGCGGGAAAGCCGATCGATATCGAACTAAAGTCAAAGGCCAACAAAGCGACGCTGGTCGTGCAAGATCGCGGCATCGGCATTCCGGAGGAGGATCTGTCGCGAGTTTTCGGGCGTTTCGAGCGAACTGCGATCAGCCACAACTATGGCGGACTCGGACTAGGACTCTACATCGCCAAACAGGTCATCGAACAACATGACGGGTCGATAAGAGCTGAAAACCGGTCCGGCGGCGGAGCGCGTATCGTTATCGAGCTGCCGCTCGTCAAGAGCACCGAAGCAAAAGCAGTTTGATCTAGCTCACAGCGGCTTGTGCCAGAACTCGAGCGCGATGCGATCCGCACCGACCACGACGCGATCGAAACCCACTTTGCGATAGAGCCCGCGCGCCACGCGATTGTCCTCACGCACTTCGAGCGTGATCCGGCAGCAATTCAGATCGCGCGCCCTGGCCTCGATTCGATCGAGCAGCATCGCGCCGATTCGGTGGCCGCGAACTGAGAGATCGACGAAGATGTCGTGGATGTTGAGCAGCGGCCGCGCGAGAAATGTCGAAAATCCGAGGAAGCAGATCGAAAAGCCGACCGGCACGTCGTCGTGGTAGGCGAGAAATACGTGACACGCGCGGATGCGCACGCAGGCCGGGGACCAGGTCGCGCTTGACCTGCTCCGACGGCGGCTCGCCACCCTCCATCGGATCGCGCATGTACGCATCGAGCATCGTGACGAGCGCGTTCTGATGCTCGGTGCGCGACAGGTCCGCGTCGACGATGGTGACGTTGATCACTCGCTCAGCCGTCATGAGGTTTTCTTGTCGTCCTTGTAGGTCTCTTCCCAGTTCTTGAACCCCTGCGGGTCCCATCGCTTCCAGACGCCCTCGCGCTTGCCATTCTTATACATGCCGATCGCGGCAATTTTGCCGTCGGTGTACCAGCCAGTATGCTCGCCATCCTGCACGCCGTCCTTGTAGTGATCGATCGAAGACATCTGGCCGTTATCGTACCACTGAGTCCACTCACCGTTTTGCTTGCCGTCGTGATATTCGCCCTGGATCATCTTCGAACCGTCGTCGTGATAGACCACGAATGGTCCTTCTTTGACGTCCTGGCCGTTGACCGTCTTCACGCATTCGATCTCGGAGCCGTTGGGCGGCCCCTCGCCGATTAGCTTCGTGCCAGGCGGACAGGTCGGGGCCGCTTTGCAGGCCTCGAGCGTGGCGGCGAGTATAAGGATGGCGATGGGTTTCATTTAGCGTGGACTACGGATGTGGCGTGATCGCAATAATCGTAATCTTGCCTGTCGAGGGACCGTAGTACCAGAAAATCCGATATGCGGCGGACACCTGGTTTTCAGCGTAGGCCTCAAACACTTCCTCTTTGTTTGGTCCTTTCAGGCTTAGGTACTTGTGGGTTTGAAGACTTTGGTGCCTGGGATTGGTTTCGAGATAACCGAGAGCTTTTCGAACTGACTTACGGCGTTTCGATAAGGCATGATCCGCATCAAGCCGTTCCAGCTGAGCTTTGGCCTCGTGGGTAAACTCCAACTCATTCGAGGCCAAAGGTTTACCTGCTAGTCGATTTCATCGTCGGCAAATTCAGCGAACGAGCCGAGATTGTGAACCTTCCCTTCGGCTGCATCCTGCAGTCCTCTGCGAACGCTGGCCAATGCTTCAGGGTTTTTGTACAGCCATGCTTCGTGCAAAGGGACGCCGATCTCAGGCGAGAGCAGTATCTGTCCGACGTCATTCGTATAGATGATAAACCGCAACTCGCTGGATTTTTCCTCGCCCGACACTCGGCGCAGAATTTCGTTGAGTTGGTCTGCGACTTTGGACAGGGAGACTCGCTTGCGTTCATCAAAGCCGGTTTCACCGACCCGCTCAAATTTATCGCTCAAAATCGGCGCATTTCTAGCTGACATGCCAACCCTCTCGATGGTTCAGCGGAACAAAGTGCCCATGTGATAGGGTACACAAGTGGGTAAAACCCCGCAACCTTAAGGAAGAGCAAAAAAGCGGGATGCGCGATTCCTCACGTATCCCCGGACACTGCACTTTATTTGACTGCGTTTTTTGGCATCGTGGGGCGAAGAATCAGGATGCAGCGAAGGCGCGGAAGATCAAAATCGCTATCAGGAGCAGCAACGCCACAAGGTATCCGCCGATTATGAGCAGAATCTGCTTTCCGGATAGCCATCCACTTTGGCGCGGGTTTGATTAAATTCTTCGGCAGCGCGCTCTCATGAACGTCACTCAGCTTGCTCGCAAATGGATCTCCTAGTGGAAGTGCGTTGCGCCAGACGGCCTTCGTTTGTTCCCCCTTTCCGGACCGGAAAGGGGGTTAGGGGATAGGACGGCGGCGCGCTCGGATGTTTTTCTTCTGTTCCCCTTCCCCATTTTTTCTGGGGAAGGGGTCAGGGGTTAGGGTGTTTTCGTTCGTTGCATCTTAATGCTAGTAACCACCAGATGGCAGTGTTGACTCTGCGTGAACAGAGAAATCCAGAACTGATGCGCCGCGCACTGGAGCTGCGCGGACGCATGACTCCGGAAGAGCGCTTCATCTGGCAGGAACTTCGCGGTAATCGACTGGGGGCGCATTTCAGGCGACAGCAGGTGCTCGCGCCGTACATTGTGGACTTCTATTGTCATGCTGCGCGGCTGGTGTTGGAGATCGATGGAAGTCCGCATCGCGAGCAACAAGGATATGACAGAATGCGCGACGATTATTTCGCGCGGCGCGGGATCCGGGTGCTGAGGCTGTCGAATGTATCAGTGCGGGATGATTTGGCATCAGTGATTTTCGCGATTCGGGCGGCGCTGGGGAGGCAGAACCCTAACCCCCAGCCCCTTCCCCAGGAAGAATGGGGAAGGGGAACAGAAACGTTGTGGCGTCGTGCGGTCCTATCCCCTAACCCCCTTTCCAGAATGGAAAGGGGGAACAGAAATTCTCGGCGGCGAGTCGCTAGTTCGATCCCGTCGAGCCTAGCAGGTTGCCGCCGAGGGTTGCGTTGCCGACTGCGACGTCGCCGATCACGTTGATCAGCGCCGGCTTGCCCGACTTGAACGCTCGCTCGAGCGCCGGAATTATCTGCTCGTTGGTCTCGACCTGCTCGCCATGGCATCCCATCTCGGCAAAGATTTTGTCGTAGCGGATGTTCGGCAGCATGTTGAAGGGATCGGTGCGGCCCTTCAGCCCCGGCATCTGATCGAAGTTCGGGCCCCACGAGCTGTTGTTCCACAGCACCGTGATTACAGGCAGCTTGTAGCGCGCTGCGGTCTCCATATCCCAGCCGCCGATTCCGAGGCCGCCGTCGCCGCTGATGACGACGACCTGCTGGCCCGGCCGCGCGAGCTGCGCGCCGATACCCATCCCGACGCCATGACCGACGGGCGCGAGCGGACCGGCGTCGACGACCTGGCCCATGAAGCGGCAGGTGAACGCGCGGCTCATCCATCCGGAGAGCGTGAAGCTGTCGATTACCGTGGTCGCATTCTTGTCGAGTACGGTGATCAGGTCTTCGCACAACCGCGCCGGATGTATCGGCTGATTCTTCGAGACTTTCGCGTTCTGCTCCTTGATCTGATTGTCGAAGCGCTGGCGCGTCTCCCAGACCTGCTTCACCCACGGCGAAGTTTTGTTCTTCGAGAAGTCGAGCTTGAGTTCCTTGATGCGCTTGATCATCTGTTGCAGCACGATCTTCGGATCGCCGACCATCGGCAGATCCGCGTTGACCTGCCATCCGATTCGCGTCGGCGTGGGATCGACCTGGATGTACTTGGCCTTGTCGGTCCAGGTGGGAGGCTGCCCGAAATGCTCACCGCTCCAGAAGCGGAAGCCGATTGCGAGCACCACGTCGGCGCCGCCGGTGAACGGCTTCTTGAACGCGCCGCGAATCGCCAGCGGATGCTCTTCCGACACGACGCCCTGGCCGGCGCGACGCGCGTAGATCGGGATATTCGTCAGCTCGACGAACTCGCGCATCTCGGCGCCCGCCTGCGACCAGAAGAGTCCGTCGCCGCCGGCAATCAGTGGACGCTCGGCCGCCACCAGCATCTCGAGCGCGCGATCGATCTTCGACGGATCTCCCGCCGAGCGGACGTCGTCCATCGTAAACTCGCGCGCGCCCTTGCGCTGCCCCGAGTCTTCTTCATGGTGATAGAGAATGTTCTGCGGAATCTCGAACAGCGCCACGCCCTGCGGCGGCGAAATCGCTTCGCGGAACGCGGAGCGCAGGTCGAACTGAATCGTGGACCAATCGGTCACGCGCTTGGTGAACTTCGAGAAACTGTCGACGACCTCGGAGCCGTACGCTTCCTGGAACGATCCGAGATGATCCTCGGTGTTCGGATGCTGCCCCGAGATGCAGACCACGGCGCTGTTGGTCAGTCCCGCAACGCACAGTCCCGTCACCGCGTTGGTGAGACCGCATCCCGCGGTGACCATGCACACGCCGACTTCGCCCGAGGTGCGAGCGTAAGCGTCAGCGGCGTAGGCGGTCGCCTGCTCGTGACGCATATGGATGAGCTTGATGTCGTGATTGCGCAATTGGCCGAGGATCGGAAACAGATGCCCGCCATTGATCGCGAAACAATATTTCACACGATTTTCGCGCATCACGCGCGCGATTAATTCTCCGCCGTCAGCTTTCGCCATTACGAAACTCCTTGAGGAAATTTTCCCGCTGGTCCGAATCCTTGCACATTTACCGCGTCGCCGAAAAGCGGGCGCGCGTATGACGATTCATTTAGAAAAATTCCTTGTCGCAAACGCACCGACAGGGTTGATCGCTACGTCCAAGCCTGTCACTTTTGACCATCGTTCGGTTTGTGCCTCGGACGTATCCGAGCGCGTGGGTTGTGGTGGCGGAGCGGCATGAGAGTAGCCGAATGCTAAAAGGCAAAGCATAATTCCAGGATCTCACATGCGGCGCATCCTCGCCTCCCTCATCTTAATCACAACTTTTGCTATGGTGGCCGCTACTGCACGCGCCGACTCATCAACCCCGGCCACGTCTTTGTCGTCTTCGTCGCCGCCCGCAACTGTTCCGACATCGCAGTCCTCATCGTTCTCGTTGCTGGAACCCAGCACCTGGCAGATGCCTCGATACGACTGGAGCGCATTCAAACTTCAGGATCCCAATTCGTGGCCATTCATCCCGGTGCCTGAAGTCGCGACCGATCCGAACGGCGGAGTCACTTACGGCGTGTTGCCGGTGTGGCTGTTCACCGACAATAAGGACGAGATCAGCAGCATCCTGGCGCCCGATATCAACTCCAACAGCACGCTCGGGCCGGGCGGAAACTTTCGTTACCTGGCGTATCCGTCATCGGACACGAACTGGTACGCGGAGGCAGGCGCGCAGGAAACTATCGCGCGCGATGTCGATATCGATTACCAGACCGGCCGTCAGCACAAGAAGTTGTTCTCGTTCGAAGGGCGCTTCTTTTTCGAGAAGGATCCGACCGAGCGATTCTTCGGAACCGGCAATCATTCTCACGAGGGAAACCAGAGCAACTACACGACCAAGCAAATCTACGGAGAGGCGATTCTCGGCATAAACTTCACTGATAAGCTGCAGCTCTCGATGATGGAACGTCCGCGCTATGTGCGAATCGAGCCGGGCGGCTTCACTTCGGTGCCGTCAATCTTCAATCAGTTCCCACATAAGAAGGGCCTGAACGGGGGAAGCGAAGTTCTGTCGCAGTGGATGCTTCAATACGACTCGCGCGACTCGGTTGATATCCCGCGATCGGGCACGCTGGGCCGCCTCTACTATGGCATTGCGGATCGCAGATTCGGCAGCTCGATTTCGTACAATCGCTTTGGCGGAGAACTGCGCGAATACTATTCCATCGGAGAGCGCATCACGTTGGCCGGTCACGTTTTTAACGAATACGAGCCGGTTTCTGGCGAGATTCCATTTTGGTCGCAAGCGCGGCTGGGCGGCGACGAGAGCTTGTTGACCGATCAGCAAACTCTGCGCGGTTACGGCACTGGCCGCTTTATCGACAACAACTTGTTCGTCATGAACTTCGAGATGCGCACGCGAGTGTGGGACAAAACCATCTTCGGCACCCACGGCATCCTCGAGCTGGCGCCGTTCGCCGAAGCCGGACGTGTCGCGCACAACCTGGCCTACAACCCGTTCTCGGAACTGCATCCAGTCGGCGGAATTGGCTTCCGCGGAATCGCGGAGCCCTTCGTCGTCGGCTACGTCGACGTCGGATGGGGTGGAGAAGGGGCAGCCATCTTCTCCGGCATCAACTATCCATTCTAAGCGCCTCGCAGCGGCCATTTTCCTTGTCGGTAGAGGGTTGCGGGCAGCCTGACTATCGTCCACTATCCGCTGCTGATGAAACACCGAATTCCGGCAGGCGCTGCGTCTCTTCGATTCCTGACGATGCTCCTGGTTCTGATTTCCGCCACCTCTCGCGGTCGCCAATGCGCAGGGTGGCCATAGGCCGTTGCCGCCGCAGGTGCTTTCCACCGCCCCGGGGATCCATCCGTTCGGGAAAGGCCGCCACACGTGGTGGGGCGTCCGGATGTACGACGCGACGTTGTGGATCGTCGGCCCGCAATGGTCTGCCGCGGCGCCTCATGCGCTCGATATCGAGCCGGGCCGGGCGGTTCCGGCAGACACTCTAGTTACCAACGCGATCGCCGAGATGCGCGACCTCAAGGTCGGCGACGAGCGCCAACTTCGAATCTGGCAGGCGGAATTGAAGAAGCTTATTCCCAACGTTCAGCAAGGCGATCAGATCGTTATCTTCTGCTCGGACGCCAACCGGACGCTTTCCTATTTGAACAATTCGAGCACCGGCGAAGTTGACGATCCGTCATTCTGCCCGGCGATTATGAGCGTGTGGCTCCATCCGCAAACCAAGCATCAGGCAATCCGCAAATCGCTGCTCAGACATTGATCGGGTCGCGGCGCCTTCGGGAACCGCGGGGGCCTGAGTATTGGCCTAAAGTACAATGGAATTCGGCCTCCTCTTCGATGAAGATTGCGCAACTCTGCATGAGGAGACGATCTCGGTGAAAACTCAAATGCTGCGCTTTCTTGTTGTTTCTGTGACCTTGGTACTGGCTGTCTTGGGTCGATGGCTCGGAGATGGCTCAAGCCCAGAACGACAAAGAGGATACCACGCAGATCGCCGAGGAGGCCTTCATTTACGGCTTCCCGATGGTCATGAACTACGCCGTCTTTCACCAATACTTCATTGACAAGTCCGACCCATCGTTCAAGGCCCCGCTCAATCAGCTCTGGAACGCGGCTAACGTGTATACGCCCAAGGACACAGCGATTGTGACGCCCAACAGCGACACGCCGTACTCGTTCATCGGCATGGACCTGCGGGCAGAACCGTACGTGATCTGCAATCCGAAGATCGAGAAGTCACGATATTTCGCGGTGCAGCTCGTCGACATGTACACGTTCAACTACGGCTACATGGGAACCCGCACCACGGGCAACGGCGCCGCATGCATCATGGTTGCCGGTCCCAATTGGAAGGGGGAAAAGCCCGACGGGATCGCGAAGGTGGTCCGGTGCGAAACCGATTTCTCGATCGCGGGTTTTCGCACACAGCTCTTCAACCCGGCCGACATCGACAACGTGAGGAAGATTCAGGCGGGCTATCGCGGCTTGACGCTCTCGCAATTTCAGAACAAGCCGGCGCCGCCTCCTGCTCCCGAGATCGAATGGCCTAAGATCGACAAGCAAATGGCCGACTCGAATCCGTTCGCCTACTTGAACTTCGTCCTGCAGTTCTGTCCACCGACAGGACATGCGGCAGTGGAGGTTCCTCTGCGCGCGCGATTCGCGAAGATCGGAGTCGAGGCCGGCAAGCCGTTCGCGGTCGACCAGCTCACGCCGGAGCAAAAGACCGCGCTCGAAACGGGCATGAAGAATGGGCTCGAAAAGATCAAGCAGAAGGTCGGGGATCTGGGGAAGGATGAGAACGGCTGGCGCGTCGCCCTCAACGGCTTCGGCGACCGACAGGCATACCACGGTGACTGGCCGCTCCGCGCCGCAGCAGCAATGGCGGGAATCTACGGCAATAGCCCGGCCGAGGCGGTCTATCCGATACTCGCCACCGACAGCGAAGGTCAAAAACCCGATTGCAGCGCGAACCGCTACACGCTCACGTTTCCAGCCGGACAGTTCCCGCCGGTCAAAGCGTTCTGGTCAGTGACGATGTACGACGGCAAGACGCAGTTGCTGATCGACAATTCGATCAACCGGTACCTTATCAACTCGCCAATGATGCCGGACCTCAAGAAGAACGCGGACGGTTCGCTGACTATCTATATGCAGAAAGACAATCCCGGCGGTGACAAAGAATCGAACTGGCTGCCCGCGCCGGATGGCCCGATCTACGTAGTGATGCGACTCTACTGGCCGAAGGAGGCTGCGCTCGACGGATCGTGGAAGCCGCCTGCGGTGCATCAGGCCAAGTGAGAGCAGTTTGGTGTTCGCGTACCTTCGCGAGCTTCCGAACTGAGTCGCACGCCTGTCGCTTTCCCGTATAATCGAGAGTCGTTGCAGAGTTCGCGATCTGCTTTCACGCGCGAACTACGTTTCCCCTTAGATGCGGCTCTCTGAACTCGACTACGAATTGCCTGAAGAACTGATTGCGCAGGAGCCGCTGGCTCGCCGCGACGAGGCGCGTCTGCTCGTGCTCGATCGCAAGAGCAAGTCGGTCGATCATTCGCGCTTCTACAAACTCGTGCGTCATCTGCGCGAAGGCGATCTGATCGTACTCAACGACACGCGCGTGCTGCCGGCGCGGCTGTTCGCGCAGAAGGAATCCGGCGGACGCGTCGAGTTGCTGATGGTGCGGCCTGCCAGTGCAGCTGAAGGTCCCGCGGGCGCATGGATCGCGCTGATCCGGACGCATCGCGTGCTCAAGGACAACGCGCGCCTCATCCTGGGCGACGGTCACGCGCTCAGAATCGCGGGCTATGCGCGGCCGGGCCGCCCAATCGTCGTAGCTGAAGGCGAAGTCTCGATCGACGAGATACTGAATCGCGACGGCACGCTCGCGCTGCCTCATTATATACATCGCACAGTCGGTGCCGCCGACATCGACGACTACCAAACCGTCTATGCTGCACGTCCCGGCGCGATCGCGGCTCCCACCGCGGGGCTACATTTCACTGACGACGTCTTCAAAGCGCTGGCCGACGCGGGCATCCGCACTGCGACGGTGACGCTGCATATTGGTCCCGGCACTTTCGCGCCGGTGCGCGCGGTCGAGGTCGAGAGTCACTCGATGGAATCCGAGTGGTACACGATTCCGCCCGCGACCCAGGTTGCAATCGATCACGCGCGGCGAATCGGCGGGCGGATCATCACGGTCGGCACCAGTTCGACCCGCGCGCTCGAGTCGTGGGCGATAACCGGCGACGTCGAAGGTTTCACGGGGCTCTTTATTCATCCGGGCTTTCGCTTCAAGCTGGCAGACGCGATGCTGACGAATTTCCATATGCCGCGAACGACGGTGCTCGCGCTGGTGATGGCGTTTGCGGGACGCGATCAGATTCTTGCCGCGTACCGCGAAGCCATTCGCCATCGCTACCGCTTTCTCAGCTACGGCGACGCGATGTTGATCCTGTGAACGGGCCAATTGAATTCAGCGTGAGCGCGGTCGATGGCGACGCGCGCACCGGGCGGATCGAAACTCCGCATGGCGCGATCGCGACGCCCGCATTCATGCCGGTCGGCACGCGCGCCGCGGTCAAAGCGATGGCGCCCGACGAGTTGTGGTCGATGGGCTACACGATGGTGCTCGCCAACGCGTACCATCTCGCGATTCGCCCCGGCGCCGAGCTGGTCCGCGAGATGGGGGGAGTCGCGCGCTTCATGGGATTCCCGGGCGCGGTGCTGACCGACTCGGGCGGGTTCCAGGCGATGAGCCTGGCGAAGATCAATTCGATCAATGAAGAGGGAATCCGTTTTCGATCGCACCTCGACGGCGCGCCGTTGATGCTCACGCCCGAAAGCGCGATTGACATTCAAGAACAGCTCGGCGCCGACATCATGATGGCGCTCGACGAATGCACTCCGTTCCCGGCCGAGCATCGCCGCGCGCTCAAGTCGCTCGAGCTCACCGCGCGATGGGCCGAGCGCAGTCTCGCAGCGCGTAAAAGCACGACGCAAGCGCTGTTCGGAATTATCCAGGGCAGCATTTTCGAAGATCTCCGCAAGATCAGCGCGTCGCAGATAACGGCGATCCCGTTCGACGGCTATGCGGCCGGCGGGCTTTCAGTCGGCGAACCGAAGGACGCGATGCTCGAGATGGCGGCGCTGTCGGCCTCGATGATGCCGGCGGACAAGCCGCGCTACCTGATGGGAGTAGGTACGCCGTCGGACCTGCTCGCCGCAGTGGCGATGGGCTTCGACATGTTCGACTGCGTGCTGCCGACGCGAAACGCGCGCAACGGGATGGCCTTTACGAGCACCGGCGCCGTGTCGATCAAGCAGGCCGCGCACGCGCGCGACTCGATTCCGCTCGATCCGGACTGCGAATGCCGCCCGTGCCGGACCCATTCACGCGCCTACCTGCGTCATCTATATTTGTCTGGCGAGATACTCGCGGCGCGCGCGCTGACGGAGCATAATCTGCACTTCTTCGCGAGCTTGATGCGCAATTGTCGCGATGCTATCGCATCCGGGAATTTCAGGGCATTCGCAATGGTCACCGCGGCCGGCTGGCGAGAAGCCGAACCGGTTTTTTCAGGAGAGTTGTAGCTTGAACGTTTCGACCGATCCCAAGGACGTGATCTGATGTTGTTCGAAGGTACCGCATGGGCGCAGGCTGCCGCCGGCGCCCCAACCGACAATCCGTCGTTTGTCCAGCAGTTGATGACGGGTCCGGGGCCGATCATGGCGATGGTCGTCGCCGTCATGTACTTCCTGGTCTTCCGCCCGCAGAACAAGAAGGCGCAGGAGCAGGCGAAGATGCTTAGCTCGCTCAAGCGCAACGACGAAGTTGTAACGACCGGCGGAATCATCGGGCGGATTCAAGACGCCGGCGACAAAGTGATTACGCTCGAAATTGCGCCCAACGTCAGGGTGCGGGTCGAGCGATCGCAAATCGCGTCGATTTCGAGCTATAAGACCTCCGCCAAGAAAGACGACAAGTAGGGGCTTCACAATAGTGGAACAGACGCAAAGTTTCGGACCGATCCTCATCCTGCTCGTACTGATCGTGTCCTTTCTCTATATGCATTTCACCAACGGCAGCGGGCTTACCCGCATCTACCTGGCCGGCGCTATCGTGCTCGCGGCGATACTGATTCTGCTCCCGAGCCTCAACATCGATCTGCCCGATTGGTACAAGGCTGGATTCGGTGCGACCAAAATCCAGCTCGGCCTCGACTTGCAGGGCGGGACGCATCTGTTGATGGCGGTGAAGCTCGACGAGGCGGTAAAAACGCAACTGCGCCGCCGCGCCGACGACCTCAAGAAAGAACTCAAGGACAACAAGATCGATTTCCAGGACGTCTCGGTCGACGATTCCGGCAATCTGGTCGTCAAGCTCAAGTCCAGCGCCGATCGCACCGCATTCCTCGACCTGATGCAGAAGTCGTATCCAGACTTGTCCGTGTCGAGCAACACCGATTCGTCCAGCCCCGGTCCCGTGTACTCGCTTGCCTTCAAGCCGCAAGAGGAGGCGACGATTAAAAACAACGCGATGGATCAGGCGCTGGAAACGATTCGCAACCGAATCGATCAGCTCGGTGTGCGTGAAACCACCGTCGCCAAAGAAGGCGACAACGAAATTTTAGTGCAGCTTCCGGGTATCCAGGACCCCGAGCGCGCCAAGGAACTGATCGGCAAGACGGCGGTGCTCGAATTCAAACTGGTTGACGATACCAAGAACGTGCAGGACGCAATCAAGAACGGCCCGCCCCCCGGCGACGAGATCCTCTACGGCACCTCGGAGCGCGGCGGCAGGGAGCCGTACCTCGTCGAGTCTCCAGTGCTGATGACGGGCGACACCGTCACTGATGCGCGCGTGCGTCCGGGCGCGCGGCTCGAAGGTCCTTACGTCGCAGTCGAGCTGGATAATCGCGGCGCGGACATCTTCGACGCGATGACCTCGCAAAACGTCGGACGGCGTCTCGCGATCGTGCTGGACAAAACAGTTTACTCGGCGCCCGTGATCAAGGAGCGGATTCCCGGCGGTCACGTGCAGATTACAGGACGCTTCTCGATGGAAGAGGCGCACGATCTCGCGATCGTTTTGCGATCGGGCGCGCTGCCTGCCCCGGTCGAAATCGAAGAGGAGCGGACTGTGGGCCCGTCGCTCGGGCGCGATTCGATTCGACAGGGCGAGATGTCTTTCGTGATCGGCGCGGGCGCCGTGCTGATCTTCATGGCGGTGTATTACAGCGGCGCGGGTCTGCTCGCGGACTTTGGATTGTCACTGAATATCCTGCTGCTGATCTGCGTGATGGCCGCACTCGGCGCGACACTCACATTGCCTGGCATCGCCGGAATCGTGTTGACGCTTGGCATGTCGGTCGACGCCAACGTGCTGGTGAACGAGCGCATGCGCGAGGAGTTGCGCAACGGCAAATCCCCGCGCGAGGCGGTGAAGCTCGGCTATGAACGCGCGTGGTCGGCGATTCGCGACTCGAATATTTCGACCTTCGCGGCGGGCTTGATCCTTTTTCAGTTCGGGACGGGACCGGTCAAAGGCTTTGCCGTCACTCTATGTGTCGGAGTGCTGACCGGCCTGTTTTCATGTATTGTAGTTACACGGGCTTGGTACGATTACAAGATTCAGATGCGCAAGCTGACTGCAATTAGCGTTTAATGACTCTAGCTGTGTTACGAGATGTAAGCTGAGCGACCTTGGAGGATTGTTGGCAAACTTTCAGGTATCCGGTGACTTTTACCTTGACTTCGTGAGTGGGCGCATATTACAAAATCGCGTCCCGACAAAATCCCTGAAAGGCGTCTTGTTGGATCTCACAATGGCCGATAAAGACGACATACTGCTGAACTCCCGCGAAGTCGCGTTCATGCTCGACCTGAGCCCGGACACAGTCAACGAGTTTGCACGGCGCAATATTATTCCGGCCTTCAAGAAAGGCCGGCAGTGGCGATTTCGCAAGCGAGATATAACTTCTGTCAAACGTCAGCTGCGAGGAATCAACGCGGCGGCCTGACGCCCCTGCGCTGAAGCTTCCTTCCCGCACTGAGTACCTGGGCCTGTCCAACCCTAGGGAGCTTTCCAATGTCGCAACCGCATGAAAGCCGCGTCTACTCCGACCTCGCGCGCTTCTATGATTTTTTCTTCGGCCGGGTTTTTGTCGATCGCGAGCACGAAGTTCTTGGGAGCCTGAATCTCAGGCCCGGCAACCGCGTGCTCGAAGTGGGAGTCGGCACCGGTATCGCGCTCGACGGATATCCGCCGTATGCGCACGTGGTCGCGATCGATCCATCCGCCGATATGCTCGAACGCGCGAAGAAACGCGTCACTGAAAACGGATGGAAGCATATCGAGCTCAGCCTCGGCGATGCGCTCAATCTCGACTATCCCGACAACAGCTTCGACTACGTCACGTCGTTTCATGTTCTGACCGTGGTGCCCGATCCGTACCGGATGATGTCGGAGATGGTGCGGGTGTGTAAGCCGGGCGGGCGCATCGCGATGACGACGCATTTCCAGAGCTCGAACAAGGCGGTCGCGGCGCTCAACACGATCGTCAATCCGATCGCGCGGCAACTCGGATGGACCACCAAGCTGCGCAAGAAGGACGTGCTCAAGGGCCATCCGATCACGCTCGAGCGCAACGAAAAAATCAGCCGGTTCTCGGTGCACACGGTGATCGTCGCGCGCAAAAACGCGTGAGCCTCTTAGCGCAGCGTGACTGAATCGAACAAACCCGACACTGATTCCCAGGCCAACGACGAACGCGTCGAGGAGCTCGCTAAGGAGCTCGCCGACCGTTTGCGCGCGATGCCTAATCGGCAGGAACTCACCGACTACGCGGTGAGCCTGCTGAAAGAAAGCAACGAAGATGCGGGCACGGCAGAGCAGGCGGCCGCGATGGTCGAGCGGGCGGCGCGCAACGATCCATTCAATCCGATCGCATTCGCAATTCCGCTACTGGTGATCGGCGCCGTCCTGTGTGCGACAGGAATCCTCGCCGGCGTCGGGCTTGGCATCATCGGGATCGCAGTGCTGATGGTGCTGTGGGGCCTGATCGTCGCCTTCTTCAGCCGCTTCCGC
>CAVTEN010000040.1:0-120989 GCA_963733715.1 uncultured delta proteobacterium
GCCGCCTCGCCCGCCAGGTTGGCTACCCCTCGCGAATGGCCCGCCAGGTACGGGCTCTTCAGGTCGACCAGATCGGCCATCGCCTCCAGGACATTGTTCAGGCTGGCGCTGGCGACGCGACGCGAGAGCGGGTGGTCGGTGTCCAGGATGGCGTCCCAGTCGGAGGCCTGATCGAGGCCGTCCAGCAGGTTCGCTGCGTGTTCGCAGAACAGGTCCACCACTGCGGGGTCGAACCTCTCCCGCGATGCCTGCGCGCGATCGCCACGGCGGCCGCCGTATCCTTTCGCCCGGCGGAAGATCTCGACCGGGCTGGCCAGCTGCACCAGCCGGGCAGGCAGGCAGATCTGGTGACCCGGCAGATGGTGCGGATAACCCTTGCCGTCCCATTGCTCGTAGGCCTGCTGGATGGCGACGCTGACGGCGTTGTCGAGGCCGATCTGCCTGGCGAACTGCGAGCCGAGCGTGGAGTGCGTGGTCAAGAACGCGGCCACCTGCTTCATCCCGGCCGCGGGGAAGGCCGCGAGCCGCCGGGCGCGCGCCACGCCGCTCCCGTGTGAGCTCACTCGCCGCAAGATGAACGAGATTATCCGCGGGGTGCTCATGTCGAGCATCTCGAACCCGTCGCCCTTGAGGCTGATGTCGTCACCGAACCACTGCGCCTGCTCGGCTGCATCTGCGTGGCAGTAGACGTTCATCATCAGGCCGAGGTAATAGGTGGCCTCAAGCTCGCGGTCGCTGGCCCCGGCGAGTTCCCCGAGCCGCAAGGCGATCACCGTCTGCCGCATGCAGTGCGCCATCGGCTGCCCGAGCCCGAGATCGGCAGCGTAGGACAGCGTGGCCACGAGTTCGGCGATCCTGGCACCGCTGCCTGCCTGCGGCCGAGCAACCATAGCCGGAAGTCTACGGTCTGCCCGATGAGGACCGCCGTGACGTTAGCCGCGGCGTGGCTCGCGCGGCAGGATCAGGGCGACGAACGCGGCCAGCAGCATGATCCCGGCGTTCGCCAGGAACGCGACCCGGTAGCCGTGAACAGCAGCGGCGATCGGATCGGCGGTCCCGGCCGAGGGCGGCGAAGTCCGCGATCGAGGTGAGCACGGCCAGGCCGAGCGCGCCGCCGATCTGGCGCGAGGTGGTGATCAGGCCCGAGGCCGAGCCGGCGTTCTCGGGGTCCACGCCCGAGGTCGCGGCGACGGTCACCGAGAGCAGCATGCAGCTGATGCCGAACCCCGCGACCACGGTCGGGCCGAGGACGTGCAGCGGGTAAGCGGAGTGGGTCGGCAGGCCGGATATCCAGATCAGGCCAGCCGCCGTGATCAGGGCGCCGCCGGCCAGCAGCACGCGCGGGCCGATCACCGGGAGCAGCGGACGGACAGCAGCGTGCCGGCCACCAGTACGATCGTTATCGGGACCAGGGCCAGGCCGGACCGAAGGGCACTGTAGCCGAGGCACTGCTGCTGGTAGAGCGTGATGAACACGAACGCGCTGGTCATGGTCGCGCCGAGGCAGAACATGATCGAGTTGCCGACGGACAGCCGCCGCGAACGGAAGAATGACAGCGGAACCAGCGGCATGGGGCTGCGCGTCTCCACCAGGACGAACAGGGCGAGCAGCACCGGAGCCGCGATCAGCGAGCCGATCACCGGGGCCGAGGTCCAGCCGCCTGCCTGCGCGCGGGAGAAGCCGAAGGTCAAGATGGTGGCGGCGGCCGTGGCCAGCAGCGCGCCGGGCAGGTCGAGCCGGGGTCCGCGCCCGGCGCGCCGGGGCGCCCGGGGCAGGACGGGGCCGGAAACGCCGAACAGCGCGGCGCCGATCGGCACGTTCACGAACAACACCCAGCGCCAGTCGAGCTCGGCGGTCAGGATTCCGCTGAGGACCACGCCGACTGCGCCGGCGGCCCCGCCCATCAGGCTCCATAGGGCCAGGGCCTTCACCCGGCGCGCGGCCTCGGTGTGCGTGGTGGTGATCAGGCTGAGGCTGGACGGGGCGAGCGCCGCGGCGCCCGCGCCCTGCACCGCCCGGGAGGCGACCAGCAGCGTTCCGTTGGTGGCCAGCCCCCCGGCCAGGCTGGCCAGGGTAAATACGACCAGGCCGATCCGGAAGACCCGGCGGTGCCCAGCCAGGTCGCCGATCCGCGCGGCGAGCAGCAGCAGGCCGCCGAGTGCGACCAGGTAGCTGTTGATCACCCATTGCTGCTGCTCGGCGGACAGGTTCAAACTTGTGCGCATGGCCGGCAGGGCCACGGTCACGATGCTCGAGTCGAGCACGATCATGAACTGCGCCACGCACGCGACGGCCGCGATCGCACCCAGGCGGAGGGCGCGGGCCGGAACGGAGGCGGTGGCTGCTGCGGCTGCGGTTGGTGTCGGCACGTTAGCTCCTGCCGAGGTCGGCGCGGTACGGGCGCATGGTGGGGGGATTCCGCAGCATCTTCGGACGCCGTACTGCATCGCGGCCACGTTCGGTGAATGCCGCCGGCGCGATGGTGGCGCCGGGGCCCACCGGGGATTTGAGCTCTTCCGGCGTGCCTTCCGCAACGACCCTGCCGTGGTCGATGACCGCGATCCGGTCTGCCAGTCGGTCTGCTTCGTCCAGGTACTGGGTGGTCAGCAGGACGGTCGTGCCCTGCGCGGCTAGCCAGCGGACCGTCTCCCAGACCTGGCCGCGGCTGGGCGGGTCAAGCCCGGTCGTGGGCTCGTCGAGGAACAGCAGCGCTGGCCTGACCACCAAGCTGACCGCGATGTCCAGGCGGCGCTGCACGCCACCGGAATAGGTCCGCACCGGACGCATCGCGGCGTCCGCCAGCCCGAACGCGTTCAGCAGCTCGGCCGCCCGCGACCGGGCCGCCCGCCGGCCGAGTCCCAGCAACCGTGCGCGCAGCACCAGATTCTCGGTTCCGGTCAGGCTGGGGTCGACCGTGGCGAACTGGCCGGCGAGGCAGATCCCGCTGCGAACCGCGTGCGGCTCCGTCATGACGTCGTGGCCCAGCACTCGTACGATGCCCGCGTCCGGCCTGGTCAAGGTGGTAAAGATCCTGATCATGGTGGTCTTGCCGGCGCTGTTCGGCCCGAGCAGGGCGAACACGCCGCCGCCCGGCACCAACAGGTCCAGCCCGTCCACCGCCCGGACGGCTCCGAACGCCTTGACCAGCCCGCACGCCTCGATCGCCAAAGGTTTCCTGGGTGTCATCCTCATGGGATCGATGCTGCCGACACGAGGCCAGCGCTGTCGTCGGGCGACGGGAGCGTTTTCTGCCTAGCCGACGCGGATGCCGCAGAGCGCCGGAATACCACGCGGGGAGTAGCCGAAAATGGCTACGCCGAGCCGATGCGCCTGCGAGGCGGACGCGTAGGCTCGAACAATGCGCACCGATCGCGGCTGGCGAAGGTTCTACGCGGCCGGCTGGCTCATCTCGGCCGGGGTCATGGCCGTGGCGGCGCGGATCTGGCAGCTGCACCTTCGCGAGGTCGAGCAGCGCGCCGAAGAAGCGGAGCGGACCAGGGACGAGACCGCCCGGCGCAGAGCCGTTGAGGAGCGCTTGCGCATCGCCCGCGAGCTGCACGATTCCTTGACCCACAGCATCTCCGTGATCCAGGTCCAGGCCGGCGTGGCGGTGCACCTGGCGCGCAAGCGCGGCGAGGACGTGCCGCCCGCGCTGCTGGCGATTCAGGAAGCGGGCGCGGACGCCACCCGGGAACTGCGCGCCACGCTCAGCGTGCTTCGCGACCAGGACCACTACGGCAGCGAAGACGGCGCAGGTAGCCAGGACTGCGACGGCAGCGGCCTCGACCAGCTGGACAGCATGGTGGCACGTGCGCGCTCCGCCGGACTGCCGGTACGCCTGACCGTGACCGGCGCTCGGCGACCGCTTCCGCCCGACGTCGACCAGGCGGCCTACAGGATCGTGCAGGAAGCGCTCACCAACGTCAGCCGCCACGCCGGCCAGGCCCGCGCCTCCATTCACTTGCAGTACGCGCAGGACGCCCTGACCGTCCAGATCCACGACGACGGGAAGGGCGCGAGCACGATGTCAGCAGGACCCGGGCTGGGCCTGATCGGCATGCGGGAGCGGGTATCCGCGCTCGGCGGACGACTGCACGCGGGGCCCCGGGAAGGCGGCGGCTTTCAGGTGCGGGCCGAACTGCCCGTTCGGGTATAGCGCGTGATAAGGGTCCTGCTCGCCGACGACCAGGCGCTGATCCGCAGCGGCATCCGGTCTCTGCTCGAAGCCGAAGACGACATCGAGGTGGTCGCCGAGGCCTGCGACGGCCAGCAGGCGGTGGCGCTCGCCGCAGAGCACCGCCCGGATATCGCGCTCATCGACATCCAGATGCCCGCAGTCGACGGCATCGAGGCCACCGAGCAGATCGTCGCAGACGAACGGCTGGACAGCGTACGGGTCGTCATCTTGACGAACTTCGGGCTCGACGAGTACATCTTCCGCGCGCTACGGGCAGGCGCGAGCGGCTTTCTGCTGAAGGACACCGAGCCGGCCGACCTGCTGCAAGCACTGCGCGTGGTCATGCGCGGGGACGCGCTGCTGTCCCCTGCGGTCACCCGCCGCCTGATCGGCGAGTTCGTCGCCCGGCCGCCCGACGCGGTTGCCGCGGCGGGCATGGAAAGCCTCACTAAGCGGGAACGAGAGGTCGTGGCCCTGGTTGCGCACGGCCTGTCCAACGACGAGATCGCCGACGCCATGACGCTCAGCCCCTCAACCGCCAAGACCCACGTCAGCCGCGCGATGATCAAGCTCGGCGCGCGTGACCGCGCCCAACTCGTCGTCTTCGCCTACCAGACCAGCCTGGTCAGCCCGCGTGACCCCGCTCCGCTGTCATCGTCGCACTGGCGTGGATCAGTCCGTCCGCCGTGAGCACGACCGCCGGCACCTCGACCTGCGGGGCGCGCAGTAAGAACTGGGGCGTGTGATTCACGGGACTTGTTGACGGCCGGGGCGGAGGGAGTAGAACTGCTTGTGAGGTGCCAGCGCTGCGGACATCGCGGCCACTCTGAGGAAGAGAGCGCGAAATGACACAACCAGGCAGGCCCGCAGTATTCGTTCATGGCCTATGGCTGCATGCCAGCTCGTGGGGCCCGTGGCTAGAACTGTTCCAGGAGGCGGGCTACGTACCGACAGCACCGGGCTGGCCAGGTGATTCGGACACGGTGGAGGAGACCCGCCGGGACCCCAGCCGGGTGGCGGGCAAGGGCATCGACGATGTGGTCGACCATTACGCCGGGATCATCCGCGGGCTGCAGACCCCTCCGGTCGTTATCGGCCACTCCTTCGGCGGCCTCATCGCGCAGCGACTGCTCGGCCAGGACCTGGCCGCTGCCGCAGTGGCGATCGACGCCGCGCCCATCAAGGGCGTGCTCAACCTGCCCGTCTCCGCGCTGAAAGTCGCCTCGATCGCGCTGCGCAAGCCAGCTAACCGCAACCTGGCGATATCGCTCACCGCGGAACAGTTCCGGTACGGCTTCGGGAACATGCTTCCCGAGCAGGAGTCAGCTGAGCTGTACGACCGCTGGACAGTGCCCTCGCCGGGCAAGCCGCTGTTCGAAGCCGCCGTGGCGAACTTCACCCCGCGGTCGCCAGCGAAGGTGAACACCGCAAACAAGACCCGCGGGCCGCTGCTGCTCACGGCCGGCGGCCACGACCACACCGTGCCGCCAGCCATCACGACATCGACCCGCAAGCTCTACCACAAGTCGCCGGCCATCACCGATCTCATCGAGTTTCCGGACCGCGGCCACTCGCTGACGATCGACCACGGCTGGCGCGAAGTCGCGCAGGCCGCGCTGGACTGGCTCAGCAAGCGGTCACTGCAGTCCTAGTTTCTAGCGTGGCCAGCCAGCGGCTCCAGGTAACGCGGGTTGAAACCGGTGAGCGCCACCTTCAGTTCGTCGCTCGGCTCGCCGTACACGCTCATGCGCGTCGGGGTACACAGGCTGAGGAAGCTGGAAGCGAAGTTCTCCACGAAGCGTTGAACGTGGGCCAGGGCGGCGGCCGAGTCCTGGTAGCGCTCGTAGATGTGGACGTCCTGGCCGTCCATGAACCACTCGAAGACCTGCTGGCCGGGCTCGGCGGCCCGGTTGTCGGCGGATATCTTCCGCGCCAGGGCGCCGTATTCGTCCAGCGCGTCCGGCTTGACAGCCGCTTCGAATACCCACGAAATCTCTGTGCTCACGACTAGCATCCCTCCCAATGCCGAACGAGCTGACTTTAAGCGGCCGCTCCGAATCTGGTTGATTAGTCCGCGTAAGAGCGACGCAATTGGCATCTGCCGGATTAAAAGAACCCCCAGAATTGCGCGTAGACCGCCGCGCCGCTCGAGCAAGCTAGCGCTTCCCGGAGCGTAACCCTTACCATGTTAATGGTCAATGACGGGAACAAGTGAGACCGGCGATAACCCTATCTCCATATGATTTCCGCATCATCTTCAGGCGCTCTCCATCCCGTCTCCATCGAGCAAGCGCGTGAATCAGCGGTTCAGGGAGCCCGGCCTGACCCGGCACCTTCCGAGCTTGCCCGGGAACAGCCGCTCGCCGCAGACTGGTACCGATCTGTGCTACCTCAGCCGGGCGCCTGGCCCGGCGGACCGGTGACCACAGCGCAGCGGGACCGGTAACGCAGAGGAGTGGGCAATGACGAGGCCGAGTACGGACACTCCCCAGTGGGTGATGGTGGACGAGGGCTGGGGCCGCAGGGCGGTGGACTTCGCCACGCTCAGCGAGCCGGGCAACTGCCGGGAGTACGTCGCTATGCACCACCGGCTCCGCGTCGATGCCGGGGAGCGGCTGCTCGACGTGGCGTGCGGGTCCGGGCTCGCGATCGAGCTGGCTGGCCTGCGCGGCGCCTCATGCGCCGGGATCGACGCCTCGGCCCGGCTGGTCGCGGTGGCCCGGGACCGGAGCCCGGATGCCGACATACGGGTCGGCGATATGAACGCACTGCCGTGGGACCAGGCGTCGTTCGACGTGGTCACCAGCTTTCGGGGAATCTGGGGTACCACTCCAGGCGCGGTGGCCGAGATATACCGGGTCCTGCGCCCGGGCGGGCGGGCCGGGATCACGGTCTGGGGTCACCTGAAGGTGTCCCCCGGCGCCTGGGCGCTGGCGCCGTTCCGCCTGGCCGCGGCGGAGAAGGTCGACAACCAGGCGGTGATGGTGTCGCTGGGCCGACCCGGTGCGGGCGAGCAGCTCCTGGCGTCGCACGGATTCGGTGATGTCCAGCGCGTGGAGGTTCCGTTCGCCTGGGAGTTCGCGGACCCGGAGGTGTACGCGCGTGCACTGGCCGCTACCGGGCCGGCGTATGAGGCGATCCAGAACGTCGGCGAGGCGGAGTTCCGTCGCGCCGCCGTCGAGCAGGCCCAGGGGCAGCTACGCGACGGCTTGCCGCTCCGGGCCGACATCAACGTCGTAGGCTACCTGGCCCGCAAACCCGAAGGAGCAGAACGCGCATGACCGGCAGCTTTCTCGAAGAACCCACGGTGTCGGACCGAGTGCAGGAGCTCTACAACGATGACCTCGCAGACAGCGGCTACGTGTGGAACGTGTCCCGGCTGTGGGCGCACCAGCCGGACACCCTGAAGCGGCTGTTCGAGCTGATGTCTCAGGCGTTCACGCCGAGCGGTCTGACCTTCCGCCAGCGCGGGATCCTGGTGGCCGCGGCCGCCTCGACCCTCGGTGACTCGTACTGCTCGCTGGCGTGGGGCGGGAAGCTGGGCCAAGCGTCGGACGCCGCCCTCGCGGCGGGGGTTCTGAATGGCAGCGACGCCGGACTGACGGACCAGGAGAAGACCATGGCCGCGTGGGCCCGGAGGGTCGCCGCGGATCCGAACGCGACGACGCCCGCCGACATCCAGGCGCTGCGCGATTCCGGGCTCGATGACGGGCAGATCTTCGCCATCACCGCCTTCGTGGCCCTTCGCCTGGCGTTTTCCGCGATCAACGACTCACTCGGCGCTCAGCCCGACGCGCAACTCGCCCAGTCTCTGCCCCCTGAGGTGCGCGAGGCCGTGACCTACGGCCGGCCTGTGGCTCAAGCGCCGGCTATCTGACCTGACCTACTGGCGGGCCCGGGCCGGGCTTCCTCTACTACCACCCAGGTGACTTGGCGCAAGCTCTCGTCCTCGATGGCTCACGGGTGCGTTTCCCTCGGAGTGAGCCTCAGGACTTCCCTGGGCGACCCGCCCAACGACGTCGTTGCCGCAACGACGTCGTTGCCGCCACCCTCTGGCTCTTGCCACCAGGAGGCTCCCTCCAGAAAAGCCGCACCCATGGCGCACCGGACATATTGACAGACCCGTAGTCGGTCTGCAAGAGTTAGACCGACAGTCGGTCTTTTTGGTCAGCGGAGTCCGGTGACCACGAACGAGGGAGAAGACCATGACTAGCAAGATGGAAGCCCGGACCAGCGCCGCGGCCAGGTGCGCACCCGAGCGGACCCGGCCAGCGACGCCGGCACCGGCGAACCCAGCCGCTGGCGTCGTTCGCCTACGGCCTCGGCTCCAGCTACCTGTGGCGGCGCGTGACCGGGTCGCTTACGGTCAGCACCGGCGCGCGACCGCCGGCCCGTCGCCGTACGGGTACACGCCTGCCTGAGGAAGGCCAACCCGAACCGCGCCTCACCGCGGACAGCCGACGCCGCTAAGCCTGACCGCAACGCTGGCTCGCGGAGTTCCTTGGACAGCCGACGCCGCTGAGATTGACCGGAACGCTGGCTCGCGGAGTTCCTTGGACAGCCGACGCCGCTGAGCTTGACCGCAACGCTGGCTCGCGGAGTTCCTTGTCGCCTGACCGGACCGCCGTAACGCTGGTCCGGCTTCATGAGCGGCCGCCGCCGCAGCAGCCGCACCTTTACCCCGACCTTGCGATTGACGGAGGCCACGATGATGTTCCTTGACTGCCCGGCCTACCTGGACCAGGAGGGTGTCGCGCGATGCGGGCTGCCTGCTGAGGTCAGGTGCCGGTTCACCATGCGCTCGGCCGACGGGCCCCTGGAAAGCGCCATGATCAGGTGCCCGGCCGGACACCACTTCAGCGGATCGATCGAATCTCTCACCTGGGACCGTGGCGGCGAGGCCGCTCGCCGGGATCTCCGCGGCTCGCCGCGGCGGAATGCTCGCCGCCCGAACAGCGCTCCCGCGTACTACCTGGGCCACCCGGCCGGCCAGTGGATCGCGAGCATGCGGCCGCGCCGTTGGCTGGCCATCGGGGTCCGAGTCCGGTGATGCCCGGCTCGCACTGGAACCTAGGTGCCGGCGTGGCTCCTTCGGCTACCGCGGTCCCGGTGGACCTGGATCTTCCCTGCCGCCAAGACCCGGAGCTGTTCTTCGCCGAGTCTCCGCGGGATATAGAGCAAGCGAAGACCCTGTGCCAGGGATGCGGGGCCAGGATGGCCTGCTTGACAGGTGCTCTCGGGCGCAGAGAGCCCTGGGGTATCTGGGGCGGCGAGCTGCTGATACACGGTGTGATCGTCCCGCGCAAGCGTCCCCGCGGACGCCCCCGCAAGACCGACGTGGCCGCCTAGGCGGCGACCTGGGGCGCGGGCTGAACGGCTGGCGCGCTCGCTGGCGGCAGCGACAGTAGCAGCTACGGCACCCGCGGCGACCGCACTTCGTCGGTGGCTGTTAACATTTCTGCTACGGCATGATCCGTACGCCGTCCGCCGCCGCCGTCCGCGCCTGCGCCGCGATGGCATCGCCGGTCAAGGTCTCTCGGGGCCCGCGATGACCCGCTGTCCGGCAGGCATGCCCTTTCGTCGGCGGGATGCGCGGGGTCTCGCCGGAGACGGACGCAGCCATGCCGAAGAAGCAGACCACCGCGCGGAAGAAGGCACGCGCCGCGGCTCGCGCAGGGGAAAAGTACACGACCGCTCTCCGCAGGCAGGTCCCGCCCGGTACCGGTCTCGCCGCGGCGCCGCACGGGCCCGGGACGGACCCTGCGCCTCCGGCGTCCCTTGAGCACCGCATCCTGCTGGATTATCCGCCGGGTTTCCGGACGTTCCGTGGTGGCGATCTGTTCGAGCGGATCGGTGGCCAGCTGACGATCGACGGACTGGTTGACCTGCTGTACGAGGGGATCGGGGACGACGATCAGCTGCGCCCGTTGTTCCCGCGCGACCTGGCTGGCAGCCGGTCGATGCAGAAGCTGTTCTTCGCCGAGTGGCTGGGCGGCCCGCGTCGTTACAGCGAGCAGGCCCACGCGGGCCTGAAACACCGCCACGACGGCCTGCCGATCACGCCCGCGCTCGCCGACCGGTGGCTGGGGCACTTCCGCCAGGCGATGGTGGCCACGGTCGCGGCCGAGGACGATCGCGGCGCGATCTTGGCGCAGGTCCGCTCGTTCGCCATGGCGCTCGTCAGCGGGCAGGTGGCCCCGGCAAGACCCCCCGGGCGAGGGGACAGGCCGGGTGGGAAGGACGTTCGCGGAGGCGAATCAAAGACCGGGCCGCGGCCGGTGGCCTGGTGCGGCATCGCCGCCCGGAGCGTGGCGCGGGCGAGGGATCTCGCTCACCGTGGCGACGCCGCCGGGCTCGGCGCGGCGCTGGCGGAGGCACCGGATCTGCTGCTGCCGTCGTACGCCGCGGCGATCATGCAGGCCGCCACGCTGGCCGGCCGCGCTGAAATCGTACGGATACTGCTGGACCGCGGCGCTGGAGCGGACCATCCTTTCTACCTTCCGGTCAGCCACCCCTATCGCTGCGCGCGGCGCCGTCCCGGCGGGAAAATAGCTGGCGGTACCGCCCGTGACGTCGTTTTCTCTCTGGTCGCGGATGAGGCCGCCGGTCAGCCTGACGCCGGGAGCCGGATACCCATGGGGCCGTTGACTGTCGCTTCGAGCACGCGGGCTAGTTTCTGCCGCACGCCCCCGGCTCCCCGGGCGGTACCGCTCTCGCAGGCTAGCGCCGGGGTGCGCTGGCCGTCCAGAACGGAAGGCAGGGACGATGGAAGAGGTGACCGACGAGCCGCTGTACCGGGACCGGGTATGCGGCATCGACATCGGCAAGGCGCAGATTGCCGCCACGATCCGGGTGCCGTCGGAGGCGAACCCGGCGCGGCGGGCCAGCGAGACCCGCGAGTTCGCCACCACCAAGCGGGGGGTGCTGGCGCTGGCGGACTGGCTGCGCTGCTGGCAGGTGCCCGCGGTGGTGATGGAGGCCACCGGCGACTACTGGAAGCCGGTGTTCTACCGGCTGGAGGCCGAGGGGTTCGAGTGCGTCCTCGCCGACGCTAAGCAGGTCAAGAACCTGCCCGGCCGGCCGAAGCGGGACCCGTCCGATTCCCGGTGGCTGGCCGCCTGCTTCGAGCGCGGCGCGGTCCGGTCCTGCTTCGTGCCGGACCCGGAGTTCCGGGTGATCCGGCTGCACACCCGCTACCGGCGGGACCTGACCGACGAGCGGACCCGGGAGAAGAACCGCGCCGAGAAGCTGCTGGAATCAGCGGCGATCAAGCTGTCCTCGGTCATCACCGACCTGCACGGGGTCACCGGCCGGGACATCATGGACCACCTGATCGCCGGGGAACGCAACCCCAAGGTCCTGGCCCAGCTGGCCCGCGCCCGGGCCCGCCGCAAGATCACCGAGCTGGAGCACGCGCTGGACGGCGCGGAGTTCTTCACCCCGGCGCACGCCACCCTGCTCCAGGCCATGCTGGCGCGCATCGACCGGGTCAACGCCGAGATCGCCCGGCTGACCGAGGTGATCGAGCAGTTGCTGGCCCCCTACGAGGAACAGCTGCAGCAGGCCGAATCCATGCCCGGCTGGGGCCGGCGCTCCGCCCAGGACGCCGTTGCCGAGACCGGCGCCGACATGACCAAGTTCCCCACCGGGGGCCACCTGTCCTCCTGGGCCGGCAAGACCCCGCTGGACCACCAGTCCGGCAAGCGCGCCGGCCGGGCCCGGCACAAGAAAGGCAACAAGTACCTGGCCGCCGTCACCGGCGAGACCGCCGTCGCGGCCGGCAAGACCGCCACCCGCGAAGGCGCCCGCTACCGCAAGCTAGCCCGCAGCCGCGGCAAAGGCAAAGCCCAGGTCGCCGTCGGCAACACCCAGCTCAGGGTCTACCACAAGCTGCTGTCCAACCCCGGCATGCGATACCAGGACCTCGGCCCCGGCTACTACGAACGGCAAGCCGCCACCCGCCGCAAGATCGCCTACCACGTCCGCGAGATCGAAGCCCTCGGCCTCGAAGTCACCCTCGCCCGCATCCCCAGTCCAGACCCCGACGAGACAGCAACCACCCCAGCCGCCTGACCCATCCGCCCACCTCAGCCGACGGCACAAACCACCGCCGGCAGCTGCCGCGCGCCCAGCCGAGGTCCTATTTTCGGGCTAGCCACCCCTATCGCTGCGCGCGGCGCCGTCCCGGCGGGAAAATAGCTGGCGGTACCGCCCGTGACGTCGTTTTCTCTCTGGTCGCGGATGAGGCCGCCGGTCAGCCTGACGCCGGGAGCCGGATACCCATGGGGCCGTTGACTGTCGCTTCGAGCACGCGGGCTAGTTTCTGCCGCACGCCCCCGGCTCCCCGGGCGGTACCGCTCTCGCAGGCTAGCGCCGGGGTGCGCTGGCCGTCCAGAACGGAAGGCAGGGACGATGGAAGAGGTGACCGACGAGCCGCTGTACCGGGACCGGGTATGCGGCATCGACATCGGCAAGGCGCAGATTGCCGCCACGATCCGGGTGCCGTCGGAGGCGAACCCGGCGCGGCGGGCCAGCGAGACCCGCGAGTTCGCCACCACCAAGCGGGGGGTGCTGGCGCTGGCGGACTGGCTGCGCTGCTGGCAGGTGCCCGCGGTGGTGATGGAGGCCACCGGCGACTACTGGAAGCCGGTGTTCTACCGGCTGGAGGCCGAGGGGTTCGAGTGCGTCCTCGCCGACGCTAAGCAGGTCAAGAACCTGCCCGGCCGGCCCAAGCGGGACCCGTCCGATTCCCGGTGGCTGGCCGCCTGCTTCGAGCGCGGCGCGGTCCGGTCCTGCTTCGTGCCGGACCCGGAGTTCCGGGTGATCCGGCTGCACACCCGCTACCGGCGGGACCTGACCGACGAGCGGACCCGGGAGAAGAACCGCGCCGAGAAGCTGCTGGAATCAGCGGCGATCAAGCTGTCCTCGGTCATCACCGACCTGCACGGGGTCACCGGCCGGGACATCATGGACCACCTGATCGCCGGGGAACGCAACCCCAAGGTCCTGGCCCAGCTGGCCCGCGCCCGGGCCCGCCGCAAGATCACCGAGCTGGAGCACGCGCTGGACGGCGCGGAGTTCTTCACCCCGGCGCACGCCACCCTGCTCCAGGCCATGCTGGCGCGCATCGACCGGGTCAACGCCGAGATCGCCCGGCTGACCGAGGTGATCGAGCAGTTGCTGGCCCCCTACGAGGAACAGCTGCAGCAGGCCGAATCCATGCCCGGCTGGGGCCGCCGCTCCGCCCAGGACGCCGTCGCCGAGACCGGCGCCGACATGACCAAGTTCCCCACCGGGGGCCACCTGTCCTCCTGGGCCGGCAAGACCCCGCTGGACCACCAGTCCGGCAAGCGCGCCGGCCGGGCCCGGCACAAGAAAGGCAACAAGTACCTGGCCGCCGTCACCGGCGAGACCGCCGTCGCGGCCGGCAAGACCGCCACCCGCGAAGGCGCCCGCTACCGCAAGCTAGCCCGCAGCCGCGGCAAAGGCAAAGCCCAGGTCGCCGTCGGCAACACCCAGCTCAGGGTCTACCACAAGCTGCTGTCCAACCCCGGCATGCGATACCAGGACCTCGGCCCCGGCTACTACGAACGGCAAGCCGCCACCCGCCGCAAGATCGCCTACCACGTCCGCGAGATCGAAGCCCTCGGCCTCGAAGTCACCCTCGCCCGCATCCCCAGTCCAGACCCCGACGAGACAGCAACCACCCCAGCCGCCTGACCCATCCGCCCACCTCAGCCGACGGCACAAACCACCGCCGGCAGCTGCCGCGCGCCCAGCCGAGGTCCTATTTTCGGGCTAGGCGGCCAGGTTTGCGCGGCTGCCGTAGGCGCACAGCCCGTACAGCGCGACCAAGTCGATGGCGATGATGGTCAGCGCCCACAACGGGTAGGCCGGCAGGAAGAACATCATGTCGATGGCGTTGAGCGCGAGCAGGGCCACGCCGGACCAGCGGGCCAGCTGGATGTCGGACAGGATCCCGGCCGCGGCGGCCAGTTGCAGGACGGCGATGATGAGCGTGATCCAGCCCCAGAAGCGCAGGTTGCCGGCCACGTAATGCGCGTTGGTGACAAAGACGCGCGAGTTGGCGATCGCGGCGGCGCCGTAAAGCATGTTGAAAAACCCGAGCACGAACAGCAGGATGCCCGCGAAGACGATCAGCCCGTAACCGCTGCCGTCCGCGCGGTGCCCGCCCGTGCCCTCGGGCGTGGTGGTCCTCTCCGATGTCATGTGGCCTCCCAGGCCAGAATCGCGGGAACCTTGACCCCGGTCCCCTTACTCACCTGCGCTGTCCATCCCACCTCGCGCCGCCTGCAGTGGCATCCTCCTCACGGGATGAAGGCGGCCTTTCACCAGCTGACAAAGCCGAGGTTCTGCATCGCCTGGTGCCATGCAGAGACGCCCAGGTTCCGGTAGACGGACAATGCCTGCAGGGACTGCCCCGGCTCAGTTGACTCGGGAACTAAGTGGAGTCAGGCGGCAGCGATGAGGCCATGACTCGATCATCCGGAACCCCACCACGGCTGTCATCACCCATCCGGGGTGAGGCAGACGCGCCAGCCGAATGCGGCGATGCGGACAACGGTGGTGCTGGTGCCGGCGGGACTTTGGACGGGGGCGCCGAGCGCGAACCCGGAAGTCGTCGAGTCATAGACGCGGTAGCTGGTCACCGGCACGCCGCCGTCGGAAGCGGGCGCGGTCCAGGACAAGTTCACTTTGCCGTTCGCCGCTGCCGCGTCCAGCCCCGGCAGGCGCACCCGGCGCACCCGGCGGGGCCGGCGGGGCCGCCGGGGTGGCTGAGGCTTGGCCGCAGGCGTAGGTCGGCTCGTTGTCGCCGTTGACGGCGGTGACTAGGAAGTAGTAGGTGGTGCCGTTGGCCAGGCCGGTGACGATGGCACCGGTGCTGGCGGTGACGGCTTCTCGGGTAGCGGCGCTGGGTGGAACTCGGAGGTGTTCGAGCCGTAGACGCCGTACGGGCCGCTGTCACAAGCGGACACCGCCCACGACAGGGTCACCTCGCGGTTGCCCGATGTCGCATTCAGCTCGATCAGTGGAGTCGCCGAGGCGAAAATGGGCGACGCGGCGGCCCCGCCGCCCAGCCCAGCATGACCGCGGCCAGGCACGTGCTCACTAGCGTCCTGCGGATCCCCGGGGCCGCGACGCCTGATGCGGCTGAGAGGCCTCGGCCCATCAGTGCTCCGGCCCCAGGAAAGGTCCTTCATACAGGTGAAGAGGCAGCTCCGGCGGCATAGCAAGACCAGCCGATACCTGAGGTCGCTGGCCGGCCTGGGCTGTTGACGACGGCCACGAGAGATTCCTAATGTCCCTAATACAGTGCGGTGCCGGCCGCGAGGGGGAGCGGGAATCCGTCGTGTCCACCTCAGTCGTCGAGCCGGTGAACCAGGTGATGATCACGCTGGTGTCGGTCACGGTGGCTACTTCGAGGTCGGTGACGAGCAGGTCAGTAGTTGAGGCCTTGGCGGACTCGAGCGGTAAGCGTCACTCGCCGGATAGCGGCAGCTTTCAGTCGGCCTGCAGGCGGTGCGCCAGCGCCGTGTGGCGGCGGCCGGCGCCCGCCGTGCGCACCGCCGCGGCGAGCGCGCGGCGTGAGCCCGCGAGGACGACGAGCTTCTTCGCGCGCGTAATGCCCGTGTAGAGCAGGTTCCGCTGCAGCATCATCCACGCGCTGGTCGTCAGCGGGATCACGACGGCCGGGTACTCAGACCCCTGCGACCGGTGGATCGTGACCGCGTACGCGTGCGCGAGCTCGTCCAGTTCGTCGAAGTCGTAGGCGAGTTCCTCGTCCTCGTCCGTCCGGACCGTGAGCGAGTGGTCCTCAAGCGACATGCCGGTCACCACCCCGGTCGTGCCGTTGAAGACGCCCGGCTGCGCCTTTGTCATAGTTGTTCCGCAGCTGGGTGACCTTGTCGCCGACCCGGAACACGCGCCCCCCGTACCGGCGTTCGGGTGCCCCCTCGCGGTACGGGGTCAGCGCCTCCTGGAGCAGCAGGTTCAGGCTGCCCGCGCCGGCCGGCCCGCGGTGCATTGGGCAGAGCACCTGCACGTCCCGCCGCGCGTCGAGCCCGAACTTCGCCGGTATCCGGCGCGCCACGATGTCCGCCACCAGCTCCGCGGTCTCCTCGGCCTCGTCCGAGTTGAACCAGTAGAAGTCAGGAAATGTCCTGACTGCTGTGCCGGACGGTGCGGGGGCTGGCGGGTACGGCGGGCGCCCGGCGTTTGAAGAAGAGACGAGAGAAATATGACTCCGAACAGTCTTTTGATCGCCAACCGCGGCGAGATCGCGATTCGAATTATCCGCGCGGCCGCCGAGATGGGCATCCGCACCGTGGCCATTTTCCCGGACGACGATTCAGTTCGCTGCACACGCGAAGGGCCGATGAAGCGCGGCGTCTAGCTGGCGTGGGCGCGGCCGCGTACCTCGATGGAGAACAGATTGTTGCGCTCGCCAAAGAGGCGGGCTGCGACGCGATTCATCCCGGCTACGGCTTTCTCAGCGAGAACGCGAGCTTCGCGCGCCGATGCGCCGCGGACGGAATCACGTTCATCGGCCCGCGTGCCGAGATCCTCGAGCTCTTCGGCGACAAGGTGCAGGCGCGAGCGCTGGCCGAGCGATGCGGCGTGCCGATTCTGCGCGGTACCTCGACTGCGACGAACCTCGACGAAGCGCGACACTTTTTTCCTCGCTAGGCCAGGGCGCTTCGATGATGATCAAAGCGGTCGCCGGCGGCGGTGGCCGCGGCATGCGCGCCGTCTCGCGCATCGAGGAAATCGACGAAGCATACAAGCGATGCCAGTCGGAGGCGCGCGCGTCGTTCGGCAACGGCGACGTGTACGTCGAGCAGTTGATGCCGCGCGCGCGTCACATCGAAGTGCAGATCATCGGCGACGGCTCGGGCAACGTCAGCCATCTCTGGGAGCGCGAATGCAGCATCCAACGCCGCAATCAGAAGATTGTAGAGATAGCGCCGAGCCCGGGACTCGAGCCTGCCATTCGCGACCGGCTAACGGCAGCTGCGGTGCGGATGGCGAAAGAGGTGCGGTACGACAACCTCGGCACTTTTGAGTTTCTCGTCAATGCAGAAGCGTCCGCGAGCGACGAGGCGCGCTTCGCGTTCATCGAGGCCAACCCGCGGCTGCAGGTCGAGCACACCGTCACCGAAGAAGTGACGGGTATCGATATCGTCAAACTGCAGATTCAACTTGCGGCGGGCCGCACACTCGCGGAGCTCGAGATGCACGCAAGCGGACATTCCCAAGCCGCGCGGCTTTGCGATGCAGGCGCGAATCAACATGGAATCGATGCGCACAGACGGCAGCGCGAAACCGGCGGCGGCACGATCACCGCGTTCGAGGCGCCGTCGGGACCGCGCGTGCGCATCGATTCGTTCGCCTACGCCGGATACACGACGAGCCCAAACTTCGACTCTCTCCTCGCCAAGCTCATCGCGCACTCGCACTCTGCCGACTTCGCCGACGTGGTGACAAAGACGTATCGCGCGCTGTGCGAATTCCGAATCGAAGGCGTGCCGACCAACATTGGATTCCTGCAAAGTCTGCTGCAGCACCCCGAGTTCATCGCGAATCGTGTCTACACCCGCTTCGTCGAAGACAACATCGCTGAGCTGATTGGCGGCGTAGAATCCGGGCATCGCCGATTGTTCTTCGATCGTCCGTCGCCGGCTCCCAGAGCTGGCGTCGAGCAAGCTGGTGGGCGTCGTGCAGGAGCAAAAATCGACGCGAGCGATCCGCTGGCGGTTCTCCATCACGGAAAATCCGACAGCAACGCATCGTCGCCGATCGCTGCGACCACCAGCGTCGTGACGCCGCAAGTGCACGACATCACGGCGCCCGAGAACACGGTGGCGATTGAGGCTCCGATGCAAGGCACGATCGTGTCCGTCGATGTGAGCGAAGGCGACCGTGTTCATCGCGGCCAGCAACTGTTCGTCATGGAAGCGATGAAAATGGAGCACGTCATCGCGGCCGACAAGAGCGGAATCGTGCGACGAATCACAGTTGCCAAAGGCGACGCAATCTTCGAAGGGCATCCACTCGCCTTCATCGAGGAGGCGGATGTCGAGACGACGCATAGTGCCGAGGCCGGCGAGGTCGATCTCGATCGCGTGCGTCCCGATCTCGCGGAAGTGGTCGAGCGTCACGGGCTCGGCCTCGACGCATCGCGGCCCGACGCGGTCGCGCGTCGGCGCAAGACCGGGCAGCGCACCACTCGCGAAAATATCGATGACCTTTGCGACCCCGGCACATTCGTCGAGTACGGTCCGCTGGTTATCGCGGCGCAACGGCGGCGGCGCACGATCGAAGACCTTGTGAAGAACACCCCGGCCGACGGGATGGTCGCGGGGATCGGACGCGTCAACGGCGACCTGTTCGAAGAGTCCAGGGCGCAGTGCGTCCTGATGTCGTACGACTACACCGTGCTCGCCGGCACGCAGGGCCAACAGAACCATCGCAAGAAAGACCGGATGTTCGAAATCGCGCAGAAGTCGCGCCTGCCGGTGGTGTTCTTCACCGAAGGCGGCGGCGGACGTCCCGGCGACACCGACGGACTTGGCGTCGCGGGACTCGACTGCATGGCATTCAACTACTGGGGAAAATTGAGTGGCCTGGTGCCTCTGGTAGGTATCAACTCGGGCAGGTGCTTCGCCGGCAATGCGGCATTGCTCGGATGCTGCGATGTAGTAATCGCGACCAAGGGATCGAACATCGGAATGGGCGGGCCCGCGATGATCGAGGGTGGCGGACTGGGTATATTCCGCCCCGAAGAAGTGGGACCGATGGACGTGCAAGTAGCTAATGGCGTAGTAGACATTCCGGTCGCCGACGAAGCCGAAGCGGTACAAGTAGCTAAGAAGTACCTATCGTACTTTCAGGGCGAAGTGCGCGACTGGGTATGCGCCGATCAGCGTCTGTTGCGCACAATCATCCCTGAGAATCGACTACGAATTTACGACGTCCGCGCGGTCATCGAGACGCTGGCCGATACGGGGTCGGTGCTCGAAGTGCGCCGGCATTTCGGCCCCGGGATGGTGACGGCGTTGATCAGGATCGAAGGACGTCCGGTAGGACTGATCGCCAACAACCCCGTGCATCTCGCGGGCGCGATCGACAGCGACGGCGCCGACAAGGCCGCGCGCTTCATGCAGCTTTGCGACGCGTTCGACATTCCGCTGCTGTTCCTGTGCGACACTCCCGGCATCATGGTTGGCCCCGAGGTTGAGAAGACTGCGCTGGTGCGGCACGCGTCGCGGATGTTCGTGACGGGCGCGAACGTCACCGTGCCTGTGTTTACGATCATACTGCGCAAGGGCTACGGATTGGGCGCGCAGGCGATGGCAGGCGGCAGTTTCAAGGCGCCGATCTTTACTGTCGCGTGGCCGACCGGCGAGTTCGGCGGCATGGGACTGGAGGGTGCGGTGAAGCTCGGATATCGCAACGAGCTCGCCGCCGTCGAGGATCCCGAGAAGCGCAAGGAACTGTTCGACGAGATGGTCGATCGGATGTATCGCCACGGCAAAGCAGTGAACACTGCGTCGCACTTCGAAATAGACGACGTCATCGACCCGCTCGACTCGCGCAAATGGATCGTCGCGGGTCTGCGATCGACCCCGCCGAAAGCGCCGCGCACCAGCAAGAAGCGTCCCAATATCGATACCTGGTGACACGGTATCGCCGCATATCGCCGTGCTGCTTGCGCAATCGTGATCGATACTAAATCATCGATACATGAGTGTCAGCGAAACGGAATCGCCGACGGTTGCACAAGGCGCCCCTGCGACGACAACCATCGCCCCGACGTCATGGGCTAGCAGGATCGAAGCAGGGCTGTTGCGACGGTTGCTGATCGTCGGAGTTTTATGCGTGCTCGTCATGATAGGTCTGTTCCTCACCAACGTAAGCCACCTCCACGCGCGCTATTACTGGAGCGCGATGTTTCCGATCTTCGGCATCGTAAGCCTGTGGCACGAACTCGCCGGGCCCGGTAGTAACGTCGGACCGTTGTGGAGGCGCATCCTCCGGCAGGTGTTGCACTGGCTCGGACCGATCGTCGCGGTGCAGATAATTTTTCTGCAACTCGCGCGCGGACAGATGGACGCTGACTCGGTTGCACTCGTCACACTGGTAATTCTCGCTGTGACCTGCTTCATGGCAGGCGTGCACATGGACCGCAGCTTCTACTGGGTCAGCGCCGCACTGGCGTTAGCGGCAGTGATTGGAACCGAAGTCGAAGCCTACCTCTGGATGCTTGCGGCGATCGCAATCGTCGCCGTCGCGATAACTGTGTTCGCTGCTACTGCGCTGCGCCGGCGGGCGACGGAGCCCGCGCACGCAGGAGGATAGGCTCGATCGATGCTCACAAAGATCCGTCGCAATGTCGTGGCGGGAATTCTGACTGCCATTCCCATCCTCGTCACAGTGTGGGTTATCAGTTTCCTGGTTGGTCTGCTGGTTGCGCTCGGCAGTCCGTTCGTCAGGGCATACGTATCGTGGCTGCGGATTCATTCGCCGACGCTCGCCGAGGGTTTTTCTGCGCAATGGTTTCAGGGGACGATCTCGGTCGCGATTGTCCTTGCCGCTCTGTACGTCCTTGGCGAGATTGCGACAGCCGTCGCGGGACGCCGCTTGCTGGCCGCGTTTGACTACCTGATGGCGCGAATTCCGATCGTACAATCAATCTACGGCGCCGCGCGCCAACTTGTCAGTAGCTTTCAGAACAAGCCCGGCAGTTCTCAGCGCGTGGTTTTGATCGAGTTCCCCTCGCCGGAAATGAAAACCGTCGGCCTTGTCACCAGGATTTTCAACGATGCCGACACGGGCGAGGAGATTGCCGCCGTTTACGTTCCGACCACGCCGAACCCGACTTCCGGCTACATGGAATTGGTTCCGACCAGCCGCCTCGTCATGCTCGATTGGACCATCAACGAAGCGATGACGTTTATCATGTCGGGTGGCGCTGCTGCCCCACCGAAACTGAACTACTCGAAGAGCGCTCGAACGTCAGTCGGCGAAGACCGGGCGAAATCAAATACGACAAAACCGAGTAGTTTGTAAGTTGTACATTCTCACTTTCGGAAATATTGGCCGGTATCTCCGACACTGGTGAGAAATATATTCCCGGTATGAGAGTTGCTTTGCTCTGACGGTGTGTAGGGTTTGCAAATAATCCCGCATCCCGAGAAGAGGTGAAAACTTATGAAACGTATATCGACTCTCCTGGTCGCCGTCGCGCTCCCAGTCGCTTTCGCCGCTCCGTCCCTCGCAGTGGAAGGAAGGGTGCTTGGCGTTGTCGACAACGGACGTACGGAGATCGTGTTCAAGGCCGCCGATACCAGCGACATTGACATGCAAAAGCTCCACACTTGGAGCGCGTTTGCGAGCGAGCATCCGGACGTCGCCCGCGCGCTTGCGTACAAGCCTTCGCTGATCAACAGCGACAACTGGGTGAAGAAGCATCCCGAACTGGATGAGTTCTTCTCGCAGCATCCGGAAATTAAGGAAGCGATGGCTGAAGATCCCGGCAACTACGTTGCGATTCCACCGCGTCCCGGGGAATAGCCCCATCAGCTGTTCAATCTAATTTGGATGAGGATGAGCCTGGGGCTTGAGCCTCAGGCTCGCCGTCATGATTCGAGTGTTTGTGTGCTTGATAGCACCCTAGCAATTTATGCATTTCAGCTCAGAAACACTATGCTGAAGGTATGAATCATATATCGACTCTGTTGATCGCAGTCGCGCTCCCGGTCGCTTTCGCTGCTCCATCGTTCGCGCAAGACGGAAAAACGATGGGCACTGTCGTAAACGGAAACACGACGACCGTATTCAAAGCGGCCGATAGCCGGGATATCGACACGCGGAAGCTCAAGACCTGGAACGAGTTCGCCAGTGAGCATCCGAAGGTGGCGAGTGAGCTTGCTCACGATCCCAGGCTGATCAATGACGACGCCTATGCGAAGAAGCATCCGCAACTCGGTGCGTTCTTCTCGTCGCATCCGGAAATTCGCGAGGCGATGGCCGCAAATCCCGGCAACTACGTCGCGATTCCGCCGCGTCCCGGCGAATAGCAACGCTCGCCCAGCAAGTCTGATTCGATGGATGTGAGCCTGAGACTCTGAGCCCCTGGTTCAGGGTCGGCTACAGTCCCGTCACTCGTCGTTCCTTTCTCTTATTGCGCGGCGGGCGAAACCTTTGGCGCGGCGTCGCTTGACCTTGGTCGCTTCCGTCTGTCGCGTCTCGGCGAAATCGATCATTGCCTGCTGGCATGCGGGAGCGGCGTCCGCGGCTGCGGTCCTGACGTAAGTGCCGTCAGGTTGCATCTCCCACTGGCATCGATTGGGCCGCAACTGGATATCGAGCACGATGCGCAATTCCTTGCGCAGTTGCGGATCCTCGACCGGTGCGACGACTTCGACGCGGCTCTCGAGATTGCGCTTCATGCAATCGGCGGATCCGATGAAAAACTCCTCCGCACCGCCATTGCGAAAATAGTAGACGCGGCCGTGCTCCAGGAATCTGCCGACGATGCTCACGACCCGCACGGTTTCCGACAGCCCCTGGATTCCCGGACGCAGCCTGCACGTGTCGCGCACGATCAGCTCGACCTTCACCCCCGCTTGCGACGCGCGATATAGAGCGCGCGTGATGTCCACGTCCTCGAGCGCGTTCATCTTGAACTGAATCAGCCCCGGTGATGCGGCCGAGTGCACTTTGATTTCGCGCTCGATTCGCGCCAACAGCGCGCGCTTCAGCACCGTGGGCGCGGGCAGAATCTTGCGATATGGACGATTCGGCATATAGCCAGTCGTCAGGTAATTGAACAGCTCGGTCAGGTCTTCGCCGATGGTCCCGTCGCAAGTCAGCAGCCCATAGTCGGCATAAAATCTTGCCGTCACGGGATGATAGTTGCCGGTCCCGATGTGTGCGTAGCGCCGCAGCCCGTTGTAGTCCTGCCGAATAACCAGGATCACCTTGCTGTGAGTCTTCAGGCCGACCACGCCGTAGGTCACGTGAATCCCGAATTCCTCGAGCTTGGTCGCGAACTGAATATTCGCCGCTTCGTCGAAGCGCGCCTTCAGCTCGACCACCACGGCCACCTGCTTGCCGTTGCGCGCCGCGTCGCAAAGGTAACCGATTATCTTCGAGTCCGGCGAGGTCCGGTACAGCGTCATCTTGATCGCGCGGACTTTCGGGTCGTCCGCGGCCTCGCGCAAGAACCGCTCGACCGACGTCGAGAACGACTCGTACGGATGCAGCAGCAGGAAGGAACCCGCGTCGCGGATGACATGGAAAATACTCCGCCCGACGGTCAGGCGCGGATGGTCCACCGGATGATGCGGCGGATCGTGCAGCGCGGGCTCGTCGATCGCCGCAAGCTCGGCCAGATCGCGCATCGAGAGCATGCCGTCGACTTCGAACACGTCGGATCGTTCGTCCAGCCCGAGTTCTGCCGCCAACATCCCGCGATGAACCGGGTTCATCCCGGCCAGCACTTCCAGGCGCACGATTGGCGCGAAACGGCGGTCGCGCAGTTCGGATTCGATCAGCGCAAGCAAATCGTCGGCCTCGTCCTCGTCGCGCTCGGTGTTGGCATTGCGCGTCACGCGGAAAAGTTCGTACGAGTCGATCAGCATCGAGGGAAACAGCAAATCAAGATTGTTGGCGATGACGTCCTCGAGCCGCACAAAATCATTTTTGTTGCCGACCCGCAGGAAGCGCGGGATTCCGAAGCCGACCGGCACTTTCACTCGCGTCATCAGCGGGTCCGAGTCATTCTGGTAGCGCGCCGTGACCAGTAAATTGAGCGACAGGTTCGACACGAACGGAAAGGGATGCGCCGGGTCCATCGCCTGCGGCGTCACCAGCGGAAAAATGTTCTTGTAGTAGTAGTCGCGAACCGATTTGCACTCTTCGTCCGAAAGGCTGGCGTAAAGCCGCACACGAATGCCGTGGTTCTCGAGCTCGCGCAGAATATGGGGGCCGACTTCGCGCTGCCGCTGCTCGATCTCGCGCACCACCGTGTAGCACTCGTTGATTTGCTGCTGCGGAGCGCGTCCATCGACCGTCAGCTCGTGCATCCCAGCGACGACCTGCTGCTTCAGGCCGCCGATGCGCTTCATGAAAAACTCATCGAGGTTCGACGCGGTGATCGCCAGGAACTTGAGCCGTTCGAGCAGCGGATTGCGCTCGTCTTCCGCCTCATGCAGAACGCGTCGATTGAACGCGAGCCACGTCAGCTCGCGATTCAGGAACAGGTCTGGCGACGTCAGCTCCTTATCAATATGCGGCGGCGGCGCCTTCTCGACCGCGGTGACCGAGCCATCAACGACGGCAGACGTCGCGATCGAATCGAGCGCCGCTCCATTTTGAGGCGCGGGCGCATCGGCGACCGTCGTCGGCGCAACTGTTACATGACTATCCGATTGATTGGCCATCTGCTCATCCAACTCCATCCAGCCCTTCCTCCCGACCCCAGCATTCTAGCCACCCGCGCGGCCCATTGCCTATCCTGTTGCGACATCGGCCAATACATGAGTATTTCCGCGATGTTATGTGACTGCGATTTGTTATCAACACGCCGATTGTGCGATTCTCGTGACCGGATTCACGGGCCAGGTGCACCATGAACGACTACTTGTATGAGGCGGCGAGGCGGCTCGTCGCGTTCGACACGGTCAGCGCAAAAAGCGATCGCGACGCGATGGAATACATCGCGGCCGAGCTCGCGCCGCGCGGATTCAAAACCGCAATTCAGCCGATCGAACTGTTCGGCGTCTCGCAGGCCAACCTGGTCGCATGGGTCGGTCCGCCGCACGCCGACGGCTTGATAATTTCGGGGCACGTTGATGTCGTCCCGTTCGACGGGCAGCCCGGATGGTCGCGGGATCCGCTCAAGCTCGAACCGGCGGGCGACAGAATTTACGGCCGCGGCACCACCGACATGAAAGGCTTTATCGCGCAGTGCCTCGACGCGTCGCGGACGCTCGATTCGTCGCGGCTCAAGCGGCCGCTGGTGTTCGTCTTCACCGCCAGTGAGGAAGTCGGCTGCCTCGGCGCCAAAAGCGTCGCGCCCGCGCTCAAGCAAATCCTGGGCGAAACGCCGGTCCCGCGCCTGGCGTGGATCGGCGAGCCGACCTCGTGGGAAGTGTCCCGCGCGCACAAAAGCATCGTGTCGTTCGGCGTGACCGTCCGCGGCATCGGCGGCCATAGCGGCGCACCGGCGCGCGGTGTCAATGCGATCGCCGTGATGGGCCGCGTCATCGATACGATCGGCCGTTATCAGCAGGAACTCGCGGCACGCAGACCGGCCGAATACGCGAAGATTTTTCCCGACGCTCCCCACGACGTGCTGAATTTCGGGACGGTGCACGGCGGGATCGCGCTCAATATGATTACCGAGGAATGCACCCTGCGCGTCAGCTACCGATCCCTGCCCAACGCCGACCCGCTCGACGTTTACAACGAGATCCAGCGCCGGCTGGCAGCGCTCGACAGTCACGACTACGCCGGCGGCGAGCATCGCGCGAAAATCGAAACCAATCTCCTGAACGTCGTGCCCCCACTCGACTCGCCGCGCGGAACGGCTCTGGAAGGCGCGCTGTTCGACGTAACAGGAGCAAAGACCGCAGGCGGCGCGCTGTATGCCACCGACGGCGGATGGTTCACCGGCTCGGGCATCACGTCGCTCATCTGCGGTCCCGGCGACCTCGGGGAGGCCCATCAGCCCAACGAGCACGTCCGCCGCGACGCCTTCGAACGCGGCCCCGCGATGATCCACAAAGTCGTCGACCGCCTGTGCGCTTTGTAATCCTGACCTGAACGAGCATCGCGAACGCAGCGCGGTATACTCGATAGCCGATATGGGAAATCGCGACATGCTGATCGACGCGCGGAACTATCACGTCGAGGTTCCGATGCTCGACGGCGCCGCGATCCTGATCCGCGCAATTCGTCCCGACGATCAGGAACGCCTGCACGAGCACTTCAAGGGGCTCAGCGAGAAGTCGGTTTATTTTCGATTCATGGGAATCAGGCGCGACCTGTTGCCGCAGGATCTGAAGCATCTGACCGAGCTCGATTTCAAGAATCACGTCGGACTGGCGGCCACGCTGACTGAGAATGGACGCGAGCGGTTCATCGGCGTCGGCCGTTACATTTGCGGTGCCGATCAGCATCGCGCAGAAGTCGCGTTCGCGATTCTAGACGGGTTCCAGGGCCGCGGCATCGGCACGCTGCTACTCGAGCATCTGAGCCGCATCGCCGATGCGAATGGAGTCACGGAATTCGAAGCCGACGTGCTCGGCGAGAACCGCCAGATGCTGGAGGTATTCGCGCACAGCGGTTTCGAGAGCCGCCGCACCTTGGACTCGGGCGTCGTGCATCTCCGTTCCTCGACAAGCAAAATGTTTTTTTAGAATTCACACTTCAGCAGGGGAGGTCGTTCGATGAGCCTGGTCGAGTTCGCAGTCGAGAACGAAATCGCCATCGTCACTATCAACCGGCCCGAGGCGCGCAACGCCGTCGATCAGCCGACTGCCGCAGCACTCGCCGACGCGTTCCGGCGCTTTGACGCCGCCGACGCGCTGTCGGTCGCAATCCTCACGGGCGCGGGCGGAACGTTTTGCGCTGGTGCGGATCTGAAGGCGGTCGCGACGAGTCGCGGCAATCGCGTGACAGAGAATGGCGATGGGCCGCTCGGATGCACGCGGATGTTGTTGAGCAAGCCGGTGATCGCGGCGGTCGAAGGATACGCCGTCGCGGGCGGAATCGAGCTGGCCTTGTGGTGCGATTTGCGTGTCGCCGCGCGCGACGCGACTTTCGGCGTGTATTGCAGGCGCTTCGGCGTGCCGCTCTGCGATGGAGGCACGATTCGATTGCCGCGGCTGATAGGAATGAGCCGCGCGATGGACATGATCCTCACGGGACGCGGCGTCTCCGGCGAAGAGGCGTTCGCGATGGGCTTGGCGAATCGCGTGGTCGATCCGGGTACTGCGCTTGCGCACGCGCGCGAGCTCGCGAAGCAGATCGCGAGCTTCCCGCAACGATGCATGCGAGGAGATCGCATGTCCGCGTACGAGGCGTGGACGCTGCCGCTCGACGCCGCGCTCAAGAATGAGTACCGCTACGGCATCGCAACGGTTGAATCAGGCGAGACGCGCGCGGGCGCGGAGAGGTTCGCGTCGGGAGTGGGGAGGCATGGGAAATTCTAGAGAAGGAACTTTATTTAAGTGAAACCCATCCTTGGGTTTCACGCTTCCTTGGGCAGGGTTAAACCCTGCACCTTAGAATCAGGAAAGATGCGGGACTTCGTCCCTGTTCGAACTTGATGGGGATCTTTCCCGCGGCGGGCGACTTTAGTCGCCGGCCGCTCACTTGCGGGTAGTTACCTTACAAAGTTCTAACAGGGACGAAGTCCCGCATCCTGGTATTGATACTGGGTGCAGGGGTCACCCCTGCCGAAGGAAGCGTGAAACCCACCGCGGGTTTCACATACAATCAAGTTCTTCCCGCTGGCGCTGGGGGCCATTGTGTCGCTTCACTGATTCCTGTACCCTTTCGCCAAGTCAATCGTGACTTTATGCGCGCGTCGGATTCCGTGACGCCACCCTCTCAACTCATCAGACCCATAAGTTCGGTTTTTTTCTGAACTGGAATCCGGGGGACTGAACCATAGGATACTTTTTGTCGTTTTCTGAATTTTCCGTATCGCCCGAGATCCATCGTTCAATCAAAGACCGCGGTCATCATACAGCGACCCCGGTCCAGGCCGGAGCTATCCCGGTTGCGCTTACCGGGCGCGACGTGGTTGCCACGGCTGAAACCGGCAGCGGCAAGACCGCGGCCTTTCTGATCCCAACAATAGACCGGTTGCATCGCAAGCATACGCGGCATCTCGCCGCGCTGGTGATCATGCCGACGCGAGAGCTTGCTGCGCAGGCTGCGCGCGAGTTCGATCTGATCGCCCGTCACACTCACATCCGCTGCGCGACTGTGGTTGGTGGCGAGTCCGAGCGTCATCAAATCGACGCGATTCGCAAGGGCGCGCAGGTGCTGGTCGCGTGTCCCGGACGGCTTATCGATTTTATCGAGCGCGGCATCGTCAAGCTCGACAAAATCGAAGTCGTGATCATCGACGAAGCCGACCGGCTGCTCGACATGGGCTTCCTACCGCAGCTGCGCCGGGTCATGAAGATGGTGCCGAAGAATCGCCAGACCATGATGTTCTCGGCGACGATGGCGTCCGGCCCCGAAATGATCGCGCGCGAATTTCTGACCTCGCCCGAGCGCGTCACAGTCGGAGGCACCAAAGCCGCGCCGCCTTCGCAGATTCGCCAGTCGATTTATCCGGTCACGCTCGAGAACAAGGGGCCGGTGCTGCTCGAGATTCTCAAGCGTCCCGAAGTCGAGAGTGCGATCGTCTTCACGCGGACCAAGAGCCGTGCGGACCGGGTCGCCAAGCTGCTGATACGCGCCAACATCAAGGCGGTGCAGATTCACGGCGACCGCTCACAGAGCCAGCGCAACGCGGCGCTGGCGGGATTCCGATCGCACAAGTTTCGCGTGATGGTCGCGACCGATGTGGCCGCCCGCGGACTCGACATCCCCGACGTTTCGCACGTGATTAACTTCGACCTGCCTGACGAGACCGAAGGCTATATCCATCGCATCGGGCGCACGGCCAGGATGGGCAAGGCGGGCGAGGCGATCAGCCTGGTCACGCAGGAGGAGCGCGTCAACCTGGCGCGACTAGAACGCACGCTCGGCAACGCGCTCGATCGCGAGCACGTCGAGGGTTTCGAGAAAATCGAGATCCATGCGCCCAAGCCGGTGACGGTGTTCCGCTCGTCGGGCGCGCGAAATCGATCGACGCGCAATCGCCCGCGCTCACGCTGGGCATAACTCGCCGAAACTTCTCGCAAGTGAAACCGACCGCCGAGCCGATCGCATCCGCGATTGGCTCGGTGGAAATTTCGCTGGCAGTTCCCGCTGACATCGACGACGTGCTCGACGTGCTGAACGAGGCGGCGCGATGGCTTGCGTCGCGCGGGATCAATCAGTGGCGCGTCGACGGATTTCCGCGCGAGTTGATCGCGGACAGCATTTCGCGCGGCGAGGTGTACGTCGCAAGGCACGATCGTCGCGCGGTCGGCACTTTCACGCTCCAGTGGAGCGACGAGTTGTTCTGGCCCGGCGCGGCGGAAGAGGCAGGTTATATTCACCGAGTAGCAGTGCGTCGCGACGCGCGCGGCTTGGGCGTCGAACTGCTCAAGTTCGCCGAACGAGTTACTGCTGCCACCGGCCGCAAACTGCTACGTCTCGACTGTTTTTCGGAAAACTTAGCGCTTTGCAGTTACTACGAGGGGGCCGGATTCGTTCGGGTCGCCGAGGTCGAGGTTGATGGTCGCGACGACCCGACTGTTCCGGGATCGACTGGATGCTTCATCGCGCGTCAGTACGAGAAATCCCTGCACTGATTCGACTTTCGCCGCAAGTGCGTGCTTGGCTGTCTTTTTCTTTTTCGGACCGACGTATTGAGTTAGATTTTCAGAATCAAAAATGATGCGCCATAATCCTGTCTCAATCCTCCTCCGCTGCGCGCTGGTCTCGACTTGCGTCGCATTGTCAATCCTGGCGTCCTGCACCACCGCCAAATTCATCCTGCACGGCGGCGAACGCGCCAAAAAGCAGATTCGGCCGGACCAGCCGGGTCCCTACGTCTTGATCTTTGCCTTTGACGGGGCCGGCTACGACCAGTTGATGGAAGCGATCAACTCGGGCAAAGCACCCGCAATGGCCGGGATGCTTGGCAAGTCCGAGGGCGGCGGATTGTACGAGCACGCCTATTCCGTGCCGAACGCAGTCACAATCCTGCCCTCGACCACCATCGCCGCATGGTCGGCGATCTTCACCGGCGCGCCGACGGCCTGGAACGGGGTGTCGGGCAACGAATGGTTCGTGCGCGAAGAGATGAGATTCTACGCACCGGTGCCCGTATCGGTCGAGGAGATGGACGACAACCGGGCCATGATCATCGAGGATCTGGTCGGCAAGCAGCTCAAGACCCCCACGCTATTTGAGCAAGCTGGAGTGAAGTCGTCCGTCTCGTTGAATCCGATTTACCGGCGCGCTGACTATTTCACCGTCGTCGATCCGATCTCGATGGTTACCCTGTACACGGATTTCATCGCGCGGGGCGGTGGCGAGAATTCGCCCGAAAAGATGGATATCTACGAAGATCTCGACAAGAAATCGGTGCCCAAGCTGCTGGATGCCATCGAGGATCATGGCCTTTCGAAAATCCAGGTCGTGTACTTCCCGGGGATCGATTTGTACACCCATCTGGCCAACGATCCGCTGAATATGGAGGTCGACTATCTCGAAAGGGTAACCGATCCGCTGGTCGCACAAGTGCTGGCCTACTACCAGAACCTCGGCGTCCTCGATCAGACCTACGTAATGATAATCGCCGACCATGGGCATACTCCGGTGTTGCGAGACCCCAAACATGCCTTGGGTTCCGATTCCAACGACGGTCCGCCCGCGGCCCTGAAGTCGGCCGGATTCCGGCCGAGGAAACTGGTCCTGAATCCCGGTCCTAACGAACAGGACTACCAGTCTGCCGTCGCGTACCAGGGCGCTATCGCGTACGTCTACCTGGCCGACCGCTCGACCTGTCCCAATGCGGGCACGACTTGCGATTGGAAGCGCCCACCGAGATACAAACAGGACGTGCTGCCAGTGGCGCAGGCATTCTACAACTCGAACAAAATCGGCAAGCCAGTTCCTCAGATGAAGGATACGCTCGACTTGATCTTCGCGCGGGTTCCGACTCCGGCGGGGCAACCGACGATGGAGTACCAAATCTTCGATGGCCATCGGCTGGTCGCTATTTCAGATTACCTGAGAGCGCATCCGCGACCCGACCTGATCCAGCTCGATCGGCGGATGCAATGGCTGAGCGCGGGACCGTACGGCAATCGCAGCGGCGACATCCTGCTGCTCTCGAAGTCGGGACTGAACATTCCCATCCAAAAGCGTTACTACTTCTCGGGCCCGTATCACTCGTGGCACGGCAGCGCTTCGTGGCAGGACAGCCACATACCCCTGATCGTTGCGCGGCAGAACTATCCGGCGGCCAAGCTCAAAGAGATCGTCGACGAGGTCGCGGGCCCGAATCCATCGCATCTGTCGCTGGTGCCGATCGTACTTTCCCTGCTCGCGACCGACCTGCAGCCGCCGCCACCCGCCGCTGCGCTGCCGCCTAGCCCAGGATCGGCCCCGTCAACGACGCCCGCTGCGAAATCTCAATGAAGTTGCCGTCGGGATCGCGGATGAATGAAATGCGCGCAACTGCGCCGAGCGAAACCGGCGCGGCGCCTTCCCACACGCCCATCGACATGAAGCGTCGATGCTCCGCGTCAACGTCACGCACCTGCACCGTGATGTAACGCATCCCGACAGCGCGCATCGACGCGGTCACATTTGCCGCGCTGGCGGACGGCGCTTTAGGCATGCGTGCGGCCGCGGGATCGTGGTTGAAGCTGATCACAGTTTCGCCAAGCTTGAAGCGGTTGGCCGCCAGTCGCCCAGCCTGCAACGCGTCGGCATAAAACTTCTCGAAGGCGGCTTCGTCGGTGACGCCGATTTGGATTTCGATCTGATTGACGCCACGGTGGCCGGTCGGGATCAGCTCGATATCGTTGCCGTCGGGATCCTGCATCGGAAGCGGCATGGGAGTGCGCGGATCGGAAATCGAAAGCATCCGGTAGCCGCCCGCGATTCGAGCTGGCAGAGGATCGCGCGCGTGATTTATCTTGAGAACCGACCCGAGCAGTCCGTAGCGATACTGCCTTACGCCGCCTCCCACCGGCAGCAGCTCCTCGTAGGGCAGCCGGATCCGTTCGCCGTAGAACGCACGCATCTCGTCGAGCCGATTGGTGAAAATCCCAACGTCCACGAAACGCTTTGCCAGCTCCATTTCTACTGCCTCAACCAATCGACACTCTGCTCGTACGCATACGCAATCTTCAGCGGCGTCGAGTCGTCGAAATGCCGCCCGATGATCATCAAGCCGACCGGCAGACCATCGGACTTCGCGCACGGGACGCTGATCGCCGGATGCCCGGTGATATCGAACGGCGCGGTGTTGGTGATCATCGAATAGGGCGCGCGTTCGTCGAGGCGATGCGCCTTCATCGGGGTCGACGGCATCACGAGAGCGTCATACTCGGCGAGCGCTACGTCGTACTTCGCCGTCAGCAGGTGCCGATAGCTCTGCACCTTCGCATAGAACTTTCCGTGATAGCGCTCGCGCATCAGGTTGCCGAACACCAGCATGAACTTGACGGTCAGCGCGAGATCGTTCGCGCGCTCCGGGAAACGCCGTCCGAAATGCGCGGCGAGTTCCGGCATGTACGCACCCGTGTGATGCGTCCCGTGCAGGTTTGTCCGCGCCAGCATCGCCATTCCCTCGGGCACGATCGCGTACAGCAGATCGGAGGCGTCGCGATGCGCCGGGATCGAAATCTCGGTCGCGCGCGCGCCGAGCTTGCCGAGCGCCGCAACCGCGCGATTCACCGCTGCGTTCACGTCAGCCTCGGCGCCCGCCTGGGTGAATCCCTCACGCACGACACCCACCTTGATTCCGTCGAGCGACTTGCCGAGCGCCTCGCGATACGGCGCGGTCGTGACCTCGCGCTGACGAGGATCGAGCGGATCCTTGCCCGCGAGCACTTCGAGCAGCAAAGCGACGTCGCTCACGCTTCGAGCCATCGGGCCGACATGATCCAGCGTCGGGTCGATGCTCATCACGCCGGTGTAAGGCACCAGGCCGTAGGTCGGCTTGATACCGACGACGCCCGACCACGACGCGGGAATTCTGATCGAGCCGCCCTGGTCAGTGCCGATAGTCAGATCGATATCGTCGTAGTAAAGCGCCGCCGCCGATCCGCACGACGAACCGCCCGTGCAATATTCCGGGTTGTGCGGATTGCGCGACGGTCCATAAAAGCTGGTGCGGCCGTCGCCTGAAAGCGCGAAGTCATCCATGTTCAGCGTCGCGACAATTTCCGCGCCCGCGTCGAGCATGCGGGCAACGATGGTCGCGTCGCTCGCGGCCACGTGGCCCTTTAGTACCGACGAACCGCCGCTCGCGGGAATACCGGCCACGCACACGCTATCCTTCACTCCCACGCGCTTGCCCTTGAGCGGACCACTCGCCGCGCCCTTGACGACGCATCGCGTGACGATTGCGTTGAGCGGATCGTCCTTGGGCGACGGGCGAACGCCCGCCTTGCGATCGCGATAGCGCGTCACCGATTCCTGCGGCGCGACAGTCAGTGCGTCGATCTTCTCGAAGATCGCCATCTGCCCGGGCATCATGCCCTGGAGCGCTGCGAGTTCCCCGTCGGTCAGCTCGATATGGTTCGCACGCGCGATTCGCTTGAGTTCTTCTGCGCTGGGAACTTCAAATTTCATCGTCGAAACCTCTCTCAGGCGAAATACGGCAAAATGTGCCGATGCGCGTCGTCCATCGTTTGATCAGGAGGCACGCCCGGCACTTCGAAAAATACTGGCGCAGTGACACCGGCTTCGATCAGGCGCGAGAGGTTCTCGCGGCATCGCACAGGGCTGCCGGCGATCGTGAACGTATCGAGCATCTCGTCGGTGACCATGTCCACCGGCACTTTTCCTCGGGCGAAACTCGCGCCGAACGCTCGAATCGTATCGGCCGGCAGCCCGGCCGCCGCGAAGATCGGTGTGTTTGGTTGCGGCGCCATCAGCGAGATAAAAAACGCGACGAGCGGACGCAGCCGATCGCGTGCGGCGCGCTCATCTTCAGAAATCGATGACAGGATATACGCGCCGACGTCGAAAGTGCGCGCGTCGCGCCCCGACTTCGCGAGCCCGCGCCGGACGTGATCCATCGCGAACTTCACGTAGGCCGGCGATGACATCGCGCTCAGCAGCAGGCCGTCAGCTACCTCGCCCGTGAGCTCGCAATTCTTCGGCCCGATCACGCCGAGATAAATCGGAATCTCGGTGCGCACCGGTTTGAAGCTCAACTTGATTCGCTCAGTCTGAAACACCTTCCCGGCGTAGGTGAGTTCTTCGCCGCGAAAGAATCGCCGGATGATCTCGATACTCTCGCGCATCGCCACGGTCGGCTTCGCGTACGGGATTTTCAGGCGCCCTTCGATCCAGTCCTTCAGCCCAGCGCCGATTCCAAGAATTGCGCGTCCTTCTGAGATTTCGTCGAGCGCGGCGAATTCCATCGCCGTCAAGGTCGGATGCCGCATGTACGGATTCACGACGCCCAATCCAATTTTGATCTTCGAGGTGCCGCACGCGACCGCCGAACCGAGCGTAAACGCGCCGCGGTAGAATGGATCCTCGGGGATCCAGAAGGTCCCGAAGCCGAGGTCTTCGGCGCGCCTGGCGTGTGCGACGAAATCGCGCGCGTGCGGACTTTCGAAGCCGACGCCGAATTCGCGAACTTTGGCCATCGCCCTACGCCTCGTTCTCGAACGCCATCCGCGGGCCCGGCGCACACCACGAAAAATGGCAATGCCACATCTTCCAGACCGGTTTGCCCTTGTCGTCCTCGCGCACGTAGACCTCGGTGCTGCGGAACTTGCCGCTGCCCGGCAGAGGCTGCCCGTCTTCGAGGGTGATCGTGAAAGGTGCGGTGCACGAGAGCCATCCCATGTCGCCGCGTACTCGCACGCGCAGGTCTTCATCCTCGCCGAGCGTAGCTTTCGCTTTGAACCTGGCCAGCCACTCCCACAGCGTCGCCCATTCTTCGATTCCATTGTAGGAAAAGCCGTTGAGGTTCCATCCGAAGAACTTGTCGCCGCCGACGAACGCGTCGCGCATCATCGGGATGCTGCCGGTGCGATTCGCTTTCACCCAGAGATTGTGCAGGCGCACGATCTCGTCGATATCCTGCTGCGGGCCTTCGCCGCGAATCTTGGCCATCGCGATTCCTCCGTTGGGCGTGTTCGTAGTTCCTACGCGAGTAGCTATACCTCAGTTCGCGCCAAACATTCACGCTTGGCGAATCTTTTGAAATCGGGCTAAGTTGGCTGCGAGAAGGACAGGAGAATCGCGATGAACCAATTCAAAGTCGGCGACGTCAAGATAACCCGCATTATCGAGAGCGAGTCGCCATGGCCGGGCACCTTCATCATGCCCGACGCCACCGCTGAGAACGTCCAGAAGGAAGCGGACTGGCTCTATCCTATTTTTTCCGACGAGAAGGGCAAACTGCGGATGAGCATCCACGCGCTGATCATCGAGTCGCAGGGCAAGCGCATCATCGTCGACACCTGCATCGGCAACGACAAGGTCCGCTCGAACCCGGTGTGGAGCAATCTCAAGCTGCCGTTCCTGAGCGATTTGGAAAAAGCGGGACACGCGGCTGACAAGATCGATCGCGTTGTATGCACGCATCTGCACGTCGATCACGTCGGATGGAACACGACACTCAAGAACGGCAAGTGGGTACCGACCTTTCCCAATGCGCGCTATCTGATTGGCGGCACCGAGTGGGATTTCTTCTCGACCTTCGACGGCAAGGACATGCGCGATCCGGTCGAGGATTCGGTGCGGCCGGTGGTCGAGGCTGGCGTTGCTGACCTGATCGAGTCGAACTTTCGCATCACCGACGAAGTGTGGCTCGAGCCGACGCCGGGGCACACTCCCGGCCATCACAGTGTGCGGATTTCGTCGAAGGGCCAGGACGCGGTCATCACCGGCGACCTGATGCATCACCCGATTCAATGCCGATATCCCGAATGGGACGATGCTTTCGATTCCGACGGCGCGACGGCGAAGAAGACGCGGCGCGCGTTCTGCGAGAAGTACGCGGACACCAACGTCGTGGTTTTCGGGACGCATTTCGCGACGCCGTCGGCGGGAAAGATCTCGAAGAACGGCGACTCCTTCAGGTTTGCAGCGGCTAAGCAGTAACTGCGCTATGGGCGACGTCGCACTCTCGTTCGACAACGGGCCCGATCCCGCGGTGACGCCGATAGTGCTCGACGTGCTCGCGCGTCGCGGCGTCAAAGCGTCGTTCTTCGTGCTGGGCAAGAATCTCGCGTCGCCGGAACGGATGAAGCTGGCTGAGCGCGCGGCGGCCGACGGGCATCGAATCGGCAATCACTCGTACACGCATCGGATACCGCTGGGCGACGACCCGGCGCCGGACGCCGTCGATTCCGAAATCGCAAAGACGGAACAGTTGCTCGGCGCGCTTGCTGAAACGCCGAAACTGTTTCGTCCGTTCGGCGGCGGCGGCAAGATCGGGCCTCATCTGCTGAGCCGCGCCGCCGTCGATCACCTGGTCGCCAACCGGTATTCCTGCGTGCTGTGGAATTGCGTGCCGGAGGATTGGATCGATCAGGACGCGTGGGTCGATCGCGCGCTTCGCGACGCCTCGACGCGATCGCACACGCTGGTCGTGATGCACGACATCCTGCCGCGCGCGATGAGCCATCTCGATCGCTTCATCGGGGCGCTGGTGGACGCGGGACATCGCATGACGCAGGAGTTTCCCGCCGAATGCATACCGATCGAGCGCGGCGAGATCGTCCGCGACATTTCGGGATTCGTATCTTCGCCGCGCGCGGACGCAGGGGAAGGGTAAATCATTTTATTTTAATTTGAAACCCGCCGTGGGGTTCAAACTTCCTTGGGCAGGGGTGACCCCTGCACCCAGTGTTAGGAAAGATGCGGGACGGAGTTTACCCTGAGTACTCGTAGGGTCCCTGTTAGAACTTGGTAGGCAGAAATAATTGTCTTTGCGCGCTTGAATGCGTTTGGTACCCTGATCGATATGAGTAAGCAATTCCTCCCGGGCCGCTCGGTTGTTTCTGTGATTGTCGGCGCGCTTCTTTTGTCTGTCGCGGCGACGGCTTTTGCTTTCGATATCGGATCGCTGCTCAACAACAAGCCCAAGGAGCCGGATAAGTTCGCGGTAATCCGGGTCGATAAGCTTGCCTCACTGATGAACGACCCGAACTCTCACGTCAATATCTATGATGCAAACGGATGGGGGCTGCGTTCGACGGCCGGCGTGATCCCGGGCGCGCATCTGCTCACCAGCGACGACAAGTACGATGTCGCGAAAGAGTTGCCTCCGGCCAAAAACGCGAAGCTGGTCTTCTACTGCGCCGATTTGCATTGAACGGCGTCGCATGAAGCCGCCCGGCGGGCGGAAGCAGCAGGTTACAGCGACGTGAGCGTGATGAGCGACGGCATCGAAGGTTGGAAGCAAGCCGGCAAGCCAGTGGACTATCCGAAGCTCGACGTGTCGAAGAGCAGCTGAGCCTGCTCTCGCGTTGGTGGTCGTCACCTGCTGGGTCGCAGTTCTCTGACAAGGAGGTACCGACATGGCAGTCCAGGCTAATTTCGTTCGCAAGATCTTCAGCGGCCTCGAGCATGGCGACGGCGCTGCGTTCTTTGAGCACGTGGCGGATGACGTCGACTGGATCGTCATGGGAACGCATCCACTCGCCGGCCACTACAAATCGAAATCCGATTTCATCGCGGGCACCTTTGCGAAGCTGGGTAAAGTTTTGCCGGACGGGGCGCAGCTGCATGTCGAGCATTTACTGGTAGCCGACGATCAGGCGGTCGTGGAGCTCCACTCTGAAGCTACTGCCAAAAACGGCATGCGATTCGACAATCGGTATTGCTGGGTTGTCTACTTCCGCGACAACATCATCGTTCGGGTCCGCGCCTACCTCGACTCAACGATGGTGTCCCTGCTCTTCGAGCAGAACCCGCTGAACTGATACGCGCGAGGACGTATAGTGTCGGCGTGCCGCGCGACATCCCTTTTTCAGAATCCATTCCAACTCCGCGCGAACTGACGCCGCGGAGTGTCGTGCTTGGTATCGCGCTGGCGCTGATTCTTGGCGCAGCGAATGCGTATCTCGGTTTGTATGCGGGCCTGACTGTATCCGCGAGCATTCCGGCGGCCGTCATCTCGATGGCGATTCTGCGGATGCTCGGCGGCTCGACGATTCTCGAGAACAACGTCGTGCAAACGATCGCGTCGGCGGGCGAGGCGGTCGCGGCCGGTGCGATCTTCACATTTCCGGCGCTGGTTATTCTTGGCGGCGTGCGAACGCTGCCGTACGTCGAGGTGACGGCGCTATGCGTCGTGGGCGCGACGATGGGCGCGCTGCTGGTTGTGTTTTTGCGCCGCGCATACATCGTCGAGGAGCGGCTGCCGTTTCCCGAGGGAGTCGCGTGCGCTCAGGTGCTTCGCGCCGGTGATGCGCAGGCGAACGTTCGCCCGCTCGTGATCGGAGGTTTGATCTCGGCGGCTCTGAAAGCGCTGCAGGACGTGGCCGGTGTCATTCCCGGCGCGGTATCGGGCGCGCGATGGGTCGGCAGCGCGGCGGTCGCCGGGTCGCTCGACATTTCGGCGGCGCTTTTAGGCGTCGGCTACATCATAGGAATCAGGATCGCGGCGCTGGTATTCGCCGGCGGCGCATTCGCATGGCTGGTCGCGATTCCCCTGCTCACGGCGTTTCATCCGGCGCACGGAAGTGACGCGGCGACGACAGCGTCGCAACTGTGGAGCGGCCAGGTGCGCTATCTCGGCGTCGGCGCGATGCTCACCGGCGGAGTCGTGACGCTGTGGAAGTTGCGGACGAGGATCGCGTCCGCGATCGCCGACAGCATCCGCGTCGTGCGCTCGACGCAAGCCGTCGCGACGGCGCGTGAGGACACCGATCTTTCGGCGCGTGCGGTGCTGACCGCGGTGGCCCTTTGCGTGCCGGTTATTTTCGCCATCTGCCTCGGGCTGAGCGGGCAAATCGCGCTCAGCGCTGCGCTCGCAATACTGCTCACGTTGATCTGTTTCTTCGCGACGGCAATCGCGGGCTACCTGACCGGGATAGTCGGAGCGTCGAACAATCCGGTTTCGGGCGTGACCGTGATCGTATTGCTCGCCGTTGCGCTGTTTCTCAAGCTGGTGGGCGTGTCGCAAAGCGTCGGGCCGCAACTGGCGATTCTCTCCGGCGCGATCGTGTGCACCGCGGCTGCGATGGCGGGAGATTCGACGCACGACCTCGCGACCGGCTTTCACGTTGGCGCGACGCCGCGCTCGCTCGAAATAGGAGTGCTGGTCGGCGCGATCGCGTCGTCATTTCTGATGGCGCCGATTCTGAACCTGCTGATCGCCGGCTACGGAATCGCAGGCACTCCGACCGCGCGGGCCGGCGCACTCGCCGCTCCGCAGGCGTTTCTGATGGCGAAAGTGACACAGGGAGTTTTCCACGGCGGATTGCCGCTCGGAACTATCGCGACCGGCGCCGCACTCGCCGCGATTCTCGGCTTCAGCGATCGCTACCTGGAACGGATCGGATCGAAGTGGCGCACGCCGATCATGCCAGCCGCGATCGGCCTTTATCTCCCGTTCGGACTGAGCGTCGCGATTTTTATCGGCGCGCTGGCGCATTCGCTTTTCGGATCCGAGGATGAAGCGGAGAGCGGACCCGGTATTCTGCTCGCGGCCGGTCTGGTGGCGGGCGAGGCGCTGATGGGCGTCGCGAGCGGCGCGATGGTCACGGCAGGAATCAAGCTGCCGATTTTCTGATCTGACTCAGATGGCACCAAAACAAAATCATTCTCGAAGAGATACGCACCTTCCGAAGTTCGCTGACACTGTCGTGATCGGTGGCGGCACCGCGGGAGCTGCCGTTGCGGGTCTTCTCGCTGAGCGTTCGGAGGAGACCGTGCTGCTGCTGGAGGCCGGTCCGGATTATGGTTCGTTCGCCGACGGACGATGGCCCGCGGAACTCATCGATGCCGGCGCGATCCCGACCACGCACGACTGGGGTTACGACAGCGGAAAGCAATACGAACCGCGCGTCATCGGCTTCGAGCGCGCTCGTGTGATCGGCGGATGCTCGTCGCATAACGGTTGTGCGGCTATTTGGGGCAGCAGCGTCGATTACGACGGATGGGCCGCGCTCGGAAATCCAGGATGGTCCACAGACGAACTTGCGTCCACTGTTCCGCGCCGCTTCCGAGCGTCTGCGGGTTCGAATTCCGGAACCGGGCGAAGTCACTCCTTTCCAGCGCATCGCGATAGACGCCGCGGCCGACGCCGGAATCCCGCGCGTCGCTGACCTTAACAATCTCGATGAGAACCTCGGGATGGCGCCGAGTCCGGCGAATATCGCCAACGGCGTGCGCTGGAATACCGCGTTCGCCTATCTCGATCCGGTCCGCGAGCGATCTAACCTGACGATCGTCGGCGACTCGGCCTGCGACCGACTCGAAATCAGCTCAGGACGAGTGAGCGCTGTCGTCGTTGCTGGACGCGACGGCCCGGTCCGCATCGAAGTCGGCCGCGTAATCGTGACCGCGGGAACCTATGGCTCTCCCGCGATCCTTCTTCGCTCAGGTATCGGCGATTCATCTGAACTTCGCGCCGCCGGTATCACGCCGACGCACGATTTGCCCGGAGTCGGCCGCAATCTGCATGACCATCCGCGCGTTTCACTTAATTACGCGGGGACGCGCGAGCTCGAACAGATGATGGCAGCATTTGCGCGCGACCACTGGATGCCCGAGGAGCAGACGATCGCCAAGGCGCGATCCTCGCGATGCACGCAGGCGTTTGATCTGCACATCTACCCGGTTGGTGGACCAGACCTGGCAACTCGAAGCGGCTGGCGATGGACCCTCGAAACAGCGTGCCTGACGCCACGCTCGCGAGGCACGCTCAGGATTGCGAGCGCGGATATGGATGCGCCGCCGATCATAGACCATCGCTACCTGTCCGATTCCGACGACGAAGATTTGCGAGTGCTCACGGACGGAGTCGCGCTTGCCCGCGAGATAGCCGCGAAGCCGGCACTGTCCCGGTTTGTGGGGCGCGAGATTTCACTCGGCGGCTCAGGCCAGTCACGCGCCGAGACCGAGGCATTCGTCAGGTCTAATTGCCTGCACTACTACCATCCGGTGGGCACGTGCAGGATGGGCCCCGCAAGTGACAGGTCCGCGGTGGTCGATGCGCGCGGAAGAATTCACGGACTCGACAATGCTTACGTGGCTGACGCGTCGATCATGCCGGTGATACCTCGTGCCAACACCAACATTCCGGCTCTGGTCGTCGGCGAGCGAATAGCTAGATGGCTACTTGAATCCCGGGGCTGACGAGGTTGCGGATGATTGATCTCCAAGCGCATAGTACTGTCGTCTACCGATCGTTAGGCTATGATGTCCCGGACCGAAAAACCCCTTCGGCTGATCGTTTTCGCCTTCGTCGCCTTCGGGTGCATCGCGATTCCCTCCAGCTTCGCTCATGCGCAAATGATGCGTCGCGATGCACACGTCGTCAGAACACAATTCGTCAAGAGCGCCGACACCGTCGATCCCACCACTCTTACCGGCAAGCTGATCATGGGCTACCAGGGCTGGTTCAATTGTCCGGGCGATGGTACCACCGTTGGCTGGTGGCACTGGTTCACGGGAGTTGATCCGACGGTGGACAATCTGCCGAATGCCGCCGACTATCCAGTGGCGGAGCAGTGCATCACCACCATGCTCGACGCCGGCGGCAATCCAGTGAATCTTTTCAGCGACGCGAATCTGGCAACAGTCGAGACGCAATTTGCCTGGATGCAGCAATACGGGCTGGACGGCGTCGCGCTGCAGCGGTTCTCGATCGACCTGTTGAACCCGGCGACGCTTCAGGCGCGCAACATCGTGCTGGCAAATGTTCGTCAGGCGGCGGAGGACAACGGCCGCGTATTTTTCGTCATGTACGATCTTAGCGGCCTGCCCAACTCAAAGCTGGACACAGTCGCGAAGGATTGGAAGCAGCTCGAGAGCGAAGGGATCACGAGCAGTCCGGCCTACCTGCACCATCGCGGACATCCTCTGCTCGCGGTGTGGGGGCTGGGCTTCGCAGGCCGGCCGCTGACCCCATCGGTCACGTTGAAAATGCTCAAATCGCTCGACAAGGCCAGCGCGAAATATGGCGGCGTGACAATCATGGGCGGCGTGCCGTCGTATTGGCGGACCGGACGCCTCGATGCATCGCCGGACCCCAAGTGGCAGAAGGTCTGGCGCCGCCTCGGCGTGCTAAGTCCCTGGTCGGTCGGCCGTTTCTCGACCGATTTCACGGCAGATAACTACAGTGCCACCGTGTGGGGGCCGGATCTCAAGGCTACGCGCGCGATGGGCGTTGACTACCTGCCGGTATTGTTTCCCGGCTATTCCTTTGCCAACACCAATCGTGCATTGGGTCAGGGGACTCCGATTAGCAATCAGATTCCGCGCGAATGCGGCCGCTTCTACTGGCGGCAGGTGTATGACGCGCTGGGGGCGGGAGCGACGATGCTCTACGGCGCGATGTTCGACGAGGTCAATGAGGGAACCGCCATGTTCAAGATGCTGCCCGACGCGGCAGGCGCTCCCGTGATGGGGATACCGCCGGGATATTCGTTCGTCACGCTCGATGCCGATGGCTGTGCGCTGCCGAGCGACTGGTATCTCAGCCTGGCTGGGGCCGCCACATCGGCAGTGCATTCGGGCACGCAACCTTCTCCCAACTTGCCGCTGCCGTTGCCATGAGCGCGATGAGACGCAAAGCATTTCTCGCCAGCTTCGTGTTGCTGTTCTGCGCGACCTCCGTGCACGCGCAGGTGCCGGTCAGTCCTTTGACCGTGTCGGAGACCAGCGTGATTCGGTTCACGCCGACGGTCCCGAGCAGCGACGTGCGTAGAGGCTTGTGCTGGACGGAATCGATCGCCGTCACCCGAAGCGGCGCGTGGCGATGCATGGTGGGCAACGGCATCAGCGATCCATGTTTCACGATTCCGGCGAACGCAAGACGAACTCGTCTGCGGCGCCAATCCCGCGCTGAAAACCGACGGCTTTGTTCTGAAGCTGACGAAGCCGCTGCCCAAGTCGTCGCATCCCAATCGTAAACCCCAGCCGTGGGTATTTCGGCTGGCGGACAATTCGATTTGCGAGGCGATGACTGGGACGTTACCCGCGGTGAACGGCGAGCCGGCGCGATGGTCGTGCGCGATTCACATTCGCGATCAGGTCAGGCCCGCTGGCGTAGTCACAAAGCTCACGCCGGGAAAGATCTGGATGGCTGATAAATTTCCGCAGAGCGCCATCGGAACTCAGGGAGCCACGCCGGAGAAAGTCCCGGTGAAGGTTGTCTGGGAGTGAGTGCGCGGTTTATAGCAGACGCAGAATCTTGAATCGCGTGCGAAAAAAATCGCGCGCTGTAATCGGACCCTCACCTTAATCCTCTCCCTTGCAGGGAGAGGGGAAACAAAGACTATTTGCGCATCGTGCGGAGTTGGCGGTGGGTTAGCATCCAGCGTAGTTCGCCGCCGCCGCGCTCGAAGCGGGCGGGAAGGTCGATTGCGATACATCCGCCGGTTTTCAGCTTCAGATGCACGACGTCGCTGGCACCTGTCAGCAGAATCGACGCGACGGCGCTGAGTTGAGGCTCGTGCCCGACAATCATTACATCTTCATGCTTTGAAAATGCGCGGAGCGCGTTCACCGCGTCGGTCGCTGCCACTCCTGTCGCGAGCGCGGGCAGGACCTGTGGCGGCGGAATGTTCTCGTAAGCCGCAGAAACGATCTCGGCGGTTTCCGCCGCGCGCGGGAGCGGACTGGTCAGTATCACATCGAACTTCAGGCCCATTGCGCGCAGGCCGGAGGCGGCGCCGCGCATTTTTTCCTTCGAGCGTTCAGTCAGCTTGCGGGCGCCGTCGTCGCCGCTCGAAGCGGCGTCTTCGGCGGTCGCGTGACGCAGAATATACAGCATCATGGATTTGTTTCCGTGGCGGAGTGCGAGTGCATCGAATGGTGATTGGAGTCCGGTGCGTCTTCGAGGTCTGGGTCCGCGACCGGCGGCTGATTCGACGAATCGGACTCGCTTTTTTCAGTTTTTTCACTGACTGGAGCAGGCGAGCTGACCGGCTTCAGCGCTAATCTGCCGGCACGCCGAATTTCCTCGAGCGTATCGTGCATCGCGTCAGAGCGCTCGAAACGCCGCCACGCTCGCATGCACTGCCTGCGCAATTTATTTTCGCGGCTGCTCAGCGACTGGATCAACGCGCCGGCCGCGAGCATCGTTTTGGGCGGCGCCACCGACGTTTCCGCATACGAGAGCAGCCATGCGGATGCGACCGAGATATCGTGATAGGTGCCGAGCAGTTCCTGCAACTCCTCGAGCCGCTTCAGAGTTTTTCTGTGGCGCTTGGCGCCCAGCGGCGCAATCATCTCGAGCTCGTAGCGCAGCCGCTTGATGCGAACGCGGAGCTTATGGAAAACCGGATCGGGAGCGTCGGCCGCGAGTTTCCCACCCAGACGAGCTGCGCCGCGCGAAGCCGGGCGAACCAATTGTGCGGCGACGATGCCCAACCTGCGGTCGGCGCCGACTTTTTTGATCGCTGGATGCGCCAGTTTCGCGAGCAAATTTCGATAGCGCTTCGAGGCGAGCAGTTCGTGCAGCTTGATGTGCTCCGACTGTCGCCCTTCGCCGAGCGCCGCAATCATGGGCGCTATAGCGTCTTTCAATGCCGGGTCGATTTTGGCAGCGCGAGCGGCTATCAAGGCCGACGTCACGTCGCATTCGCGGGCGCCCCCGGCCAGACTGCCAATCCACGGAAGGTCGCGCCGGAAGATTTTGAGCTGCGCGGCGTAAATGACGCTCGAGAACAATTCGATCGTCGCGCGCAGACGCCGCGTCGCGACGCGCAGTTGATGCAGCGGCTCGGCTTCCCCAGACTCCGCTGCGCTCTGATGCCGCAGCAGGGATTCAACACCTAACGCGATCGCTTTGCGCGCGGCGTCAGCGACTGTCTCCCCGGGAGAAAGCGTCACCCTGCGCGGCGGCGCATCGGAGCGCGACTCATCTACCACAGTTTCTATTCCTTGCGTGTCGATACTCCGTTCTCGACGGAATCGGGATGAGGCTTGCCGCTCGAGCGCGACAAATATTCGGCGATATGTTTTCTGAGCTGGTTCTGAACTTCATCGATCGGCAGGCGCGCATCGACCGAGACGAAACCGAACTCGCTGGACAAGCGCCGGTACTCGTCGATTAGCCGGCCCTGGTAATGCTCGAACGAATCGAACAGGTCGGTGCCGAGCGCAAGATGCATCCCGGATTCCCAGTAGTCCATCCCCTTGCCCATGATCACGCGGGGAATGAGAGATTCGACGTCGATGTCGAGATAGAGGACGAGGTCGGGCACGAGCGCCATGCCGAAAACTTCGCGCGTCCAATCCGGGTCAGCGCCCATCACGGAGTTGCGCGCGAACGCGGTGTACATGTAGCGATCGGCGATCACGATGAAGCCCGCCTGCAGCGCCGGCAGGATTTCGTGCTCGAGGCGATCGGCAAAATCCGCGGCGTAGAGCAGCGAGAAGGTCGTGACTGTCAGCTGATGGCCGGCCTTGGCCTCGTTGATGGTCTCGGAGAGTAAGGGCGAGCGAGTCCATCCGGTGTTGCTGACGGCGTAACCTTCGAGCTCGAGCCATGGCCGGAGCAGTTCGATTTGCGCCGAACGGCCGACGCCGTCGGTTCCTTCGATCGCAATCAAATGGCCGGGCAGGCGCTTTTTCGCGATGTACGGCAGGCCGTGCCCGTACCAGGATTTAGCGCGGTTGCGGTGTGGCCCCATTCTTTCCGTTCACTCGCTTGAGGTCGTAGTCGTTGAGAATTTCCTGGACCATCGTGCGCACGACCTTCTGTTGATTGGGGATTTCAGCCGTCGCGTCGATCGGACGCATCCCGAACTCGGTCGTCAGCTTATCGTAAATTTCGAGCACGTTGCTCTGGAACATGCGGAAACTCTCGACCGGATCGGCCGAGAGCCCGACGTCCATGCCGGCTTCGTGGTACTTGAGTTTGGCGCGTCCCGACAGGAGTCGTTCGAGCGAAATATCGATCGGCACGCGGAAATAAAGCGTCAGGTCGGGGCGCAGGGCTGGACTATAAACGGCACGGACCCAATCTGGATGCACGCCGCGCGCGACGTCGCGTGCGAAGGCAGTGTAAACGTAGCGATCGGCCAGCACGATCATGCCGGCCTTCAGCGGCGGCAGGATCTGATAGGTCAGCCGATCGGCGAAATCAACCGCATGCAGCAGCGAGAACGTCGTCGGCGTCAGCAGATTCTTTTTCTTGCCGCGTTGCATCGAGCGCCGCACCAGCCGCGACGAATTCCACTCCGTGAAATGCACCGGGTAGCCGCGCGCCCGCAGCCATCGCTCGAGTAGCAGCAGTTGCGTCGATTTGCCCGAGCCGTCGATGCCCTCGACGCAAATCAGACGGCCTTTATAAGGATGCGGAGTTTCGAGCAGAGTCTTGGGCGCGGTGCGGGTTGCGGATTTAGTCGGAGAAGACGATGAAGAGGTGTGCCCGTTAGCGGAAGGGGCGGCCGGCAGCTCTAGCGCTGCAGGACCACCTGGCGATCCAGCAGTCTCGATAACAGGTCGGTCCTTCTCTCGCATGTCCATAGTTCGAGGTCGGCCTTTTCGCGCTTCGAATCGACTCCGACGATCACGCGTCCCGGTGAATATCTTACCTCGATATTCTTAACCACACCGAAGTGGCTTCGATCCAGCGCGTCAGCGACACGCAAAATCGCGGCGAGGCCCCTGATCACACGGCGCTTGGCGGGGCTGAGCGATTTCAAATCCGGCGAATCGAGTTTCGGGGCTTGCTTGCGATGCCCGCGAGCCGCCTGCGCGATGACCTCGATTTCGTCAGTGTCGAAGCCGAACAGCTCCGCATTCTTAATCAGGTAGTAAGAATGGCGATTATGCCGGTCATGATCAATCGCATGGCCTATATCGTGTAGTAGAGCCCCGAATTCAAGGAGTTCTCGCGAGGACTTGGGCAGGCCCAAAACGGGCGCGGTCGCGTCGAAGAGCTTCAGCGCCAGTTTCGCTACCTGTTTGCCGTGATCGTTGCTGCCTGTAAATCGAGCCGCCAGCGCGTTGACCGATCGGCGTCGGGCGTCGGCCGCCGAACGCGAATCGATCTTGTGCGCGAGCCCGAGCAGAACGCCCTCGCGCAGCGCCCAGGTGCATGCGATGAGCTCGGGCGCGCCCGAATTTTTCAAGATAAAGTTCACCAGCGTCGCGGCCGCCGGCATCAGGTCGACGCGCTTGGCGTCCATGCCGGGGAGATCGACTCGGAGCGCAGCGTTGGCCTCGACCAGGTCGCGCGACAGATCGGAAATTTCACCAGCCGACGCGCTCGCGCCATGCAATCTGCCCAGCTCCTCGCCACGTGACGATCGCGCCATCGCGACCAGCGTGTTGATCGTCCCCGAGGTTCCGATTGCGCGGATCACACCTGCGCGCCGCGCCTTCCGCATCAGCGGGCCGATCGCGCGCTCGAGATGCGCGTCGAGCTTGCTCAGTTGCTCGCGCGTCGGCGGATCGTCAAGCAGAAAGCGTTCAGCGAGACGCGCGGCGCCTAGCTTTACACTGCGCATCCACAGCGGCTTGCCGTCGCGCACCAGCACCAATTCCACGCTGCCGCCGCCGACATCGACGAGCAGATGAGGTCCGCCGTCGAGACCGAGCGCATGACGAGCAGCCTGGAAAATCAGGCGGGCCTCATCGAGGCCGGAGATCACTTCGACGGTGAGGCCGGTCTCGCGCTTGATGCGGCGGATGAATTCTGTGCGATTGCGCGCCTCGCGCACCGCGCTGGTCGCCACCGCCCGCAGACGGGTGACGCGGCGCACTCGCAACAACCGCTTGAAATTCATGAGCGCGCGCACCGCGAGGTCCATCGATTCCGTCGTGAGACGTCCCGTCGTGAACGAGCGCCGGCCCAGCCGCACCATCTCCTTGACGCGGTCAACGACCTCGAGATGACCCTCGCGGCTCACGTCCGCCACGATCATATGTACGGAGTTGGATCCGACGTCGATGGCGCCCAGCCGCATCGTTAGAAGGTAACGTCCCAGGCGCTCGATGTCATCCATGTTGCCCCACATCCGCACCGGCGCGGTAAAAAAAATTCGCGCACTCCACCAATGACGATTAAAACCTTACGCGCGTTACAACGCGATGAACACGGCATGTCGAATTTGTTTTGGCGGTATCATCGGAAATTCGGCGAGTCTAATCTGAAATCAGCACGCCGCACGGAACGAACTTTTTTGGCAGTCGCAGCTTCAACCCCGATTGGAACCGACTTACCCGAGTACGGATCCTCCAGCCACAAGTGGCGGATCGCACTGGCCGTGGTGCTCGGCACGACGCTCGAAGTTCTCGACACTTCGATCGTCAGTCACTGGCCAGAAGCAGGGACTTGGGATGGTGAACGGAATGATCCAGCGGCAGGCGATGATCCTGTCGTTCAACGACATCTACCGCACACTGGCTATTGTAATGATGACTCTGATTCCGACCTTCTTACTATTGCGTCGCGCACAACCCGCCGGCGGAATGGCCGCGGCACTAGCTATTTCATTTCTGCGAGCGTCTGCTCGAAGACCTCGAGCGAACGGCGATCGAAGAGCACAAATTCGACCCGCTCAAGCGTCGTCGGACCGCTGAGATGTGCGCGCACTTCCTCGAGCATCGCCTGGGCGCATCGCTCGATCGGAAAGCCCGCGATGGCGGTGCCTATCGCCGGAAACGCGATCGTCTTCAATGAGTTCTCATCGGCGCGCATCAGCGAATTGCGGGTCGCCGCACGCAGATTCGCCTCCGAGGTCGATTCTCCAAGCCGCATGCTCGCCGCGTGAATCACGTGCCGCGCACGCAACAGTCCTGCGCCCGTAATCGCGGCCTCACCGACGGGAATGGTACCTATCCTGTCGCACTCCTGCTGAATCGCCGGCCCGCCTTTGACGCGAATCGCGCCCGCGACGCCGCTGCCCAGCAGCAGGTCGTTGTTCGCGGCGTTTACGATCGCGTCAACGTCCGCTTCGGTCAGGTCCCCCTGCCGCAAACCAATCTTGTCGCGCCAATTGTTGCTCATCGTCATGTTATTATCGCGCCAACTGTGTGGACGCGGAAGACAACCCGGCGGCTGTTATTGCTCGTGCAGATTGCTGCGGCCCTCGTCGCGCTCGCGGGATGCGATCGTCGTCGCATCGATCGCACTGCCGGGATGATCCAGGTCGATCTCGAGACTTCGCCGACGTCGACCGACCCGCGATTTGGCACCGACGCGATGTCCTCACGCGTCAATGAACTGATTTTCGATTCTCTGGTTAGGAACGATCGCAACGGTCAGTTCGTCAATCGTCTTGCGCAAAACATTGAGCATCCCTCCCCGACGAAGACCGTCTATCATCTCAATCACGGAGTGCGCTTCAGCGACGGCCGCGAACTCACGGCGCGCGATGTGCTGTTCACCTACAACTCGATACTCGCTCCCGAATCGATGTCGCCCAAGCGCGCCAGCCTCGAGGAGTTGAAATCAATCGAAGCCTCCGACGATTACACAGTCGTCATAACCGTGGCGCATCCCTACGCGCCCGCCGTCGAGATTGCGACCGAGGCTATCGTGCCTGCCGGGACTCCATTGCCCGCGCAAGGAAGTGGCGCCGCGCCTGTCGGTAGTGGACCTTTTAAGATGGTCTCCTACTCGCACGACGAAGCCATCCGGGTCGAGCGCAATCCGTACTATCCGCATCCGGCCGGCGGCGTCGAGTCGATCCTTTTCAAGATTGTACCCGACCCAACAGTGCGTGCGCTCGAACTGGCAGAGGGCGTTTGCGACTTCTCGGGGAATAACATTCAGAGCGACGTCCTGCCGTGGCTGGCCGCACACCAGTCGATTGAGATCAGCGAGACTCCTGGAAATAGCTACCGGTACATCAGCTTCAATTTTCGAAATCCACGATTACGCGATCTGCGCGTGCGACGCGCGATCGCGTACGCGATCGACCGCAATGCAATAGTCAGTTCCGTCTTACTCGGTAATGGACGAATAGCTACTGGCATGCTATCGCCGGAGAGTTGGGCATACGACGGCAACGTCACTACCTATTCCTACGATCCGGGAAAAGCGCGTCAGCTTCTCGATCAAGCGGGCTATTCCGCGGGCAAAGATGGGATGCGCGGGCTTCGATTCGAATTCAAGACGTCCGCCGAGAGCGCGCGCATTGGCGAGATCTTTCAAGCGATGCTTCGGCGAGTGGGTATAGAACTGACTATACGCACGCTTGAGTTTGCTACTTACTACGCCGACATCCAGGCCGGGAACTTCGACCTGACCTCGCTACAATGGGTCGGCATAAACGATCCGAACCAGTACTACAGAGTATTCGATTCGAAGGAGATGCCTCCGCACGGAGAAAATCGGGGTTACTATTCAAACCCTGAGATGGACCGTCTTGTCGAAGCGGGAAAAAATACAGTCGATCCCGAGGCCCGGAAAAAAATCTATGCGCAGGTGCAGCAACTCGCGGCCGAGGAACTACCGTACGTATCACTGTGGTGGGTCGACAACGTAGCCGTGATGAATCGACGATTGGTGGGCTTCGAGGCGTTCCCGAACGGCAGCCTCCGTTCGCTGGCAACACTAAAGCTCGCTGCACCTGACAGCGGCGGAGAACCCGTCGCATTGGTCCAGTGATCAATCATCTGACGCGGCGCCTGCTCGCGCTGGTGCCCGTCGCGATTGGTGTCGCGACGCTGACCTTCGCGATCATCCACCTCGTGCCCGGCGATCCAGTGATCGCGATGCTCGGCGAGACCGCTGCGCCCGCCGACATTGTCGGGATGCGCCGTCAGCTTGGCCTCGATCGCCCTCTGCTGGCGCAGTACGCGGCTTATCTCGGCGGACTCGCGGTCGGTGATCTGGGCGAGTCGATTTCCTATCGCAAGCCCGTCGCGCGCCTCATTGCCGAACGCTTCCCCGCAACGATCGAACTCGCCGCGGCCGGAATGCTCGTCGCTATTCTGTTGGCATTCCCGCTGGGACTGATCGCAGGCTCGAATCCTGGCGGCGCCGGCGATCTAAGCGCAATGGGATTTGCCATCGTCGGCATTTCGGTTCCACACATCTACCTCGGCCCGTTGCTCATGATTTTGTTTTCACTGGATCTCCGCTGGCTTCCGCTAACCGGTCGCGGAGGAATCGCGCATCTCGTTCTGCCCGCGATCACGATTGGCACCGCACTGGCCGCGATCCTCGCGCGCATGCTGCGCCAGAGCCTGATTCGCGTGCGCGAGAGCGACTACATGCGCACCGCGCTCAGCAAGGGATTGAGCCCGCGCGCCGCCCTTTTTCGCCATGGCCTCAAGAATGCGCTCACATCCGTCGTGACGATCATCGGGCTTCAGATGGGCGCGTTGCTGAGCGGCACGCTCATCACCGAGATAATTTTTTCGTGGCCTGGAATCGGCCGTCTGCTTATCAGCGCGATCGGCGCGCGCGACTATCCCGTCGTAGAGGGGTGCGTCCTCACGTTCGCGATGACCTACGTCGTGGTAAACATGGCGACCGATCTGGTTTATGCGATGGTCGATCCGCGAGTAAGAATCTCGTGAGAGCGCCGCTCCGTAATCCGTCACTGGCTATTGGAGTGACTATTGTCGTTGCGACCATCCTGGCAGCGATTGTCGGTCCGATCGTGTTTCGCACCGATCCTCTCTCGATCGATCTTGCAAACATTCTCGCCGGGCCCAGCCGCGCGCATCCGTTCGGTTGCGACGCACTCGGCCGTGACATTCTTGCTCGCATCCTATGGGGCGCGCGCCTTTCACTTTCGATTTCCACCGTCGTGGTTGCGATCTCGCTGGTTGTCGGCAGCCTGATTGGCGCTACCGCCGCGCTGTCGGGCGGTCGAATCGACAACATTATAATGCGCGCCGTGGATATCGTCCTTGCCTTTCCCGGAATCCTGCTCGCGATTGCAATGGCCGCCATCCTTGGACCGGGACTGATCGATCTCGTAATTGCGCTGACCGCGATGGGATGGACCGGCTACGCGCGCATTGTTCGCGGCGAGGTGCTGACCTTGCGCGAGCGCGAGTATGTGCTCGCGGCCGAAACTCTCGGCGCCGGACGGTCGCGATTGTTGATGCGCCATATTCTGCCCGGAGTCGTCGGACCGCTTGCCGTGCAGGCGACGTTCGGCGTCGGCGGAATTATCGGCGCCGAAGCCGCGCTTTCATTCCTCGGCCTCGGCGCGCTCCCGCCCACGCCCACTTGGGGCAACATGCTCGACGCCGGCCGCGCGTTTCTGCTCGTCGCGCCGCATCTCACGACGGCGCCCGGACTCGCGATCGGCTTTTCGATTCTCGGCTTCAACCTGCTCGGCGACGGAATTGCGCAGAAAGTGGGACATCGAGCCTGACTACTATCGTTCGGTATGCGAACCACCGAAATTTCATGATACTCATTCTGATCGGAAGTGAGCGCGCGTAGTGGAAAGAATCGAATCCGGAGAAATGGTCCAGCGCCTGACCGGCTTCATTCGCACTGAAGGCCGCTTCGATAGTGTCGCGATCGACAATTTTCGCAAGATGCCCGGTGGCGCATCGCGTGAGATTTGGTCGTTCGATTGCGCGATGGAGCGTGGCGGCGAAACTGCTCGGCGCGCAATGGTCTTGCGGCGCGATCCCGGCGCGCACAACATCTCCACCAATCGCCGTCACGAGTTCATGGTGATTCGAGCTGCTTTCGAGGAACGCATTCCGGTTCCCGAGGTGTTTTGGGTTTCGGAAGATCCCGCCGTTCTCGGTTCCGCGTTTTTCATCATGGAACGCGTCGATGGTGAGACGATCGCGCGCCGACTGCTCCGCGACGACACTTACGCCCGTGCACGCGATGTGATGCCCACGCAGCTCGCCGAAATTCTTGCGAAGATTCATCGGATCGATCCGGTCAAACATCAGCTCGACTTTCTACCTGAGCCGGGCGACAACGCGGCGCTGACCGAGGTCAAACGCTACGAGGAAAACTTTCGACGCCTCGCGCTCGAACCCCATCCTGCGTTCGAGTTGGCTTTCCGATGGCTCCTGAAGCGCATTCCAAGGACTCCGCGAAAGACACTGGTACACGGCGATTACAGAATCGGCAATATCATTTTCGGTCCCGAAGGCGTGCGATCGATCCTCGATTGGGAGTTGGCACATCTCGGCGATCCGATGGAGGACGTCGGATGGATGTGCGTGCGTGCCTGGCGTTTCGGCAACGATCAGAAGCCGGTCGGCGGCCTTGGCTCTCGCGAGGATTTCTTTCGCGCTTACGAAAAAGCCAGCGGCACCGCCGTCGATCCTGAAGCAGCGCGCTTCTGGGAGGTCTTCGGCAATTTGCGCTGGGGGATAATCACCATTAGCCAGGCCCGTACTCATATCGACGGATTCGTGAAGAGCGTCGAGCTGGCTAGTATCGGACGACGAACGGCAGAAACGGAACTGGAACTGCTGAATCTCATTGAATAGTAACTTGTTAAAGTCGAATCGCAATGTGAGTAATCGATATGCAGGACCGACCGACCTCAGTTGAATTGCTCGAAGCGGCCGCCGACTTCGTCGAGAGCGAACTCGTGCCTGCGGTCCAGGGCGCGCGCCAGTTCCAGGCCCGAGTAGTCGCCAATGTGATGCGCGTCGTGGCGCGCGAAATAAAAATGGAAGATCGGTTGGTTCGGAGCGAAGTGAAGGCCTTGGCGCATCTGCTCGGCCACGATGCGCCGCATCTGCATAGCCTCAACGATCTGTGCGCTGCTGCTGTGAGCATGGGCGAAGAGCTGACTACGAAGATTCGTGCGGGCGAGGCTGACGACGGCGACCGGCGCCGCGAAGTGCTTGCGGTTGTGCGTCAGAGCGTCGAGGACAAACTGCGTATCGCGAATCCCCGCTACCTCGAAAACGACATAGCTATTCGCGACTCCAAAAAGGAGATCTGACTAATGCCTGAAACCAAAGTAGTATTGCTCGAGCAGGACGACCTGATGCATCCGAATACCGGCGAGTCCAATTTCAACGAAAGTGCATACTATAATTTTTACGATCGTACGCAGGGTCTCGGCGGTTTTATCCGACTAGGTAATCGCGCGAACGAAGGCTACGCCGAGATGACTGCGTGCCTTTACCTACCGGACGGGACCGTCGGTTTCATGTTCCAGCGGCCCGAGATCAGGAATAGCGACGCTCACAACGCGGGCGGCGCAAAATTCGAAGTCGTCAAACCGTTCGAGCGCCATCGCGTCAGCTATCACGGCAAACTCTGCATTCTGAAGAATCCGCTCGAGATGGCCGATCCAGCCAAGGCGTTTAAAACCAATCCCTACTCGAAAGCTGCGCTCGAAATTGACTACGTCGCGACCTCTCCGGGTTGGGGAGGCGAGCTCCGCGAAAAGAGTGGAGATCAATGGGTCTCGCCCAAGCCTTCCGGCGACCCAGAGGCTCAGTTCGCGAAGGGGCACCTGGAGCAGCTCGGACACGCTACGGGGAAACTCGTTCTCACTACTGACGGCAACGAGCGCGAGTACAAAATCGGCGCGCTGGGCCTGCGCGATCATAGCTGGGGACCGCGCTATTGGCAGGCGCCGAAGTTCTACCGCTGGCTCACGATGAACTTCGACCACGATCTCGGCGGGATGGCCACGATCACGGTGAATCGCGACGGCAGCGAACGCCCTGGCGGATTCGTTGCGCGCAAGGGCAAGCCCTTTCTCAATATCGTGAAGGTCGATGTACAGACCGAATTCGCCGGGGATCAGCAGCTGCACGACAAGATCAAGGTGACCTGTCAGACCTCCGATGGCGCGGCGCCAATAGTCATTACGGGCAAGGTGCTATCTATGATTCCGCTGCGCAACCGTCGCGCCGGTATAGTCACTCGGATCGCGGAAGGTATGACTGAGTGGAACTGGGACGGCAAGATTGGCTATGGACTTTCTGAGTATCTCGATCACTTCGATGAATAGCCAGTCGGTCATCGTCTGCTCTTGAGCGCGCGCAAACTTTCCTTGTAGGGCGGATACGCAACGCCGCGCTCGGTGATAATCGCTGTTACCAACTCGGCCGGCGTGACATCGAACGCGGGGTTGAACGTGCGGACGCCCTTGGGTGCGATTTGCTTGCCGCCGTACTCGGTCAGCTCACGGCCCGAGCGCTCTTCGATCGGGATTGACGCGCCGTCAGGACAGTCCAGGTCGATCGACGACAGCGGCGCCGCGACATAAAAAGGCACGCCGTGCCGCCGGGCCATTACCGCGAGCGGGTACGTTCCGATTTTATTCGCGACGTCGCCGTTGGCTGCCGTGCGATCTGTTCCTACCACCACGCAATCGATCTTGTTTTGCGAGAGCACCGTCGCCGCCATGTTGTCGGCGATCACCGTCACCGGTATCCGATCCTTGTGTAGTTCCCATGCGGTCAGGCGCGAGCCTTGCAAAAATGGCCGCGTCTCGTCGGCGAACACCTGGATCTTTTTGCCGGCGTCGCGCGCCGCGCGGACCACCCCGAGCGCCGTGCCGTATCCTGCCGTCGCCAGCGCGCCGGCGTTGCAATGCGTCAGCACCGTTGCCGGATCTCCGATGAGTTCGGCGCCGAACTGACCCATCGCGCGATTCGCCGCCACATCTTCCGTGTATATCGAGATCGCTTCCGCACGCATGCGAGCAAACAGCTCTGCCGCATCGAGCGAATCGTTCTCGTCGACCACGCGCCCCATCCGATCGACCGCCCACGCAAGGTTTACTGCAGTGGGCCGGGTGGCTTTGAGAGCCTTCGCGACGACCGCGAAGCGTTTTCTCGCCTTCGCGCCCGCGGTGCCCTTGATTCCGAGTGCGACCCCCATCGCGGCTGCGACTCCGATCGCGGGCGCGCCGCGAATCACCATAGTGCGGATTGCATCCGCGACGCCGCGGTAGTCGCGATAGGTTCGAATCACCTCGCGCGACGGAAGCAGGCGCTGATCGATCATGCGAACGGTGTCCGCCCGCCATTCAATAGTCATGACGGCCATGTCGTCTGACTTCTTCGCCCGCGGCCTGAGGTTTCAAATTCTTCATCGAGCTGAGCAATAGAAAACGGCGCTGCTGATATTCGCGGCGCCGGTCAACCAACTTCGATCGCACGATACCGCATTGCAGGCGGCCCGTGCGAATTCTTCAGTTAAACTTTTTCGTATACTCCGCGTGCTTTTCGTTTTGCAGCGCCGGCATCGATCCATCGCGTAATTGCCGCAAAAATCTCCGACGGCCGCTTCCCTTTGAGTCCCCGCACATTGCGCACGTCGGCCGCCTTGAACTGCTTGGGAAGTGCGGAAAGTACTGCGCGCCAATTTACCCTGCCGGTGGGTCCGCTGCTGACCGACTTTGCCGAACCGCTCACTCTGCCGATCAACGATCCAAGTCGCGCTTCCTCTTGTTTCAGTTTACTCAGTGCCGATTCCTTCAGGCGGATTTCCTTGCGTAGATTGAGTAACAAGTTGCGCGCTTGCCGCTGTACTTGCTGGAATGCAGATGCGGCTCCGCGAGAAGTATCTTTGCGAGGCATGTAGCTATCTCCTTTCCCGGAATTAACCAGTACAGATCAAATTTGAACATACACAATCAATCTCACATCTACAAGTATCAAAGTCATTTTGTCCACTACCAACATCATCCAACTGGATATAGCCGATAGTGCTTTGAATTGATGCTTGGTTATGCAGCCAGATAGTCACACGCTGGAAAGTTTTCTCAAGTCACCGAAGCGACATCCGCCGGTCAACAGGTTCGCGAACGATAGGTGTCCCGATTTCCATCTTCAAGGCGAACGTCGTCGACGCTTATCGAGCAGATCAAGCATCCTTCGATGGCTATCATCGCGCGGCTCTCGCAACTCGGTGCCCTGTGCAACGCGTCGTACAGCTCTGCTCGTCGGTACCGACTGGAATCGGAAGAGGCTGACCTCATACGCCAAAACGATTTTAGAATTAACCAGAAACCAGAATGCTCGCGATATCGCCCATAAACACTGGGGTAAATCGGGAAACAAAAAGCAGGGAATTATACGAAAAAAGCACTATGTTTGCGCTTGGCACGATGGTATAAGCATCTCGGAATTTTGACTAGATGCGCGTTCTTGGTATAGCCGCAACGCTGGACGCCCTGAGTCACTCGGGGTTGCGCGCGCAAGGAGAGGGGTAATGGGCCGCAGACTGTATGTTGGGAATCTGGCTTGGACTGTGACCGACCAGGATCTGCTCGACGTATTTTCAGAAGCAGGAAAGGTGGACAGCTCGCAAGTCATCATCGACCGCGCTACCAACCGCTCGCGAGGATTCGGTTTCGTCGAGATGGGAACCGATGACGCGGCCGAAGGCGCAATCAAGAAACTGAACGGCCGCGACATCAAGGGCCGCCCGATTCGCGTCAATGAAGCACAGGCGCGCAGCGGCGGAGCCGGTGGCGGCGGTGGCGAACGTCGTGGCGGCGGCGGACGCGACCATTAGTCAGTTGCCGGATTCGGAATAGTGCCGCGATTGTAGTTCCGCTCTTTTCGTCGCGCGGCAAAATATACTTTACCCACCTGAGGGTACGCCCGATTCTCGGGCCGAACCCTCGCGCTTTGTAGGTTCGTCGGGCTAAATCATCACTGTGGAATTGATCACGCTTGAAGTTCAGAGCGAGCGCGCGGTGATCGTGCCGGGCGCAGGATGCCAATGTCTCAGTTACAGCGCCGGGACGCTCGACGTCATCGCGGGTCCTGACAGTCCCGACGCATGGCGCGAGCATCCGCATCGCGGCGGCATTCCGATTCTCTTTCCGTGGCCGAGCCGGGTCGCCGGTGCGCGCTTCACTTTCGAGGGCCGCGAATACCGGCTGCCGGTGAACGAGCCCGCGCGCGGCAACGCGATTCATGGCTTCGCATGCGAACGCGCCTTTCGCGTGACGCGGCGCGGGCCCTACTTCGTCACCGCGATTCTCGATTCTTCTGACTATTCGGATCTCAATGCGATCTGGCCGTGGCCGTTCGCACTCGAAATAGACTACGAAGTAGGTAATGGACTGAGACTGAAGGCGCGCATCACGAACACCGGCGACTCGGTAATGCCGTTCGGCTTCGGCGCGCATCCGTACTTTCACGCGCCGCTGAATCCCAAGGGCTCGCGCGATGCGATGCTGATTCAGCTCGATGCCTTTGCTCGATGGCCGCTCGACGCGATCCTCGTTCCGACTGGTAACCTCGAGCCGTTGGCCGGCAAGTATGATCTTCGTGCGCCGCGGGCGATTGGAACTGACACTTACGATGATGTATTCCGCATGGCGCCTGTCTCGAAGGAAGATGTGTCGACGCCGCGTGCGCGGCTAATAGATCCGTCGCTCAAAATCGCGGTCGAGGTTTGCGCCGACTCAGCGTTCGGCGATTTCGTCGTTTTCGCTCCGTCGAACAGTCCGGTAGTCGCGCTCGAGCCGTACACCTGCGCGCCCGACGCCTTCAATCTCGCGGCTCGCGGCGTCGCGGCCGGGATGCGAGAACTCGCACCCGGCCAGACTTTCGAAGCTGGCTTCGAGATTCGCGTCAGCGTCCCTTGAAGCGCGGCTCGCGCCGCTGCGCCAGGGCAGCCGCGCCTTCGCGAAAATCTTCGGTCATGAGCAAGGAGCTCTGCGCCAGCACTTCGAGCTCCTGGAACGTCATCTTGTCGAGGCCGTGACCCTTGTCGATGATCCGCTTCGCGAGCCCGACTGCGAGCGGCGCATTACGCGCCATCTCGCGCGCAAGTTCTTCAGCCGCTGCAAGATGCGTCCCTTCGGCGACGACGCGATTCACTAGCCCGATTTTTTCAGCGTCGGCAGCTTCGATCATTCGCGCGGTCATGATCAGTTCCTTCGAGCGCGCGTAGCCGACCGTCCGCGTTAGCCGCGTGGTGCCGCCGACGTCGGGCACCAGCCCGATGCGCACCTCCGGCATCCCGAGCCGCGCGCCCACCGATGCGATTCGTGCATCGCAGGCGAGCGCGAGTTCGAGCCCGAGACCGCCGACGAAGCCATGCAGCGCGCCGATGACCGGCTTCTCGATACTCTCGATCCGATTCAACGACGCCTGCGACTCCGCGACGAAGCGCCGAAAGCGCTGCATGTCGGGCCCGCCGCCCTGCCCGCCATTCGCGCCGCTGTCGTTGCTGAGCGAGGTGAAATCGATCCCCGCCGAGAACGCCTGGCCCTCGCCATAGATGATGATCGCGCGAATGTCGTTGCGATCGACCTCGTCAATCGCCTCCGGGAGCGCGCGGAGCATCGCCTGGTTAATCGCGTTGCGCTTCTCAGGCCGGTTGAGCGCGATATACGCGATCTCGCCTTCGACTCGAACTTTGATTGCATTTTCCGCCATGACTTAAACCTCGATTGTTATTGAAGGTATCGCGTACCCGCGAGAAGCGCGCAACTGGGGTGGAATCTCAATGCGAGAATAATCGCCTCCGCGGCGGGCGGCAGGGGTGACCCCTGCACCCAGTGAGAGAGCGCAAAGTTGCGCGCGGCGCGCTATTTTGCTCTCAGGGGCGGTGGCTCGATGCGTCGTACAGGTGTGCTGTTCGGCTTTCATTCATCCGCGTGCGCGCGCGCATGATCAACTAACCCTCTTTTCGGGCCTAAAGTGGGAAGGGGAACCGGATTGGAGACGGTGCTGCTGCAATTCATACCATATGTGGTGGTTTTGGGACGGCTGCGGTACCAAGGGTAGCTTCGTTCCGTCAAAAATTGTTTTTGCAGGAAGCGGGGTCGCGCGATTTCGGGCGAGGCCGGCAGGTGAGTGGCATCGTGACGGTTGTCCATGCCTTAGGTGTAGCACGGTAGATTCGCCGGGGTCAGGCTGAAAAGTTCATCTTCAAAACCTCAGCTGAGACCCAGACTGGGAGTCACAGGGATTTGTGCGCGGGCGTCGCGCGAACGTCAGGGCGATCATGCCTATAGTCAGTCTCGCAATCCTCGAAGAACTCGGTTAGGTAGCTGCCGCTACGGTAACGGAAGAAAGGGGCGCCCGCGTCAAGGTTTCAGGAGCACCTTCATTGCGTTGTCTTTTTTGGCGTTGAAGATTTCGTAGGCTTTGGCGGCGTCCCCCAAAGGCATGACGTGGCTGATTAGGGGGCGGGGGTTCAGGGTGCCTTTTTCTATCAGGCGGGATAGTTGGGGGATGTGGGCGTTGATGTTGGCCAGGCCGATTTTGAAGGTCAGGTCGCGGGCGAAGGCGTAGCCGATTGGGAAATTGAATGACTGGGCGGCGAAGACTCCTATTACTGAGACGGTGCCGCCGCCGCGGGCGGCCATTATTGCGGATGTTAGTGCTGCTTCGTTGCCGACGGCCTCTATCGTGACGTCGGCGCCGCGGCCTTCGGTGTGATCTAGGATCGTCTGCTGCGCTTTTTCAGTATCTACACCTAGAGCACCCAGCTTGCGCGCGAGCTCCAGGCGATAAGGGATGCTGTCGACGGCGATTACTTCGGCGGGGCCGAAAAGTTTCGCGCTCATCACGGCGCATAGGCCTACCGGACCGCATCCGAAGATTGCGACTGTGTCGCCGGGGCGGATGTTGCCGTTGATCGCGCCGAAGTAAGCGGTCGGCAGAATGTCGGCGAGGAAGACTGCGGCGTCATCGTCGATTGCGTCGGGGAGCGGGTAGCAGGTGTAGTCCGCCATCGGGACGCGCACCGCTTCGGATTGCTCGCCGCCCAGCCATCCGAGTTTGCCCGCGGAGGTCGAGCCGTAGCCGAAAACTGCGGAGCCGCTCTCGGCGCATTGCGAAGGCTGTCCGCGGCGGCAGAAGAAGCATCGGCCGCATGCGACCAGGCCCGACACGACGACGCGCTGGCCTTTCTTCAAGCGATCGACGCCGGCGCCGACTTCCTCGATCACGCCGACGCCCTCATGGCCGAGCACGAAGCCGGGCTCGATGGGAAGTGCGCCGTGATAGAAGTGCAGGTCGGAGCCGCAGATGCCGGCGCGAGTGATTCGCACCAGCGCGTCGGTGGGGGTCTTGAGCGCGGGATCGTCGACGCGCTCGACGCGCACGTCGTGGGGTCCGTGGAAGACTGTTCCTTTCATTTTTTCACCGTCCATACCGCCTACCTCAGCGGGAAGAAAGCGGTTCGATGCGAGCAACCTAACCCCTATCAAGAAAGTGGCGAAGAAAATAACGCGAGAGAATAATCGCCTGCGCGGCGGGCGGCAGGGGTGACCCCTGCACCCAGTGTGAAGCGCAAAGTTGCGCGCGGCGCGCTACTTTGCTTTCAGGGGCAGTTTGCAGGGGCGGCGAGGGGCGTGGTAATCCAGAATTCCTGGTACTCGGAGGTTCGCATGATTCAGAACGTGAAGAAAATTCTGGCGCCAATCGACTTTTCACCGCACTCGATGGATGCGATGCGCGCGGCGATGGAGCTGGCGAAGGACGTCGGCGCCGAGGTCCACCTGGTGCACGTGATCGCGCCGCATCACACTTTCATCCCGCTGCCGTTGGCGACCAGCGCCGAACAGAGCCGCGAGCTCGCGCGCGAAGCCGCGATGCTCGAGCAGGCGGAAGAGGAGCTCGCGCATCTCAAGAAGGACGAGTTCGGCGATTCAAATAAAGTATTCACGTTCGCCGCGATCGGTCATCCGGTTCAGAAGCTGGTTGACTACGCCAAAGAACAAGCCATCGATCTGATCGTGATGGCGACGCATGGACGCAGCGGCGTCGAGCATATGCTGCTTGGCGGGACGACCGAGAAAGTTGTGCGCGGCGCGCCGTGCTCGGTCCTCGTGATCCGTCGCAAGCAGTAATAGTCTAGACAGTGTCATTCCCGGCGGTCGCGTTTGCGCATAACGCTCGGCCGCCGGCTTTCGTTCAGGAGGGTTGGCGATGAACCTCGAACAGCAGAAGGAACGGGCGCTCGCTTTTCTCAAGAATTTCGAGAAGGCGGATCCGAAGGTCTTCGAAGATTTGATTACCGACGATTTCGAATTCGAGATGATGGGCCGGCTGCCCGGCGTCGCGCCGATGCGCGGCAAAGATGCCTACCTGAAGAACACGCCAAAGTTGTTGAAGGCGATGTTCCCCAACGGCTTGAACATGAAGTTTCATTCGACGATCGCCGAAGGCCCGCATGTCGCGATACAGGCTGAGTCCGACACGACGGCCGGCAACGGAAAGAAATACGCCAACCGCTATCACTTCTACTTCCGGTTCAATGGCGACAAGATCGCGCAGGTCCGCGAGTACAACGACGTGAACCACGTGCGCGAAGTCTTCATGAGCTAGCGGACGGGCCCGCGTTTTCAGCTTGGTAGACAATTCTCTGCCCGCGATGTATTAGTACTACTGATAGTAATATTCGCTGACTAGTTTCACCGTCCGGTTCGATCAAATGATCGAACCAGCCATCAGAGCCGTTGTGAAGGATCGGACACGGTATCGCGCGAGTCGGCATACAAATCGTATACAGAAATGATAAGGGCCAGGCAGATTGCTCTACCCGGCCCGTAGCCAACCGGGAAAAGGGGGGCAAACCCCGGCCAGCACCCGCATTGTACTAAACTGCCGTTGAGTTGCAAGATCGGTCAGGCCGGAACTTTTTGTCACCTACGGAACGAAATTTCTGATTTTTGAGCTTGATTTTGTAAGCGGTCAGCGCAGGCCGCCGCCGAGCGCGGGGATGAAATGTACCTCGCTGTTCTCGCTGACAGCGTCGAGCACGCCACCGGTCGCGATTTCGCCGTCGATGGAAACTGCGATCGACGGTCGGATGTCGCCGTCCTGGAGTAACTGCTGGTCGATTCCTGGAAACTGCTCGCCAAGATTTCGAACCAGCTCGCGAATCGATCTTCCAGGGACGTCAACGCGCTCGATGCCACCAGTGAACTTGCGTAACAGTGCGGGAATGACAACGGTCGGCATTGGAAATAAAAAGGGGCGAGCATTAGCCCGCCCCACTTTCAATCACTCCTGATCAATCCGCCGCTGCGGAATGTTTTGTCGAATCGCGATGCTTCAGCATGGCTTTCAGCAGCTTCGGCGGCGACATCGGCGTCTCCGTCATCCTGACGCCGACCGCACGATAGATTGCGTTGGCGACCGCCGCGACCGGAGGCACGATCGACACCTCGCCGACGCCGCGAACGCCCAGCGGATGGCCGGGGTTTGCTTCCTCGACGACCACGGTTTCGATCATCGGCAAGTCGAGGCAGGTGGGCATGCGGTAGTCGAGAAATCCGGAGTTACGCAGCGTGCCTTTGTCGTCGTAAAAATATTCTTCGTTGAGCGCCCATCCGAGTCCCTGCGCGGTGCCGCCCTGCATCTGTCCCTCGACGTAGCTCGGATGAATCGCCTTGCCGGCATCCTGCGCGACGGTGCATCGGAGGATTTGGACTTTGCCGGTGTCGGGATCGACTTCGACGTCGACGAGCGTGGTCGCGAATCCAGGGCCGACGCCGCGCGCGTTCACGCTCGCGCGACCGGTGATCGGCCCGCCGGTACGCGCAAAGCGGGGCGCAAGTTGCTTGAGCGACATCGGCGGAACGCCGTTGCCTTTAGCGTGGACCATGCCGTCGCGGAATTCTACTTCGTCCGGCTTTTTCTCCCAGACCTTGGCGGCGCGCTCGATCAACTGGCGCTCGGCGTCCTTCGCGGCTTCGTACACCGCCATCCCGGTTGCGAAGGTGACGCGGCTGCCGCCGGTCACGTCGGTATGGCCGATAGAATCGGTATCAGCGGTGATTGGGCGCACGTCGGTCACGGGGAGTCCCAGAACTTCGGCGGTGATCATCGCCATCGAGGCGCGCGAGCCGCCGATATCGGGCGAGCCGGTCACGACGCTGGCGGTTCCGTCGGCATGGATATTCACGGTGGCGGAAGATTGCATGCCGGCATTGAACCAGAATCCCGACGCGACGCCGCGTCCGCGGAACTTGCCGGTCAGCTTCGATTTGTTGTGCGGGCTGTTCTTGATCCCTTCGAGCGTCTGGATCAATCCGATGCGCTTGAACGGAGGACCGACGACCTGCGCCGCGCCTTCCTTGACCGCGTTCTTGAGCCGGAAATCGATCGGATCGATTCCACACTTCTCGGCGAGCTCGTCGATGATGGTCTCGGACGCGAATGCTGCGTTGGTTGCGCCCGGCGCGCGATAGGCCGCGGTCTTGGGGCGATTGACGACGACGTCGTAGGCGTCGATCACGAAATTCTCGACTGTGTAAGGAGCGATGATGCACATCGCGCCCGCGCCAACCGGCGAGCCCGGGAACGCGCCCGCCTCGTAGGCCATCCAGATTTCGGCGGCGACGAGTTTGCCGTCCTTGGTCGCGCCCATCTTCACTTTGATCTTCGAGCCCGAGGTCGGCCCGCTCGCGCGAAGCACTTCCGAGCGCGACATGACGAGTTTGACGGGGGCGCCGGTCTTCTTCGACAGCAGCACAGAGAGCGGCTCGAGGTAGATGGTAGTCTTGCCGCCGAAGCCGCCGCCGATTTCAGCCGGCACGACCTTGATATGGCCGACCGGCATCCCGAGCACCTGCGCGCTGAGCGAGCGCACGTCGAAGGCGCCCTGCGTCGAGCAGTAAATCGTCGCCTGTCCATCGGAGTTGTAGATGCCGACGGCGTTGTGCGGCTCGATGTAACCCTGGTGGACCATCGCGGTGTTGAACTCGCGCTCGATCACGTAGTCGGCGGCCTTGAATCCTGCCTCGACGTCGCCGCGCTTGAACTGATAGTGCTGCGCGACGTTGGTCGGCTTATCGCCTTCTTCCTTGTTGCGCAGGTCCTTCAACAGAATCGGCGCGCCCGGCCTGGTCGCGACGTCGACGGTCATCACGGGCGGCAGCACCTCGTATTCGACTTCGATCAGGCGCAGCGCTTCCTCGGCGATATGCGGGCTGGTCGCGGCAACGGCGGCGATCGCATGGCCGTCGTAGAGGACCTTGTCGTGCGCGAGGATGTTCATCGAGAGGTACATCGGATTGATGACCATCTCGCCGGCCTGCTCGAGCTTGTTCTCGGCCTTCGGGAGATCCTTCCCGGTGACGATAGCCTTGACGCCGGGGAGCTTGAGCGCCTTGTCGATATTGATCGATTTGATATTCGCGTGAGCGTGCGGGCTGCGCAGCACTTTGCCGTGCAGCATGCCGGGGAACGCATAATCGGCGCCGTACTTGGCGCGACCGGTGACCTTGTCGACGCCGTCGTGCCGAATCGGGCGTGTGCCGATAACTTTGAAATTGCCAGTCGTGGTTGATGCCGCCATGGCCTTTTTTTACCTCTCGAATCTCACGTCGTTGCTGCGCTCTAACGCGCGGCCACTTTGCCTTCGCCCTGCGAGCGAATATCAGCGGCAGCGTCGAGAACAGCTTTCACAATTTTGTCGTAACCGGTGCATCGGCAAAGATTCCCGGCCAGCGCGTAGCGAACTTCGGGCTCGGTCGGTTTTGGATTTCGATCGAGCAGCGACTTCGCCGAAATCAGGAATCCCGGAGTGCAGATGCCGCACTGCAGGCTGGCGTGCTCGAGAAACTTGTTCTGCAAAACGTGGAGGACGCCGTTGGTGGCGAGTCCCTCGACGGTATCGATTTTCTTGCCTTGCGCCTCGACGCCGAGCATCAGGCACGAGTCTATCGCGCGGCCATCGACCATCACGGTGCATGCGCCGCAATCGCCAGTCAGGCATCCTTCTTTGGAGCCGGTGAGTTCGAGCACGTCGCGCAGGGTTTCGAGCAGGCTCTGTCGCGGCTCGCACAGGAACTCGACGGTTTCGCCGTTGATCGTCGCTTCTACCAAAGTTTTTTTAGACATTGTTTCTATATGTTGTAGTTGCGTCTCGTGATTCAGGCCTTTTTCGCGCGTTCGGCTGCGATGGTCAGCGCGCGGCGCGTGAGCACGCCGGCGATGTGCAATCGAAATTCCGCTGTCCCGCGCATGTCGTCGATTGGCTTGCAGGTCTCGCTCGCGACGCGTCCGGCAGCTTCGAGCGATGCGTCGTCGAGTTTTTTGCCGATGAGCGCATCGGCGGCCTTGCTCGCGAGTAACGGAGTCGCCGCGACTGCGCCTAGTCCGATGCGCGCAGCCTTCACCTTGTCACCGTCGAGCGTGACCGACGCGCCGACGCCGACGACCGCGATATCCATCTCGTTGCGCGGGATGAATCGGAGATACGCGTCGCTCGAATGAGGCGCGGGCGCGGGAATCAGCAATTCGACCAGCAGCTCGCCGGGCTTGAGCACGGTGCGTCCGGGCGACACGACGAAATCCTCGACCGGCACCTCGCGCTCGCCGTTCGGGCCGACGATTCGCGCACGCGCGCCGAGCGCAATCAGCGCAGGTGTCGTATCGGCGGCCGGCGATCCGTTGCACAGGTTGCCGCCGACCGACGCGCGATTCTGAATTTGCAGCGAGCCGATCAGATGAGCCGCCTCGGTAAGGCCGGGGTAATGACGGCGCATCACGTCGCTCTGGCTAATCTCGATGCAGGGGACGGCCGCGCCGAGCCGCAATCCCTTTTTCGCATCGAAGGAGAGAGTCTGCAGCTCTTTGATTTTTTTGACGTCGACCAGATGCTCGGTGCGGCGGACTCCGGCGCGGAGCTGGATGAGGATGTCGGTGCCGCCGCAGAGCGGGCGCGCGTTCTCGCCGTGGGTTTTGAGGATGCTGACGGCCTGATCGAGCGTGCTTGGGGCTTCGTAATTGATAGCGTGCAAGGGTGGAAAACCTCCGGTCGGGTTAAGATTATACCCGCCTTTCTACCTTGGATAGCTTAGTTGGCGCGCGCTGAAAAGAGGGCGCGAATAACAGGGTCATGCCGCGCGCTTGCGTGGACGAACCTCGCGCTCGATTTTCGCCGCGAGCTCATCTTTGGCTTTTTCGAGTTCGTAATCGCTCTGCAACCCTAGCCAAAATTCTGCAGACGTACCGAGATAGCGAGCGAGCCGAAGTGCGGTGTCCGCAGAGATTGCACGTTCGCCCTTGACGATTTCTGCGATCCGATTAGCCGGCACGCGCAGATCCATCGCGAGCCGATGGATGCTGATGCCGGTCGGCACGACGAAGTCCTCATACAGGACCTCCCCGGGATGAAGAGGCGGTATTTTCTTTCTGCGAGTCATATTTTCGTGCCTCCAAGCGCTTCGCGCGAGATCCTTCGCTTTGCTCAGGATGACACAAAAACAGGATGCAGAAATGAGGAACGGAAATATGGTCGGCCGACAATTTCGATGTAGTTGTCGCGCGTGCAGGGTGGCGATGCGTTGTTGCATCGCCACCCGACTGTCTTCTAGTGGCCGAGCTGGACCATCTTCTGCGGCGTGAAGAAGGTGCGGTCGACGGCGCCCATGTTGATGAACATGCTGTCGTCTTGATTTTCGTGGCCCGGTGAATAGACCACGGTCGAGAAGCCGCTGGTGATATCTTCGTCAACCAGCGCGGTCTGGAACATTCGTTTGAAGGGGTAGATAGCGACCCGCGCGTTGGGCTCTGCCCGGTCGCGATAGGCGTGGAAAGTCGCGATCGTCTTCCAGAGCTGGCCTTGCGGGTTGTACTGATCGGAGGCGGTCATGAACCATCCTTCAGAGTCGATGTAGAAAATACGCTTCGGAATGATCACGTTGCTTCCCAGCAAAGCGCGGGGCTTCGCAGTCGCCTCGATAACGTAGAGGTTGCGCATTTCCCAATTCTCCGGGCAGACTGTGCGGCCACCGTCTGCCGCACATGGCTGGGCGGGAGAATTCTCAGCCTCGACCGACGCGAGCATCGGTCGCTCGCCGAGCAGCCGGTAGGTGTAGTCCTGGATTCTTGCCGAAAAACCGAACGCGGAATCGGGATCCCAGGTGGAGCCATAGGTCGTGGCACCCGTCGAACCACCAGAGCTCTCGGCCTGCTCCATCTTTGCTGGCCACTCCGAACGCATCCGAAAGTTCCGATACAGGCAGACGCCTCAGCCTTCGGGTCTCAGCACTATATTCCCACACCGCGTCTTCGAACCCTGGAATAGCGTAGCGCTGGCTGACTATTCCCGCGCCGCGCATCTCGGCCGGCTCGAGGATCGGAAAAGCTCCGGAATGAGAAGCGATGCCGGTCTTTAGAACGTCAGGGTCCATCGGCATCGGAGCGACCTCAGTGCGGCCGACAGAGTTGTAAAGGCCGAAGTGACCGAACGTGAAATGCTCGATCTCATTTGCCGAGCCTGCGCGATGACTCACCGCCTCGATACCGCGTTCATCGAGGTCGTCGGTGTAGAGCGGCCGGAAGGCGAAGTTCCACATGATCTTGGTGGCCGCATCCGGATCGGTGACATCGACCAGCGGAAACGGCAGGCCGGCGACATAACTCTTGAGGTCGCCATCGGCAGTGAGTGAGACCTGTGGCGAATATTGTCTCGGTGGCGGTCTTGTAGGGCGGCGGCCAGTCGAGGTGGCCAGTCGGAACTATCTTCATCATCATGCCTTGCTTGACGAGGGTGAAGTTCCCGGGACTGACCAAGCCCTCGACCTTTGATGCGTTGTCGGGAGTGATCACATCTCCGGGTTTAACCTGGGCGCCCGCTGGGATTGCGGTGGAAACCAGCGCAATCGTCAACGCGAGCGCTGCGACTGTTGCGAATCGATTTGGTGTCATTGCGGTGTCCTCATTGGAGAACAAACTTGTGCCGATTCGGCACGCGGCGCCTTATGCAGTCGGCGCCGGCCGATAGCGTTCTCCTATCCAAGGAGGCGTGAGAAATCAGCGCACAAAGTGCGCGACCCTTACGCCAAAAGGATGGCGACTCAGATCTATGATCTCAGTCAGCGGCATGAGTTGCGTACCGCAGAATTTGCGTCGCGAGAACTCGCGGATTTATGAAGGACGATCAAAAAGTGCCTGGTCGAATCGCAGGAACCTAACCCCTAACCCCTTCCCATAGTGGGAAGGGGAACCGGAGTGTGGGCTTCCCGTGCGGGAAGGGGAACCGGATCTCAAACAAACACTTAGGGCTTGAAGCCCAGGCGTGATGCTACCTGCGCGGCGGCGAGGGCGAGGGCGGGGGCCATCGGGCCCATCAGGGCGAAGCGCGGATCAGTTGTCTGGCCGCGGACGTAGCGGACGTAGATTTGCTCGACTACAGTCGCGGTTTTCCAATGCGCCCAGGCCCAGTAATACGGCATCGCACTCACGTCGCGGCCGGTGCGGGTCGCGTAACGCTGCAGCAGTTCGTCGCGGGTCAGGAAGCCGGGGCGGAGCGTGTGCGCCTCGCCTTGGGAGGTGCCCAGCAGTTCGGGCGGATCGTTCTTGTCGCGCCAGTAGTTCATCACGATGCCGAGATCGACCAGCGGATCGCCGATGGTCGACATCTCCCAGTCGAAGACGCCGACTATCTCGCCGTGATTAACCGCACCGACCATGACGTTGTGCAGGTAGAAATCGTTGTGCACGAGCACGGGCGGCGGCGAGGCCGGCATGTTGTCGAGAAACCACGCGCCAAGTTTTTCCATCAGCGGCACTTCGCGCGTCTTGGCTTTCTCCCATCGGCCCATCCAGCCGGTGATCTGACGCTTCAGGAATCCGTCGGGCTTGCCTAGCGACGCGAGTCCGATCGCCGCGTAGTCGACGCCGTGCAAATCGGCGAGAGTGTCGATGAATCCTTCTGACATTGCGCGGAACATCGCGGGATCGGTGCCGAGCTCGACCGGCAGCGGCTGGCGGTTCTTGATGACGATGCCCGTGCGGCGTTCCATCACGAAGAATGGCGCGCCGACGATCGACACGTCGTCGCTATAGAGCATCCCGCGCGGCGCCGGCTTGAAGACTTCCCACAAGCGCGAGAGCACGCGGTACTCGCGGCCCATGTCATGACCGCCGACGGGCAGCGGGCCGAACGGTGGCCGGCGCATCACCCATTCGGTTTCGCCGAAGCGCAGCAGGTAGGTGAGATTCGACGAGCCGCCGCGAAACTGCTGGACGGTCATGGGCGCGTCGGCGCCAGGAATCTTGTCGCGCAGGTACGCGGCGAGCTTGGCCCAGTCGAGCTGCTCCTCGTCGCGAACGTCGCCGAACTCGGGGACGATTTCTATCGCTTCAGCCATGCGTGATGCGAACCCCAGATCCTTCGCAGGAGCTCAGGATGACCTCTCGGCGTTGCCTCGAGGTCACTTATATTTCCGCAGTTCGCGGCGCGCGATCGTCATGCGATGCACTTCGTCGGGGCCGTCGGCGATTCGAAGCGCGCGGCTGTCGCGCCACATCCGCGCGAGCGGGAAGTCGTCGCTGACGCCGGCCGCGCCGAACACCTGGATCGCGCGGTCGAGCACGATCATCACCATGTTCGCGCACATCACTTTGATCATTGCGATCTCGTTGCGCGAGTCGCGCTTGCCCACCGTGTCCATCTTCCACGCCGCGTGCATGACCATCAGGCGGCACGAGTCGATCTCGATTCGCGAGTTGGCGATCCATTCCTGGATGTTCGACTTGTCGGCGAGAAAGCTGCCATGGGTGAAGCGCGTGCTCGCCCGCTTGCACATCAGCTCGAGCGCGCGTTCGGCGATCCCGATCGTGCGCATGCAATGGTGGATGCGTCCCGGGCCGAGGCGCGCCTGCGAGATTGCGAAGCCGCCGCCTTCCTCGCCGAGCAGATTCGTCACGGGCACGCGGCAATCTTTGTAGATAATTTCGCAATGCCCGCCGCCGCCGGTATGGCCCATCACGGGCACGGGGCGAATCAGGTTGAATCCCGGGAGTGTCGGTCGGAACGATTATCTGGCTGGCGCGGCGATGCGGTTCCGCTTCCGGGTCGGTCACGACCATCGCGATCGCGAAGGCCGAGCCAATCGCATTTGAGGTGAACCACTTGTGGCCGTTGATCACGTAGTTGTCGCCGTCGCGAACCGCGCGGGTCTTGAGCTGAGTCGGATCGGAGCCGGGAGTATCAGGCTCGGTCATCGAGAAGCAGGTGCGGATTTCGCCGTCGAGACATTTTTGCAGCCACTGCTTTTTCTGATCGGGGGTGCCGAACTCGGCGAGGATTTCCATGTTGCCGGTGTCGGGCGCCATGCAGTTGAACGCGCGCGCGCCGATTGGGCTGCGGCCCATCAGCTCGCACAGCGGTGCGTATTCGTAGTTCTTGAGGCCGGCGCCGAATTTTTCGTCGGGCAGGAAGAGGTTCCAGAGGCCTTCGGCCTTGGCTTTTTTGCGGACGTCTTTCAGCGATTGCGGCTCGGTATTGCCGCTCTCGCCCATCGCGCGCTGAACATCTTTTTCGATCGGGAAAGACATACTGGTCCATGAAGTCGGAGACGCGCTTGCGCAATTGTTCGGTCTTGGGGGTCAGCGAAAAGTCCATTTCGATCCTCGCGAGGCGTAATGATTTGTATCGCAACAGGTAACCCAGATCGGGGGGAAATGAAAGCGAGCGGATCCTGACCCTCCCATAGTGGAAAGTGGCGACCGAAAATGACGCGAATAATAATCGCCTGCGCGGCGGGCGGCAGGCGGCTGACCCCTGCACCCCTGTGAAGCGCAAAGTTGCGCGCGGCGAGCTACTTTGCTCTCAGGGCGGTGGCTTGGGTCAGGCCGTGGGTTTGCGCATTACGTAGAAGACGTAGCCGTAGGAGTCGTGATAGGCGCGGAAGAGAGTCGTGCTCGCGGCTTGCCTCGTCGAGGGTTGCGAGCATCTCGGGATCGTCGGCGTATTTTTCTCGCAGCTCCTCGACGCGGCGCTCTGCGGGCTCGTAGTAGTTGTTCCACCAGTCCTGCGCCGGCAGCACGAAGCCGTCCATGCTCACGTAACCCGCTTCCGCGACGATCTGGCAGTTGCGCTCGATCGAGCCCATGCCGGGATAGTTGTGCGCCCAATATTCGGCAGCTTCAGGCGGCGGATTAGGCACCAGCCAGGTCAGTTCGGATACTGCGAGCCATCCTCCAGGTTTCAGGAACCGATGCCACGCGGCGAGACCGGCGGCGAATCCCTGTATATAGATGGCGCCTTCGGACCAGATCAGATCGAATGATGCGTCGTCGAAGTCCATGTCGAACATCGAGGTGTTGACCGTCGTCACCTGCGGCAGAATTCCCGCCGCATCGGCGCGTTCGGTCAGCTCGTCGAGGAATCGTTGTCGGATATCGACCGCGACGATCCATCCGCCAGTTACACGTGCGAGTTCGATAGTCTGCGCGCCGGGACCGCATCCCACGTCCAGGATTCGCGGACTCGTTGGCAACCCCCGAATCAGGCCGAGCGCGCGCAGCGTTGCCGCAGCGGAGCCGGGTGCCTGTCGCGGGAGTCCTTCTGTTAGTTCCCGAAAAATATTCATCTCCCCCTGGGGAATACTGCCGCTGGACGCCGTGGAACTCAAACGCTCCAACTGTCAGTCACGCGGCTTGTCGGCGGCGAATCGCAGGCGAACGTAGTCGGCAAACCATTTGCCGCCGTTGGCATCGCAGAGATCAGGCCGCAATGCTTCTCGGACCTCATCGATAAAACCGGCGCGATCGCTGCCCGCCAGAGGCGCCATAAAGCTCTGCGCAAAAGTCTCGAGCCATCCGTTGATTTCGGTCGGCAGCGGAGTTGGACGGGGGATCAATGCGATGTACCTGACGGCGAAGCCGCGGCGCACGAGGCGCGGGGAGTAATCCTCGACAGTCGGGAAATACCACGGGTTGAGCGCGTCACCGTCGATGCCGCGGCGATGGAGCGCGTCGATCAGTGCGCGTTTGATCGTTTCGACGCAGCCGTAGCCGCCGAACTCGCCGACAAAGCGGCCGCCGGGGCGAAGCGCGCGCCATACGCCGGCGATCACGTCGTCGGGCGGCTTCATCCAGTGGATAGCGGCGTTGCTGAAAACGGCGTCGAACTCGGCGTCGAAGGCAAGCCGCGCGCCGTCGGCGACACGCGCGTCGAGACCGAGGCGTCGGGCAGCTTCGACCTGGGGCGCGCTCGCGTCGACGCCGACGACGTCGCATCCCATCTCGGCGAGCTTGACGGTGAGCGCGCCGTCGCCGCATCCGAGGTCGAGGATTCGCTCGCCCGCCTGCGGCGCGAGCAGCTCGACCACCGGCGCGCCGAGGTCGGAGACGAAGCGGGCGTTGCGTGCGTATCCGTCTGGGTCCCAGCTCTGAGTGGTCGCCGTCATGTAGTTAACTATAGTTAATAATCTCTACGATGCAACAGTTCCGGCGTAAGCTCCGACGCCACGCGAGTCAGCCGGGCGCTTTCGCTCTTTTGCTCGCGCCGCGGCAGGAGACGGGCGGAGTTGAGGATGAAGGTCATCTCCGAAGTGACGTGGATGAACGCTGCCAAGGCGGGATGGAGCAGGCCCGATGCGGCCATCGCGATGCCGACGAAATCTACGCCGATGGTGCCCGCGAAATTCTGCCAGATGACCCGTCGCGTCCATCGCGCGATTCGCACGGTCTCCGCGAACTTGTCCAGATCGTTGCCAAGCAGCACGACATCAGAGGTCTCGCGGGCGACGTCGGTGCCTGAGCCCATCGCGACGCCGACGCTCGCTTCCGCCAGTGCGGGCGCGTCGTTGATTCCATCGCCAACCATCGCGACGACCCGGCCACTCGCGACCAGTTGCTTGACCCTTGCGAACTTGGCCTCGGGCAGTAGTTCGGCTTCGACATCGTTGATGCCCAGTTGATCGGCGACGGACTTGGCCACCTCGCGCACGTCTCCAGTGAGAAGGATGCTGCGGATGCCCATACTGCCGAACGATTCGATGGCGCTGCGCGCTTCAGGGCGCACGATATCGGCGATAGCGACGCTGCCGAGAAATCGTCCGTCGCGCGCAACCATCAGTCGTGAAGACGGGTTTGCGGTCGCGGCAAAGTTGTCCGGCACGTCGACTCGATGCTCAGCCATCAGGGCCCGATTGCCGACGATTACAGTTGAGCCGTTGATCACGGACGCGATGCCTTTGCCGGGCGCGTAGTCAAATCGCTCGGGCTCCTTGAGCGGATAGCCCCTGCTCGAGGCGTAGGCGACGATCGCTTTGCCGAGCGGATGTTCCGAGCGCATTTCGGCGGAGGCCGCGGCTTCGACCACGTCCGCTTCTGAGACCCCGGCGACGTGAGTAACCGACTGCACCTCCATGCGGCCGAAAGTGAGTGTTCCGGTTTTGTCGAGCACTACAGTGTTCACGCGTCCAAGAGTCTCGAGATACAGGCCGCCTTTGATGATTGCGCCGAGCCGCGCGGCGCGACCGATACCGCCGAGAATCGCGAGAGGCGTGCCAGCAGCGATACCGCATGCACCGGCGACGATAACCACGGAAATCGTCGAGCGAATATCGCGCGTCAGAATGAAAGTAATAACCGACGAGCCCATCGCGAAGTAGACCAGGTAGCCGGCGGCTCGATCTGCGAGGCGCTGCACCGGCGCGCGCGAATGTTCGGCACTCTCGACCGCCTCGATTATTTTGCCGTAGCTGGAGTCGCGACCGATTCGGTCGGTTCGAATTTCCAGCGCGCCCGATTGATTGATGGTTCCCGCGAACACGATCGAACGCGGCAGCTTCTCGACCGGCATCGACTCGCCGGTGATGCGCGACTGATCGACGAACGAGTGACCGGTGATGACGACGCCGTCGACCGGCACCAGGCCGCCCGGATTGACCAATACGCTATCGCCCACTCGCAATTCATCGACCGAAATCTCGCGAGCGCCATCGGCACCGCGGACGGTCACGGAGCGCGGCAGAAAGTCGAGCAGGTCGCGAATCGCCCGGCGGCCACGCGAAACGGTCAGGTGTTCGAGCACTTCAGCGATCAGCACGAACAAGGTGATGATGAGCGCGGTGAAGAACTCGGAAATCGCGGCGGCGGCCAGGAGGGCAAGCGACATCGAGAGTTCCATCGTCATCCGGCGCGCGGCGATGTTCTCGATTGCCTCTTTGAAGATTGGCCATCCGCCAATCAGGATGCCGGCCAAGCCGATGACACTAATCCGCGGGAACGGCTCCCACACTCGGAACCAGACAGCGATCGCGCACAGTGCGACAAAGCCGATCCTTAGAGCCTCGAGCCTGTCGATGGAATACTCGCCGCTATCCTCGACTATCGCGGACTCGGCGTCCCCACGCTCTTGCGGATTCGATTTCGGATTTTCGATAGGTTGCAACTGACTCATTGTGTGAACTCTCCCACTCACTTCAAAAAAGCCTGAACGATGTCGATCAGCTCTTCCGCGCCTCGGGATCTGGCGGAATTGCGTTCACGTGCGGGATCGACGACGTGAACCCGGATGTGATCCTCGATGACTTCCGCCACGAGGCTGTTGAGCGCGCCGCGCGCCGCGACTGCGAGGTGAAGCACATCGGAGCATCCCTTTTCCTGTTCGAGGGCCCGCTCCAATGCCTCGATTTGACCGCGGATGCGCCTTACCCTGTTCAGTAGTTTGGTTTTTTCCTTGATGGTGTGACTCATGTCGCCCTCCCCAGGCCTCGTCATAGTATACCCCCTATCCTATATAGGGAAGCGGTCGGATTGTGTGTGAGGTGTAGGCGAGCGTCAGATCGAAATCAGGATTTGCCGGCTTAGCGTTTGCCGCGGACGGACGGCACTTTACCCGCGCGCGCGCAGCTGGAGCATAGTCCATAAATGAGCACGACGTGATCGACCACGCGAAAGGTCGGCGGAATCATTTTGCCGAGTTGCTCGAGGCATCCCTCGAGCTCGAACATCCTGCGGCATTTCAGGCAATGAAAATGGTGATGATGGACCTTGCCGCGAATCTCGTAGCGGGGCGGCTCGCCCGGCACTTCCACTGAGACCAGCCATCCTTCGCCGGTGAGAGCCTTTATCGTGCGATAGACGGTCGCGATTCCAAGGCCAGCCACTTTCTGTTGGGCAAGCTGCAAAACCTCGTCGGCGGCCAGAGGACGATCGTTGCGCTCGAACACGTCGCGTATTTGACGGCGCTGCTGGGTATTGCGGCGAAACGGCTTTGCCGATTTCAAGGGGGCGGAAGAAGGCATGGTGGGATGATGTCCTGTTGACGGTTTGACTTAACGATTACGATTTATCAATATCATAAAGGGGAGTAAGAATGCTAACGGATGTTGCTGGAATATTGGCGGGAACACCGCCCGCAGCGGAGCTCGATCTCAGCTTGATCGACCCGCTACTGCGCGATGTGGTCGAAGCCACTAATCGATCGTCATGGCTGCGAACCGAGTTCAGCTGTTCCGGCATGCCCGACGACCACGCTATCGATTCGGATGGAACGGTCCGGCGGTGGGGCTCGCACACGGCCGGCGAGATGTACATCGCATACGCCTGCCCGTGGACGGAGATGAACCGCGTTTTGGAGACTGCGATTCGGCAAGCTTCGAACTGCGGACTGCCGCTTACGATTCGTTTCAACTCGTGGAGTGGCAATGTTCGGGATATATCGATGACCGCGCCGGTCGCGCACTTCGCGGTCGCGGTCCATTACGAGCCGGCCGAATTGCCGAGCACGCAGGCGGCCTTGAGTGTGTTCGGGCATATCGCTGCGATGGCGGGTTGACAGATCTGCGGAATACGCGGCAGGCTCAATAGGGTGAGGTAAAATACGCGTTAGTAGTGGCTAAGTCCTGATGACGTATCGCTTCCACAAGACTAACAGACTGCCAGCACGCGCGATCTCGATTTTTGGCGCGGCGCTGATCCTTGTCTCGCAACTTATTGCCGTCGCGCATTTTCACGAGAGCGCGGTCTTGCGTAACGGGGTCGCAGCTCCGCAGATCAGCACCGACGTCGGATTGTGCCCGATTTGTCAGCTCGCATTGCATTCGCCGGGATCGATGGCGCGAGCGACGACCGTCGCGCGCACACCAGCTATCGCCGAGACGATATTTATCACCGCGCCGAGCCGTTCCGAGTCGATTGTCTTCTCGGCCGCGCGCGTGCGCGCTCCTCCTGTAACGCTCTAAGCCCCCCTTCCGACACGTTCAATTCTTCTCGTGCGCGCGACCGTTTAGCGCGCCGCCATTCGCGTATCGTAGGCGCGGACGGAAACCTGAACTGATGGGAGCTTTTGATGCGGAGGAATGTATTTGCGTGGATCCCGGTGGCCGGGATCCTGATCCAAATGGTTTTTTGCATGCCGGCAATGGCGGCTAATTTGAAGACCACAACTACCAAAAAATATCCAATCACGGGCGTGGTGAAGGACGCGCTCGGCAGACCGATCAAGGATGCTGCCCTGTCGCTGCAGGATTCCAGCGGGAAGATTGTGGCGCATGCGACGAGCAACGACGCGGGCCAGTTTTCGTTCAACGCGATCCCGGCCGGCACTTATGCGGTAGTGGCGACCGGCAGTGGATTCAAGCCTGCCACGTCGATCGTGTCGGTTTCGGCCAAGGGCGCGGCGCCGGTGGCTCTTGCGATGGAAGCCGAGAAGGAGGTCAGCCTCAAGGTCGCGGCGACGCGGCTGAACCAGGCGCGCAACTCCTTGTCACCTACCACCGGCGGCAGCAAATACACGTTCACCCAGCAGGCGATCCAGGAGTTGCCGCAGGGTAACAATACGCCGCTTAACCAGGTGCTGCTGCAGGCGCCGGGCGTCGCGCAGGATTCGTTCGGACAGATCCACGTGCGCGGCGATCACGCCAATCTTCAGTACCGCATCAACGGCATCCAGCTTCCCGAGGGCATCACCGGTTTCGGGCAAGTGATCAGTCCGCGCTTCGCCCAATCTGTGAGCCTGCTGACGGGCGCGCTGCCGGCTGAATACGGCCTGCGCACGGCAGGAGTCATCGATATCAAGACCAAGGACGGGCTGCTCGATCCGGTCGCCAACGTCGACTTTTACGGCGGGCAGCGCGGGACCACGCAGCCGAGCTTCGAGTACGGCGGTGCGAAGGGGAATTTGAGCTACTACATGACGGGGCAATACCTCGGCACCGATCGCGGAGTCGAGCCGCCAACGCCGGGACCCACGGCGATTCACGATACGAGCAACCAGGGGTCGTGGTTCGGGTACTTTTCATACTATCTGAATTCGACGACGCGGCTGAGCCTGATCTCGGGAGCCGCGGTCAATCACTTTCAGATTCCCGCCAACCCGGGTCAGCCGCAGGTGTTCCCGCTGGCAGGCGTGCCGGTCTATCCGTCGGCGAAAGTCCGCGAGAACCAGTTCGAGCAAAATTACTTCAACGTGCTGGCGCTGCAGGGAGTCATTGGAACGAACATCGACTACCAGATCGCGCCATTCACCCGTTACTCGACGGTCACTTTCAATCCCGATCACGTCGGCGATCTGATCTATAACGGCGCCGCGTCGAGGGTTTTCCGCAGCGACTGGGGCAACGGTTTTCAGCTCGACACTGCCTATCATGGAATTGAAAATCATACGTTTCGGCTGGGCGGGTACTTCGACGCCGAGCGCGCCGAGATCGACAACCATGAGTCGACGTTTCCTGCTTTGCATGGCGTCCCAACCTCGAATGTCCCGATTTCGATCGTCAACAACGTCGCGCTGCAGACCTGGATTTACAGCGGGTACGTCCAGGACGAATGGAAGCCGACTGAAAAGCTGACCTTGAACTACGGCGCGCGCTTCGACCTGTATGACGGCCTCGTTCGAGCCGATCAAGCGAGTCCACGGGTCGCGGTGGAATACAAGCTATTCAAGGGCACGACGCTTCATGCTGGCTATGCCCGTCAGATGACGCCGCCGCCGACCGAGCTGGTATCAACCACCTCGATCGCCGCTTTCGAGAACACGACCGGCAGGCCGAATTCCAGAGGCAACGGCACGCCGACGGTCGAGCGAGACCATCTGTTTGACGTGGGAGTAACGCAACAGGTCATTCCCGGTCTGAATATAGGCATCGATTCCTACTACAAGAAGGCGGTCGACCTGATCGATGAAGGGCAGTTCGGACCGGCGCTCATTTTCGAAACATTCAACTACGCCAAGGGGCGCGTTTACGGGGTCGAGTTCACGGGTTCATACACGCACGAGAATATCTACGCCTATGAGAACTTCGCCTGGAGCGTCGCGCAGGGGACGCAGGTGGAATCGGGGCAGTTCAACTTCGCGCCGGACGAACTGAAGTTCATCAACAGTCACTATATTTTCCTGGATCACGACCAGACGTTCACCAATTCCGCCGGTGTCGTTTACAACTGGAAGGGATGGATGTTCAGCCTTGACGGAATTTACGGCAGCGGCCTGCGAAGTGGCTTCGCCAATACCGGAAACCTGCCATTCTATATCCAGCTCGACGCCGGTATCACCAAGCGCGTAACCGTCCCCAACCATGGCGGCGTACTCGAGTTTCGCGGGGCGATCGTGAATCTGAACGACCGCACTTACGAGATTCGCAGCGGCACGGGCATCGGCGTGTTCGCCGCTCAATTCGGACCGCGGCGGGCGTTGTACGGCGGGATAAAATGGGAACTTCCATTCACAAAACCCGCGAGCGCGATTCAGTGAAAAAGTGAAACTAATGAAACCGAGGTCGCGGCGAAGGCGTCAGGTAGTAAGGAGAACTTATCAATGCAGGACGTAATGGCAGCGTGGCACGCCATCAAGTTCGGCGGCGCGATGGTATATCCGCTGCTCGCGCTGGGCGTCCTCGCGATCGTGATAATCATCGATCGGGCGGTGCTCTATGCACGATGCCTGCGGCTGCCCGCGGAACTCGCCAACCTGGTCGAGACGTTCGGATTTTCGTGGGTCGAACTCGAGAAGCGATTGGATGAACTCGGGCCGCGTAACGCATACGGCCGCTTCCTTCAAGTGATCGCCGACAATCGCACCAAGCCCGCATGGTGGGTCGAATCGCGAGCCGGCGATGAGGCGGGACGGATCGAAAAGACGCTGGCGCGCGGACTGTGGGTGCTCGAGACTGTCGTGACTGCGGCTCCCCTGCTGGGGCTGCTCGGTACCATCACGGGCATGATGCAGTCGTTCAACGTGATCGGCGCGTCGACGCTGGTGGCGCCCACGCAGGTGACGGCGGGCGTCGCGCAGGCGCTGATTGCGACGGCGCTCGGACTGCTGATCGCGGTGCTCGCGCTGTTCGCGTTCAACCTCTTCTCGCGGCTGCAATCGCAGTCGCTCGACACGATGGAGCGGCTGGGATCGCGGCTGGTCGATCACATACGGCTCGACCAGGAAGGCGGTGAGTCGGCGCCGATCCCACGACCGGCGGCAGTCGCGCGATGAGCGCGCGCATCGGAAAAATACGATGAAGATCCAGCGGGCGCGCCATTTTCGGCACGGGCGTATCGAGATCATCCCGATGATCGACGTGATGTTCTTTCTGCTGGTGACGTTCATGCTCGCGTCGCTGTCGATGCAGAGTCTCAACTCGATTGCGGTCAACCTGCCTAAGGGCAACGCCGAATCGATGGAGCATCAGGAGCCGATCACGCTGACCGTCACCCATGACAGCAAAATTTTCATCGACAAGACGCCGACCACGCTCGAGCAACTGGCGTTCGTGCTTAAGCCGATGCTCAAGACGAACGACCTGGGCGTCGTGGTGAATGCGGATACCGATGCGCCCGAAGGAACGGTAGTCGAGGCGATGATCGAAGCGCGGCGCGCGGGCGTCGAGAAATTTCTGATAGCTGTGAAGCATTGAAGTGGCAGGTGCGCCTCAAATAGCGATACGACCGCCGGAGATGGACGAACCGACGCGGCGCCTGCTGTGGGTCGTCCCGTTGGCGATCGCGATTTGGGCGATTTTGCTGAGCGGATTTTCGCTCATCCTGATGCGCACGAAGGCGCCGCCGGCGGAGCTACAGCCGATCGAGGCGCGGCTGATCGACATACCGAAGGCGGCAGCCGGGCTGCAGGGCAATGGCGGCGCGATTCATCCGGCGGCGCCGGCGATTCCTCATCCGAAGGCCGCGCCGATCGTCAAGCCTCATCCTGTTGCTCACGCGAAGAAGGTCGCGCCGTTGCCGCCGGTGATTCGCTCTCCCTACGGCACTGAGAAATCCACCGAGGCCCCGAGCGTCAACGAAGCTCCGGGCGCAAACACTGGCACCGCGACGGGGAGCGGCGAGACCGGCGGTTCGGCAACGGGCGAAGGATCGGGCGGCGGCGGAATCGGTACCGATACTGTCGGTGCGCATGCGATTTATGCGCCGACCCCGGTGATTCCCGACGACCTGCGCGAGGACGTGATGCAGACTGAGGCGGTCGCGCGTTTCAACGTATCGTTCGACGGCATCTGCGAGGTGACGCTGGAAAAGCCAACCTCAAGCTCGCGCCTCAACCAGGTGCTGCTCGAGACTCTCAAGCAGTGGAAGTTTTTCCCGGCGGTTAAAAACGGCGTCGCGATTCCGTCGTCATTCGAAGTCCGAATCCCGATTTCAGTTCAGTAGTCCTTTTTTCGCAACTCTATCCTCATTCCCCTTGGAATCTTGCGCGCGTTTCGCTAAGCCGATCAGCAGCGGCGCAACGATGAGCGAATTTACAATCAAGGACAAGACTGCGATCGCCGGGCTCGGCGAGACTCAGTACTACAAACGCGGCGCTGCGCCCGTCAGCGAATTCCGGCTCGCGCTCGAAGCGATTCAGCGCGCAGCCGACGACGCCGGCATTCCAGTGACTGCGATTGACGGAATCGCGTCGTACAGCAACGACCGCAACGATTCGATCCGCGTCGCCACAGCGCTCGGACTGCCGGAGTTGCGCTTCACCAATATGTTCTGGGGCGGAGGCGGCGGTGGAGGCTCGGGCGCGATAGGAAACGCTGCAGCTGCGATCGTCGCCGGCTTCGCGACCACCGTCGTCGTGTATCGGGCGCTGGCTCAGGGCCAGTTCGGCCGCTTCGGAGCGACACCGCCGATGCGCACGATTTCCGGCCCTATCGCCTACACCTGGCCATACGGGATGTCGACGCCCGCGCAATGGATCGCGCTGCGCACGCGCCGCTTCATGCACGATCATCACATCACGCAGGACCCGCTCGCGGCGATCGCGATGGCCTGCTATCACCACGCTCAATCCAATCCGCGCGCGATAATGTACGGCCGCCCGCTCACGCGCCAGGCCTACGACGACTCGCGATGGATCGTCGAGCCGTTTCATCTTTACGACTGCTGCCTCGAGAACGACGGCGCCGCCGCCGTGATCGTCACCAGCGCCGAGCGTGCGCGCGATCTCAAGCAGAAACCCGCGTACGTGATGGCGTCGGCGCAGGGCTCCGACTTCCGTCAGGGCGCGGCGGCAGAGAATGGTCCCGACTACGCGACCTCCAACTTCAAGACTCTCGCGCCGCGCCTGTACGCGATGGCGGGAATCGAGCCCAAGGACGTCGACGTCGCGCAGGTCTACGAGAATTTCACCGGCGCCGTGATGACCAGTATCGTCGAGCACGGTTTCTGCCATCCCGACGAAGTGATGGACTTCTGCACCTTCAAAAATCTGACCGCGCCCAACGGAAAGCTGCCGATCAACACGAGCGGCGGAAACCTTGCCGAGTGCTATATGCATGGGCTCGAACTGATCATCGAGGCGGCGCGACAAGTCCGAGGTACGTCGACGTGTCAGGTGAAAGACGCCGAGATCTCGATGGTCGTGTCGGGACCGATGGTCGCGCCAGTGAGCGATCTGATCCTGCGCAGGTAAGCGATGGCGAACGAGACAGAATCAAAAACCTACCTGCCCGCGGGAATGCCGGCGCCCGAAGCGACGCGCGACGGATTGGATCGCGAATTCTGGGAAGCGGCGAAGCGTCACGAGCTGGTCGTGCAGAAATGCAATTCGTGCGGAACGTTTCAATTCGGTCCCGAATGGATTTGTCACAAGTGCCACACCCTCGACGTCGGATGGCATCGCGTATCCGGCCGCGGCCGCGTCTACAGCTGGGAGCGCGTATGGCACGCCGCGCATCCCGCGCTGAAATCCGCGTGCCCCTACCTCGTAGTAGTGGTAGAACTCCCCGACGCCGGCAACGTAAGAATGGTCGGCAACCTGCTAGGCGATCCGAAGATTGAAGTGCCCTTCGATGCCCCCGTCGAGGCCGTCTTCGAAGACCACCCCGAAGGCTTCACCCTGATTCAGTGGAAGCTCGCGAATCGCTGACGCGCGCGATCAGGTCTTGTCCGGTTCGTCGCCCTTGATGAACTTTAGCGACGCGGAATTCATGCAGTAGCGGAGGCCGGTTGGGCGTGGGCCGTCGTCGAAGACGTGGCCGAGATGCGCGTCGCATTGCGCGCACATCACTTCGGTGCGCTTCATGAAAAATGAGCGGTCGGTTTCCGTTTTGACGTTCTCAGGCGCGATCGGCTGATAGAAGCTCGGCCATCCCGTGCCCGACTCGAACTTGGTGTCGGAGCTGAACAGCGCGTTGCCGCAGCAGATGCATCGATAGAGACCCTTGTCGTGATTCTCGGCGTACAGGTTCTGGAACGGGCGCTCGGTGCCTTTTTTGCGCGTGACGTCGTACTGCTCCGGGGTCAGTTCCTTGCGCCATTCCTCGTCCGTCTTGACGACTTTATCTACCATCACGAGTCCCTTTCTCTGGCCGGCGTCGGTGAACTCAACAATCGATACTTTGACTATACCCGACGCACCCGAATCGGGCGAATCGTCAGATGCATCGGACGTACGCGCGGTTTCAGCGTAGCCGAATGCGATGATCGCCGGTATCGCGGCGATCGCGGCGACGAACGCACGCCGCCCGATGATGCGCGCGTTCTGACTATTGGAATGAGTACTGCTTTTAGCCAACTTCCGATTCGTTGTCGTGATCATTGCATATTAGAAAACAGCGTCGAAGCCCGCTCGGTTCCCAACGCGAGCTGGCGCCACCCCTAGATCTGATAGACGAACAGCTTCTGTTCTTTTGGTCTTAGGAACACGTTCGCGCCTGTTTCCAGGTGCAGCACCTGGTAGCGCTCGTGGCTGATTTCGACTTGCACCATGTCGCCCCATGCGGCGACCAGCTCGACTTTGACCTGCGGCCCGGCCGGGTTGATCGACTTCACCGTCGCGGGGAAGGTCTGCTTGCCGTTTGGCCTCAGCACGATTTCCAGCAGATGCGGCCGGACGTAGAGGACCGCCTTGCCGGTCTCGGGATGCGCATGCGCGTGGGTGTTCTCCAGCTCGACGGCGGTGTCGCCGAGGAACACGCGGCCGTTTTCGATTCGGCCGTGGAACAGATTCACGTTGCCCAGGAAGTTGTACACGAACGCGTTGGCGGGATGGTGATAGACTTCCTCGGCCGTGCCGATCTGCTCGATGTGCCCCTGGTTCATCACGACGATCCGGTTGGCGAGCTCCAGCGCCTCTTCCTGATCGTGAGTGACGAAAACGCTGGTGATTTTGATCTCGTCGTGCAGCCGCCGCAGCCATCGGCGCAGTTCCTGGCGGACCTTGGCGTCGAGCGCGCCGAACGGCTCGTCCAGTAGCAGGACTTTCGGCTCGACCGCGAGCGTTCGCGCGAGTGCGACGCGCTGGCGCTGTCCGCCGGAGAGCTGCGAGGGGTAGCGATCGGCAAGGAAATCGAGCTGCACGAGTTTCAGCAGCTCATGCACGCGCCGCGCGACCTCGGCCTCCGCGGGACGTTCGCGGCGGGGCAGCACGCGCATCCCGAACGCGACGTTCTCGAACACCGTCATGTGGCGAAACAGCGCGTAATGCTGAAATACGAAACCGACCTTGCGCTTGCGGACGCTGACGGCGCTCGCGTCCTCGCCATGGAACAGCACCTCGCCGGTGTCGGGCGTTTCCAGGCCCGCGATTATTCTCAGCAGCGTGGTCTTGCCCGATCCCGACAGCCCCAGCAGCGCGACCAGCTCGCCGGTTTCGATATGCAGGTTGATATTGTCAACCGCAACGAAGTCGCCGAACTTCTTGCTGATGTTCTTGAGCTCGATACTCATGCCGCAACTTTTACCGCCACTTCTTCGTGTGCTTGCTTCACCGGAATTACGCGACGTTCCAAATAATACTTGGCGATGAGCGTCGCGATCGCGAGCAGGGTGAGCAGCGACGAGACCGCAAACGCGGCCGCGAATTGGTAGTCATTGTACAGAATCTCGATGTACAGCGGCATCGTGTTGGTATGCCCGCGGATATGCCCCGACACAACCGAGACCGCGCCGAACTCGCCCATCGCGCGCGCGTTGCACAGCACCATGCCGTATAGCAGGCCCCATTTGATGTTGGGAATCGTCACGCGGAAAAACATTTGCCATCCGCCGGCGCCCAGCACGATCGCGGCTTCCTCTTCCTCGCTGCCGACGGCTTGCATGATCGGAATCAGTTCGCGCGCGGCGAGCGGAAACGTGACGAAGATCGTCGCGAGCACGATTCCCGGCTCCGCAAAGATGATTCTGATTCCGTGATCTGCCAGCCATCCGCCAAGCGGCGCGCGCACTCCCAGCAGCAGCACGAACAGCATCCCCGCGATCACCGGTGAGACCGAGAACGGGATGTCGATCAGCGTCAGCAGCATTTGCTTGCCGGGAAAATCGAAGCGCGCGATCGCCCATGATGCGGCGATTCCGAAAGCGACGTTGAGCGGCACCGCGATCGCGGCGGTCATCAGCGTCAAGCGAATCGCGGCGCGCGCTTCCGGATCTGCGATCGCGGCGAAGTACGCGCCGACTCCCTTCTGGAGCGCCTCGGTGAAGACTGCGATGACCGGAATGAAAATGAACAGCGCGACGAACACCAGCGCGATCGTGATCAGCACGATTCTGACCGCCGGCGGATCGGCGGTCCCGGGTTTTTTCGGTGCGCTTTGCGACTGAGTGGCCATCTGGAACGTCAAGCCGCCAGACGGCGGCTGCTCCATCTTTGCAGCACGTTGATGCCGAGCAGAATCACGAACGACGCCGTCAGCATCACCACGGCGATCGCGGTTGCGCCGGCGTAATCGAACTGCTCGAGCTTGCTCATGATCAACAGCGGGACGACCTCGGTATGCATCGGCATGTTGCCCGAGATGAATACCACCGAGCCGTATTCGCCGAGAGCGCGCGCGAAGGCGAGTGCGAATCCAGTCAGCAGCGCGGGAATCAGCGCAGGCGCGATCACCAGGATGAAGGTCTGCAATCGGCTCGCGCCGAGCGTCGCTGCGGCCTCCTCGTATTCCTGGTCGAGATCCTCGAGGACCGGCTGGATCGTGCGAACCACGAACGGCAGCCCGACGAAAGTAAGCGCGACCACGACACCTAGCGGCGCGTACGCGACCTTTATTCCGAGCGGCGCGAGGTATCGACCGATCCATCCGTTGCCCGCATAGATTGCGGTGAGCGTAATTCCCGCGACCGAAGTCGGCAGCGCGAACGGCAGATCGACCATCACGTCGATCAGCGTCTTGCCGGGAAATTCGTAGCGAACCAGGCTCCACGCCACGACGAAACCGAACACCGAGTTGATCAGCGCGCCCGCAATCGACGCGCCGAAGCTCAGCTTGTACGCCGCGATTGTGCGCGGACTCGCGACGGCGGCCCAGAACTGAGGCCAGGTCAGGGTGAAGGTCTTGAAGAAGATCGTCGAGATCGGAATCAGCACGACGATTCCCAGGTAGGCGAGCGTGAAGCCGAGGGTCAGGCCGAATCCCGGCAGCACGTTCTTGTTTCTCGTGTTCGCTTTCGTTGCCATCCTTTAACTTCCCGGCTGATAGATCTTGTCGAACACGCCGCCGTCGCCGAAGAACTTCGGCTGCGCCTGTTTCCATCCGCCAAAATCCGCGTCGATCGTGAGCAGAGGCAGGCTCGGGAACTGGCTCGCATACTTGGCAGCAACGGCCTGGTCTTGAGGACGGAAAAAATTCTGCGCGATTATTTCCTGTCCTGCCGGCGTGTACAGAAATTCCAGGTATGCCTTCGATATGTCGGCTGTGCCGTGACGGCGATCAACCTTGTCGACCCACGCGACCGGAGGCTCGGCGCGGACGCTCAGCGACGGATAGATGACCTCGTATTTGTCGGCGCCGAATTGCTTGATCGCCATGCGCGCCTCATTTTCCCACGCGATCAGCACGTCGCCGATTTCGCGCTCGACGAAAGTAGTCGTCGAGCCGCGCGCGCCTGAATCGAGCACCGGCACGTTCTTGTAGAGCGTGCCGACGAACGTCGCCGCCTTGGCCTCGTCGCCGCCGTTCTTTTTCAGGGCATAGCCCCACGCTGCAAGAAAGTTCCATCGTGCGCCGCCCGAGGTCTTCGGATTCGGCGTGATCACCGAGATGCCCGGTTTCACCAGGTCATCCCAATCATGGATCTTTTTCGGGATTTCCTTTGCGCACCAGCAGCACGATGGTCGACGTGTAGGGGCAACTGTTGTCGGGCAGGCGCGACTGCCAGCCCTTCGGCAACAAGTCGGCCTTCTCGGCGATCGCATCGATATCGCCGGCGAGGCCGAGCGTCACCACGTCGGCCTCGAGGCCATCGATCACGGCGCGCGCCTGTTTGCCCGAGCCGCCGTGCGATTGGTTGATAGTTACGTCGTCGCCGGTCTTTGCTTTCCAATCCTTGGCGAACTGCGCGTTGACAGCTTCGTAGAGTTCGCGAGTGGGATCGTACGATACGTTGAGGAGTGAAATTTGAGCTGCGCGCGATTGCCCAACTCCGAGAGCAACGCTCGCCGCCACAATCAGGACGGCGAGCGCGTTGGCAACTTTTAATCTGTGACCAAACATTCGTGTTCCTAGCTCCCGAAGGAGATTTGCAGTTGCGACTCGAAGACGCTTTCGTTCGGACGGTCCTTGACCGCGCCTTTCACGCCGGCGCCGCCGTCGAAGTAAGTGTTCGCATAGTCGAACTGCCACTTGATGTTGGGGGTCAGGTACCAGTTAATGCCCGCCGCAAACTCGGTCGCGCTTTTCGCGGCCACGTTCGGAGCGGCGAAACCGAGCTGGAACTGACGGGTTTGCGCGGCGACATTGCTGATCCGGGCCGCTATTTCAAATGCGCCAAAGAATCCATTGCGCGGGTCGAACGAATGATAAGGCTTGACCCAGCCGTACGACGCGTCTTCCCCGGTCAGTATGTAGGAAGCCTGCGCCATATAGCCGGTGTTCGTGAAGGTATCGGTCCGGTTGATGAGGTGGGCGGTCGCACCACTCCCTTTCTTAGTGAACAGGTTCAGCGATTGCTCGTCCTGCGCATATTCGGCCATCAAGCCTAGACCCCGCCAGTAGTAATAAGCCTGCGGCTCGAGACGAGCGCGCAAGCCAGACGCGGTCACGCCCGAGTTGTAGGTGAACCACGTACTCATGCCGTAGGTCTTGTAGGTCGAGATCGTGGTGCCGCGTTCATCGCCATAGGTGCCGGCGAAACCGAAGCCCAGTCCCTTGAGGTATTCGTTCTCGCCGATTTCGAACGGCGTCAGGAAGATGCGGCCGACGAAATCTTTGCCGTCGTTGGTGTCGAGGTCGGTAGTGTCCGCGGCAGTGTTGTTAGGCACTCCATTCATTAACGCGGCGTCATAGTAGACGCGCCCCTCCAGCAGCCTGCCGTGCAAAGAGAAACCCGTGTCGCGGTTCGGGACCAGATTCTGGATCTCCGAGCGCTCGCTGAATGCGAGGTCGCGGTCGGTCTGCAAGCGCTCGAGATCAAACGGCGCCTTGAACTTCCCGGCTCTCAGGCTGGCATAGTCCCAATAGGTCATATTGATGTAGGCGTCTTGCAGCGTGACCTTGCCCTGGCCGAAGTCGGGCGTGATGTTGAAGTTGTAGTACTTGCCGAGCGAGCCGGTCAGAATCGGGCGCACCCGGTTCAGGAAGAATGTGCTGCCGACGTCCTTGTCCGCGCCGCTGGCGAAGAAACGACCGTCGGCCTGGATGATTCCACTCAAATTGAGATTGTAATCGTGGTTGGGCGAAGAGAGCGAGAATCCCTGGTCGCTCACGGTGACCACAGGCATCGAGAGCGCCTTCTGATGGTCGGCCTGCTCGGTCTCCTGCTGGACTTCCAGCTTGCGGTCGATCACTTTCACTTTTTGGTCAAGTCCTTCCAAAGTGTCGACTCGATGCTCGAGCTGGTTGATTTCGGTCTTGAGCAATTGGATTTCCTGATCCTTTGGATCGGTGGGTGTCGACTGCGCGTGCGCCGGCCGGGCGGCCAAGACCACCCCGGTGATTACCGCCGCCAGCAGCGCCGGCAGAATCGGCAAAGTGAGTTTTCTCATCTCGGAAGCCCCTCATCGTTTGGGGAACTTCCGGATGTCCGGTCAGCTCGCGGTTGGAAATTAGCTTTGTCATGGTGCCGCCGGATCCTTCCCTGGTCCGGGCTTTTTTCAGTGTCATGCGGCTCGTCATTTGATGCAGCCGCCGGCCTGGTTGTTGGTCGCCGTCGAATCGTTGGCGAACCATTTGTTGCTGCCGCAACTCGAGTTTGCGTCGAACAGGTCGTCCTTAGAGTTGTGCGTGCCGCCGCTCAACGTCTGGTTGGTCACAACCGTGGTCTTGGCGCCAATATCGAGCGCGACACCGTAGTTGGTATTTCCCGCGATGCCGCCGGTGAAAATGTAGTTGCCGGGGGAAGGGCCGACGCCGGGGCAACCGCTGCTGACCGGCCCGATATCCGAGCATCCGACGTAGAGCCCGATGTTGCCGTTGGTGAGAGTCTTGGAATTAGTGATGTCGCTGATCGACGTCTGCTTCACCCATATTCCGTAGTTGAGATTGCTCGATGCGGTCGGGCTGGTGAGCTCGACAGCTTCTGCGTTGTTCAGCTCGACACCGGCGGTGCCGTTGGTATTCGCCGTGAAGTCATCCGCGACGACTTGTCTGCCCTGGATGAGCAAGCCGACGTCCCAACCGCTGATCACCGTGCCGCGGCCTTCGAGAAAAATTGCACGGAAGGGATGGTGCACCCAGATTCCAATTCCGGTTGGCGCGTGCCGCCGGGACCGGTGACAGTTTTCTTGCCGGCGTCCAGGAACACGAAACTTGCGGCGATCTCGATGCATGCGCCGGCCGGTGTGAGTCCTTGGGTCGAATTGATTGCCAGCCCGATCTTGTAGGATCCCGGCTTAAGGATTGTGCATCCGCACGAGTTGATGGTCGGCGAGCATGCGGTTTGTGCGGAAGCCGTAGCCGGCATCATCAAGCCGGCGGCGATCGCCAGCATCGGCAGGATCCACTGAAAACGGAGCGTAGCGCGGTTTCTCATCTCAAAAGCCCCTCGTTGCAATTGGGGAACTTCCGGATGACCGGTCGGCTCGCGGTTGGTGATTGACGGCTCTGTCATGATGCGCCGGATCCTTCCCTGGTCCGGTGCTCCTCTCCAAAGTTTTTCGACAATTCGATCGATCAACTACCCACGACCGGTCTTATCGAAGCGAAATTTCTCTTTGCGCTCGATCTGGACGACGCGCGAATCCTGGATTACGACCTCGACCGATCCAAAACGCACGCCGCTGATCGCGTTTGCGATGCGTCGCAGGATTTCGTTGCTCTGATCGGGCTCGGGTTGAAGATCGCCGCGGCTGGTCAGATTCGAATCTGTTTTCATAATCTATCCTATTAGATGACTAGACTAATCTTCTAAAAAAAGAGCTGACCTCATTTTCAGATCGAAAAACTCAGCGATTCGTTGCCGGTAACCACCGCCTCGACGCGCTTGAGCATATCCTCGAGCGAAGTCGAGTCCATTATTCTCGCGGTCGCGTCGCGGACTTCCTTCATCACGATCCTGATTCCGCAACTGCGCTCGTCGCGGCATTCGCGGCATCGCATGTACGCTGTCTTGCTGACGCATGGCAACGGCGCGATTGGCCCGTCGAGCACGCGTATTATGTGTCCGACGCTGATCAGATGAGGCTCGCGTCCGAGGAAATAGCCGCCGCCCTTGCCCTTCTTGCTCTGCAGGAGCCCCTGGTTCTTGAGCTCAAGCAGTATCAGTTCCAGGAACTTGCGCGGGATACGTTCGCGCTGCGCCAAGTCAGATATCAGCACCGGTCCCTGGCCGTATTCCTTGGCTAGTACCAGCATCGCCTTGAGGGCATATTTGGATTTTTTTGACAGCATTTCGTCGGCGCTTTAGTCGATAGGGTGGCTAGACTAAAGATGGCGCGTTAATCAGTCAAGAGTCCCGACAAAAAAACTTCACGCCAGAGCGTAGTGGCGATTTTCGCGCGAAAGCGTGCTGGTCGGTCGAGAGCGGCGACTCATTCGGCGAGAACAATCCAGGCGGCGGCCGCGGCAGCTTTCTCTTCGGCGCTCCACGGTTTGCCGATGACGCGACCCAATTCTGCGACGGCGATCTTGATCGCGTCGGGCGTCTTTCCAAGTTTCGCGGCGGCACTGGTGAAGACTTCGGATTCGACGGTCGTAATCGCGGGAATTTGCATCGTCTTTGCGGCCGCGGCGAGCGCTTGCGGGAAGAGCTGACCTTCGCGGGCGTGCGCGCGCATATGAGGATTGCGAATCGATTCGGGATCCGTCGCGCTGCCCGCGACCAATGCAATTCCAACTATCGAGCCCAGTCCCGGCTGGATTTCGTCGACGAGCTCGCGCAGAGCAGACGCTGCGACGCGCTCGACGGCTCTCAGAGCGAGCGGCACCACGCGCGCGCGGTCGTCTGGCGGCAGCTCGAGCTCGGCATGAAAGGGCTGATGCGACTCGGGAATCGCGGGATCGAACAGTTGCAGACTCTTGCGGGACAGTACGCGAGGAGCGGACACGGGGCCCGCCATCACGACCGCAGTCGCGCGGCCGGTCTTGACCCGAAAGCCAATCGCGATGTGCGGTGATTTGTCCCTCGACGCCATCAGAACATCAGCGCGATTTCCAAATCGAATATTTCGGCGGCCAGGTGCCGTGACCGCCGGGGTACTTCGCGTGCATCACGCTTTCGATGCGGAAATCGAACGGAAGTTCGTCGTTGGTGGTGGTCATCCCGCGGCCGACGAGATCGGCGCGCACCTTGTCGGTGACCGCCTCGCTGTCGATGAACATCGCGCGGCCCATCACGAGGAACTCGTCGTCGACGTCGACGGGCGGAAAGGTATGAAGCGCGTAGCGGCCGTCGCGTCGGAGGTCTGCGCGCTTGGGCGTCGGCCCGATGAGCGCGTAGAGATGGCCGTCGACGATGGTGGGGCAGATAGGATGGAGGCGAGGCGCGCCGTCCTTGCGCAGCGTCGCGAGGAAGGCGAGGCCGACGCCGAACTGGTAGAGCATCTGCCGTCCTGCAGCCGCGATATCGGGCGCATCGGTCTCGAATTCATTCCAGGTCGCCATGGGATTTGTCCTCCTTGAAGAGACCTATCTTCGCTATTTCTTCGCTTATGTCAAGTGCGAATTGTGGGAGGCCAATGCGTTCTCCCGCAGCAATCATTAGACGCGAGCGGCGCGATTCTGGCACGTTAAAAACACGTGAAAAGACCAACTCATACCATCCATTGTGGTTTTAGGATCGCGTCACCACTGAGGATAGCTTCGTTCCGTCAGAAAATGTTTTTCGGGAGAAGGCAGGCGTCGTCTGATTTCGCAGAATTGTGATGCATCCTGACGGTTATCCATACCGCAGGAGTAGCACGGAAAATCCGGCACCCTCAGGCTGAACTAGTTCATCCCTAGCAATCGGCGGCGTTCAGCTCTTCCGCGGAACGAAGTATTGGGTGCCGGGGCCGGCGCGGTCGATTTCGCGGATTAGTTGGCCCAGGTCTTCGGGGTTGGCTACGAAGTCGATCTCTGTCGAGTCGACTACCAGCAGCGGGGCTTCGTCGTAGTAGAAGAAGAAATCGCGGTAGGCCGATGACACTCGCTCGAGGTAGTCGAAGCTGATGTGACGTTCGAAGTCGCGATTGCGCTTGCGCAGGCGCTCGGCGAGCACCTCGATAGTCGCGCGCACGTAGACGACCAGGTCGGGCTTGGCCATCTGGGCGTCGAGCAGTTTGTAGACGTTGTCGTAGAGCTTGAGCTCGTCGGGCGCGAGATTCATCGCGGCGAAAATTTTGTCCTTGGCGAATAGATAGTCGGCGACCGTGGCCTGCGTGAACAGATCCTGCTGCTTCAACTCGCGCTGCTGGTTATGGCGGGTGAGCAGAAAATAAAGCTGGGCGGGGAATGCGTACTTGTCGGGATCCTGGTAGAAGCGCGGCAGGAACGGATTGTTGTCGGCGTCTTCGAGCATCAGGCGCGCACCGAGTTCGCGCGCGAGTGCCTGCGCCAGGCTCGTTTTGCCAACCCCGATTGGGCCTTCGACCGCGATATAGCCGCGCCGGCGCATCGGGGGCGATTGTGGCACTAGCTCATCGCAGTCGCGAACGTGGCTTTTTCACTGCCCAGGCCTTTTCATTTGCGATGCTTCTTGGCCTGGTCGCGGAGCTTGCGAACCTGGTCGTCGGGCGCGCCGCCGCGCTCTTCCAGATCGGCGGCGGTGTCATAGTCGGGCGGAGTCTTGCTCAGATATACCGCCGCCAATTCCATATTGGCGACCTTATCGTCGGGATACACGCCAATCACGTCGTTGAACAGCTTGAAGGTCGCGTCGGGCGTGCCTGCCAGTTTGGCGGCCTCGGTCATCTTGTGCATCATCGGGTCCGCGTCGGTCCCAAGCGTGTCCATCTTGTGCGCCCTTGCCAGGAGCATCGCGGCGCGGATGCCCTGCTCATAAGTGTTGATCGCGTCGGTGTATTTCTTGTCGGCTACCTGCTGATCGCCGACTTTTTCGATAATCGGGATCGCATCGGACAGCGCGCTTACCGCTTTCTGTTGGGCGGTCGCAATCCTGCTGGTCGTAATGATGTCCTTGAGCTGACTGACGCCTTCCGTGACCTGGCCCGCTTTGATCTTGTCGAGCGCCTGGCCCGAGGAATTTGCCATGTCCTGGAGTTGTTTGTAGAGCCGGGCCTGGTCGAGAAGTTTCTGATCGGTGGGATCGAGCGCCGAGGCGGCCATGTATTCCCTTGCGGCGCCTTCCTCATCGCCGAGCGCCTGATCTATATGCGCGAGCGACTTATGCGCGTCGAGATTGTTGGGGTCGGCTTTTATCGAGAGCTCGAGTTCTTTTTTGGCGCCGTCGAGATCGCGCTTTTCGAAAAGATCTTCGGCTTTGTAGAGATGTTTCTTGGACTCGGACTGGCATCCGCTGACCAGCGGTATTGCCAGCAGAACGGGCAGTATCAGCACACGTGCGATAGCTGTTCGCATCGGAATGGTCCTCTCAGGGTTCGGCGAAATCCGGATGAGTCTGCAAGCAATGGCGCGGAATTGTCAAGGCGGGATGCGCGCATGTAGGTGGAGTCTCTACCGGAGAATAATCGCCAGAATAATCGCCTCCGCGGCGGGCGGCAGGGGTGACCCCTGCACCCAGTGTGAAAGTGAAAAACGCAAAGTTGGGCGCGGCGCGCTACTTTGCTCTCAGGGGCGGTGGCTCGATAAAGTGCGCAACAGGGACGTATCAGTCGGCGGGCATTGGGAGGGGGAAATGGACACGCTCTTTGGCGACGCTCAGCAGCTCTACTTCGGCGCCGGAGCGGGCGAATGCGCCGATGATTTCCTCGACCAGCCACTCCGGCGACGACGCGCTCGCGGTCAGGCCGAGTGAGCGCACCCCTTCGAGCATCGAGGGCTCGACGTCGGCGATCGAATCGACGAGGAACGCGCGCGCGCCACGCATCCGCGCGACCTCGACCAGCCGGTTCGCATTCGAGCTCTGCTTCGAGCCGACGACCAGCACTGCGTCGCTGACCTGCACCAGTTCCTTGACCGCGTTCTGGCGGTTCTGGGTCGCGTAGCAGATGTCGTCGGTCTTCGGCGCCTGCATCGTGGGGAAACGATTCTTGAGCGTCTCCATTATCTCGCGCGTGTCGTCGACGCTGAGCGTGGTCTGGGTGACTGCCGCGATACGATCGCCGTTCTCGACTGCCACAGTGCGCGCCTCCGCGACGCTGCCGACCAGCACCACTTTGCCGGGCGCGACGCCGAGGGTGCCCTTCACTTCCTCGTGGCCGGCATGGCCAATCAGGATAACGGTGCGGCCCTCGTCGTCGTACTTTTTGACTTCGAGATGGACCTTGGTGACGAGCGGGCAGGTGGCGTCGATAACGCGCAGTTCGCGATCCTTGGCGCGGTCCCATTCGCTGGGCGCGACGCCATGAGCACTGAAAATGACGCGCTGACCGGTGGGCACTTCGTCGAGGCTCTCGACAAAAATCGCCCCTTCCTTTTCCAGCGCCTCGAGCACGAAGCGGTTGTGGACGATTTGATGGCGCACGTAGAGCGGGCGTCCGTAGGAGCGCAGCGCACTGCGGACGGCCTCGACGGCACGATCGACGCCGGCGCAAAATCCGCGCGGCTCAGCCAGGATAATTTTTTCGACAAAGGTAACGCTCAACGCCATGCTACCTTTGTAACTGGTAACTGTCCGCTCGGTCAATAATGGGCGCTGAACCTCTTCACTCAAGAGTCGGTAAATTTTTTTAGAAGTGCGCGTTTGCTTTGCACTGCCGGCGGCACTTGTCATCCTTCCATCCGCTCGCGTTGCTCGCTCCGTCAGGATGACTCAAAAAAGTGAGGAAGCTGCCAACGATGCCAGCGACCTAACCCCTAACCCCTTCCCATAGTGGGAAGGGGAACCGGAGGGTGGAGATCGCTCTAAGATAATATCTGAAAATCAACGACTCTCGAGCGTGGGCGGGTGCGAGGTTTGGCAGCCGATCCAGACTTCGCCGCCTTCGAAGTGTTCTTTTTTCCAGATGGGGACGATTTCCTTGAGACGGTCGATCGCGAAGCGGCAGGCTTCGAAGGCCTCGGCGCGGTGGGGTGCTGAGACCGCAATCGCCACCGAGGTCTCGCCGATCTCTACGACGCCGACGCGGTGCGCGATTGCGATGCGCGTGATTTTCCATCGCGCGCCGGCTTCGACTGCGAGCTTGCGCATCTCGGACAGCGCCATCGGCTCGTAAGCCTCGTACTCGAGACGAATCACGACGCGGCCGGCGTTGTCGCGGCGAGTGGTGCCGGTGAAGGATACGATTGCGCCGGCGGCGGGGTCGGCGACTTCGCACTCGAGGGCGGCGACGTCGATTCGGTTGCGGCCGATTGTAATTTTGCCAACGTACGCCGGCATCTGGGCGCCGCCGCTCACCGGGGGAATGAACGCGATTTCGTCACCCTTGCGCGGCTTGAAGTCGGCTTCGACATATTCCTGGTTGACGGCGAAGCCGACAGAATCGTGATGCCCGCTGAGCTCGGGAAATTCGACGACCAGCTGCCGCCAGATGTCGCCGACTGTGGTGCCGTCGGGGAACTCGCGCGTCAACTCGGCAGTATGCGCGCGCTCCCGCAGCGTCGCGAACAGTTTGATCGTGAAGTTGTTCACGTTTCCGCTTCACTTGCTCAGCAGATAAGTGATGTGCCCGAGCTGGGGGATCAGCAGTTTCTCCATCGCGAGCCGGCACGCGGCCGGGGAGCCCGGGAGCGCGGCGACGAATTTGCCGTGACGGACCCCAGCAATCGCACGGCTCATCATCGCGGCGGCGCCAATTTCCTGGAACGAGAGCATCCGGAACAATTCGCCGAAGCCTTCGAGCTCCTTGTCCAGCAACGACTTCACGACTTCGGTGGTATTGTCGCGGGCGGTGATGCCGGTGCCGCCGTTGACGATAATCGCGTCGACATTTTCCAGATTAGTGACGAGCGCGGCGGAAATTTTCTCGCCGTCGTCGGGGATGACTGCGTAGTAGGCGACGAGGTGACCGGCTTCCTCCAGCAAAGTGTGGATGACTTTGCCGCTCTCGTCGGTCTCGGGCGTGCGCGAATCGCTGGCGGTAATCACGCCGACTTTGAGATTCTCGTGCGCATGTTTTTCGTGATCGTGGACCGACATGCGGATTAGGATTACACAATCCTCGATGGCATTATAAGCAGTCCGCGCCTGTGATGCTCGCTATTACCGGAACCCCACGATGACCACCGCGTCCAGCCGAGCCGCCGGTTTTTTTCGCCCGAAAATTCTGCTGATCGCACTTGGAGTGATCGCAATCCTGTACGGGGCGCATCGCGTCGGCGCCGGGCCGTGGTTGACCAACGCGCTCGACTGGATTCGCGGACTGGGTCCGCTGGCGCCGGTCGCGTTCATCGCAATTTACATCGTGGCGTGCGTTGCGTTTCTTCCGGGATCGATCCTGACGATTGGCGCCGGTGTGATTTTCGGCGTGGTGCGCGGATCGATCTACGTTTCGATCGCCGCGACGCTGGGCGCGACTGCGGCGTTTCTGGTGGGACGCTATTTCGCGCGCGACTGGGTGAGCGCAAGACTCGAAGGCAACGCGAAATTCAAGGCGATCGACGAAGCGGTCGGTAAAGAAGGATGGAAGATAGTGCTGCTGACGCGACTGTCGCCGGTGTTTCCATTCAACCTGCTCAACTACGCGTATGGGCTGACGAGCGTGTCGCTGCGCGACTACTTTTTCGCGTCGTGGGCCGGGATGATTCCCGGCACGATTCTCTACGTTTACATTGGATCGCTGAGCGGCGACCTCGCGCGCGCGGCCGGGGGCAGCGCCAAGCGCACGCCGGCAGGATGGGCGCTCACGGCGGTCGGCTTCGTCGCGACAGTCGCGGTGGCAGTGTACGCAACGCGAATCGGCGCGCGGGCGCTGCGCGAAGAAACTTGAGCTGAAGGACACATGTCGATGGGATCGCACGCGCTGAAGCATGAGCCGCTCGACGCTTACAACCTCGCGCTGACGGAAAATCTGCATCCCGCGGGATGGGTCAATCCCACGCCTGCCGACCGCTACAACATGGTGGTGATTGGTGCGGGCACGGCGGGCCTCGTGACGGCGGCGGGTGCCGCGATACTCGGTGCGAAGGTGGCGCTGGTCGAGCGCGATCTGATGGGCGGCGATTGCTTGAACTTCGGATGCGTCCCGTCGAAGGCGCTGATTCGATCGGCGCGCGCGGCAGCCGCGGTTCGCGACGCGGGGCGCTTCGGGGTCGAGGTGCCGGCGGGCGTGCGCGTGAATTTTCCGGCCGTGATGGAGCGGATGCGCAAGTTGCGCGCCGAGCTCAGCCCGACCGACTCGGCCAATCGATTCCGCGGGCTCGGCGTGGACGTCTTCATCGGCGAGGGACGATTCGTCGCGCCCGACGTCGTAGAGGTGGACGGCAAGCGACTAAAATTCAAGAAGGCCGCGATCACAACTGGAGCGCGCGCCGCCGCGCTGCCGATCCCCGGTCTCGCCGAGGCCGGCTATCTGACCAACGAAACGGTTTTCTCACTGACAGAATTGCCGCGGCGAATCGCCGTGATTGGCGCTGGACCGATCGGATGCGAGCTGGCGCAGACGTTTGCGCGATTCGGTGCGCAGGTTTTTTTACTGGAAGTCGCGCCGCAGATCCTGATTCGCGAGGATCGCGACGCTGCCGAAAGAATCGAGCGCGCAATCGTCCGCGACGGCGTGGAAATAATCACGGGATGCAAAATTCACGGCGTCGCGTTGCGTGGCAATGAAAAAATACTCGCTACCGAGCGCGACGGCGTTCGCCGCGAGATTGATGCTGACGAGATACTGATAGGCGTCGGCCGTGTGCCTGCGGTCGAAGGGTTGAATCTCGAAGCGGCGATGATCGAATACGACAAGCAGAACGGGGTGAAGGTCGATGACAATCTGCGCACGACGAATCCGCTCGTGTACGCGGGCGGCGACGTCGCATCGCCATACAAGTTCACTCATTTGTCGGACGCGCACGCGCGCATCATCCTGCGCAACGCACTATTCTTCGGACGCCAACGCGCGAGCCAATTGACTATTCCGTGGTGCACTTACACCGATCCTGAAATCGCTCACGTCGGACTATACGAAGCCGAAGCAAAGGAGCGCGGAATCGCAGTCGCGACTTATACGCAGGAACTGAAAGAGGTCGATCGCGCAGTGCTCGACGGAGAGACCGAAGGCTTCGTGAAGGTGCTGGTGAAGGCGGGCAGCGACCAAATCATCGGCGCGACTATGGTCGCGAGTCATGCGGGCGAGATCATTTCGGAGCTGACGACGGCGATCAAAGCTGGCGTGGGACTAGGCACGCTCGGCGACGTGATCCATCCCTACCCGACGCAGGCCGACGCGATTCGCCGTGTGGCTGGACTTTACACACGCACGCGGCTGACACCATTCGTCGCGAGCTTGATGAAGCGATGGTTCGCGTTCACGCGATGAACGAAATCGGTCGCGGGGCTACCGCAGCCGCAGATTGAAAGCCTGGCGACCCTTCTCGCCCGCGCGGACGTCGAACTGAACTTCGTTGCCCTCGCGCAGGTCGTCGAAATAAACCTTGGGCGAGAGCGCCGAGCGATGGAAAAAAACCTCGTCGCCGCCGTCGTCCGCAATTATGAAGCCGAAGCCCTTGTCCTTGACTACCTTCTTGATTGTTCCGAACACGCGATCCTCCGCCTAACAATTTTCTCCCCGCCGCCTTGAGCTTACGACGCTGACAATTTAAGTAAAGAGCGTAGTTCGACGAGGCGCAGTCATGCTCAAGGCCGTCACACTGAAAGAAATCGAAAGAATTTTCGCGGTGATCGATCCGATGGGAATCTCGCGCGAGGCGGTCGAGATTCCGCTGCGCACTGAGCATCCCGGGCGCGTTTCGATTTTGAAAAACGGCAAGCTGGAAATAGTCGTCGAGCGCGACGGCGACTTCGAGGATTGGATCACGGGTCTCGGGGCGCAGATTCGCGATCTGATGAAGCCGGAGGAGGACTAAGCTCGATCAGCACCGCGCCGTGATCGACAGTCTGCCCTTCCTCGACGCGAACGTGCTTCACAATCGCCGCGCTCTCGGCGGAGAGCGTCGTTTCCATTTTCATCGCCTCGATCACGACCAGCGGCTGGCCCGCCTCGACCAGGTCGCCGTCGCGCACCAGCACTTTGAGCACCTTGCCGGGCATCGGTGCGGTGATTTCGGCCGCCGCAAGCCCGCGCGCACGGCGGCGTGCAGCTGCTTCGGCGGGTTTGAACTCGAAGGACGCCGGGCCGACTGAAACGAGAATCGATTCCTTTCGCCGGGCTCCGAAAATCAGATAGCGGTGCTTGTCAATCGTGAGGATTCCGCCTCCGTCCGCATTCGGCGTGAACTCCGCTGCGATTTCCCTATCTCCGATACGCACGCGGATCGTGTTGCCGTCGCGCGAGATCACTTCGGCGTCGATCTCGTGCGAATCGCCCGCGCGCATGAGCTTCATCGCCGCGATCCCCACAGCTCGAAGTTGTTCAGAGCGTCCCACGGTGAACGCCGATCGTTACTGTTTCGTGGTATCGAAGCGCTTTCGACTTGCTGATCGCCGGCGGTAATCAGCGCGGCGACAATTGCTGCATCGATTTCGGAGTTACCGATTTTCCATCCTGAAAAGAATTCGTCGATGAAGTGAGTTGAGAGTTTCGCGTCGCGAAACTGTTCACTGGCAATGATATAGCGCAGGTACGCCGCGTTGTTGGTGACGCCCAGCAAGGCGAGTTCGCCGAGCGCATTGACGAGCCGGACGCGCGCCTCCTCGCGATTCGCGCCGTAACAGATCAGCTTGCCGAGCAGACCGTCGTACCATGGCGTCACTTCGGTGCCGCTCGTCAAATGCGAGTCGAAGCGCACGCCCGGCCCGCCGGGGATACTCAGATGAAGCACGGTTCCGGTCGCGGGACGGAAGTCATGCTCGGGATCCTCGGCGTTGATTCGGCATTCGATCGCAACGCCGCGCGACGCCGCGGGCTCCGACACCTTGCCGCCGGAGGCGATCCGCAATTGCTCGCTTACGAGGTCGCATCCGAAACGCATCTCGGTCACGGGATGCTCGACTTGCAGGCGCGCATTCACTTCCAGGAAGTAAAAATTGTCGCCCTCGACCAGAAATTCCACGGTGCCGGCGTTAGTGTAGTGCGATGCGCGCGCGAGTTTCAGCGCCGCATCGATCATTTTCGCGCGCATCTCGGGGGACAGTCCCGGCGCTGGCGACTCCTCGACTATCTTCTGATGCCGCCGCTGGATTGAGCAATCGCGCTCGCCGAGTGCGACCACGGCGCCGTGTTCGTCGCCCAGGATTTGTATTTCGACGTGCCGCGGATGCGCGAGATATTTTTCGATGAATATACGACCGTCGCCGAATGCCGCCGCAGCTTCGCGCGCAGCCGCTTCCAGAGCGTTCTCGAGCTGCGCGGCTTCCGCGACGACGCGCATCCCGCGTCCGCCTCCACCAGCGGCTGCTTTGATGAGGATCGGATAGCCGACCTGGGCGGCGAAATCGCGCGCTGCGGGAATTTCCGCGGTCTCGATTCCCGGCACCACCGGAACGCCAGCCGCGACGGCGATTCGCCGCGCGGCGACCTTGTTGCCCAGCGCAGCCATAACATCCGGCCGCGGTCCGACAAATACGATCTGAGCGTCGGCGGCAGCTTGCGCGAATTCGGGACGTTCGGAGAGAAATCCGTACCCCGGATGAATCGCGTCGGCGTTGGTCTGTTTTGCCGCTGCGATTATCGCCGCGATATTGAGATAGCTCTTCGCGGCCTCGGCCGGTCCGATCGCGATCGCCTCGTCAGCAGCACCGACGTGCGCGCTGTTCGCATCAGCCGCCGAATAGACGGCGACAGTCTGGAGGCCGAACACGCGCGCGCTGCGGATGATCCGAAGCGCGATCTCGCCGCGATTTGCGACCAGCAGTTTTTTCAGCCGCCGTGCCATCGAATGGTCGAAGCTAGCACAATCAATTGCAACCGGCGCGCCCGTCGTATAATTCCCGATGACGCGCCCGCGCATCGCATTCGCATGAATCGCTACTTCGAGGATTTCACCGCCGGCCAAACTTTCAAGCATTGGCCCGGCCGCACGATCACCGACTTCGACAACACCTGGTTCACGCTCATGACGATGAACACCAACCCGATCCACTTTGACGCCGCCTACGCCGCGACCACGCAGCATGGGCGCCCGCTCGTGAACGGGCTGCTGGTGATGGCGACGGTAGTCGGGATGAGCGTGAAGGACGTGAGCGAGAATGCGATCGCCAATCTCGAGTACGAATCGGTGCGTCACACCGGTCCGACGTTCGCCGGCGACACGCTTTACGCGGAAACGACCGTGCTCGAAACAACCGCGTCGAAATCGAAAAGCGACCGCGGCGTAATTTACGTCGAGACGCGCGGGCTCAATCAACGCGGCGAGGAAATAATGATCCTGCGCCGCAAAATTCTCGTCCCACGCCGTCCCGCCTGAGCCGTAACGTTTATGGATCATCTCTACTTCGTCGTTCACACGCATTGGGATCGCGAGTGGTACCAGCCGTTTCAGCAGATGCGCGCGCGGCTGGTCACGATGGCCGATCGCATGATTCCGCTGGTCGAGCGCGGCACTATCCCGTCGTTTCATTTCGACGGACAGACGATAGTGCTCGACGACTATCTCGAGATGCGCCCGCGCGCCGAGCCGCGCCTGCGCAATCTGATTCGCGCGGGCAAAATCCAGGTCGGGCCATGGTACGTGCTGGCGGACAGTTTCCTGGTGAGCGGCGAGTCGCTGATTCGCAATCTCGAAATCGGGATGGCGATCGCGCGCCGCTTCGGGCGGCCGCTCGACGTCGGCTATCTGCCCGATCAGTTCGGGCACATCGCGCAGATGCCGCAAATTCTTGCCGGCTTCGGATTCACCACTGCGGTGTTGTGGCGCGGCGTTGGTGCGGACGTGAATCGCAATCGCTTCACCTGGGAGGCGCTCGACGGCAGTTCGGTGCTGACGGTCTATCTGCCCAATGGCTATTCGAACGGCGCGAATCTGCCGCTCGAATCGGTGGACAGCTTCGTCGCGCGCGCCGAACAGATCGCACATCGCGAGCGCGACTTCGCCGCCGGCACGCCGATCCTTGTGATGAACGGGACCGATCACGCCCCGCCCGACGCGCGACTCTCGGAGCGAATCAACGAGGCGCGCGAGATTTCCGCGATGACCTTCGAGACCGGCTCGCTCGAGAACTACGTGCGTCGGCTCGCCGAGCTTGCCGCTCGACGGCACGCCGCAGCATCGCGGCGAACTGCGGTCGCCCTTGCGATCGCATCTGTTGCCGGGAGTCACGTCCGCGCGCACGTGGATCAAGCAGCGCGACTTCGAGAATTGCCGCGCGCTCGAGCGCTACGCCGATCCTCTCGCGGCGCTAGCCAACGCGCTCGGACGTGGCGCCGCCGGCCTCGACGCGTTCCTCGAGATGGCGTGGCGGACAGAAATTCAGAACCATCCTCACGATTCGATTTGCGGATGCTCGGTCGACCAGGTGCACGTCGACATGCGTTATCGATTCGATCAGGCGGCGATGCTCGCGGAGACTGCGGTGCGCCGTGCGGCAGCGGCATGCCTCAATGCTCGCAACGTCGACGCGTCGGAAATCGCGGTGTTCAATCCGTCGCTCGCCCGCGGCGCACTCGTCAGCGGCGAGGCGGAAATCGCGGACCCGGACGCGCGCTACGCCGTCGAGACTGCTGATGGCCGGCGCATTCCGGTCGTGACCGACGTTGCCCACGCAGAGCGCGCGATCGATTCCGATATGCCGGCGGCGGAATTCAAATCGATTGTTGGCGGGTTGAGTCAGCCGTCGATTTTCGGCCGCACCGTGAATCGCTACGAGATTGCGACAACGCCCGACGGTCGCCCGCAGGTGAACCTATTCATGAGCAGGGCTGCGTTCAGCGATCTCGATCTCGCGGAATTCCAGCTTGCGATTCGGACGCGCATCCCCGATTCGGGCTCAGTGCGCATGCACGCGACCAGCGCCGCGCGATGCACTATCAGTTTCGTTGCCGACAATCTCGCGCAAACGGGATTCAGCTTCTATCGAATCGTCCGCGACGATTCTGTCGCCGTCCCGGCGAGTCCCGAGGCCGTCGCGTCGATTGAGAACGAATTTTTCCGCCTGACTCCAACGCCGCGCGGGCTGGAGATTCGCGATCTCGCGCGCAACGCGGCGATGGAGCTGTATTTCGAGGACGACGGCGATCGCGGCGACGAGTACAACTACGATCCCGTTTTGGTTGGCGACAGCGCGCCAATCGCTACGCCCGCCTCGATTTCCGCGAGCGTGGTCGACAACGGCCCCGTGCGCAAGCGCCTGCAACTGACCCTGATGTTCGACGTGCCCGCATCGCTCACCGCAGATCGACGCTCGCGCTCGGGAGAACGCGAGCGAATCGACGTGGCTCTCACCGCGACGCTCTACCATGGTCTCGACCGCGTCGACTTCATCGCCGAGGTGACGAATCGCGCGCGCGACCATCGTATCCGCGCCGCCCTGCGCACGCCGGTCGTCGCCGCTGATGCCGTGCATGACACCAGCTTCGGTATCGTCCGCCGCCCGCTCGCGCCGTCGGAACCGCGCGGCACCGAGGACATTTATCCCACAGTGCCTCATCGCACGTTCACGGCAGTCGAGGGGGCAGAGTTCTCCGCCGCGCTCGCGAGCCGCGGCATCCTCGAAGTCGAGGCGCGCCCCGAGCATCACGGGCGCGACGACGATTCTGCTGACTCTGCTTCGATGCGTCGGATGGCTGTCGCGATCCGATCTCATGACGCGGCGCGGCGGTGCCGGACCTGAGATCGAGACGCCCGACGCGCAGGAATTGGGAGCGCATCGCTTCGAATTCGCGGTCGCGACCTTTCGTGGCAGCTATCTCGAGGGCGATTTGTTGCAACGGGTCGAGGCCTACACGTCGCCGCCGCGCATTTTTTCCGGCCGTCGCGACGATCGCGATGCCGCCGGGTATGTTGCTGAGCTGCAACAATCCGCGAGTGATTTTTTCCACTGCTCGACCGCTCGCTCGCGCGAACTCTTACAAAGTGCGCGTCGTACAGCGCGTCGCCGACGCCCGAGACCGCTCGATTCACCTTCTCCGCCAATGGGCGCGCGCGCCTCGTCGATCTGGCGGGACGTCCGGTGAAACGCGCCGGCCTCAAGCGCTCGCGCGACGGCGCAATCACGCTCGGGCTCAAGCCGTTCGAGCTGGTGACCTTCGAAGTGCGGCCGTCATCTGCGAGATGAAGATTTTTTTGAAATTGATCGTCATAAAGATTGATCGACGGCGGAATTCCAATATGGTGTTTAATCCGAGTTTTGATTTCGGGTGCGCAGTCGAAGAATGAAACGAAAAAGATCGTCGCGCGTAACCATAGGCATGCGAGACTACTACTTGAGGAGCGCTACCGAATCATGAGCGAGAAAATCACGGTCCGTACCGTGTACGACTTCCCCGTCGCCGGCCATCTGTGCGACGACGGAACCGTGCGTTACGTCAAACTGGTGCGCCGCGGCGGCCAACAGCCCGAAGGCACCTGCCCGCTGTGCAAGACTTCGTTTCTGTATCGAAAGCCGAAAGCCTCGAAGACCACTCGCCACGTCGAGGGCGAGGGCATCGTCCACTTTTAGATCCTTTTAAGAATCGAGTCCGCTATTTTGCCTGAGGCGTGCCGTCCAGCTCGGCGCCATGCTTCTTCACGAGCATGATCGGCGGACCCTTGTAGAAGCGCGCCGCTTCGTCACCGAGGAATGCAAGGTCGTCGTTCGGGTCGAACCACGCATGCAGCTTGGGCACGAAGGCCGCGATCACAAAGTTCAGCAAGCCGAAATCCGGCGTCACCTGCACTCGCATCGCCTCCGCGCCGTAGGTCGTCCATATCGCAGGTCCCGGATCGATATCCACGCTGATCGAAAATATCTTAGCGGTCGGCGCGCAGCTGAAGGCGTGCAGCGGACGGCTGATGCCCTTGTCGCCCGCGCGCAGAAAATTCCGGATCGGAATCACGATGCTCGCGCCCGCCCAGGTGTCGTCCGGAATGGTCAGCACTTCGGACTGCTCACTCTTCTGTCCGTTGGAGTTGTCGATACAAGTCGCGGCGCCCGACTTCAGGTCGACGTGCGCGCGTTTCAGAATCGATTTGTCGGTGTTGTAGTACGTGTGATCGAAGTCGGTCAGCTTCGGCTGCCCGCCGGATGCCAACTGGATGTGCGCGACCTCGACGTCGGTCTGACCGTCAAAGTATCCATTCTCACCGCGCAGGATCGCGCCGTCGCGAGTACTCTCCAGGCGGTAACGGGCTCGCCCAATCGCAACGCCGGTAGCGGGAGTAAGAATCGAAAAACTGGTCGTCGGAAAGCTGAGCGCCTCGGCTGAAAACGCGGGCCGCGCAAACGTGATAGTCAGCGATTATCGAAAGCGCCGCGACAATCCATCCCAACCCCGTGCCTCTATTCATCCTGTGGTTCAATCGTCCCGTCGCACCTCGCGAAACTGCCGGGGCCTTGCCAACGCGCCCGCCGTCTGGAAGTTTGGTCGCCTCAGCCCCTGTCTAAGATTTTGTTTCGGAACGATGGAGCGAAACAACCCCGCCGATTTCCGTCCCGCTGGCGCCGCGGAATCGTCCGCCGCCCGAGCCCCCGCATTTCCGCTAGTGCGGGAGGGCCGCTATTTGTGGAACCTGCTCGGACTATTGATGTCGGTGACGGTGTTCGAGGGCTACGACGTCACCATCTTCCATCTCTGCACGCCCGACATTGCGCGCACCTTCCATCTCGACGATCGCGCCGTCGGCCTGATGGCGTCGCTGGTGCGGTTGGGCGGAATGCTCGCGGTTTTCGTCGTGATGCTTTCCGATCGGATCGGCCGCAAGCCGGTGGTTTCCGCAACGGTCCTTTTTTACACGCTGTTCACCTTGCTGACCGCGATGTCGCGCGGCCTTTGGTCCTTCACGATCTTTCAAAGCTGCGCGCAAATTTTTCTGTCCGCCGAATTCGGCGTCGCGATCATCATGATCAGCGAAGAGTTTCCCGACAGCTCGCGGGGCCGCGGGGTCGCGATGCTCCATGCGGTCGGCCTCATCGGCGTGGTCGCGGGCGGGCTGCTTTATGGAATCGTCGCGGACTCGCGATGGGGTTGGCGCGGCATGTACTTCATCGGGATAATCCCGCTGCTGCTGGTGGCAGTTCTTCGTCGAGGGATTCGCGAGACGTTGCGCTTCGACGCGTTGCGCGCCGCGCGCACCAACAGCTCGGCGACGGCAACTGGAGCCATCGCCACGCTCCGTCAGCTCGTCGACCTTCTGCGCGGCCCGTATCGCGCAAGACTCATCCTGGTCGCGCTTCTATGGAACTGCGTCTACCTGGTTGGTGCGCCTGCGGTTACGTTCTTCAGCCTCTACGCCAAACGCGATCATCACTGGACGTCGCCGCAAGTCGGTCAAGCGGTCGTTATGGCATATGTAATCGGAACCCTCGGCATCATGTTCGCGGGATGGATGCTTGATCGAGTCGGCCGCAAGCTCACCACCGCGGTTTCATACACAGTCGGCGGATTCGCCATCGTTTTTCTTTTTCAATGCTCCAGTCATCTCGCGATCCTGACCGCTATGGTAGTCACGGTCGTCGCTTTCCAGGCCGCGCGCACTGCGACCGCGACCTACTCGGCCGAACTGTTCCCGACTGAGATTCGCGCGACCTCTTACAGCCTGACCGTTCAATTCCTGGGGCAGATCACCGCACTGACCACCCCGTTCATCATCGGCTCGATGTCCAAATCGCTCGGCGGACTCGGCAACGCCGTAAGCGTCGTCGCTATCGGGCCGCTGATCGGCGCTTTGCTAGTCTGGAGGTTCGCACCCGAGACACGCGGGGTGCGGCTGGAGGACGTGTCGCCCGCAGCGGCAGAATAAGTGCACGTCGCGGCGCGATTAAAGGCTACCAGGTGCTTGATACGATCCTCGGCGCGAACCCGGACCTCAGGCGCGTGCAGTCGCGATTTGCCCGCGCGCTGTTCCGCGCCGGCATCAGCGCCAACCTCGCGACGATTCTCGCCGCGATCGCCGGAATCGCATCGGGCATCGCATTCGCGCGCGCGCACGCGACGTTCGCGATCGTCGCGCTCGTGATCAGCGCCGCGTTCGACGCGCTCGACGGCACTATCGCGCGCGAATGCGCCGCGCCCAGCCCGCTCGGCGGCGTGCTCGACCTGTCGGCCGATCGCGTCGTCGAGGCCTGCGTAATCGTCGGCATCGCATGGCGCGATCCCGCTCTCTATTTTCCCGCGCTGATCCTGGTAGCGACCTGGTACGTGAACATCACGATATTTCTGTCAGTAGGCGCCGCGCTGGAAGGCCCCAGCTGCAAAATTGATCGAGTATCCACCCGGAATTCTCGAACGCACCGAGGCGATAATCTTCTTCATAGTCTTAGGCATGCTGGAAACAACGTCGATAACCCGCCCAATAGCCCCAATGCTCTGCTATGTGATGGCAGTGCTCGAGATAGTCACCGGCGCACAGCGCCTGCTATTCGGCCTAAGGATGTTGCGACCGCAATGAGTAAGAATGCAGCATCTAGAAAAGTGGCGAGGCCTCCACTTCTATCGCCGCCAATCGCTGCAAGGAAGCCACACCAGGTCCTTTCGCCTAACGGAGCCGCGACGATAACTACTACTGGCTGCGAGATGACACCCGAAAGTCGAAGGAGGTCTTAAACTACCTCAACGACGAAAATGCTTACACTAACTCCGTCCTCGCGCCAACGCAGGCGCTGCAGGAGGAGCTATACGAGGAACTCGTCGGGCGCATCAAGCAGGACGATGCGTCGGTGCCCGTCCTGCGCGCGTGGGTGGTGGTACTACACGCGCTATGAGACAGGCCGCGAGTATCCAATCTATGCGCGCCGGCGCCGCACGATGAGCGCGCCCGAGCATGTGATGCTCGACGGCAATGCGTTAGCTGCGGGGAAGAGCTTCTATCAGATCGGTGCGTGGTCGGTAAGCCCGAACGGCCGCATGCTCGCCTATGCAGAAGACGACGTAGGCCGTCGCCAGTACAAGCTTAGGGTGAAGGATCTGGACACCGGCAAGGTGCTGGCAGATACGGTGGCCAACATCGAGCCAAACCTGGTCTGGGCCAACGACAATAAGACTCTGCTATACGTCGAGAAGGATCCCGTCACATTGCTGAGTGTGAGAGTTCGCAAACACGTAGTCGGCGCTGATCCTGCGAAAGATAAACTGGTATATGAGGAGCTCGATCACAGCTATTACCTGCGTCTCACGAGGAGTAAGTCGGAGAAGTACCTGTTCATCGTGCTTCGAAGCACTTTGCAGAGCGAATGGCGCTACGCGAACGCCGGTGATCCGAAGCTAACATTCAGAACCGTGATTCCGCGTGAACCGAATCATGAGTACCAGGTGGCTCATGTAGGTCGCGATTTTGTCATGCGCACCAACTGGAATGCGCCGAATTATCGCCTGGTTCGAGCTCCCGTCGCCAAGGTCGCCGACAAGCGAGCGTGGAAAGACGTTATACCGGCGCGAGACGATGCATTCTTGCAGTCCTTTGAAGTGTTCAGGAACTACGTCGCAGTGAACGAGCGCTCCGGCGGACTGATGAAGCTGCACGTGAGATCCTGGGACGGAAAAAGAGACTACGTCATCGCGTCTGCGGAACCTTCCTATACCACGCAGTTGATGCCGACACCCGGGATCGAATCGGCAAAAGTCCGTTACATCTACACGTCGCTGACTACGCCAAGGACGACTTATGAGTACGACATGACCTCGGATCGAAAGACTGTGCTGAAGACTGAGCCGGTCCTGGGAGGATTCGATTCCGCTAACTATCAGGACAGAGTATCTGCATGCGACCGCCAGCGACGGCGCCTTGATTCCTGTCTCCATCGCTTATCGGATAGGAACAAAGCTCGACGGAACCGCTCCTCTTTATCAGTACGCTTATGGCTCGTACGGCTTGTCCACCGATCCAGCATTCATTCCGAACTGGGTAAGCCTGATGGATCGTGGATTCGTCGTCGCTATCGCCCACGTTCGCGGCGGACAGGAGATGGGTCGCGCATGGTATGACCAGGGTAGGTTGCTCAACAAGAAAAACACCTTTACCGATTTCATCGCCGTAACCCGTCATCTGGTGCGCGAGAAATACGCTGCGCGAGACAAGGTGTTCGCGCAGGGCGGGAGTGCCGGGGGCCTTGTTGATGGGCGCAATCGCGAACCTGGCGCCGAGTGACTATCGCGGCATCATAGCCAACGTGCCATTCGTGGATATCGTGACCACGATGCTGGATGAATCGATTCCGCTGACGACCAACGAATTCGACGAATGGGGTAATCCAAAGGACAAGCTGTACTACGACTACATGATGTCCTACTCGCCCTACGACAATGTGAAAGCCAAGTCCTATCCGGCGATGCTTGTAACCAGCGGCCTATGGGACTCGCAAGTCCCATACTGGGAAGCGGCCAAGTGGGTAGCAAAGCTGCGCGCAAGTGAAGACCGACAGCCACCCGCTGCTCTTCAAGATCAACATGCAAGCAGGCCACGGCGGCAAGTCCGGCCGCTTCGAGAGGCTACGCGAGACAGCGATCGAATATCAGTTCATCCTGAACAGCCTTAGGAGCTAGCGCTATTCTACCGTTACTGACTTCGCGAGGTTGCGCGGTTGATCGACATCGGTGCCGCGCTCTGACGCTATGTGGTAGGCGAGCAACTGCAGCGGCACCGTCATCAGGACGGGCGTCAGCATCCGGTTCGTCTCCGGCACTTCGATAATTTCGGCGGCGACGCTTTTCAGCTCGGCGGTCGCGTGATTGGTCACCGCGATAATCCGGCCGTTGCGCGATTCGACTTCCTTCAGATTCGACATCGACTTCTCGAACAGGTCGTCGTTGGGAATTATCACCACCACCGGCATCTTGTCGTCGATAAGCGCGATCGGCCCATGCTTCATCTCGCCCGCTGAGTAACCCTCGGCGTGGATGTAGGAAATTTCCTTCAGCTTGAGCGCGCCTTCGAGCGCAATCGGATAGTTGATGCCGCGGCCGAGGAACAGGAAGTCCTTCGCCGGTGCGTACTTGCGCGCGATCGCTGAATATTCGGCTCGCTCTCGAAGATAGTTTTGATTTGTCCAGGAATCGCGAGCGCCGGCTGTAGCAGCTGTGCGGCATTGGATTCTGATAGACGTCCCATCCGCGCCGCCAGATGAATCGCGAACAGATAGTAAGCCTCGAGCTGCGTGAGAAAGCATTTGGTGGTGGTGACGCTCGTCTCGGGACCGCATCGCGTGTACAACTGCGCGTCGGCCTTGCGCGCGATCGACGAATCCACCGTGTTGGTGATCGCCAGCAGATGCGCGCCGCGCGCGCGTCCTTCTTCCATCGCGGCGATAGTGTCTGCGGTCTCGCCCGACTGCGACACGGCGATGATCATCGTGCGGTCGTCGATCGGCGGCCGCCGATAACGGAACTCGGACGAGTAGTCGACCTCGACCGGAATCCCGGCGAGGTCCTCGATCATGAACTTGCCCACCAGCGCGGTGATCCACGACGCGCCCGCACCGAGCATCACGATTCGCCCGATCGCCGCAGGCCCGCCCGCCGGCAGCAGCTCGCCCTCGAAGCGCACGATGGGCGAGCCGCCGTCAGCGCGTCCCGCCATCGTGTCGATCCACGCCTGCGGCTGGTCGTTGATTTCCTTGCGCAGGTAATGGCGAAAGCCGCCCTTGGTCGCGGCGACGGCGTCCCATTCGACTTGACGCGGCGCGCGAGTCACCGCAGTGCCGTCGAACTTCATCAGCCGAATTGCGGTTGCAGTGACCTCGGCAAGCTCGCCGTCTTCCAGGATCATCGCGCGGCGCGTGTGTTCGAGAATCGCGGGAATATCCGAGGCGACGAAATTCTCGCCGTCGCCCAGGCCCAACACCAGCGGCGTCGCAGTCTTCGCGGCGACCAGCTTGTCGGGCTCGGTTTCCGACAGCACGACAATTGAGAAGGAACCGCGCAGGCGCAGGACGGCCTCGCGCACGGCCTCGGTCAGGCCGCGAGCAGTTTTGAGCTTCTCCTCGATCAGATGCGAGATGAGTTCGGTATCGGTTTCAGATCGAAGCTTATGGCCGCGTGCGAGCAGCTCGGCGCGCAGCTCGATGAAGTTCTCGACGATGCCGTTATGGATGACGGCGACCGGGCCGGCTTTGTGCGGATGCGCGTTTTCCTCGGACGGACGGCCGTGCGTGGCCCATCGCGTGTGCCCGATTCCGATGTGGCCTTGCAGGGGAGAGTCGGCCAGCAGCATCCGCAAGTTCTCGAGCTTGCCCTTCGCGCGGCGAATTTCGAGCTTGCCGCTCTCGACGATAGTTGCGACGCCGGCCGAGTCGTAGCCGCGATACTCCAGGCGTCCTAGTCCTTCGAGCAGGATTGGGTAGGCCTCGCTCGGTCCGACGTATCCAATTATTCCGCACATAGTCCGTTCGCTCCTTTCCCAGCAACGAGGGAAGTTTGCAGAGTTGTCCGAACCACGACGGAGCGAAGCGATAGCGAAATAATTTGTGCAGGAGAGTTTAGAGAATCACGTCAGAGCCGGATGCTCTGCCACTCGAGGCGCGTTTTGTCGCGCGGTCACCCGCGCGGTTTCATGCTCGCCTCTATCGACTGTGGAGCCGGGAAGCCATCCGCCGAATCTTTCGATACTGCTTCCACCTCGTCAACTCATGCGATGGCCATGAGTCCTGGCGCTACTCTCATTCTTTATTTTCTATCGCGTCGACCGTCACCTCGTTGCGATGATTATTTCCGTTCGGGCCGAGATGGTTCAAGACGATCGCGCGTTAACTGACCAATCTCGCTAACTTGCATAAAAGGATCGAACGATGAGCGATTGGGCAGTCATTCTCGGCATAGTCGCGATCTGGATCGTTGTATTCAGATGGCACACCCGTCGCATGGAGGAGCGATTAGCGAGAAAGGGTAGCGTCTTTATCTCGGTATTTATGAAATCCGGCGGCCTTTCCGAAGAGCAGCATCGTACAAAGTGCCAAACGATCACTGACGCGCGAACATTAGCGCTGGCGCTCAATGTTCCTTCTTGCGCTTCAGGCTGCCGTCGGGGCTGTCGCCGTGGCGCTTGCGCCAGGTCGCCATCCAGCCGGCCTTTTCGCGCTGCGGATGATGCGACATCACGAGCGCGCCGTCGGGCACCTCGCGAATAATCGTCGTCCCCGATGCGACGTACACGTCGCTGCCGACTTTCACCGGCGCGACCAGTTGCGTGTCGCATCCGACCATGCAGCGGTCGCCGATTTCCGTGTGATGCTTGTCGTAGCCGTCGTAGTTCACGGTGATAACGCCGCATCCGATGTTGGTGTCGGCGCCGATGGTGGCGTCGCCGAGGTAGCTCAGATGGCTGGCCTTGGTGCCGCGGCCGAGGCGCGCCTTTTTGGTCTCGACGAAATTGCCGATGCGATTGTGTCCGGGGAGTTCGGTGCCGGCGCGCAGATGGGCGAACGGGCCGATTTCGGATTGCTCGCCGATGACGCAATCTTCGGCGCGCACTCCCAGCTTCAGATGGCATCGCGGGCCAATCGTCACGTTGCTGAGCCATGCGGTGCCGTCGATTCGCACGCCCTCGCCGAGCTTGCACGCGCCGAGAATCTGGACGTTGGGACCGATCACGCAATCGGGCGCGATTTCCGCTTGCTCAGAAATGTAGGCGGTCGGCGGGATCGACGAGAGTCACGCCGGATTCCATCAGCTTTCGATTAACGGCCGCACGAATTTCAGCTTCCATATTTGCCAGCTCCTCGCGCGAGTTGATCCCGGCGAACTCCGCCGGGTCGGTCGCAACCCACGCTTCAATTTTTTCGCGACGCGCACGCGCGCAATCGCGACGATATCGGTCAGGTAGTACTCATCCTGGGCGTTGGCCGGTTTCAGTTCCGCGAGCGCGGAACGAAGCAGGGCGCTGTCGACGAGGTAACAGCCGGTGTTGATTTCCTTGATGGCGCGCTCGGCGGGCGACGCGTCGCGGAACTCGACGATTTTCTCGACGCTTGCCGGTCGCATCGCGAATCACGCGGCCGTAGGCGGATGGATCGTCGAGAATGATGCTGATGAACGAGAGCTTGGCGCCGCGCTTTCGATGCGCGTCCAGAAACGCGCGCAGGGTTGACGACTTGATGGCAGGCATGTCGCCGTACGTGATGAGCACGTCGCCGGTGAAGTTCGCGGGAAGCTGATCGAGGGCGCATCGGGCGGCGTCTCCCGTGCCGCGCTGCGGCTCCTGGAGCGCGAATCGTGCGTTCGAGAGAATTCACCGCGGCTTCGACTTCGCGCGCCTGGTGGCCGACGACGACTATGATTGGATCAGCCTCGATCGCGGCGACAGCTCGAATTGCGCGCGCGATCATCGGCTCTCCGCCAAGTTCGTGCAGGACTTTGGCGCGCTTCGAGCGCATCCGGGTCCCTTTGCCGGCGGCGAGGATGATCGCGGCGACGTTATTCGTAGTCATCGAAGTTCGAGACTTTCCAGGTGTCGGCGTCTTTGCGCGCGGTGATCAGCCAGTTGCGATTGAAGGTGCCGCCTTCGGGCACGTCGATGGTCGCGCGAAACAGGAACTCGATGTGGTCGGTGGCGTCGCGCTCGGCGGTGAGTTTGTAGTGCACGACCGGCTTGCGAGTGTTCTCGTCGATTTTCTGATTGCCGATCAGCGTCATCTCGTGATGAAGCTTGTCGAGTGCGAGGCCGGTGCAGAATGGCTCGGCCGCTTTCAGATCGATTGCTACATAGTATTGGTCGATGAAGCGATCGACGACGCCGCGCGCGCTGTTGGCGGGATGGCATCCGGTGGCGACGATCGAGGCGAACGCCGCGATGAAGAGAAGCTCGGCGCAGCGGTCATGAAGCTGGAGTCTCGGCGACGTCATGATTTTTTCTTGAACAGAGCCTCCAGCTTGTCCTGCGCGCTAATTTTTTTCACTGGCGGCTTGGCGGTCGCGTCGCTCGGGATGAAATATTCGCAGAAATTAAATCGTTCCTTGTCCACCACCCGCTCCGCCATCGGCTCGCGGCAACTGTTGTTGTAGGCAGGATCGTAAAAGCCGCAGTTGCGGCATGAGTGGAGCGCGCGGCCGCATCCGGGGCATTCGTCGCGAAAACCGATGCGCTCGCCGGTGACGACCTCGATTTTTCTCGCGCAATGCCAACAGTTCATAGCGAAGCGTTGAGTTCCGTGCGGTACGAAAGGCGCGCTTTTTCAGCCGAATCGCCGCTGATAGCATAGCCGCTGAAATGGGTGCGCGCGAGATGATGGAGGCGGAGGTGGAGGCGTTTGCGGCGGCGCTGAAGAAGGCGTCGCGCGCGGCCGAAAATACGGTGACGAACTATCGCCGCGACCTGCTCGCGTTCCGAAGTTTCCTGCTCGAGCGCGCGGCGATTTTGGGCAAGCGGGTCGATGAGATCGACGTCGCGAGCATCACGGCGGATCACGTTCGCAGCTACCTGGCTGAACTAATGAAGAACAAAGCCGCTCGCGCCACCGTCCAGCGCCGACTCAGCGCGATCAAGGCGTTCTTTCGCTATCGCGAGACGACGATTGGCGCGGCGAGTCCGGCGCGATCGATTCGCTCGCCGAAGAACGAAAGGCGGCTGCCGTCGATATTGCAGGAAGACGAAGTTCGCCGGCTGCTCGAGTTTTCATCTTCGCCCGACGACTCGACGCCCGGCATCGATTCGCGATCGTGCAATCTTCGAGACGCTGTACTCGTCGGGGCTGCGCGTCGGCGAGCTGGTCGGGCTCAACTGGCGCGATATAGATGAAGAGCTTGGGATGGTGATGGTGCGGGCGGGCAAGGGCAACAAGGATCGCCTCGTGCCGCTGGGCGAGCCCGCGCTGGACGCATTGAAGAAGTGGAAGACTGCGATGCCGGTGGCGTGGGAGCATGACGGTCCCGTGATCACGAATCTTCGCGGCGGACGGCTCACCACGCGCAGCGTCGAGATGATCCTGCAGCGCAGAATCGAGGCTGCCGGACTCACCGCAGGCGTCACGCCGCATGGGCTGCGTCACTCCTTCGCAACGCATATGCTTGGTAACGGTGCTGACCTGAGATCGATACAGGAAATGCTCGGGCATGCGAGCCTGGCGACGACGCAGCGCTATACTCATGTCAGCGTGAATCATTTGAAAGAGGTTTATCGACGTGCCTTCCCACGAGTCTGATAGGGGTATCGAGCCGGGCGCCGAATTTCGTCACACCACGATTCTGAGCGTGCGCCACGAAGGGCACGTCGTAATCGCGGGTGACGGGCAGGTGAGCGTTGGGCAAACGATCATGAAGAGCAAGGCGAAGAAAGTGCGCCGGCTGCATCAGGATCGCGTGCTGGCGGGATTCGCGGGATCGACCGCGGACGCGCTGACGCTGTTCGACAAGTTCGAATCGAAGCTGCAGGAATACAATGGAGTGCTCCGGCGCGCCGCGGTCGAGCTGGCCAAGGACTGGCGCACCGATCGAATACTGCGGCGGCTCGAGGCGATGCTGGTAGTTGCGGACAAGGAAAGCTCGCTGCTTATTTCGGGCGTCGGCGACGTGCTCGAGCCCGACGATGGAATTTTGGCGATCGGATCAGGCGGCAACTATGCGCTGTCTGCCGCGCGCGCACTGATTCGTCACGGCTCCGGGATGACGGCGCGGCAAATCGCGGAAGGCGCGATGAAAATCGCGTCGGAAGTCTGCGTTTACACCAACGACGAATTCGTGTTCGAAGAGTTATAGCCACAACCCCTGCGAGAAGTTTTCATCCGATGGCAGTTCCACAAGTGATGACGCCGCGCGAGATCGTTTCCGAGCTCGACCGCTATATCGTCGGGCAGCATGAGGCGAAACGCGCAGTTGCGATCGCGTTGCGCAATCGATGGCGGCGGCAGAACGTCGCGCCGGACTTGCGTGACGAAATTGCGCCGAAAAATATCCTGATGATCGGGCCGACCGGCGTCGGCAAGACCGAAATCGCGCGGCGGCTTGCGCGGCTGGCGCAGGCGCCGTTCGTCAAGGTGGAGGCCTCGCGCTACACCGAGGTCGGGTACGTCGGGCGCGACGTCGAATCGATGATTCGCGACCTGGCGGAATGTGCGGTCAAGATGGTGCGCGACGAAGCGCGCGATCGCGTCGCGGTCAAGGCGCGCGAGAATGCCGAAGAACGATTGCTCGATATCCTGTTCCCGGCGCCGACCAAAGTTCGCCGTCCCGCGGGTATTACGCCGGAGGGGAATATCGAGGCGGTCGACAACAACTCGCACAAGGACACGCGCGAGAAATTGCGCAAGCTGCTGAACGGCGGCCATCTTGACGATCGCGAAGTCGAGCTCGAAGTCAGCGCGAACGCGGTGCCGAATATCGAGGTCCTCACGCCGCAGGGCATGGAAGAGATGGGTCTCAACATGAAGGAGCTGATGAATCAGCTCATGCCCAAGAAGACGCGCACGCGCAAAGTGAAGATCCCCGAGGCGCTCGAGCTGCTGACGGCCGAGGAAGCGGCGCGGCTGGTGGATATGGAGGCGGTGGCGCACGAGGCGATCACGCGCGCGGAGCAGTCGGGCATCGTCTTTATCGACGAGATCGACAAAATCGCGGGGCGCGAGTCGCACGGGCCCGACGTCTCGCGCGAGGGCGTGCAGCGCGACCTGCTGCCGATAGTCGAAGGCTCGACGGTCAACACGAAATACGGCGCGGTCAAGACCGATCACATTTTGTTCGTCGCCTCGGGCGCGTTTCACACGTCGAAGCCGTCGGACCTGATTCCCGAATTCCAGGGACGCTTTCCGATTCGCGTCGAGCTCAAGGCGCTCACGCGCGAGGATTTCATCCGCATCCTCACCGAGCCGGAGAACGCGCTGACGCGGCAATACGTCGCGCTGATGGAGACCGAGGGCGTGCATATGCGCTTCAGCGAGGACGGCGTGGCGGCGCTGGCGGAGATCGCGGCGAAGGTCAATGCGCGCTCGGAAAATATCGGCGCACGCCGGCTGCATACTGTGCTCGAGCGCCTGCTCGAAGAGCTGTCATTCAACGCGCCGGAGCTGCCGGATCGCGAGCTGACCATCGACGCCGCATACGTTCACGGCCGCCTCGACGAAATCGTCAAGGACGAGGACCTCTCGCGCTATATTCTGTAGCTCCCGTTCTCTCGTTACGTTGGCATTAACGGCTTCGCAGTGAATGCATTGCACCGCGCGTGCAATACTGTTTTGATTTCCTTTTTCGGGTTTCAGGTTTCAGTGAAGGTGCTTTAGAGCGTGAAAGAGGCTACTCACAATCGAGCTGACGTGCTCCTCGAGGCGCTGCCGTATATTCGGCGCTTTCGCGGCAAAACGTTCGTCATCAAGTACGGCGGGCACGCGATGCAGACCGAGGAGCTGCGCGAGAGCTTTGCGCAGGAAGTCGTGCTGCTCGATCTGGTCGGCATCAATCCGGTAATCGTGCACGGCGGCGGGCCGCAGATTACGGAACTGATCGGCAAGCTCGGGCTGAAGTCGCGTTTCGTGCGCGGGATGCGCGTGACCGATCCGGCGACGATGGAAGCGGCCGAGATGGTGCTGCAGAGAATCAACAAGGATCTCGTCGCGACGATTTCGCGCATGGGCGGCCGCGCGGTCGGGCTGTCGGGCAAGGATGGCGACCTGATCAGATCGCGCAAGATGCGGATGGTCGTCACCGACGATAACGGCAAGCGCTCGCGCGTCGATATCGGGCTGGTCGGCGAAGTCGATCGAGTGAATCCGGAATTGCTGCGGACGCTCGAGGTGAACAATTTCATCCCGGTGATCGCGCCGACCGGGTTCGGCCGCGACGGCCAGACTTACAACATCAATGCCGACACCGCGGCGGGCGAGATCGCGGCCGCGCTCAAGGCGGAAAAATTGATCCTGCTGAGCGACGTCGAAGGCGTGAAGGACAAGGACGGCAAGCTGCTCTCGACGCTCGATGCGGCGGAGGCGCGGCGGCTGATCGCGCGCGGCGTGATTCACGAAGGGATGATTCCGAAGGTCGAGTGCTGTATCGAGGCGCTCAACAAGGGCGTCGCGAAGACCCATATAATTGACGGCCGCAACAAGCACGCGGTCCTGCTCGAAATCTTCACCCGCTCGGGAATAGGCACCGAAGTGGTCCAGCATCGCGCCAAGGTGTCCGCCTTGAGCGACACTGCTCGCACGCGCGCAGAGCGGCGGCAAAGCTCGATGAACAACGCCGAGATAATAGAACTCACGCATCGGCACATGGTCGATGTTTACGGATGCCTTCCGCTCGCGTTCGCGCGCGGGCACGGCGCGTATCTTTATGACGCCGACGGCAACCGCTATCTCGATTTTTTCTGCGGGCTCGCGGTCACCAGCCTCGGTCATGGAAATCCGCGCGTCGTGCGCGCGATCAAGGAGCAGGCGGAAAAGCTCACGCACGTCTCCAACGTTTTCCATACCGAGCCGACGGCGCGACTGGTCGAGCGGCTGGCGAATCATTTCGGCGACGGAAAAGTTTTTTTAGGAAACTCCGGGGCCGAGGCGAACGAGGCTGCGATAAAACTCGCGCGGCGATGGGGCAGTAACGCGGGTGGCGGACGCTTCGAGATTTTGACGACGCTCGGATCGTTCCACGGACGCACGCTCGCGACCGTGAGCGCGACCGGCCAGGAGCGGTACCATCAGGGGTTTCAGCCGATGATGCCCGGCTTCAGATTCGTGCCATTCGACGATCTCGCGGCGCTCGATCGCGCGCGACGCGACGAAACTGTCGGCGTGATGGTCGAACCGATCCAGGGCGAGGGCGGCGTGGTCGTACCGCGCGCGGATTACCTGAAGCGAGTGCGCGACTGGTGCGATCGCAACAAGCTGCTCTTGATACTCGACGAAATACAAACCGGAATGGGGCGCACCGGGCGCTTCTTCGCGTTCGAGCACGTGGGCATCAAGCCCGACATCGTGACGCTGGCCAAGGCGCTCGGCGGCGGGCTTCCGATCGGCGCGATGATTGCGAAGCCCGAGATAGCGTCGAGCCTCACGCCTGGCAGTCACGGCAGCACCTTCGGCGGGAATCCAGTGGCATGCGCCGCAGCCGTCGCCGTGATCGACGCGCTCGAGCAGGACGGCGTGCTGGAGAATGCGTCGAGCGTCGGCGGCTATATCCTCGAACGGCTGAAAGAATTTGCGCGGTCATGCGACCGAATCGTCGAAGTTCGCGGACTCGGCATGATCATCGGCGTCGTGCTCAAACACGATCCGCGTCCGATCGTCGAGGACTGCTTCAAGAATCGGCTGCTCGTCAACGGCACCGCGGGCAACGTGCTGCGGCTGCTGCCTCCCCTGAACCTGACGCGCGAGGAAGCAGACGCCGGTCTCGCGATTATCGAGAGTGCACTCAAGAACGTGCCAGTTCCGAAATGAAACGCGACTTTCTCGATCTCAGCTCGCTATCGACGGCGGAACTCGACGGACTTCTCGCGCTGGGTGCCAGGCTCAAGGCCGAGCTCAAGATAGGACTCGAGCATCCGTACCTGCGCGGCCGGACGCTCGCGATGGTTTTTCAGAAGCCGTCGTTGCGGACGCGCGTCACGTTCGAGACGGGCATGGCGCAGCTTGGCGGGCATGCGATTTATCTCGCGCCGAATGATATCGGTATCGGCGAGCGCGAATCGGTCAAGGACGTCGCGCGCAATATTTCCCGCGCCGTGGATTTGATCATGATTCGCACTTTCTCGCATGAGACCGCGGTCGAGTTGGCGCGGGAAGCCACCGTGCCGGTCATTAACGGGCTCACCGACTTGCTGCATCCGTGCCAGTTGCTCGCCGATCTGATGACGTTGCAGGAGCGCTTCGGGCGCGACCTCAGGAAAGTCCGCGTCGCGTTTGTTGGTGACGGATTCAACCTCGCGCAGAGCTGGATCGAGGCGGCGTCGCTCGCGGGTTTCGAGCTTCGGCTTGCGAGTCCAAAAGGCTACGAGCCTGATAAAGATTTCATAAAGCGGCTGCGCAACGAAGAAATCGGCACGATCACCGACGATCCGGCCGAGGCGGTGAAAGACGCGGACGTCGTCTACACCGATACGTGGACCTCGATGGGCCGTGAGAAAGAAGCGGTGCAGCGCCGGCGCGACTTCAAGGGTTTCCAGGTCAACGACGCGCT
>CAVTEN010000041.1:0-109275 GCA_963733715.1 uncultured delta proteobacterium
AACACTGGGTGCAGGGGTCACCCCTGCCCAGGGAGGCGCGGAACCCACGGCGGGTTTCGCATCTGATTATTCGTTGTAGCCCAGGCGGTGCGATAGTTCGCGGCCGGCATCCAGGAGGCTGGGGGCGATTTCGGCGGTGATTCGTTCGGGGCCGATGCGATAAGTTGGGCCGGCTACTGTGACTGAGCCGACGACTGAGCGGGTGTAGTCGCGGATTGGGACTGCGACTGACGAGACTTCCTCGATGAACTCGCCGGAGTCAGTCGCATAGCCGTCGCGCGCGACTGCTTCGAGCTGCGCGAGCAGAATTGCGCGATCGATTATCGTGCGATCGGTGAAGCGCTTGAGTGCCTCGGGCAGTGCGGATCTGAGCTGACCTTCGGCGTCGAAGGCGAGATGCGCTTTGCCGGCCGCGGTACAATGTAGCGGGAGCGTGATTCCGATTGGCGGCGTGATGCGGACGGCGCGATCTTCGGCCTCGGCGGCTTCGAGCGGCACGACGCCGTCGCGCCGGACGATCGCGACGTAAGCGCTCTCGCGGCATTTTTTTGCGACATCGGTGAGGATCGGGCGCGCTTGCCTGACGAGGCCCATATGATGGATGTAACGGCGTCCGAGGTGCAGGCATTTGATGCCGAGGCGATAATTTTCGGTGGCTTTGTTTTGCTCGATGTAACCGCGCGCTTCGAGCGTCGCGAGCAGATCGAAAGACGTTGTTCTTATGCAGCTTGAGCCGCTTGGAAAGTTCCGTCACGCCGAGTTCATCGACGTCGCCGAAGAATTGTTCGAGCACGTCGAGCGCATGCGCGACGGATTGGATTACGTAGTTGGTTTTATCGCGTCGAACCATTTTTTTCAGTGACTTTCGGGGGACAAGATGCACCGCAATATGTAAAAGTGTTTTACTTTAAGTGACGAGCGCGAAGTCTGTCAACGATGCTTTGTAAATTCTCCCAAATTCGCGCCAAGTAGCTGATATTTAAAGAGAAAGACAATCTATCCACAGGCTCTCAAAACAGGATTTCAGCATGCCCAGACAACTTCCCGCCGATTTTTTCAGACGCGTCGATGACGACGATGATGAGGTATTTTACTCAGTCCCGCGACTCGTCACGCATATCGATGATGGCGCGATTGCCAAGGTCGGCGAGATCTACGCGCAACTATTACCGCAGGGCGGCGCGATCCTCGATCTGATGAGCAGTTGGCGGTCGCATTTGCCGGCGCATATCAGGCCGTCGCGGGTGGTCGGACTCGGGATGAATCGCGCGGAGATGGAAAATAATCCGACGCTCACCGAGGTCGTCATTCACAATCTCAATCGCGCGCCGCGGATGCCGTTCGCCGACGCCGAGTTCGACGGTGCGGTGGTCACGGTCTCGGTGCAATACATGACGCGGCCGATCGAGACGTTCATCGAAGTCGCGCGCGTGCTCAAGCCGGGTGCGCCGTTCGTCGTGACGTTTTCGAATCGGATGTTTCCCGACCAAGGCGGTTGCGATTTGGCAGCACCTTGACGACTACGATCACGGCAAGCTGGTCGGCAGCTACTTTATGGAAAGCGGCGCGTTTGAGAATATAGATTTCATCGATCGAAGCGCGCCGACCTCGCCGCCGTCGGATCCGATTTGGGCGGTGGTGGGGTACAAGACGCGCGAGGGACAGAGTTGATCAAGAATCGCGGCATGCGTCATCTGGCGCTCAAGGTTTCCGACGTCGAGCGCGCCAAGGATTTCTACGTCCGCGTGTTCGGGATGAAGATTGTCTGGCAGCCCGACCCCGACAACGCGTACCTCAGCTCGGGATGCGACAACGTCGCGTTGCATCGCGGAGAAGATGCGCCGGGTGACGCGCAGCGCCTCGACCATCTTGGGTTTATCGTGCCGACGATCGCGGACGTCGAGGCTGGATATGCGTGGGCGAAGAGTATCGGCGTCGAGATCGTGCACGAGCTCAAGCACCATCGCGACGGATCGGTGTCGTTCTACATTCGCGATCCCGACGGCAACGTGATCCAGGCGCTCTACGAACCGACGATCAGCCCGCAGTCTTTTCAGTAGCTCAATACGCGAACGAGCAAATCCTGCACGGAGAAACCTCATGATGCTCAAAGGGCGCGCGACCGCCGAAGCCACTGCCACATACGCAAGCCGGTTCCCCGAGCTGCCGGGACATTTCCGGCCGGCGCTCGGAGTGTCGGCCTCATCGATTGGAATCGGCACCTACCTGGGCGAACCCGACGACGAGACTGATCGCGCCTACGAAGAGGCGATCAAGGCGAGTCTTCGCGGCGGGATCAATGTGATCGACACAGCAGTGAACTACCGCTTCCAGCGCAGCGAACGAAATATCGGCAAGGCGCTTGGCGAGCTGGTCGCGGCGGGCGAGATCGAGCGCGAGCAGGTGGTCGTCGCGACCAAGGGCGGGTACATCACGTTCGACGGCGAGGTGCCACCGAATCCGCGCGCCTGGTTCGAAGAGCATTACGTGAAGACGGGAATCGTGTCGCCCGCCGATCTGGTCGACGGATCGCATTGCATGACGCCGAAGTATATCGGCACGATGCTCGAATTGTCGCGCAAGAATCTGAATCTCGAGACGATCGACATCTATTACATCCACAATCCCGAGACGCAGCTCGAAGCGATCGATCGCAAAGAGTTCCTTCAGCGGATCGCGACGATTTTTGAATTCCTGGAAGGCGCCGTGGCCAACGGCAAGATCGGCGTGTACGGCACCGCGACGTGGAACGGTTTTCGGGCGGCGCCGACGGAGCGCGGATGGCTCTCGCTCGACGAGCTGATGCGAATCGCGCGCGAAGTCGGCGGCGATGCGCATCATTTTCGCGCGATCCAATTGCCATACAACCTGGCGATGCCCGAGGCGGTCACGCGTTCGAACCAGTTCGTGCACGCCGGCAAGGCGACGCCGCTGGCTGCGGCGAAGGCGTTCGGACTTGCGGTATGCGCGAGCGCGTCGCTGCTGCAGGGGCAGCTATCACGCGGGCTGCCGCCGATAGTCGCGAATGCGTTCAGCGGCTTCGCGACCGATGCGCAGCGATCGATCCAGTTCGTGCGCTCGACGCCGGGCGTGGACGTGGCTCTCGTCGGAATGAAGTCTGTAGATCACGTCCGCGACACGCTCGAAACGGCGCGCAAGCCGCCAGCTACAGTCGACGAGCTGATGCGATTGTTCCAGCAGGGCGAGGAGCCTTAGAGACACGGCCTCAACTTTTTGTCGTCCTCTGTCTCAGGTAGTCGAGGCCGCGGAAAAACCATCGCGGTCGGCAAGGCGTAACCTTCGATGGCAGAGGTAGATAAGCACCGGCTGCAGGATTCGCGTCACAAGCATGATGGCGAGCGCGCCGCCGATGACGACGATCGCGAGCGGGCGCTGGGTCTGCGCACCGATCTTGGTAGATAGGGCAGCCGGCAGCAATCCGATCGCATCGACCATCGCGGTCATGATGATCGCGCGGAAGCGGCGGTCGGAACCCATGATGATTCCTTCCAGAAACGGGTGGCCTTCCTCCCAGAGCCTGCGGATATAGAAGCTCAGCAGAATGCCGTCCATTACTGCGATGCCGAAGATCGAGATGAAGCCGACTCCGGCCGAGACACTGAAGGGTGTGCCCGTCACGATCAGCGCCAGGATTCCGCCGAGGCAGGCGATCGGAATCTGCGCCATGATGATGAACGTGTCGATCAGCGATTGCGTGGCGGAGTAGAGCACGCCGGCAATCAGCAGCAATGCGAACGGCACGACGATCATGAGGCGTCGATTGGCCGCTTGAAGTTCACCATATTCGCCCGCCCATTGCAGATGAACGCCCTCGGGGAGCTTCACCTCCTGCGCGACGCGATGCTTGGCGTCTTCGACGGTGCTCTTCAGGTCCCGATCGCCGACGGTGAACCTGACGGGAACATAGCGCTCCAGATTTTCGCGATAGACGAACGATGCGCCCTCACTAGTTTCAATTTCCGCTACCTGGTCGAGCGGTATCTGGCCCCCAGCCGGCATGTTCACGCGAATCTGCCGGATCGCGTCGAGGCTCTCGCGATACTCCGGTTTCCATCGAACCACCAGGTCGAAGCGTCGATCGCCTTCAAGCACCTGCGTCACGGCCTGGCCGCCGATCGCCGCCTGCACGATTGCGGCTATATCGCCGACGTTAAGGCCATAGCGCGCGCATTGCGTCCTGTCCGGTGCGATCAGAAGATTTGGCTGGCCGAGGGACCGGTACACGGCGGTTTCGGCAATTCCCGCGCACTTTATCGAGGGTTGTTTTGATGTCGTTGGCGATCCGCTCGTCGATTCCCAGGTCGGGACCAAACACCTTGACCGAGTTTGATCCCTTTACGCCCGATAGCGCTTCATTGACGTTGTCTTCGATATTCTGCGAGTAGTCGAAGCTGACGCCGGGAAAGCGACGCGTTAGCTTGTCGTCAATCAGCTTGACCAGGCGAATCTTCGTCATCTCCTTGGGCCATCGGTCGCGCGGCTTTAGATCAACCGAGAACTCGCTGTTGAAGAAGCCCGTCGCGTCGGTGCCATCGTCGGGCCGGCCGAATTGCGACACCACCGACTGGACCTCCGGGAGGCTCAGGAAGACGTCGCGCACCTGGTTGGTGATTTTCGCGCCATGCTCGAGCGAGATAGTCAATGGCATCGTGGCGCGCGCCCAGATATTGCCTTCCTCGAGCTTCGGCAGAAACTCGCCGCCAAGCCGCGGGAACATCGCGAGGACGCTGGCCGTCAGAATCGCGATTACAGCCAGAGTTGTTCGCGGCCGCGCCAATGCTCGCACGAATAGCCGATGATAGAAGCCCTGGACCGCATCCCAAACTGGATTGCGGATTTCTCTGATACCCCGCGACAGGAAAAAGGAACTCAGTACAGGTGACAGCGATATCGCGAGAATGATCGCAATGCCAAGTGAGTAGGCGTAGGTGTGCGACATGGGTGAGAAAATCGCACCTTCGACGCCGCGCATCGTGAACAACGGCAGGAAAGCGATCACAAAAATGAGCGTCGAGAACAACATTGGCTGTCCTACTTCCTGCGCGGCGTGCAGGATGCGCGACCGGACGCTCTGATGACTCTGCTCCGGTGCGGTCAGATGGCGCTCGATGTTCTCCATCACGATAACGGTCGAATCGATGATGATTCCGAAGTCGATGGCACCCAGCGAGATGAGGTTGGCGGGTGTATCGGTGAGGTGCATCAATGTGAACGCACCGCATAGAGCGAGCGGGATGTTTATCGCCGCAATGATCGCGGTGCGCAGATTACCCAGGAAGAAGATCAGCACCAGAAACACCAGCACCATCCCGATGGTCAGGTTCTCGATCACGGTGTTGAGGGTCGTATCGACCAGGCCGGTGCGGTCGTAGTAGGGCGCCACCTTGTAGCCTTGGGGGAGAATGCCCGAGGTGTTCAGCTCGTGGACTTTGGCCTCGACGCCCTTAAGCGTCTTGAGCGTGTTGCCGTACTTGCGCATCAGAACGATTCCTTCGACGACCTCGTTCTGATTGTCTTTGCCGACGATTCCCAGCCGTGGCGCATAGCCGACCTCGACATCGGCGACGTTGGAAACCTTGATCGGTGTGGATTTGGTCGCGTTGAGGACGACGTTGCGGATGTCATCGAGACCGAAGAAGAAACCGAGCTCGCGCACGTCGAACGCTTGCTCGCCGACGCTCATATAGTTGCCGCCGGCGTTGGTGTTGGCGTTCTGGAGTGCGGCCAGCAGCGTCGACAGCGGTATTCCGTAGTGGTTGAGCCGGGCAGCATCGACGTCGACATGGTACTGCTTGGTCAGCCCACCGAATCCGGATACGTCCTCCACGCCCGGGACCGTCCGAAGCTGCTTCTCGAGAATCCAGTCCTCGATTTCTTTCTCACCCATCAAGTTGTGGTCAGGGCTCTCAACTATGTAGCGGTAAATCTCGCCGATCGGGTTGTCGGGCGAGATGCCGGGCGTGACGCCCTGCGGCAAGCGTTAAGAACGAAAGCCGGTTGATAGTCTCGACCCGGTCCCAGTAATAGTCACTGTCCCATGAGAAGTAGCACTTGATGTCGGAGAGACCGTAAAGCGATATCGAACGCATAGCTTCGAGGTTGCGCATTCCGGCAAGACCGTATTCGGTCGGCACGGTAACAAGTTTTTCGACTTCTTCGGCGCTCAGACCATTGGGTTGCGCGATGACCTCGATCCGCGGTTGCACCGGATCGGGATACGCTTCGACGTCGAGTTCCGAGAACGAGAAGATGCCGGCCGCGAGCAGCAGCAAAGCCATTCCGAGCACAACCACCCGCTCGCGCATTGCGAGCGCCATCAACGATCGAATCATTGCGATCTAGCGCCCAGCCTGTATCCCGCGAGCGTCTGAATTCAGCGCGTCGCATATCGCCAGTGTCGTAGTCGATTTCGGCGAGGGCGGGCGACGAGGCAAGAATCGCGCAGAGCAGACCAGGCGGCGGCTGTCGAAAATATCCTGACCAACGGGCGCACGCCGATCTGTCTTACCGGATCGGTTGGGTCTAAGCGATGCGCGCTGCGAATTTGTTTCTGTCACTCCGTGAAAGCGCGAGACATCTGGCGCATCGTGGGACTGAGATTAACGAATAGCGTAGACTGGGTGTCGATGGCGGCCACCCTCAAGAAATGGGAAGAAGCGTGGAATCGGCTCCTCAAGGCACGGGAGAAACTCACGTCCTTCGAGCGCGACCATCCAATAGTCAGGCACATCCTGATTTTGGACAATATAAAGCCCGGCGACACGATAAGTTTCGACAGCGGTCTCCTCGAACGGCCACCGCCGGTTGAAGTTCGTAAGGCAATTCAGAATTTCGACAAGGCGCTGCGACACGAGGACCTCGTGTTTCGAGAACTTCCCGAGCCCGACCAGGCTGTGGCCGCGGCCAAGCGGAAATTCGACTAGCCCGTTTCGTCAGGACTTGATCAGGATTCCGAGCCGAGCATCCGCATGCGCGAATCCGCGATGGTGCTCAACTCGACAGATGCCTGAGCGCGGCCGCAAGTCCCAAAAAGCGATAAGCGACCAGGCCGGTCATCAACAACAGGTAGCCCCTGAGCGCGAGCAACGAGAGCCGCACGCTGGGAGTCATCGGCATCGGGCCGAGCGCAGATACGTCACGCTTTTTCTCTGGAAGATCGTCAAGCGGATGCACCACCCAGTACTCGGACTGGTTGGCGTTTCGGGTCAAACCTGTAAACGAAGCGATCGGCATAGTCTCCTTTTGAAACCACTTTGAGAGCGGCTTAACTGAACAATTCGGGCGCTATGACCTGCGCAGCGAGAACGAGTGATAGTGCAAAGAGAACGACGATGATCGTCCAGTTGATCCAGTTGTTCCAACTTTTGTTGGCGAATTCGTTGCCGAGCAGAACCCGATCGTTAAGCAGGAGCTGCAGGAAGATGATCGCCGAGGGCAGCATCACGCCCGCCAGAACCTGGACGCTCAGGATGATCAGTTGCAGTGGAGCTCGCGGGATAAGAACAATCGCTGCCGCCAACGCCACGCAGACGAAGTAGACTGAGTAGAATCCGCGCGCGTCGCGCAGCGGGAGTTGCAGACTGTGCGGCCATCCCCGCACCTCGCCGTAAGCCCACGCACTCGACAACGAGATGGCGGTCGTTCCAAGCACGGCGGCATTCAGCATCAGGAGCAAGATGGCGGTCTCGATGCCAGCTCCGGCGAAGCCGCGCATATCAACCGCCATTTGCGCCGGGTCGAGGAACGCGATGCCGTGAATTTTCGAGGCGTTGCCGACGATCACCATGCAGCCGGCGACCACGATGGTGAAGACTGCACCGACCAGGGTGTCGAGGCGCGCCCATTTTAGATCCGAAAATCTCAAACGCTTATCGGCCACGCAGCTCTGCTGGAAGAACAACTGCCACGGCGCAATTGTGGTGCCGACGATCGCAATCACGAGAAATACGAAGCTCGCTGTGATACCGCCTGCGGGAACTGATGGCACAATCGAGTTGCGAATTATCTCGACCGCCGGCGGCCGCAAGAAAAAAGCAATCGCGATCCATCCGATGTCGAGAAGACAGAGCGCGACCACCGTGCGCTCCCATCTGCGGTAACTGCCGGTGCCGACCAGGAACATCAGTGCAACAGCAGAGAGCGGCACGCCGATACGCGGATCAACCCCAAGCTTGTTCAGCGCCAGCGCGATCGCGGCAAACTCCGTCACCAGCGTGAGGAAGTTGATCAGGAGCAAATCGAACAGGGAAAAAAGTCCCCACCAGTTCCCGAATCGCTTGTAGATCATGGTGGCGTGACCCTGACCCGTGGCGATCCCGAGCCTCACGACCATTTCCTGAACGAAATAAGTAATCGGCAGCAGCACGATCAGAATCCACAGGAGATGAGTGCCGTACTGCGCGCCTGCCTGCACGTAAGTCGAGACTGCGCCGGCGTCGTTGTCGGCCTCCATCACGATCAGGCCTGGGCCGAAGACCATCAGGAATGTGAGCAGATTACGCGCCCCAATGCTGCGAACAGCTCGACCGCGCGGAAGAACGGCAGCTGGTTCGCGTATCTCCGCCGTCGACTCTTTCAAGTTGCTGGCGCTTGTCATTTCCTAAGGTCCTCATGCATCCGCAGCAGCTGCGAAGACACTGTAGGAGCTTTGCCGGCTAACAACGTCGATGCGGAATCTGGCAGCAACGGCGGAGTCGAAGTGGGCAGATAGATTCCACTGTGCGAGAGAGTCATCGCTTCGATCTCAGACGGTCGCAGGCGCGCGCGCGACGCTGCCAACGGGTTGGTAACTGCGACGCCTGAAAAGCGAGACAGAATTCGAGAGCGCTCGGTGATTGGAGCGGGAACCCGTCTTGCGCTTGTGGACGGAGAAGCCTTCGCTTCAATGTACGGGAATACTACGAAGTGACTGCGGATAGCGGCGGTTAGCTTGAACATCTTCCGGCCTCCATGGCCTGGCCGGGATGTCGTCGCTGCAACGAGAACTCGGCCAGGCAGAAATACTTCCTGGTCCGAAGGTCTCGTTCGCCTCTGCTTGAGGTGGGGGACCGAGCCCGAAGGCTGGCATGTCGATCACCCCTACGCCGTTTTTGTCCTCGGCGTGAACTACTCCCCTAAGGTAAAATTCAAGTTATCAGCCGAGCCGTACTCGGTCAACAAAAAAACAGAATACCCGGTGGGGTGTCATTCAATTAGCCGTGATTACCTGAATTTCCAATTGCACTTAAGTAATGTGGCAGCATCTTACCTATATCCCCTTGGGTATAAAGTTAATTTCGCGATCCCGCGAACAGTCCGTCGAGGCGGAATGAATAGCCGATGCCGAAGAAGTGATCGGGAGAGCTGCTGTTCAGGCCGAAGCCGACGTGAAAATCGAGCTGCTCGACTCTCGTCACTCGCCACGAGCCGCCGCCGTCGAGAATCTGACTCGGTCTCGCGTGATTCGGATAGTCGCCGACGTACTCAAAAAATAGATCGCGCGTCGCGCCGAATTTGCGTTCCAGGGACAACGTCGGCTCGAAGGTCGGATTGATTTTGTGCTGGCTCGTAAACCAGGTGACGGTAAACATACCGTGGAGCGACCAATCGTCAGTGATTCGTCGTGACCACGGGAATTGAATGTAAGGATCGTATCCATGGGTCGAAATTCTGGTTGCGCCCGTGGGGAATCCCAAACCGCCGGTCGCGGATAGCTCGAAGCCAAATGGAACCGGCAGCTCGCGCTTCACAGAAACGACGAAGTCTGAAAATCCGGAAGAGGCTCGGCCGTTGAGCGAGTAGAAATACGTCGGCACGTCGGCCAGCACCTCGGTACATTGCGCGATGCCGAGACGAAGCCGAGTCTCTGATCCGCTGATGACGTCAGATCGCTGGCGGACCGTCCAATCCACGCCATTCTCAAACTGTAGGCTTCCGTACGGGACGACCCGGGCCGAATTGGTGACGTCGGGCCGATCGGTAGAAATCTCGGAGGCGCTGTTCGGGCATACATCGTCAGCGAAAGTCGCGGACGCGCCCGTAGTAATCGCGAAAATAAACAGGACGCCGGCAATTGCACGTCGGCAGATTGTTGCGATCGGAGCTTGTGACATTCCCGGCCTCTTGCTGGCCGGGGATCGGATGAACGAGCCTCGGCCAGGATTTTTCCTGGTCCGAAGGTCTCGTTCGCCTCATCGAGGTGGGGGACCGAGCCCGAAGGCTGGTATGTCGATCTCCCCGACGCCGTTTTTGTGGTCGGCGTGAACTACTCCCCTTTGGAGTGACGTGAGTTAAATGCGCCCCTGAGTTCTTGTCAATCCTGAAGAAGACGCACCTTTATTCGGTTTGTGCGATCGGCCTTGATACTCCGACGGCTTGCTGTCCTCAACATCAAGGAGCCTCGGCGTACCAGACATAGTAGGTCAAAACTCCAGTGACTATTACCAGCCACCACAATATCAACTCGATCCGCATCCAAAGCTTTAAGCGGATGATGCGTACGCGACGTGGAAGAGCTTCTGTTCCAACAGCCAGTACGATGTATAGCCCCAGGAGTTCAGCGACAGCGCCCAAAATTCCGTGGGCAGTCGCGGCACCGTAATAGCCATCCGTCAGGTGTCTGGGGAGAGCCGGCAGCACCTGACCGCAAAAGGACGGCCACATGATAAAAGCGATCATTATCAAATTAAGCAGCAACACCGCGGACTGACAGATTCCATGCGCGGTGTAGCGTTTTGCGCGTGCCAGGAAGGCACCGCCGATCAGCGCGACGCCCATGGCCAGTTGGGTTACGAGATTGAAGTTCGCCTTGAGACCGGCGCCCGCGCGGAAAATCCCATTCATGACAGCTTCGCACTATTCCGGATGCGTCGAAACATCAGCGGCGTTCGCCCCACTGGATGAAACTGTTGCGTGCGAAGCTCCGACGCCATGCTCGTAGACGAGTTCGCCTCCCGTCTTGCCCTGGTAGAGCAGCGCGCCGGCCGCGACAATAGCCACGACCAGGAAAGCGATTCGGGTGCGTTCGAGCCGGCTCGACAACTCGAGCATCACGCGCCACACGGCAAGAATCAGAAACGCGTACATGAGGTACTGCCCGAGCATCGCGTGGGACAGGTATGCGGACGAGCCGTCCGAGGACGCGAGAATCTGCTGCGCGGCGGGCGACATCGTGTCCCAGAGCCGATCAGCTTCCACGTCGCCACTGAAATATGACATGACGCTGGCGGCCGCTCCTGCGATCATCAGCAGAAGTGAAGTGCTCCGAAGCTTCTGGCCCCAAACCGCCAGGGAGCCCGGCCGGCCACGAGAAATCAGGATCGCCGCGGCGGAGAAAATTTCCGCGGCGATCCCGAAGGTCAGCAGTGCGATGGTGAAGTGATCGACGATCGGGTGGAGGTGATAGGTGCTGACCAATTGCGCGAACATGACGTCACACTTACTCGACGACCGTAACTTTCATCTTCATGTTGCCGTGCCCGGTGCCGCAGTAGTGGTCGCAGATCACGGTGTAGTTGCCGGCGGCGTCGGGAGTCACGGCGACATCCTTGGTGGTATCGCTGGGAATGTCGGTATCGATCTTGAGCGGCTTCGACATGAAGCCGTGCACGCGATCGCTGCTGCTCAGCCGCAGGATTACCGGCTCGCCTTTTTTGAGGGTGATCTCACTCGGCGAGAACTCAAACTTCTTCGCGGTGATCTCGATCACTTTCGGATTGTCACTCGCGCGGGTGAGATTGATCATCGCCGGGACACCGAGCAGCCCGATTTCGCATACCCCTGCGAGAACGATCGTACCGACGATTTTGTTGATAGTTGTCCTTTTCATTTTCTTTTTCTTACTCGTCCTTTGCGTCGTTGTTTCCGTGTTTGAGCATCTGATCCATTCCGACCGTGCCCGAGAACTCTGCCGTCGCGAGCGCTACTTCCTCGATTTGCAAGTCGTTGCCGTATGCGTTGCCGTTGACGCGCCGGATTCCCAGGTCCTTGAAGGGCGCCGCCTTGTCGAAGGGCGCCGGCTTTTTCATGGGACTCGTGGCAGGGTCCGGGAACGCGAAGATCAGTGAGCGAGCGGCGTACATTTTGGTGGTGCCCGCCTGGTGAAAGTTCTCGCGATGAATATGGCCGTAGAGCACGGTCACGTTTTCGTACGGCGCAAGCGCGTTCATCACGTCGTCGCCATCGCTGGTGAACCATTCCCATTCGGGCTTGAGGTCGAACAGCGGTCGATGGGTGAACACGATGATGGGCGCAGTCTTCGGAAAGCGCGCGAGATCGGATTTCATCCACGCGAGTTGCGCAGCGCCTACCTCGGGCCGTCCGGCGGAGACGTTGTCGAGCGCGATGAAGTGCACGCCGCGATGGTCGAACGAGTAGTGCGTCGGCCCCATGAATTCGCGGAACATGTCGCCACCGTCGAGCGCGGCGTCATTCTCGCCCGGCACGACCTTGATTTGTGCGCCGCCGATCTTGCTCGAGATCTGCTTGAACAGCTTGAAGCGTTTAGCGTGCTCGTCGGGCGAGTCGGCGTCGTGAGTCAAATCGCCGGTGACGATGATCAGCTCGGGGCGATTCTTCAGCCCGTTGACCGTTGCGACCGCGTTTTCGAATGCCTGGGTGCCAAGGGGATCAGGCGGTCCGTTGAATCCGACGTGGGTGTCGCTCAGTTGCATGAACGAGAACGGTGCCGGCGCTTCGCCGTTGAGATCGGCGAGGGTGCGGGTTATTCCTTCAGCGCGGGCGCTCTTGGTGAGGGCCGGGAAGACGCTGTAGAGCGCGCCTATGCTGAGCGCGGTTCCCGACACGCGCAGGAACGATCGACGATCAAATTTCTTTTCCATCAAAATCACCTCGCGCTGATGTGCGCTTTCACGGTGGATGACTCGATGGATCGGAGAAAATTCCCGCAATTGAGGAATCGATGCTATCGGGAATAAAATCGCGGCGCCCGCGGTCTGGCACTGGTTGGCGACGAGCGAGCCAAGAGCGATCTGGCTGGAACCTGGGCTGAAGTCGAATCGCTACACAGCTTTGGTGCAGCGACTATTGAACGATATTTATTGATTTACGATCCGGATCACAAACCGATATCGAAACGCGGGTGGGCAGGTTTCCGAAAGGTAGTTCGAAAAAGGCGTGCGTTCGTCGTAGACAATATCGCCTACTTTTCGAAGAACATGAAGAGCGGATCATCATGATAATAGTTTGGCACGTCGGCAGCGCCCGCCTGGCCTTCCGGCGACGCCATGGCATCGAGGGCAGCCTGACGGCTGTCGAATGTGCCGGACCAGTACCAGAAGAATTCGCCGGGGCCGCCGTCCAGCGCACGGGCAGGCCCATACTTGTAGGCTTTAAGTCCGGGCAGTTTGCTGGTTATCGGCCCGTGGACTTCGCGGTAATACTTCTCGAAACGCTCGGGATCGTTGGGCATCCTGTAGAGAACGATGAGCTCGGTCACCGGTATCTCCTTTGGCGTTCAGTTAAGTTGAGCGACAATCGCATCGACAAACTGCGGGATGTCGTAAATAAAGCGGCTGGTGATTACGTTCTCGTCGACCACCACAGGACGGTCCAACACTGTGGCCCTGAGGTGGACCCCATCGGTTGGACAGGCATCGGGGTGACTTAAAGAGAGGACCCCGCCACCTAAAATGTGCTCGACGCGGACTTTCGTCCGGTCGAGCTATCCAGTCATTTCGAACTCAGTTCGTTCTCGCTTGCGACAAGATGGGGCGCGCCGGGCGCTACCGATGCGAGCCAGTGGTCGATTGCCTCGACCGTAAACCGCCAGTCGCTGCCTACGCGAAACGCGGGCAACTGATTTCTCTTGAGCATCCTGTAAATCGTGGATGGATGCACCCGAAGGTAGCTGGATACGTCCCGTACCGTCAGGACCTTGCCATTCACTTCATCGAATCGATCCATGTTATTCCTCTATGCTACGCGCGTTTAGTCGGGTCGTCCCAGCCTTTTTCACGGCTGTCGACAAAGATAAGGCCCACACGGCGAAACTTTTTTCTGCGGGGGAGGGGGACAGAAAAGGGGGCGTCTCGGCCGTGTGGGCGATTTTTTCCGACATCATTTCAAATCCTCAAACCTTCCGTCGCTAAAGGCGTGAAAAATGACCGCACAACGCGAGAGTGCGTTGGAGATTCGTAAGCAAACTCACTTCACACTGATGAGCGCTTTCACATAACAGGACCCGGCGGGCGAGAGAAAATTCCGCCGATTGAGGCCCACGGGCTGTCGGGAATAAGATTGGCGCGTTCGCGGTCTGAAACTACACGGGGACACGCGGGCGAAAGAAAAGCGATTGCCTGACGAGACTAAAGCCGTCGATTTCGACCGCACGTTCCTGCCGCATATGGATGCTGCGTACAACCTCGCGCGATGGCTGGTGCGTGATGACCAAGACGCCCAGGACGTCGTGCAGGAGGCTTACCTGCGCGCCTTCAGGTTTGCCGGTGGATTTCGCGGCGGCGATCCGCGCGCGTGGATTCTCGCGATCGTGCGCAACACCGCGTTCACCTGGCTCCGGCGCAATCGCGGTTCCGAGTCGCCGACTGAGTTCGATGAGAAGATCCATGGCGGGTCCAGCGAGGAGAGCGGCCTCGAGGCCGATGCGGTTCGCAAGGCCGATGGCGCGATGATTCGAGCGGCGCTGGACGAGCTGACGGAAGAGTTTCGCGAGGTGATCGTGATGCGGGATATCGAGGGACTTTCGTACAAGGAAATTGCCGACGCGGCCGACGTACCTATCGGGACCGTCATGTCGCGGCTGGCGCGCGCCCGCGGCAAGCTCGCGCGTTCGCTTCAGGAGCGAATAGGCAAGGAGCGGTGACGTGAACTGCGACGACGCGCGAGTGCTGATGCATGGTCATCTCGACGGCGAACTTGACCTCGCCGACGACCTCGAGGTGCAGCGGCATATCGAGGAATGCCCGCGATGCGCGAGCGAATACGCCGCTCTGCGCGCGATGCGCACGCGTCTCAAGGACGACGCGTTTCGATTCGAGGCGCCGGCCGCGTTGAAGGAAAAGATTCGCCGCGCGCTCCCAGCCGCGACGATATCGCGCAGCAATGGGTATCAGTCGCGGCGCGGAGCATGGGTTCAACGTACCGCTCGATTCGCGGTGCCGATGGCGATTGGCGCGGTGCTCGCGTTGATCATCGCGCCGCGCACGATTACTCCGGCGATCAATCAGCAACTCGCGAGCGAAGTGGTCGACAGCCACGTCCGATCGCTGATGGCGACGCATTTGATGGACGTCGCCTCGACCGATCAGCATACGGTCAAGCCATGGTTCAATGGCAAGCTGGATTTCTCGCCGCCGGTTAACGATTTCGTGAAAGATGGATTCCCGCTGGTGGGCGGGCGCCTCGACTATATCGAAGGGCGCCCGGTGGCGGCGCTGGTCTATCAGCATGGCAAGCATGTGATCAACGTTTTCATGTGGCCGACAACGGGCACCGCGACCAGCGCGGAGCGAATCGAGACGGAGCACGGATACAACGTCGAGCAACTGACGGTCGCGGGGATGAATTGCTGGGTGGTGTCCGACTTGAATCAGCTGGAGCTGGACAAGTTCGCGGGGTTGATTCGCGCCAAGGGCTGAACGCGGGTTTTTCTGCGCCATAAACTGCGGATAACTCGTGCGTTAGCAGGTTGCGCAGTTGGGGCGCTGCTGAAAGAATGCATCGGTTGCCGCCCGCCCATAGAGGTGGCTCCCACCTGCCGATGCGCCGCGTCGAGACAATTTTCATCGTTATAGCGATAGCCTTCTACGCCTGGTTCCTGACTCATTACGGGCCGCGCGAGGTGATTGGCTACGTGCGGATGGCGGGATGGGGCCTGGCGCTGACGATTTCGCTGGAGGCGGTTGCGCGAATCGCGAACACGCTCGGCTGGCGCGTCACGATCGAGGACTATCCGCCCAAGCTCAGTTTCTTCGAACTGTTTGCGGCGCGGATTGGCGGCGAGGCGGTCGACTATGTGACGCCGTCGGCGCAGCTCGGCGGGCAGTTCGTGATGGCGGTGGACGTGCGCGAGAAGTTGCGCATGCCGGTGGGTCTGGCGACGGTAGTCGTCGCGTCGCTGGCGGAAGCAGTCGGGCAAATCGTATTCATGTCGATCGCGCTGGTAATTTCGCTGCGCATGATACCGGTGGCTGCTCATCTGTACTGGGCGATCGTCGGCGGGTTCGCGCTGGCGGTTGCGCTGGCGGGCGGCTTCTTTTTCGTGCAGATGAAGCGGCCGTTCTCGCATCTGTGGCGTGCCGCGACCAAGCTCGACATCGCGAGAATCAACACTGACGAAATCCGCGATTCCGCCGACGAGGCCGACGCTGTCCTGCTCGACTTCTATGCGCGCAATCGCGGCCGATTCGCGGCGTCGTGCCTGTGCTATGCGATGGCGTGGAGTCTCGGGCCGCTCGAAATTTATATCCTGCTGACGGCTGCTGCATCAGTCGGCGACGTTTCAGACCGCGCTGCTGGTCGAGTCGGTCGGGCTGCTGATCGAGCGCGCGACCTTTCTGATTCCGGGCAAGCTGGTAAGCCAGGAAGGCGGTAAGGCGCTAATCCTGGGGATGCTGGGGTATCCGCCGGGAATCGGCTTCGCGGTCGGGTTTCTGCGGCGTATCAAGGAAATGGTATGGGTGTTGTTCGGGCTATTGGCCCTGATGATACATCGGACGATCATGCGGCAGCGCGGCGATATTAAGGGCGCCGCGCCGGCCGGGCGTGACTCTGTGATGAAAATGCAACGAGCACAAGGAGAGCAATCGCTATGAGGAAATTAACCGCCCTGGTTGCGGGGATGACGCTCGCAATGACCGCGCTGCCCGCGGCCGCCGGGGTCGTCATAACGCAAAAGCAGCACGTGACCAGCGGAACCAACAGTCGCGACCAGGAACAAACGATTTCGGTGCAAGGCAATAAGCAGAAGATGGTGACGGAAAAGCACACGATCATCACCGACCTGGACGCCGGGAAAATGTATGTGCTCGATCCCAATGCGAAGAGCTACTTCCAGATCGATTTTCCGCCCTAGGGGCAGATGGCCTCGATGATGGCGGCGAGCACGAACGCGGCGATGAACTTCAAGAAAGCCGGCAGTTCGCGTGAGATCGCCGGCTACAAGTGCACCGACTACAACGGCGGCGGGCACATGATGGCGGGCGACTATACGGTCAAGGAATGCTTCTCGACTACAGCACCCGGCGCCGAGGAGTTTGCCGCGTTTGAGAAAAATATGGCGGACAAGCTCAAGAGCGCGGGCACTCCTACCGGCACTGGCGAGATACCCGGCGGAGTGCCGCTCGCGCTGGACTCCACGATGAAGATGGGGAAGGTGAACATCCCGGGGATGGCGCCCGAGCAGGCGGCCAAGATTAACGAGATGATGGCGAAACGTCCGCCGGTCACGACCAGCACGATGGTCGAGAAGATCGAAACCAAGAAACTGGCAGACTCGGATTTCGCGGTTCCCTCAGGATTCACCAAGCGAGAACTGCCGGGACCGGGATCGATGATGATGAAGCGCGCCGCCCGCAGGCGCACCAAACGCAGGCGCGTCGCCAGCAGCGCATTGAGTTGCGAGGGCTGACTCGCGCGCATTCGTGAGTCGAATACAAAAAAAGAGCGGGGTCCATCAGGGCCCCGCTCGTCGTTTCAATCTGACGCGAAAACTACATCGAGGCTGACGGCGATGCCTCTTGCTGCTTGGGCGCGTTGAGCGCGGCGCACGCGTCCCAGATCCACTTCGCGGTCGACAGTTCGTCTTCGGCGAACAGCCGCAACGCTTCCTTGGTCGAAAGATCTTCCTTCAGCAGTGCGGCGAACTCGCAGATGGGTTTGATCGCGTCCTCCGGCTTGCCGACGCGCTTGGTGAAGCTGAGCAGTTTTTCGTTGTCGGGAATCGACGCGTCGCCCAGGTAAGCGGTGTACTTTGCGTCCCGTCTTCGGTGATCGTCGCGCGAGTCTCACCGCCGAGTTCCGCCAGCCGCTGCGCGAACACTCGCGAATGATAGGCCTCGCGCTCGGCGACCATCCGAATGCCGGTGCGGATGCAATTGGTGGTGCAGACTTCCGCCCACGCCGAGAATGCTTCGCCGCCATTGGCCTCGCCCACGCGAACCTTGTCGAGAAAACTGATGACTGCGGCGCGTTCGGATTTGTAGGTGCGGCCGAACGCCTTGAAGCCACCGCCGCCATTGCCATTGCCGTTGGTCGGTGCGCCGGCTTCGAGCCACGTCATCTCGGCCTCGAACGTCGACTGGGAAATAACTCCGTTGCGGTAGGCTCTCAGCAGTTGTTTGAATTCAAAATCGCGACTCATTGGGTGATCCTCCACCTTGCCTGAACCTGTGCTCATTCATTAAACGAGCGTTCAGTGGTTGAGATCTGAGAGCATAAGGCGGCGTCCGCGTTTCTGTCAATTGCGCTTTTGCAAACTCCGCGTGCTGGCATCGATACGAATATTGCCGCATGATTCCCGATGCCGCGGCTATCCGCGGGACAGACAACGCGATAATCGAGGGACTTGCGATGAGTGAAATCAAGCACAGCTTCGTCAGGACCAACGGGATCAAGATGCACGTGGCGGAGACTGGCGAGGGCTTCCCGGTGGTGTTTTGCCACGGCTTTCCCGAGATGTGGTACTCGTGGCGGCATCAGATGAAGGCGCTGGCCGAGGCGGGCTTTCGCGCGATCGCACCCGACCAGCGCGGCTACGGCGAGACCGACTCGCCCGCGCCGATCGAGGCGTACACGCAGCGCAAGCTGGTCGGCGACATTGTCGGCATGCTCGACGCGCTCGGAATCGGCAAGTGCGTGATCGTCGGTCACGATTGGGGCGGGATGGTCGCATGGAATACCGCGCTGATGGCGCGTGACAGCGTCGAGCGCGTGATCGGTATCAATACGCCGTTCATCCCGCGCTCGCCGATCAAGCCAACCGATGCGATGCGCGCGATGGCGGCGGGCGGCTTCCACTACATTCTCTACTTTCAGACGCCCGGCGTGGCGGAGGCGGAACTCGAACGCGATGTCGCCCGATCGCTGCGCGGCTTCTACCAGGATCCGCCGGAAGTCGATCCAACCGAGATTCGCAAGTCGGTGCCGGGCGTGTTCGGGCCGGCAGGCGGCGGACTGCTCGATCGATTCTCGGATCGTCCGCATGGAAAGTTTCTCACCGATGAGGACTTCGAGGTCTTCGTGAACGCGTTCAAGAAGAGCGGCTTTCGCGGCGGCCTGAACTGGTATCGATGCATCGATCGGAGCTGGGAGGAAAGCGCCGGCCAGACCGATCGCATCGAGCAGCCCGCGCTGATGATCACCGCGGAACGCGACGTCGTACTGCGTCCCGAGATGGCCGAGGGCATGACCACATGGGTGCCGAACCTGCGCAAGACCGTGCTGGTCAAGGGTTCGGGCCATTGGACGCAGCAGGAAAAGCCGGCCGAGGTGAACGCGGCGATCCTCGATTTTCTTTCCGACATGAAAAAGTAGATCGTCTATTCCAGCGGCGGCGGAGAAACGCGTTCGCCGTTTTTCAGAATCAGGTACTGGCGATCGGGCGCGTCGCAGGCGGTGTCGGTCTGCACGACTCGCGCGCCGTCGGGCGCGTACTGCAGGATGTACGACTTGCGAACGCCCGCGGTGACGTTGGGGCCGGTCCGATGCGGCATCAGCGAGGAAAATACGACGATGCTTCCCTCGCGCACCGGAACTGCGAGCGCCTCGGGACCGTCCTCTTCGCGGCATACATAGCCGAGCTTCGACGTGCGATGCGCCAGCGTCCCGCGCAGATGCCCGCCCGGAATCACCCACGGACAACCGTTGTCGACGGTCGCGTCGTTCAGCGCGATCCAGCAGGTCAGGTACGCCTGCGGTTCGATGTAGGTGTAGCCGTTGTCCTGATGCCACGGGAACGGCTTCGGATACTCGGGCTTTTTGTACACGGCCTGATCCCAGTAAAGGCGCACGTCGGGGCCGATGAGATCGTGGCAGAGATCCTGGAAGACGCGGCTCGCGGAGAAATCGCGCAACACTCTGGAAAGCCTGACGAGATGCACCGTGAAAGTGATTCCGTCGGCCTGCGCGATGCCCATCCGGCCGTCGGGACGCGAGCGCAGGAACTCCTCGGCCTTCGCCTCGAATGGATCGATCGCATCGCGGACGCGCACGATGGCCGCAGGATCGATCGCATTTTCAAGCACGAAGAATCCGCGCTCGTTGAACGATCGCGCCTGCTCGTCGGTGATCAGGCGAAACGGCCCGCGCACCGGCGTCCACGTGAATCCATGATTCAGCGGATGCAGCGAAGGTGTAGCGCGAGGTACTCCGCTAGTTCGATTCGCCTGCGCAGACGCGACTGCTTCCTTCAGATTTGGCGAGTTCGCCAACGTACGTCCTTGCGTATTTGCCCGGGTAGTTCTTCGACAAATCCGATGTAACCCCTCGCACTTCTTGATACGCGTCAGTTTCATGTTGCCTCGCCGATCATATCACGACCCGATCACTTCGTGCTGACGCCGGTGGATTCGGCGACCAGTTCTGCGAGGTCGCGGACTCGCATCGTTTCTTCGAGCGAGCGCGACTTCACTGCGTCTTCGATCATCGTCATGCAGAACGGGCATCCGACCGCGACGCATTTGGGCTTGGCTTCCTGCAATTGATCGAAGCGCTTCTGATTGATGCGCGTGCCCTCGTGTTCCTCTTTCCAGAAGCATCCGCCGCCTGCGCCGCAGCAGAAGGTGCGATTCTTCGACTGCTCGACCTCCGCGACTTCGGCGCCGGGAATCGCGCCGAGCGCGCTGCGCGCGCTGTCCCATTTGCGATTGTGCCGCGCCATGTAGCACGGGTCGTGATAGGTGATGCGCTCGTCGATCTTGCCGCGAGGCTTCAGGCGTCCGGCCTGGATCAGCTCGTCGATAAATTCCGCTTCGTGCAGGACGGTATAGTTGCCGCCGAAATCCGGATACTCATTCTTCAGATTGTGAAAGCAATGCGGGCATTGAGTGACTATTCGCCGCGGCTTGTAGCGATTGAGGGTCTCGACGTTCTGCGCCGCGACCGTGGCATACAGGTATTCGTTGCCGAGGCGGCGCGCCGGATCGCCGGTGCAGGTTTCCTCGCGCCCGAGGATCGCAAACTTGACGCCCGCCTGTTTCATCAGGCCCGAGAACGACTTGCTGACGCGCTGATTGCGCTCGTCGTACGAGCCGGCGCATCCGACCCAATACAGCACGTCGATCTCTGACGGATCTTCGAGCTCGGCGATCTCGGGAATCTCCAGCCCTTGGCCCATTCGGCGCGCTTCTCCTGCGCGAGGCCCCACGGATTGCCCTGGTTCTCGATTCCCTTGAACGCGCCGGTCAGCTCGGTCGGGAATCGCGATTCCATCAGGACGTCGTAGCGGCGCATGTCGACGATTCGCTGGATGTGCTCGATGCTCGACCGGGCATCCCTCTTCGCACCATCCGCAGGTCGTGCATCCCCACACCGCTTCTTCGGTCGCGACCTGCGTGATCATGTCGGGACCGTTCCACGCGGGCGCTCGGTTTCGTTGGCATCGCCGTTCTTGCCGTTCGCTTTCGCGGCGAGCAGAAACGGCGCCTTGTCGAGCAGATGCTCGCGCTGTTCGATCACGAGATACTTGGGATTCAGCGTTTTGCCGGTGTTGACGGTGGGACAGTTGATCGTGCAGCGGCCGCATTCGAGGCACGAGCCCATGTCGAGCAGTTGCTTCCAGGTGTACTGCTCGACCTGCGAGACGCCGAAGGTTTCCGCGTTTTCGAAATCCTTGATCGGCGCGAGCCGTCCGCGCGGACCCAGGTTGCGGAAGAAAAGATTGAGCGGCCCGAAAATCAAATGACGCAGCTTGGTGAACGGAAAACAAAACAGCAGCGCGAACACGCACAGCACGTGCACCAGCCACAGCCATCGATGGTACGTGGCGCCGGCGCCGAGCGCCGCCCTCGATTCGCCCCACGACGCGTCCCACGTATGCCCATTCGTGGAACGCGGGATGCGCGGCGTTGATCCGCGCGCCCTCGAGCATCAGGCCGGTGACGGCGGCCAGCACCATCATCGTCATCGGGAACCCGTAGCCGAGCCGGTTCTCGAGATTGTCGCGCATCTTTTCGGCGGGCGGATCGCTCAGCAGGGTGGGTTTGCGAAACGCGCGCCGCGCACCTTCCATCAGCACGCCGAGGATCAGCAGCAGGAAGAAGGTGTCCATCGCGGCTTTGAAGTAGAGATAGAAGTCGCCGTAGTAGAAATAGAAATCGAGGCCGAACAGGTCGAAGCAGGTCGCGCACGTCGCTGTTGATCAGCACGATAGTGGTGCCGATGAACAGTCCGACGAATGCGACGTAGAACGAGTAATGCATCCAGCCCCAGGTCTCGCGAATCACGATGCCCTGTCCGAACGAATCGCGCAGCGAGAGCATCAGGCGCTCGAAGGGATGGTCGAGGCGATTTTCGGCGACGCCGAGGGTCACCAGCCGGTACCATTTGAGGACCGCGTAGACGAATCCGGCGATCAGCAGCCGCGAGCAGCGCGTACATCAGCACGATGAAGGCGCGGGGATGTTCCACAGGATCTGGCGGGTAACTTGCTCGTTCATTTGCGCTCCATCGGAAAGCCGGTGGCGAAGGTGCCTTGTAACAGACTCTTAAATCAGACCATCGCGGATGAATTCAATCCATACGGGGAACTAAGAACTGGGCGGCAGATCTAGTCGGGATGGGATTCGGCAACCTAATACCTTCCCGCAAGGGGGACCTGGAACCCGAAGACTGCGACGAGTCTTGACGGACATCCAGGTTTGCCCTATTCGGCTGGTCAGGCGGTCAAAGGAAGGTTAGAACTCGGATTCGACGTCGGTTCGAACCATGAGGCTAGAGCGTTGGTCATCTCGAGACGCGGTCGGGGTGTTGCGCGGCGAGGTCGTTGCGTTCGAAGGGATCGCTTGACGATGTCGAAAAGTTGCGCGGGCGGTGGGGCAGGCTTGGTGCGTTCGGGCTCCGGGGTGCGCGCGATGTCGTGGAAATTTTCGGGGTTGTATTTTGACTGGATGTCCATTGCGAGGTCGTCGTTGGATACCTGCATCAACTCGCGAATTGCGGGGCGCACCAGTTTCCATCGGCCGTCGCGCATCGCGGCGTTGCATTCGGCGTCGGGCGTGTAGCGGTTCCATTGCCAGAAGCGCTCGGTCGGGACCTTGCCATGCTCGCCTTGCAGCGTTGGCGTCACGTTGATTCCGTCGAGCTGCAAGTCGCGCGGCGGCTCGGCGCCAGCCATCGCGAGAAGCGTCGGCAGCCAGTCGGTGAAATGAATCATGTCGTGGACCTGGCGGTGGCCGTCGAGCCCGGCGGGCCATCGCATCACCATCGGGAGCCGGATGCCGCCTTCGTACACGAGCGTCTTTGAGCCGGCGAAGCCGCAATTGAACCGATCGGTGCACATCTCGCCCTTGCCGCCGAACTGCGGGCCGTTGTCGCTCGAGAACATCACGATTGTATTGTCGGCGAGCCCGGACCGGTCGAGCGCCTCGAGCACGCGCGCAACTCCGCGATCCATGCATTCGATCATCGCGTAGATTTGGCTGACGGCGGGCGTGAAGTTGCCGCTGGCTTTGTACGGCGCGGCGTCAGCCTCGTGCGCTTCGAACGGAAAGTGCGGCGCGTTGTACGCGAGGAAGAGAAAAAACGCGTCGCGGCGATGGCGCCGGATGAACCTATCGCCTCTTCGGTGAAAACGTCGGTCAGGTAGCGGCCGTCCGCGTGCGAGATCGTGCCGTTGCGATCGAGATTCCACTGGAAGTACGGCTGCCATCCGCCGGAAAATCCCGCGAACTCGTCGAAGCCGCGACGGTTCGGATGGTAGCGCGAATCGTACGCGCCGTTATGCCATTTGCCGACGAGGCCGGTCTTGTAGCCCGATCGTTTCAGCAGTTCGGCGACGGTCAATTCGCGCAGCGCAAGACGATCGAGGCCGCGAGTTTCGAGCGTGTCGATAACGCCGGTGCGATGCGGATAGCGGCCTGTCATCAGCGATGCTCGCGCGGGCGCGCAAACCGGAGACGCCGAGTAGTGCTGCGTCAGGCAGACGCCCTCGTTGACGAGATGATCGAGAGTGGGAGTGCGCGACGCGCCGTAGTTGAAGCATCCGAAGTCGCCGTAACCCATGTCGTCGGCGAGGATGAGGATGATGTTCGGGCGCGAGGGCATGCGAGGAATTCGTAGCACAAAGAGGGGAATCGCCAGGAGGATAATCGCCTGCGCGGCGCGGCAGGACACCTCGCGGGTGACCCCTGCACCCAGTGAGAAAGTACGCAAAGTTGCGCGCGGCGCGCTACTTTGCTCTCAGGGGCGGTGACTCGCCGATCCTACTCGCGTTCCTGGAAGCCTTCGAGGCTGCGGGATCTGCCGGTTTGGCGCAGTTTGCGGAGCGCCTTGGCCTCGATTTGGCGGATGCGTTCGCGGGTGACGGCGAATTGTTTGCCGACTTCCTCGAGCGTGTAGTCGGTTTTCTGGCCGATGCCGAAGCGCATGCGCAGGATTTGCTCCTCGCGCGGCGTCAGCGTCGCGAGCACCTTGCGCGTCTGCTCGCCAAGGTTGCCCTGGATTGCGGCTTCGACCGGCGAGGGCGCGAGCTCGTCCTCGACGAAATCTCCGAGCGAACTTTCTTCTTCGTCGCCGATTGGCGTTTCGAGCGAGATAGGTTCTTTGACGATCTTGAGCACCTTCTGGACCTTGTCCAGCGGCATCTCCATCTGCTCCGCGATTTCCTCGGGCCCCGGTTCGCGACCGAGCCGCTGCACGAGCAGCCGCGTCACGCGCAGCAGCTTGTTGATCGTCTCGACCATGTGCACCGGGATACGGATGGTGCGGCCCTGGTCGGCGATCGCGCGCGACATCGATTGTCGAATCCACCACGTCGCGTAAGTCGAAAACTTATAGCCGCGCTGATACTCGAACTTGTCGACCGCGCGCATCAGGCCGATGTTGCCTTCCTGGATCAGATCGAGAAAGCCCAGACCGCGATTGGTGTAGCGCTTGGCGAGGCTGACGACGAGGCGCAGGTTGGCCTCGGTCAATTCTTTCTTTGCGCGGCGGCTCTTGTCCTGTCCGGCCGCGATCGTCTCGAGCTTGCGCGCGTATTCCTCGCCGTCGTCCTTCGCTTTCTTTTCGACTTCGCGAATCGTCTTCTGCGCCAGGCGAATCCGCGCCGCGATATCGAGCAGGTTCTCGCGAACGTCGTTAATCTTGAGAACGTGGCGGCGATCTTCGGCCTCGGCCGCTTCCTTGAGCAGATGCGTGCGCGAGCGGCCGGTCGCTTCTTCATATTTCGCGATGGTGTGCTGCGCGATTCGGTATTGCTGCAGGAAGTCGCGCATCTCGGCGATAACGGCTTCCATCAGGCGGCGCGACAATCCCATCGCGCGCAATTCTTTTTTCACGCGCTCGTAGTAGCGCTCGAGATTCTTGTCGAGCTTGGGCTTGCGGCGCGGACCGGGCTTGTTGCGGAGTTCTTCCTCGATCGCCTCGATCTTGGTGCGCAGGTCGGTCAGCTTTTTGGTCGCCAGGCTGAGCTTCTTGAGCTGGCGTTCGTCGGCCTCGGGACCTCGCTCTTCGTCGGGGTCGTCTGGCGTTTCTGCCGCGTCCTCGAACACGTCGCGCAGGTCAGCCTCGCCCGCCTCGACGCGCTCGCCCACTCGAATCACGAAATCGAGCATGATCGGCGAGCCCAGCACTTCCTCTTCGACCTCGTTCTCGCCGGCCTCGATCCGCTTGGCAATTTCGACTTCCTGCTCCCTCGACAGAAGCTGGAAGTTGCCCATCTCCTTCAGATAGAGACGAACCGGGTCCGACGACTCGCCCAGCGAATCGGCAGCCGGCGCCGGGGCCTCGGGCGCTTCTTCGGCCTCTTCCTTGGCCTCGACCTCGACTTCGTCGGCGCTCTCGCTCGGAACTTCCTCGAGCACCTTGATATCAAGGTCCTCGAAGCTGTCGAGAGCGGCGCGCAGGTCGGTCGGCGAAGCGACGTCCTGCGGCAGATAATCGTTGACCTGCTCGAAAGTCAGGTAGCCTTGCTCACGCCCGAGATCGACAAGACCTTGCAGGTCTTTACCTTCGTACTTCTGCTTCATTCGTTTTGCATCCGTTGTGCGCGGGCGTTGGCCGTTAGTGCGATCCTTGAATTAAAAATGTGCGCGCAATGCGGCCGTCGTTGCGACCGCGAGCCGGGAATCAGGTAGCCTCATTTATACAGACGAGAATACAAAGGCAAGCAAGCGACACCAAAGATCAAATCTAAAGATCGGTGGTGCCCGAGTCAACCGAGACGGCCATCCCACCCAATATCGGCGCTCTGCCTGCGGTCTTGTCGCGAAATCGCGCTCTCGTCGGTGACCGCTACAGATATTATACGCATCGTTTGCCGGTTTGGCTGCATTGCGCCCCCGATCTTTCCACTGGAAATCGAGAAGCCGCCTCTCTATCCTCGGACGCTGTTGCGCTCCTCCGGGCTGAATCTTGCAATCCACGCGATAATTCTGGCGTTCAGCTTCGCGATAATCCTCGTAGGCTCGGAACTTTTTACCAATGGGGTCGAATGGGCCGGGCATCGATTGCATATCGCTGAGGCCGCCGTCGGAAGCCTGCTCGCCGCGGTCGGAACCGCACTGCCGGAGACGTTCATCCCGGCGGTCGCGCTGCTGACGGGCCGCGATTCCGCGTCAGCCCACACGGCAGTCGGCCTCGGCGCGATAGTCGGCGCACCGCTGATGCTGTCCACGGTCGCGCTGTTCGTGATGGGCACCGCAGCGCTCGCGTTTCGCAAACGTCGCGGACGCATCGCGCTGAGAGTGGTGCGCGAGGACGCCCGTCGCGACCTCGCATTCTTCTTCCCGGTTTTTTTGTGCCTGATAATCGCGGGCACTATCGACATGGGCCCTGTGGTTCGCCATGTGCTCGCAGTCGCACTGTTGATCGTTTACGCGAGCTACTCGGTCGTGATGCTACGGCTGAAGCGTGCGGCGGGCGCGGAGGTCGAGCATGGACTCTATTTCGAATCGATATTCCGCGGAAATTCGCTCGAGCCGCGTGGATGGGCGATAGCGGCGCAGGTAATCGTAGGAGTGCTCGCGATACTGCTCGGTGCAATCGAGTTCGTTGATCAAATAATCGTGTTCTCAGCGCACGCTCATCTTAATCCCGGCGTGCTCTCGCTCATCCTGAGCCCGCTCGCAACCGAATTGCCCGAGAAATACAACTCCGTCGTATGGATTCGGCAGGGCAAGGATCATCTCGCGCTCGCCAATATCACGGGCGCGATGGTTTTTCAGTCGTGCATCCCGGTCGCGTTGGGGCTCGCGTATTCGCCGTGGCATCTGACGAATCCCGAGTTGCTGGCGGGATCGATCGCGCTCGCGTCGGTGGTGATTCTGTTCATCAACTTGCGCGACTCGGAACTCGGCACGCCGACGCTGATGATCGGCGGCGCGGCGTACACGATCTTTCTAATCGGCCTCGGATATCTCGGCGCGCTCTGAATCGATTTGCGCAGACGCGTTGTCTGACGAGACCGCGCAGGTGCACAATCGAGAGACGCGGATCGCGATGACCACCTACCAGGAAATCTCGGCGCAGTTTTACAGCAACCGCCTGCTGTTCGGCGATTCCGCCGATGCGGGCGTGGTCGCAGTCGAAGTGGCGTCGAAAACCGAGCTCGACGTGTACAAGCGACTGTCGGGCAAGCTCACGCGCGAGCGTCGTCCGATTCAGCTGTTCGCGCTCGTCGAGAATGTGTCGATGCTCGAAGGTTTCAAGGCGCCGCATGAGACGCGCGTGCTCGACGGCGATTTCCGTTACAAGATTCTCGTCACCTTCAACTCGCTGGACGCTCTGGAAGCCGCCCGGCGCCATCTGAGGAACGTCACCGGCCAGACGCCCAACGCGCCCGACGCGCCGTATCTGGTGCTCGCCGATCCGGTCGAGCAGCATCTGATGCTGACCGGGACGACATTTTTCATCGGGATGGATTTCGCCGAGCTGCGCCGCCTCCAGCTCGATATCGAGACCTACATATCGCCGGGGTTTGAGTTTCCGTCGGCGGCGCGCGAGGGCGATCGCGTTATCGCGATCTCGCTGACCGACTCGACCGGCTTCGAGCTGCTGCTCAAGGGCACCGAGATGGACGAGCGCGCGATGCTCGAGGAGATGGTGAGCGTCATCCAGGAGCGCGATCCCGACGTCGTCGAGGGCCACAATCTGTTTCGCTTCGATCTCGAATATCTCGAGACTCGCGCGCGCCGTCATCGCGTGCTGCTCAAGCTGGGGCGCGACGGCGGCGAGCTTCGTGCGCGTCCATCGCGGATGCAAATAGCAGAACGCTCGATCGCATATCGCCGCTACGACATCCCCGGCCGCAACATCATCGATACCTGGATTCTCGCGCAGCACTACGACATTTCGAGTCGCGAGCTCGAGAGCCTGGGACTGAAGCAGCTCGCGCAACACTTCGGGCTGGCGCGCAAGGATCGCGTTTATATCGACGCGTCGAAGATCAGCCACTACTTCCAGCACGAACCGGAGAAGCTTTACGAGTACGCGCTCGATGACGCTCGCGAGACTCGCGCGCTCGCCGAGACCCTCTCGCCCAGCTACTTCGTGCAGGCGCAGATATTTCCGTACTCGTACCAGAGCGCGGTGCTGCGCGGGAACGCGACCAAGATTGACGCGCTCATGATGCGCGCGTACCTGGCTGCCGGCCATTCGATCCCGCAGCCGTCGCAGCCTGCGCCGGTCGCAGGCGGTTACACGGAGATGCGCCGATGCGGTGTCGCGCACGGCGTCCTGCACTGCGACGTGACGTCGCTGTATCCGTCGTTGATGCTGCAATATCGGCATGCGCCCGTCGCGGATCGTCTCGGCGTGTTTCTCAAGCTGCTCGGCGATCTGCGAAGTTTTCGCGTGCAGGCCAAAGCGCTCGCGCGCGAACTCACCGGCGCGGAGCGTCGCAACGCAGACGCGCTTCAACTTACGTTCAAGATTCTGATCAATTCATTTTACGGCTACCTCGGATTTTCGCTCGGGCACTTCAATGACTTCGGCGAAGCGAATGCTCTGACGAAACGCGGACGCGACCTGATTCAGCGCGCCGTCGCGGAACTCGAGCAACGCGGTGCGCAAGTGATCGAGGTCGACACTGACGGTATCTACTTCGTGCCGCCGCCAGACGCCGCGGACGAGAAAAGCGCAGAGCGGCTCCTGGAGCAGGTCGGATCAATCATGCCCGAAGGAATCCGGCTGGAGATCGACGGGCGTTACGCCGCGATGTTCTCCTACAAAATGAAAAATTACGTGCTGCAGGATGACGCCGGAAAGATGACGATTCGCGGCTCAGGGCTGCGCTCGCGCGGACTCGAACGCTTCCAGCGCCGCTTCATGGAGCAGATGTTCCGACTGTTGCTGGAGGATCGGCGCGACGAAATTCCGAAACTCCACGACGAATATCGCGCGCGGCTCGCGCGCCATGAAATTGGAATCGCCGACCTGATGAAAACCGAGACGCTGCAGGATTCGCTCGACACGTATCGCAGCAAAATCGGCGACAACAGCCGCAACCTCGCGGCCGCTTACGAACTCGCGCTGAAAGCCGAGCGCCCGTACCTTCCCGGCGACCAGATTTCATATTACGTCACCGGCCGCCGCGCGACCTCGAGCGTGAACGCATTCGCGAAGATGGCGGCGGAGTACGATCCGCAGAATCCCGACGAGAACGTCGAGTACTACCAGTTCAAGCTCGCCGACCTTTATGAAAAATTCCGCATCTTCGTCGAGCGCCCCGGCCTGTTCGTGCCAGTCGTCGAGACCGACGAAAATCCCGCTCAACTCTCGCTGTTCGGCGCCCCGCCCGCCAAAGCCGAAGAACCGAATCGCAGAGCCCGAAGTCTGAGCGCTAGCCGCGGACACTTAAGTTGATCGATACTGCAGTCGCCGGAGGGAAAACGATGGCCGACGAAAAGCAGCAGCTCGATTGGGACAAGATCAAGAAATTTTCGAAGCAGGTTTCGAATGACATCGGCGCTGCGATGCTCGGTGCCGCTGAGCTATATCGGCGACCGTCTCGGGATTTTCAGCGCGCTGGCCGAAGCGGGCGCGGTCACGAGCACGCAGCTCGCGGAAAAGACGGGACTCAGCGAGCGCTATCTGCGCGAATGGCTGGGTGCGATGACTGCTGCTGGATACGTCAACTACGACGCGTCGGCGAAAACCTATGCGATGCCGGCTGAGCATGCGATGGTGCTGGCGCGCGACGACTCGCCGTTCTTCGCCGGCGGCTTCATCGAAATGATCGTCCCGCAGATGTCGATTGCGCCGAAAGTGATGGCGTCGTTCAAGGACGGGCGCGGCGTTGCGCAGAGCGAGTATCCGCCCGAGACGTGGGAGGCGATGGAGCGTTCGTCAGCCTCGATGTACCGGCATTCGTTGATTCGCAAGTGGCTGCCCGCGATGCCGCAAGTGGTCGCGAAGTTGACCGAAGGCGGATCGTCGCTGGACGTTGGCTGTGGGAGCGGACGTGCGGCGATCGCGATCGCGTCCGCGTTTCCCAAGGCCAAAGTTTTCGGCTTCGACGCGCATGCCGGATCGCTGGATCGCGCACGCGCAAACGCGAAAGCCGCGGGGCTGGGCGATCGAATCAAGTTTGAGGTCGTCGATTGCACCAGGCTGCCCGCCGCGCAGTTTGATTTCATCTCGACCTTCGATGTCGTGCATGATTCCGTCGATCCGGACGCGCTGTTGAAATCGATTCGCGCGCGCGCTCAAGCCCGACGGCACTTACCTGATGGTCGAGGTCAACGTGTCGTCGAATCTCGAGGACAACATCAATCCGATGGGCCGCATGATGTACTCGATGAGCACGCTTTATTGCATGACGACGTCGCTCGCGCACGGCGGCGCGGGAATCGGCGCGTGCATGGGCGAGGCGAAGGCGCGCGAGCTGGTCGCAGCGGCGGGCTTCAAGCACTTTCGCCGGCTGCCAATCGACGATTTGTTTTCGGCGCTCTACGAAATCCGCGTTTAGATGTAGTCGATCACTGAAGACGACGCTGGAAGGCATCTTGCAACGCGGGCAGTATCGTCTGCCAATCGGCGACGAGTCCGATATTCGCGCGCTCGAAGATCAGCGCGTCCGCATCGTTGTTGATCGCGACAACCGTCTGCGCGCGCTTGAGACCGCAGGTGTGATTGGGCGCGCCGCGCACACCAACCGCAATATACAGTCGCGGATCGATCGATTTGCCGGTCAGCCCGACCTGCAACTGCCGCGGCACCCATCCTTGATCAGTGACGCGACGGGTCGCGCACATCGCCGCGCCGAGCACTCGCGCGAACGCGGAGACTTTCGCGACGCCTTCAGGTCCTCCGACTCCGGTGCCGATACCGACCACAACTTCGGCGCCTTCGAGCGGAACAATTGTTGGATCGAGAGTCGAGTGCGCCTTAATCAGGCGGCTCTTCGGCGGGCTCACCTGGACGCGCACAGTTTGAACCTCGGCTTGCCTGGCTTCCGACGGCGCCGCGAGTTCGAGCACGCCCGGCCGCACCGTCGCCATCTGCGGAAACGTTTTCGAGTAAATCGGGGCGACGATATTGCCACCGAAGGCCGGCTTGAGCGCGACCATCCGATTGCCAGAATCGAGCTCGATATCGATCGCGTCACCGGTGAGTCCGAGCCCCAACCGCGCCGCCAGCCGCGGTCCCCAGTCGCGCCCGCGCTCGGTCGCGCCGATCAAAATTCCCCACGGCGCGTGCGTCGAAACGATCTTTGCAACGGCTTCTGCTGCGGCCTCAGGCGTGTACGAACTCAGCACACGATGATCGATCGCGATCACCTGGTCGGCGCCGAAACTCGCGAGCAGTCCCGCGTGACTCGTGATGCCAGCGTCGAATCCCACCGCGACAACGGCGCCGCCGAGCCGAGCCGCGAGTTCGTCGCCGCGTGACAGCAGCTCGAGGGTGCCGCGCGTGATGCGGCCCTCCAGGTCGGTCTCGCAGATAATCCAAACGTCGCGATCGCGCTTGCTCGCACGACGCGTTCCCGCGATCTGACGGCGATCGTGAACGCGCGATTTGAGCGCGCCCAGTCCTTCGAGCATCGACATGACTTCGGTAGCCGCGCGTTCAGGATCCTGCGCGTCGATCAATCTACATTCAGTCTTCGGCGTCGTGACCACGCGAACTTCCTGTACCCAGGTCGGCGAACCTGCGAGCCCGAATTCTTTCGCGTCGGCGCCGAGCTCGGCTGCGCGCACAATCTGGATCGGCTTGGTCTCCGCCTCATCGGAAGCACCCGGCTTGACCTTGACCGGCTGCGCGACGCGCTCGGCGCAGGTGATGACCGCGGGCATCTCGGCCTCGACCTCGTCGAATCCTTCGTCACTCTCGCGCTCGGCGCGGATCGTGCGCCCGTCGATCTCCAGCTTTCGCGCACCTGTAATCTGCGCCGCGCCGATCAGTTCCGCGATCTCGGGACCGACCTGCCCGGTTTCCGCATCGAGCGAGTACTTTCCGAGCATGATGAGATCGAAATTTCCGCGCGCGAGCCAAAGCGCGAGCGCACGCGCCGTCGCCAGCGTGTCCGCGCCCGCGAACGCACGATCTTCCAGGTGCACCGCGTGATCCATTCCCATCGCGAGCGCATCGACCAGCGCGCCGCGCGCCTGCGGCGGTCCCATCGTGACGACGGTAGTCTCGGCGCCGTGAATGTTTTTCATCGCGACCGCGAGCGAGATCGCGCGCAGGTCGAACGCACTGATCACGTTGGGCCCGTCGCGCTTGATCGTTTTGGTGGTAGCGTCGAAGTTGGCTTCCTCGATCAGCGGAATCTGCTTGATGCAAACGGCAATCTTGAGCACGGCGATATTCCTCGTCCCGACGAGGCTAGTTGAGCGCGCCGCGCGGATGCAACAAAGCGCGAAGATGGCTTACCGGCGCCGGTCCGATCAGGTAGTTTCGCGAGGTGGCTATTTCCCGACTCGCGGCCGCCGCAGCGCTCTTCCTGTGTCTGCTTGCGCTCGCTACTGCGGCGAACGCGGCCGCTCAAATGCGAATTGTGTCGCTTGCGCCGAGCGTGACTGAGACTCTGTTCGCGCTCGGCGCAGGGCCCGAGGTCGTTGGCGTCTCGCAGTATTGCGACTACCCGCCGCAGGTGCGCGATTTGCCGCGCGTCGGTTCTTTTCTGACGCCGAATCTCGAGGCGATCATCGCGTTGCGCCCCACGCTGGTCGTCGGGCTTGAACTGTCATCGGACGTGCGCGAAATTCGCGCGTTGAATTCGATGGGCTATCCGGTGCTGCTGGTCAGCGACGACTCCTTGCAACAAATCGAAACCAGCATCGAAAAAGTAGGTGCGCGAATCGATCGTCAGGACGACGCTCATCGGCTCGTCGCGCAGATCCAATCGCAAATCGTGGCGGTCCAAAATCGCCTGTCGAACGTAAAGCCACTGCGGGCGTTGATGCTCGTCGGTCATCAGCCGATCGTCGCGGTGGGGCCCGGCACTTATCTCGATGAGCTCATGCGCATCGCGCGCGCCGACAACATCGCCGACGCCGTTGGCCAGCAGTGGCCGCATCTCAGCATGGAGTTCATTATCGCGATGCGTCCCGAAGTTGTCCTCGACGGCGCGATGGGTACCGATCAGTCGTCGTCGATTAGCTTCTGGGAAAAATATCCGACCATTCCCGCGGTGCGCGACCATCGCGTGTACGGCTACGCCGAGGATCCGATGCTGCATGCGGGCCCGCGCGTTGGGCAATCGCTCGAAATAATCGCGCGCAAGATTCATCCCGAGGCGTGGAATCGCGACGCGGCAGGTACCGACAAGTGAATGCGCCGGCGAGCAACCCTGCACCCGCCGCGCACCTGACGCGCGCCCGGCTGCTATCGGTTCTCGGCGCTCTCACGATTCTGCTGATGGTTTGCGCAATCGCGGGCGTGTTGTTTGGCACCGCGCATATCAGTCTCGCGCGCGCGCTTTCCGATCCCGACAGTCCCGATCACGCGATTCTGTTCGCCGCGCGATTGCCGCGCGTGCTGATGGGCGTCATCGTCGGCGCGATGCTGGCAGCGGTGGGAACGGCTCTGCAAGCCCTCGTGCGGAATCCGCTCGCCGAGGGCGGCATCCTGGGAATCTCCGGCGGCGGCGCGCTCGGCGCGATTCTCGCGCTCGTGCTGTCGGCGAAAATCGGCGGCGGCGAGGCGACCGTCCCGCTGTGCGCGTTCGGAGCGGCCCTGCTGTCGACGGTTGCGGTTTACCGGCTCGCGATGGTTGACGGCCAGCTCGAACCGTTCACGCTGCTGCTCGTCGGCGTCATCTTCAACGCGTTCTGGGGCGCGGCGATCATGCTCGTGAACAGCGTCGTCAACTTCTACTACGCGCATAGCATTCTGTTCTGGCTGATGGGCAGCCTCGAGGCGCCGACCTATGGCGAAGCGACGATGGTCGCAGGCCTGGGAGTCGCCGGCTTCGGCGTTCTGATGTATCGCGCGCGCGATCTGAACCTGCTCAGTCTCGGCGACGAATCGGCGGCCGAGCTTGGCGTCGACGTGGATCGCCTTCGGCGCACAATTTTCGTCGCGACCTCGGTCATGATCGGAGCCGCGGTCTCCGTCAGCGGAATCATTTCGTTCGTCGGGCTGATCGTACCGCATACTTTGCGATTGATCTTCGGCGCCGATCATCGGCTCCTGCTGCCAGCGTCGTTGATCGGCGGCGCCGCATTCATGGTCGCCGCCGACTTGATCGCGCGCGTCGCAATCGCGCCGGCCGAAATTCCCGTCGGCGCAATCACCGCGCTTTGCGGCGGCCCTTTCTTCATCTATATGCTGCGCCGCGAAGGCCGGAGACCGTTTTCTCTATGACGACGACGTCGCGCGACATCGTCGCGATGCGTGCGAGCGCGATTCACGCGGGATACCGAGGGGTGCCCGTGTTGCACGGCGTGTCGATCGACGTGGCGGCGGGCGAGATGCTGGCGATCGTCGGGCCCAATGGCGCGGGCAAGTCCACGCTGCTGAAGGTGCTTGGCGGATCGATCACTCCGGCAGCGGGAAGCGTCGAGCTATTCGGCCGCCCGCTCGATTCGATCGAGCGCCGCGAGTTCGCGCGCACGGTTGCGTCGGTTGGACAGGAAAACGCGGTCGCGTTTCGCTTCACGGTGCTGGAGATCGTGCTGATGGGACGCGCGCCGCATCTCGGCGCCTTCCGCTTCGAGAGTCCGCACGATTTGGAGATCGCATCCGCTGCGCTCGAGCGCTTCGACCTGCGACATCTCGCCGCCCGCCACATCCAGGAACTGTCTGGAGGCGAGCGCAAACGAGCGTTCCTCGCCCGCGCGCTCGCGCAGGAGCCGAAGATCGCATTGCTCGACGAGCCGACGGCGTTCCTCGACCTCAAGCACGTTGCTGAAATCTTCGCGCGCTTTCGCGAGCTGTGCGCCGAGCGCGGTTTGGCGGTAGTCGCGACGCTCCATGATCTCAACGCCGCCGCGCTCTATGCCGATCGCGTGCTGTTGCTCGCCGATGGCGCTGCCGTAGCATACGGAACTCCCGCTGAAGTTCTGACCGCGGAGAACTTGCGCCGCGTTTACGAGACCGACGTGTACGTTGGCCGAAATCCGTCGACGGGCGCGCTCATCGTTCTACCCGCCGCGCTTCCTAATTCTCGCACATAGCTCGCGCGTTTCTTCTCACGGGGTGCAGTGTCATCCTGCCAATTGCCCGCTCGAGCGCGCGCCGGTACTCTCTATATAGATGTTCTCTTCTGCGACTGAATCTCTGAATCTCATTTTCGATGCCGACGATACGCTCTGGGATTCCAATATTCATTTTCTCGAGGCGTTCGATAACTTCGCTGCGGCCGTGGGTGACGCGGACCTTGGTATTTCTCGCGTCGAGATTCACGCCGCCGTCCGCCGCGCCGAAATCCGCCTGATCAAAACGCATGGCTACGGCCGGCGCCCGTACTTGATGGCGCTGCATCAGGCGGCTGCTGAACTCGCGCCCGCGGGTCACGACGGCTTGCGCGACGAGATCGAGCGAATCGGCGCGCATCTGCTCGAGCGCGAATGCGCGTTGCTGCCCGACGTCGAGCCCACGTTGCAGCAGCTTTCGCAGCGGCACCGCCTGCTGATGTTTACGAAAGGCCAACGCGACGAACAGTTACAAAAGCTGGCGCGCTCCGGCCTGGCTCCATTTTTCGATCGCGTCGAGACGCCGCGCGAGAAGGACGTCGATGCTTATCGCCGCCTGGTGCGCGATGCCGACCTCGATCCGGCGGTGACGTTTATGATCGGCAACAGTCCGCGCTCCGACATCAATCCTGCCGTTGCCGCGGGCTTGCGCGCCGTTTTCATTCCGCATCCGCATACATGGGAACTCGAGCACGAGGAAATCAATGACGCCGGCGACAGGATTATAGAACTTACCTCCTTTCGCCGACTGGTCGAAGTATTCTAGTATCGATGTTCCGATGTCTACCGCCGAATTAATTGACGACTTGCCTGCGCACCAGCCGGTCGCTGCCTCTGCCGGCCGGGCGAAGGCTAAGCCTCCGCTGGCGCTGCGCCCGCTGCATCGCATGTGGCGCAAGACGATCGATGAGATTCTAGTGTCGGCGCTGGACCTGCCGGTGCGCGGATTGCCCGAGGCTTTGCGCGGACTCGTCGCGTGTCAGATAAGCGACTTCCACGTCGATCGCGACGAGGATCTCGCGCGGCTGGCATCTGCGGTCGAAGCGATCAATCAGCAACAGCCCGATCTCATCTTTCTGACCGGTGATTATTTTTCCGGGCCCGACACGATGCATCGCTATCTCGGTGCGTTTCGCGACGCGCTGAAAAATCTGCGCCCCAAGTCCGGCCTGTTCGCAATTCTCGGCAATCACGATCACTGGTCCTCGGCTGAGCGCGTTACCGATGCGCTCAAGCGCGCCGGCGCCGACGTGCTTGCCAACGACAGCCGCCGGCTCATCCTGCGCAACGAGAAAATAATGATCGTCGGCATCGACGACCTATGGTCGCGACGCGCCGAGCCTGCGCGCGCGTTCGGCGACGTCAACAGCGACGATTGCACAATCGTCCTCGCGCACAATCCCGACACCGCTCTCTACGCGCGTCACCTCAGGCCGGGCGTGATGCTCTCCGGGCACACGCATGGTGGAGTCGTCCGAATTCCATTTTATGGATCGCCGCTCAAATCGATTTTGCGCATCGGCAAGGAATTCTACTCGGGCCTGAATCGCTACGAAGATTTTTACATCTATACCAATCGCGGCCTCGGCACGTTTTGGTTGAGAATCCGCATCAACTGCCCGCCCGAAGTATCGCGTTTCTCGCTGACGCCCCTGGTCGAAGCGACCCCTGCCGAAAAACCGACCGCGAAACTGCATCCGCTAAAGCGGGTCCGCCGCCGTCGGACATTGCGCCCCGTCACTCGTCGCTCACGTCGAAAGCACGTCTAGCTTAGAGTCGGCGCCAGCCTGCGCCTTCGTGGCCGAAGTGGAAAAGCTCGGGATGGGTTATTTCGGCGAGAATTTCCAGTGACTCCGCGATTCGTGGGCCCGGCCGGTTGAAATACTGGTTGCCGTCGGCCATGAAGACTCGATGCGAGCGCACCGCCTTCAACACGTTCCACTCCGCCTGATTCGTCAACGCGGGCAGATCCTGAGCCGCGCGATCCATGCTGAAGCCGCACGGCGAAATCAGGATCATCTCGGGATTTTTGGCGGCCAGTTCGTCGAATTTCATCCATGGCGAATGCTCGCCCGCTTTGCCGAAAAGATTTAATCCGCCCGCCATCTCGACCAGTGTCGGCATCCAGTTTCCCGCCGCCATCATCGGATCAATCCATTCGATCGTGGCGACGCTCGGGCGATCAGACGCATCGCGAGCCTGGTTCGCAATCTTCGTGAGTCGTGCGCGCAGCCGCTCAACAAGTTCTGTCCCGCGTGCATGTGCGTCGAGCGCGTCTGCAACCCGCTGCATGTCGGTGAAAATGTCGTCGAGGCCGTATGGCGCGAGCGAAACGATCTTCGGCCGCGCGCCGAGCCATTCGGCCACCGCGGCTTCCACGTCACGCTCGCTGACCGCGCATACTTCGCACTGCGATTGTGTGACGATCACGTCGGGGCGAAGTTCGCGCAGTCTGGCCGCATCGACGCGATAGACCGAGAGCGCGTCGCCGACGATTTTCTTTACTCGCTGGTCGATCTCGGCGCTGGTGCCTTCGGGATTGAATTTTGGTTCCGTCAATCCGGGGACGCGCACGACAGAGTGCGGGAAGTCACATTCGTGCGAGCGGCCGACCAGTTGATCTTCGAAACCGAGCGCGCAAACTATCTCGGTCGCGCTCGGCAGCAGGGTTACAATTCGCGGCAATTTAGTCACTGCTTGATTCCCTGTCGGTTGCATTCCTTGATTTGGTCGCGGCCCACATCGGCATCCATCAATTTGAATCGTACATGGCCGCTGGAATCGACGTCCTCCTTGATGAAGTATTGCTCGCCGGCGTGCGCGTCAAACTTTAGTTGTGCCGAAGCATCGGTGGCGGCCGCGCAAGCGACCGGCCCGCTGTCCGCGACGAATTCGTAGAAGCCGGACGTCTCCAATTCAATGCTGTCGTGACCGCAAGTGATCATCGGATTGGTCTGCGAACTGAGCAGCCCATACGGCCGGTATACGTAAATGACGGTCTGCGACGCTGGCGTCGCCCTCGGCTGATACGCTTCCCCCTGCGCGCCGCATCCGGCGAGCGTCATGCAAGCGAGAATTCCGATCAAAGTACGAATCATTCCTGTCTCACGACTTCGACGCGCGAACGTAAAGGAACAGTGGGATGTGATCGCGATATTTTTCGAATGCTCGTGGATTCAGAGCGCATGCCGACTCTGGGGCACGCGGTTCGCGAATCTCTTCGAGTCGTAGACCAGCCGCGACGGTCGGATTGATGTAGTCGGCCAGCGTGCGGTCGAAGCGCGGTACGGTGAAGGGCTCGATCTGCGACGCGTTGGGCGCATAAGCGAATTTCCAGCGCTCCATCCACGCCTCATCACTGAAATATTCAGCGACCGTAAATTTGATGGCGCGCCCCGAAGCGTCGCTAATCCAGCCCATCCCCTTGGTGGCGAAGCATGGATGCAAAATGCTGTATGCGAGCGTCCCACCCGGGCGCAGCACGCGTGAGATTTCGCGGATTGCGCCCGGAAAATCAGGACCGTCCATCAATGCCATCGTCGAGATGACCGCGTCGAATGACCCTTCTTTGAAAGTTGTCATGTTGGCAAAGGACGCGCGCTCGTAGCGGATTCCCAGCGGTTCGCGGAGTTCCTCAGCGCGCGCGAACTCGATCATCTTGGCCGACAGATCGACGCCAGTCATGCGGGCGCCACGTCGCGCGAAGATCCGCGTGTTGTGGCCCTCGCCACATCCGGCATCGAGCACGGTCTTGCCGCTCAGGTCGCCGGCGAACTCCACGAACGCCGGATTGTTCCAATGCTCGCGAAAGATGTCCAAGCGGTTGCGAACCTGGTCGGCCCACACATCGGCATTGCGATCCCATTGCGCGGCAACTTCGGATTCACGAATCTGCGGCGGCATTTCTTTTTTCACCCCCTCCCGCGCAATGCGCGACTGAAAAAAATACGGACGAGGAATTCTCGTCCGTTGAAGGACTGGCTTTTGGCGGATGAGCAGTCGCAACGCGATCGTCATCCTGAGGGTTTGGCGAGTATATGCGCGATGCTCAACGTTGACAAGACTCCCGCGCGCCCTGATCGTGAGACCCATGATGCAGGAAGTTTCCAGCGCTCGCGCCGCGACCAAGGTTGAAGCGGTCGGTCTCGATTTCGGCACCACCAACAGCGCTATCGCAATCGTCGGCGCTGATGGATCTCCACGCCTGGCGCGGTTTTCCGCCGCTGAGGGTGGAGATTTGTCGGAGACGTTCCGATCGATTTTGTTTTTCGAGGCGCCCGAGGAAACCGGCGGCACTGATTCTGCGGTGTCGGTCGGCAACGATGCGATTCGCCGCTACCTTGCGGCCGCGGGCAACGGCCGGCTGGTTCAATCGCTCAAGTCATTCCTCGCAGACAAGACTTTCGAATCGACCGACATCATGGGCGAGAACTACACGCTCGGAGATTTGATTGCGCCGATACTCAGTGCGCTGCGTGACGCCGCGATTGCGCAGTTCGGCGAATTGCCACCGCGAATCGTAGTCGGCCGTCCGGTTCATTTCGCTGCCGCCGGAAATCCGGACGAGGCGCTGGCGCGAAGCAGGCTGGATATCGCGATTCGCCGCGCCGGATGGAACGACGTGGTGTTCGAGTACGAACCGGTTGCGGCCGCGTATGACTATGCGCTCCGAATCACGCGCGACGAGACGGTGTTGATCGCGGACTTCGGGGGAGGCACCAGCGATTTCTCGGTGCTGCGTCTGAAGCCGCGAACGGAAGCGAAGCACGGCTCCGCGCGCTACGAGATTCTCGGCAACGACGGCGTCGGCATTGCGGGTGACGCTTTCGACGGGCGCGTGATGCGTCATCTGGTCGCGCCCGCGCTCGGCCGCGGCACGAAGTACCGCTCGCCATACGGGATGGTGCTGCCGGCGCCGACCTGGCCGTACACCAAGCTGGAAAGATGGCATCATCTGTCGTTCTTGAAGGCTCGTGCGACGATGCTTCGATTCGAGGAGTTGAAGCTTGAATCGTTCGAGCCCGAAAAAATCGCGGCACTGATTCATATCGTGGAAAACGATCTCGGCTATTTTCTGTTTCGAGCGGTCGAGAAGACCAAGCTCGACTTGTCGGCGCTGGAAGCCGCGGACTTCATGTTTTCCGATCCGCCGGTGTTGATCGAGAAGATAGTGGCGCGGCCGGAATTCGAGAATTGGATCGAGCGCTATCTCGAACAGATCGCCGGATGCGTCGATCGGCTGATGAAGACGGTCGCGCTCCAGCCCGACGCGATCGACAGTGTCTTTCTGACCGGGGGGTCATCGTTCGTGCCTGCGGTGCGGCGCATTTTTACCGAACGCTTCGGCGCCGACAGAATCCGCATGGGTGACGAGTTCACATCGGTCGCGCGGGGCCTCGCGCTGCGCGCCCTCGATACCACCGACTGATATCTCTGGTATGTCGTTTTATCCGTTTTGGACGAAACATCTACGCAAAACGGACACTGCGCCGAAGACATTTCCCCCGCGGAGCGCATTTTTTTCTGGCATAGGCCCTGCATTTCTAGTGTGAAGGGCAATCAGCGAGCGCCGCAAGTGCTCGTGTGTGACTGCTAACACTTAGGAGGTAAATTTATGAAACGACTCGTGCTCACATCGGTTGCCGGCGCGTTCGGTTCACTGTTGGTGCTTCCGATGGCGCATGCGCAAGACTGGCAGGATATGAATCGCGACGCCTGGGCGATTCGTCAGGGCCAGCGCAATATTTACCATGACAAACAGGAACTGCGGGAAGATTTGGAGAATGGTGACTACGGTGCGGCGGCTCGCGAGCAAGCGGAAATCGAGCAGCGCCGTGATGCGGTGCGAGACCGACAGGAAGATCTGAATAATGACCTGTCGAATCGATACTACGGCTACGGTCGTTATCACGATGATGACGACGACTAAACTTTAAAGCTGGCCGATCGCCGCGCCGCCGATAGTTCGGCGGCGCGGTGCTTTTCATCGTTCGTAGCGCGTTTCTCGACGGAAAGATTTACCCATCCGCACTCTTCGCTGAGTAAAGTTCAATTCATAAACGCTCCTTTATTTCTGGCATAGGCCGTGCACTGTACTCCGAAAAGGCACTCAGCGAGCGCCGCGTGTGCCCGTGTAAAAGTTGCCAAAATTCAGGAGGTGAATTTTATGAAGAGACTAGTACTCACATTGGTGGCAGGCGCATTCGGTTCGCTGTTGGTGCTTCCGCTGGCGCATGCGGCGGACTATGAGGACATGAGCAACGACGCCAGCCAGATCCGCCAGGACCAGCGCGGTATCCATCATGACAGAGAGGAACAGCGCGAGGACCTGGAGAACGGTAATCTCGGCGCGGCGGCGCGCGAGCAAGCGGAAATCCAGGAAAAGCGGGCGGACAAACGGGAAACGCAGCGAGATCTGAACCGCGACCTGAATAACAGCGACTACGGTCGCCGTCATCACGATGACGACAACGAGTAAGGTCTGAAGCGAGTAGCCGCGCCGTCGAGAAATCGGCGGCGCGGCTCTTTTGTACGCGATTTTTTCCGCGAATATTCGCAGCGCGGAATCGTCACAACAGGGGTGCAAGCCATGAACTCCTATTCTTCAAGATCAATTTCAATCAAGTCTGGCGCGGGATTTTCCATTTTCGTTTTCGTTGTGCTGGCGACGTTGCTTTCGGGGTGTGCCACGGTTTCTGTCACGCCCCAGCCTATACGGCCGCCCGAACCGGCGGCTGCGATGAATGCGATCGAGGCGGAGCCGATCTATCCGACGCGAGTTGAAGTTCGCGACTTTGATTTCGTGGTGAATGATGTGACCGAGAACAGAAGCCCGTTGAATCGCGGGATCAATCTGGTCCGGCAAAGTTCAGCGGACCAGCGCCAGGACGCTATCGGGCGCGATGTTGGCGAGGTCGTCTCAAAAGAGACCGCAAAAAAACTGGATAGGGCCGGCCTTCAGGCTACGCGCGTCCCGAGGGACTTCGATACTTCTGTGCAGGGTAACTTTCTTCTTGTCACCGGCCGGCTGATCGACGTTGACGAAGGCAATCGTTTCACGCGCGTGGCGGTAGGGCTCGGCGCCGGAGAGTCGAGACTGGCAACCGAGGTTCGAGTATATCGCGTGACTAACGGCGAGAGAGCAGAAGTGCTGAGATTTACGACTCGCGCTAACAGCGGAAAGATGCCGGGCGTCGCGGCATCCTTAGGTGTGGGAGAACTGTTTGTTGGCCCGATCACTTTGATGACGGGCGTCGGAGATGCGCTTTCGAGCGGCCAGAAGATCTACGTTTCTCAAATCGACTACCTGGCCGACGAGACGGGCAATGAGGTCGCGAAATATCTCTCGCAGTATGCTGCGGCCGAGGGATGGATTCCCGCGCGCAAGGCGAAGTCGGTTCACCTCGCGAGTTAAACCGACTAATCGCGCGTGGACCAGAGAGAGTGGTGATCGATGCAGGAACCTAACCCCTTCCCTCGAAGGAAGGGGAACAATCGCGGAGAGTTAAGCCAGGGAGTGGGGGTAGGTTGCGGTCAGCGTCGGCAGCTCGAGGCCTAGCTGGTCGCAGCGGCGCGACAGCATTGTGAGGTACAGCTCGGCGAGTTCTTCGTTGTCGCGGGATTTCAGGCCGTAGCGGATGCAGTCGTAGGTGAAGCCGGTGCCGGGCGGGCCGAAGAAATTTACCGCGCGCGGGATCCATCGGCGGAGCGCTGTGTTGACCGACTGGACGCCGAAGCGGTCGACCGCGTCGCCGAGCTGCCGCGACGCGAAAATTTCGTGGTCGGCTTCCTCGTCGAGAATTATTTCGGCGGCGCGCGCGTGCGGCGCGTAGCTCGAGTCCTTGTAGTTTTCGCCGATCATGATGAGGCCGGTGGTGTCGAGGCTGAGCGACGCCATCAGGAGGTCGAGCTCGCCTTCGGCTTTCGAGGCGAAGTAGCTGGGCGCGTCGAAGGAGGGCGCCTTGAGCACCATGATCATCGAGCGGTCGGCAGCTTGCTGGCTGACGCCGAGTTCTGCGAGCGCGTGGTAGATGAGCCGCGCGTGTTTCTTTTCCTCTTCGAAATTCTTCTCGACGATTGGGCGCAGCTCGGAATTGTCGAGCGTCGCGAGCGCGCGCTGGTAGCCGAGCGCGGTCAGCTTCTCAGCCATCGCATGCGCGGCGAGCAGGCGGATCAAGACCCTGGTGTACTGCGGATCGACGCGGCCCTCGTTGAGCGCCTCGGCGTTCAGCGATCGCGGCGGGAACTCGCGCCGTGTCGGCATCGCGAATTACCCCAGCTTCACTGACTCGCGGTGCGCGAGGGCAGGATGACGGTGGCGGAGCCGGGCGTGGTCTTCTCGCCCTTGGCGTTCTCGAGCCAGATTTCGCAATCGACCAGGTTGTAGCCGCCTTCGGTGTATTTCTTCGAGACCTTGCCGCGCGCAACGACCTTGGTCCCCGGCTGATCCATCCCGCGGTACTGCACGCCGAGCTTGCGCAGCCATCCGAGCTCGCCGGCGAAGTCGGTCATCAGGTGGCCGAGGAACGCATTCTTCAACGCGCCGTGCAGGATTACGCCGGGGAGGCCATTGCCGAGCGCGAAATCCTTGTCGTAATGGATTTGATAGAAATCGCCCGACGCGCCGGCGTACCGGACGAGCTGCTGGGTGGTCGGATTTTTTTCGAGCGGCCCGATCTCGGTGCCGACCTTGACGTCTTCGAAATAAATTTGCTTTGCCATCGTGTTTTCTCAGTTTTTTCAGTGAAATTTTAGTAACGGATTCCGGTCGAGCGTTGGACGACGCAGACTTCGCCGAACTGGTTGGTGTACGTGGTTTCGACGACAGTGAAGACCATCGGGCCGAGGCGGCCCTCGGACTCGCGCAAATCGACGAGCTTGGATTGCACGGTGATGCGGTCGCCGGGGCGAATCGGCACGAAATATTCCCAATCCGAGCCGCCGTCGAGGCCGCGGAAGGTCGGCATGTCGAGCTTGATGTCGGGAATAGGCGAGCCCATCGAGCGGCAGAAAGTCGGCGGCGCGACCATGCTGCCGTAGCGGGTCTGGCGCGCGTCGGGCTCGCTGTTGAAGAGCGGATTGCGATCCTCGATCGCCTCGGCGAAGCGGCGAATCGCCCCGCGCTCGACGTCGTAAGTCCGCGGTTCGGAAGTCTTGCCGATTTGCTTGCGAGCCTCGTCGGTAACGTATTTGTTCGCCATCTCTCTTTTCACCGTTTCCTGCGTACGTTTCGGTCTGCTCGAGCGCTGTTTTACCACAGGCGCGCGCGACGGGTATAACGCCGCGTGATTTGCGATTGAGATGCGCGAGATTAGGATGGAAATAGACAAAGTCGCGAACGTCGGCATGAGGAGGATTCTGAAATGGCGAAACTCAGCGAGGAGCAGATCAAGGAGAAGCTGAAGGCGCTGCCCGGATGGGAGTACAAGAACAACGCCATCAGCAAGACGTTCAAGTTCAAGGAGTTTCTGCACGGCATCGAGTTCGTGCAGAAGGTCGCCGAAATGGCCGAGGCCGCCGACCATCATCCCGACATTACGATCAACTACACGCGCGTGACGTTCTCATGCTCGACGCACGATGCCGGCGGGGTGACCGACAAGGATTTCAAGCTGGCGCAGAATATCGAGATCGCGTTCAAGGATCGCGGCGAGTAGGGGCGGGCTCGCGTCACCAGCGGCTGCGAGCCTCCTGTTCCAGTTCACTTAGATCCAGTTCGGCTTCCAGTTGCTGAAACGCTGCTTCTCCGATTGCACCCGAATCCCGCAGCGCGTTCAGTCTCGATCGCGCGGCAGTTCTGGCGGCGGTGCGGAGAGCGACCTTGGCGTTATGCTCCCGCTCAGAGCGTCCGATTGAGCCGTCGATTTGTCGCAGCACTTCCGTATATTCACGACGTAGAGCGACCGCGACGTCGTCGTCGCGATTGTCCACGCTTTCGAGCGCAGCTTTAAACATCTCGACGCGGCCGGCACGGACTTCGTTGTCGACCGGTGAGTCATCGTCCAGTCCCAGCATCATCACGAGCGCCCGAAGCGTGAGGCCCTGCACGACCAGGGTGCCCAACACGACCGCGAAAGCTGTCAGCACGATCAGGTCGCGATATGGAAAGGCGGGCGCGCTGCCGGATCCGTCGGGCAACGCGAGCGCGGCGGCCAGAGTCACGATACCGCGCATGCCGCACCACGATACCAGCAAACTGTTTTTGAATGGCAGTCTGACTGCCTGCTCCGAAAACGCGATGAGCCAGCCGCCGCGCAAGGTTAAAGGTGAACACCCAACCAGTTCGTGCGAGGATGACCGTCACCAGGATCGCAGTCGCGAAGGCAAGGTAGTGAACATGGGGCGTACGGTTTAGCCGGTCCATGATCGGTCCGAGTTGCAGACCTGCCAGGATGAAGGCCAACGCATTGAGGACGAATACCGCCAACTCCCACACGGCGTAGGAGGGGACGCGGACTGCGGCGGGCAGCCGAATCGACGACCGCGCGACAATATTACGGCGAACGTCACGACGACGAGCACGCCAGACAATGACAGCCGATCCGCCACGATCCATGCTCCGAACGCGCCGATGAATTGCATGACGATCGCGCTGGGCACGTCCGAAAAACGACTCACGATGTTCCCGTATGTGAACGCCAGCGCGGCGCCGACCGCGATGCTGCCGATCAGGACAAACGCCAGGGTTGAGGCTACTGCGATCGCGTGGTCGGTGTGCGCGACTGCTGCTCCGACGGCCAATCGATAGATGAGCAGTGCGCTGGCGTCGTTGAGGAGACTCTCGTCCTCGAGGATTGAGACGAGGCGATGGGGCAGTCGCACTTCCTTCAGAACTGCGGTCGCGGCCGCGGCGTCGGGAGGAGCGACCGCGGCGCCTAACACTACAGCCACCGGCCACGGCATCGCGGGGACGAGCCAGCGCGCGACGAGTGCGACCGCAGCAGTGGTGACAGCCACCGCCATGAAAACCAGGCTGGCGATGGGAATCCAGTTCTGGCGGAGATCGCGCAGCGAGCTGTCAAATGCCGCGTTCACCAACACCGGCGCGACGAACAAGGCCAGCGCCAGGTCAGGCTGCAGTGAGATTCGCGGGCCGTGCGGCAAAAGCGCGACGAGCACTCCGCCCAGCGCGAACAGCGATGGCGAGGGCACATTGATCCGGCGCGCGATCGCGGCCAGCAGCACGGCGCCCAGCAGCAGAGATAGAGTCCACAGCAGAATGCTCATGACTGGCACGCAGCCGGAGGACGACCCCGGCGGCAAGAGTGAGATTCTTCGCTGAGGCGGCTCAGACAAGCACGGGTTAACCTCGATTCAACGCGCCTTGGCTTTCATCTCGGCGTACTTGTCGAGCAACGGCAGCACGGCCTCGCGGGTCGCGGACGGCAGCGCGAAGATCAACCGGTCGAGGCCGAGGTCAAGAAACTTTTTGACTTGCTCCTCGTTCGGACCGACGCCGAACATCGAGACCGGAAGTTTGCCGCGGCCGGCTTTTTTGCCCGCTTCGGCGAGTGCCTTCAGGCCGGCTTCGAGATTGTAGCGCGGGAAATTAATCGGCATCCATCCATCGCAGTACTCGGCGACGCGATCGAATGTCTTGGGCGATTGAGAGCCGAGGAGAACCGGCGGACCGCCCGGCTGCACCGGCTTGGGAAACGACCAGATCGGATCGAAGTTCACGAACTCGCCGTGAAATTCGGCCGCCTCCCTGGTCCAGATTTGCCGCATCGCGAGTATTTTTTCCTTGACGATTTTCCAGCGCCGCTTGAAATCCACGCCGTGATTCGCCATCTCCTCGACGTTCCAGCCGGCGCCGATCCCGAAAATCACGCGCCCGCCGGAAATCATATCGAGCGACGCGACTTCCTTGGCGAGTACGATCGGATCGCGCTCAATCACCAGGCACACGCCCGTACCGAGTCTGAGTTTTTTTGTTACCGCAGCCGCCGCGCCGAGCGCGACGAACGGATCGTGCGTATGCCAGTACTCCTTTGGCAGTTCGGCGCCGCCGGGCCATGGCGTCTTGCGCGATGCGGGTATGTGCGTGTGCTCGGGAAAGAACATCGATTCGAAGCCGCGTTCTTCGGCCGCAAGCGCAAGTTCGATCGGCTGGATTGCGTAGTCTGTCGGGAACATCGAGATTCCGAATTCGGCCATGGCGATTCCTCCAGGGTTAAAGGCGCGCCGAAGCAATTCGTCAGCGCACCGTAGATTTTTTCATAGCACAGTGTCGGTGCGAGTCTAGTTCGTTGGCGATGCGCCTACGACGCAGAGCTTGGCAGTCGAGCCAGGAATTCGATCGCCTGACATCGGCTCGAAGCGGCCGCCGAGGTTGTCGGCCAGAAATTTTTCCATCCGAGCAGTGAAGTCGAGCCGGTTCTCGGGCCGCACGAAGCCGTGACCTTCATCCGGATATAAAACGTAAACGGCGGTCCCGACCATGCTTCGCGATCGCGTCGACGATCTGCTCAGCCTCAGCCTGTTTCACGCGCGGATCGTTAGCGCCCTGGCCTATCAGCATCGGGATTTTTATTTTGTCGGCGGAGAACAGCGGCGACGCCGCGGTCAGCAGCTCCTTGTCCCTGGGATCGTCGGGATTGCCAACCCTGGTGAAGAAGATCGAGCGCATAACTTCCCAGTACGGCGGAATCGACGCCAACAGCGTGAACAAGTTCGACGGGCCGCATTCGTCGATCGCGCATCGATAGACGTCGGGCGTGAATGCCGCGCCGGCGAGAGCCGCGTAGCCGCCGTAAGATCCGCCGAATATTGCGACGCGTTTCGGATCCGCGATTCCAGCATCCACGGCCCACTTCACGCCGTCGGTCAGGTCGTTCTGCATCGCGCGGCCCCATTGGCGGTCGCCGGCGTGGAGATACTTCTTGCCGAATCCGGTCGAGCCGCGAAAATTTATCTGCAGCACCGCGTAGCCACGATTCGCCAGAAGCTGGGTGTAGGGATTGAAGCCCCAGTTGTCGCGCGCCCACGGTCCGCCATGCACCTCGAGCACGAGCGGCAGATTTTTCTCGGACACGCCGACCGGAAGAGTTAGATATCCGTTGAGTTTCATTCCGTCGCGGGCGGTGAACTGAACTGGTTTCATCGAAGCGAGCGGGGCGTCGTCGAGCTTGGGCTGGACACTGAATAGAAGAGTCGCCCTTCGGGCCGTGCGATCCCACGAGTAATAGCGCACCGGCGCGCGGTCGTGCTCGAACGAGACGAGCCAGGTCTGGTCGGCGAGGTCGCGGTCAACGACGGTGAAATCTCCGTCGCTGATTTTCGCGATTGCGTCGAAGTCCGGCTGAACCGACGGATCGACGACCGTCCAATGCTTGCGGCCTGGGTCAAACGCAGCGGCTTGCGCGACATGACGGGTAGGATGAATCATCACGTCGCTCAAGTCCGCATCGTCGCTGCGCGCGATAACCGTTTCCGTTCCCGATGCGATCTCGTGTCGCGCGAGGCGCGAAGTGTCCGTGCCGATCGAGGTGCTCAGAAAGAGCGATTGCCCGTCCTTGGCGAAATCCAGCGGCGCCAGGTCGTCTTCCATCGAGGCTTTCATCAACGTGCGCCAGGGAGCAGCCGCGCTGTCGCGAATCCGAAGCTCGGTGCCTCCGTCGGGCGTCGTGACCGTGGCCGCGCGCACGATCATGTTGTCATCGGCGAGCCAGGCGGCGACGTCGCCGGGATTTTTGGTATCGAGTTCGACGGCGCCGGTGCGCAGGTCGACGCGATAGACGTCCATCAATTTGCGATCGCGCAGATTGAGCGCAGCCAGTATCCGCTCGGGAAATTTCGGGCTGGACGCGACCGACTCGGCGCGCACGCCTTGCCACGGGGTCAGGTCGCGGACGTTGTGCGAATCGAGATCGACGGCGAACAGGTGGAAGTTTTCGTCGCCGTCGGCGTCCTGCGCATAGATGATCGTCTTCGAATCGTAAGCCCATCCGTAGGAATGGATTCCGCGACTCTTGTCTGCGGTGACGACGCGAGTGTCGTGCTCGCCGATGGTCTGCACCCACACCTGCAGGACATCGTGTTCATCGGGCGCAAGCCACGCCAGCCGTTTGCCATCGGGCGCGATATGAGGATTGGCGCGCTCGGGATTCCCGAGGAGAGTGTCGCGCGGAATCAGCGGCGGCAATTCGGCAAAGCTGGGTGGCGCTGGAATTGTCGAAGTCACAGTGAGGACCGCAATGATCAGCGGAAACGTCCGCGCAAATCGGAGCATCGATCATAAGGATGACAGAAAAAATCGGGGAATGAAGGACGCGATGCCGATTGCGTCTGGTTCCCTCGCCCCACGAGGGGAGAGGGTTAGGGTGAGGGACCTCTCCCCTCGTGGGGCGAGGGAATCAGAACTTCTGGCAGACGACCTAATACGCGCCTGACTTTAGGACTTGCCCGGGGAGGTAGCCTGAGTGATGACCGTGATCGTAGAGGACGTCGCCGTTTACGATCGTGTACTCGACGCCCTCGGCAGGCATCACGAGCCGGCGGCCGCCGCCGGGTAGATCGTTCTGCATGCGTGCGCGCTTGGCCGAGCCAATTTTGCGCTCGTCGAAAATCGCGACATCGGCCGGCAGTCCGACCTTGAGCCGTCCGCGATCCTTGATTCCGAAGAAGTCCGCCGGCTCCGATGTGATTCGTTTGATCGCACTCTCCAGCGTCATCGCCTGCCGCTCGCGCACCCACGTGCCGAGGAGGTACGTGCAGTAGCCCGCGTCGCACAGCATGTTCACGTGCGCGCCGCCGTCCGACAGCCCGATCATCGTGCGCGGGTCTGAAATCAGCCGCTGAATTCCTTCCTCGTGATACTGCTGCATCGTGTACTGGATATTCAGATCGTCCTGGAGAGCGAGGTTGAAGAAAGTGTCGAGCGGGTCTTCGTGACGCTGATCGGCAATTTCGCCGACGGTCTTGCGCTCATATTGTTTCAGCGCTTGATTCGCGACCTCGAGCACTTCGACGCGGTTCCATTTTCCCTGGAACAGATGTGGCCGCTTAAGCTCCTCGCGAAACGCACCGCGAAAGGCCGGGTCGCTGTAGAATGCCTTCTGCTTCTCGAGCGGCTGATTGAACACCGGCCCCCACAGCTCCATGTCGGCGAACGAGAACGGATTGCGCAAATCCATCTGCACTACGAAGGGCTTGCAGAGCACCTGCGGCACACCGCCGCGCTTAATCAGCGGCTCGAGGCGCCGGAGAGTATCGTCGCTGGCCTCGGGTTTGTCGGGACGACTCGCCATCGCGAGCCAGGTTACAGGCCGCATGCTCTCGTCGAGCAGAAATTCCAGCAGCCCCTGCTCGTCCTCCGACATTCGTCCCGAGCGGCGCGTGAGTGCTATTTCGATGGCGCCGCGCCCCGCGTCGCGCAGCACGTTGGCATAGGCTTTGAGCTCGTCGCTCGACGCCAACCGGCACGCCAGCGGACGTCCCTGATAGCCGATATGCTGCGGCAGAGTCGTCGTGGAAAATCCGAACGCGCCCGCGTCGACAGCTTCACGAAGCAACCCTGCGATGCGCGCCGTCTCGTCGATGGTGGCCGCGCGCTCCATCGACTCTTCGCCCATCACGTAATGCCGAAACGGAGTGAGCGGCGCCAGGAACGCGAGATTGATTCCCGCGCCACGGCGCTCGGCCGCCGCGATGAATTCCGGGAAAGTTTCCCATTCCCACCTGATCCCTTTCGACAGCGCCTCGAATGGGATCGCCTCGACGTTGACCAGGTCCCACGCCGCCACTTCGCGCGCCGCGGGCTTGCAGGGAGCAATACCCACCCCGCAATTTCCCATCACGACGGTCGTAACGCCGTGCCACGAGGTGCAACTAACCAATGGGTCCCAGCAGATTTGCGCATCGTAGTGAGTATGCGGATCGACGAAGCCGGGCGAGACGATCAGGTCCGACGCATCGATCGTTTCCGTACCGCCGTCGGTGACCTTGCCAATCTCGGCGACCTTCCCGTCCTTGACTGCGACGTCGGCGCGCCGTCGAAAGGCGCCGGTACCGTCGATAACTGTTCCATTTTTGATGACGAGATCGTAAGCCATTTCCACGTCCTCCTGGATGCGCTTCGACGCAAGACGCCTTAGCTTTCGGTATCGCAGGAAAGACCGTTGCGGCGCAAGGATTGCGATCAGGGCGTGCGTTCCCCGCGGCACAACGGCGGCGCTAATTCGGTCTTCTGCTATCTATTTGTCACGTTGAACAAACAAATAGTCGGGGTCGGAGCACTCCTCCGCCTCTCGTCCTTCGCGCTTGCCCCACGAGCCTAGTCGCAATAACTATCCTCTTATATGATCGGTTCGCCGGGCGGCATTTTGGGGCAGACGAGAAGAGGAGACCAGTCAGATGAAGGTTGTTGTCGATCAGAAGCTGTGCGAGGGAAATATGAAATGCCAGGAGGCCGCGCCGGAAGTGTTCGAGGTGCGCGACGATGACAAGAGCCACTTGCTGATCGAGAATCCGCCCGAGCGCATGCGCGATAAGCTCAAGCTCGCGGCGCGGCTGTGCCCGCGACAGGCAATTACGGTCAGCGACGACTAGATGACTCAACGCGCGCGACAGGTCAGAATGCAGGATCGAGACAGAACTCGCGGAACCGCGGAGACACCCATTAATGGAAACTGAACAGGCGCTCTCGCTCGAATCGTTGAACATCATCGGCCCCGACCATTACATGAAAAATGGCTACCCGCATCGCGAGTGGACCTACCTCCGCAAGCACAAGCCGGTTTTCTGGTGCGAGCACCCGAACACCGATCCGTTTTGGGCGATCACCAAGCACGCCGATATCATCCAGATTTCCAAGCAGCCGCGGCTGTTCCTTAACGGCCCCCGCCTGCTCGTCTTCGTCCAGGAAGAAGGCTTCGAGGAGAGTCCGACGCCGCCGTTCCGTCATCTGCTCGACATGGACCCGCCCGATCACGGCGAATATCGCGCCGTCGTCAGCCGCCATTTCACCCCGCGCGGCGTGAGTCCTCTCGGGCCGGAAATCGAGAACATTACGCGCGAGGTGCTCGACGACGTCACCGGGCGCGACGTTTGCGATTTCGTCACGGAAGTATCGTCCAAGATTCCGCTCGCCGTCATCGCGGAGCTGCTCGGCGTCCCGCACAAAGACTGGGAACAGCTCTTCCGATGGACCAATGAGACGATCGGCGGCGGCGACCCCGAGTTCCAGGCCGGTACCAGCGCGCAGGAGACGATGGATCGGTCGCGGCTCGGCCTGTTCCAGTATTTCAGCGAGATGGTCGCCGAGCGGATGAAGCATCCGACCAACGACATCACCAGCATCGTCGCCAACGGCAAGGTGAATGGCGAGCCGATCCCGCAGTTCGAGATGCTATCGTACTACTTCCTGCTGGTTGTTGCCGGCAACGAGACCACGCGCAACGCGACGACCGGGGGACTGCAAGCTTTCATCGACAATCCGGGCGAATGGCAAAAGCTCAAGCGCAATCCTGAGCTGATCGACTCGGCGGTCGAGGAGATCGTGCGATGGACGACGCCGGTCATCCAGTTCGCGCGCACCGCGACTGAAGATACTGTGATTCGCGGGCAGAAGATCAAAGCCGGCGAATCGGTATGCCTGTTCTATCCGTCGGCGAACCGCGACGAGGAAGTTTTCAACGATCCTTTCAAGTTCGACATCAGCCGCAATCCGAATCCGCATGTCGCTTTCGGCATCGGCGAGCATTTCTGTCTTGGCGCGAACCTGGCGCGGCTCGAGCTGAAAATTATTTTCAGGGAGCTGGCAAAGCGGCTCGATTATGTCGAGTCTGCGGGTCCGGTTGAGCGGCTGCGTTCGAGCTTCGTCGGCGGAATCAAGCACATGCCGATTCGGCTCAAGATGAAGCCGGCTGCCCAAGCGGCCTGACGAGGTACCTCCAATGATTACTCCGCGCAAAGCTGCAGATCGCGGACGTACGAAGATCGACTGGCTCGACAGCCGCCACACGTTCTCGTTCGGCGACTACCACGATCCCGGCCAGATGGGATTTCGCACGTTGCGCGTCATCAACGAGGATCGAGTTCGCCCCGGCGCCGGGTTCCCGACGCACGGGCATCGCGACATGGAGATCGTCACCTACATTCTCGAGGGCGCACTCGAGCACAAGGACAGCCTCGGCACCGGTTCGATCATTCGGCCCGGCGAAGCGCAGCGGATGAGCGCGGGCAAGGGAATTACGCACAGCGAATTCAATCATTCGAAAACCGAGCCGGTGCATTTTCTGCAAATCTGGATCATGCCCGCCACGGCCGGCATCGCTCCCGGTTACGAGCAGAAGACTATCGATGACGCCAAGGCGCACGGCGGCTTTGCTCCGGTAGGCACGCCAGATGGCGGCGGTCAGTCGGTGAAGATTCATCAGGACGCCGCGCTGTCGGTCGCAAAGCTCGAACCCGGGCAGACCGTCACGACAAATCTCAAAACGGGCCGCCACGGATGGGTCCAAGTCGCACGCGGCGCTGTCACGGTGAATGGCACCGCGCTCGCGGAAGGCGACGGCGCCGCAATCAGCAAGGAAGAGAAAGTGACGATAGCAGCCAGCGCGCCCTCGGAAGTCTTGTTCTTCGATCTGGCTTGAAAGCGCTGCTACCCCTTCGTGGCTGCGCGCAGGCGCGCCAAATCGTAGTCGCGTAGCTGATCGATCCTGTCGACCGTGACGTCGGGCGTCATGTACTTGGCGACCTCCTTCGCGTCAGCCGCATAATGACCCTGGCGCGGGAACACTGTCGTCACGTTCGCGCCCCACGTCTTCTTCACCGCGTCGAGAATCCGGACCTTGTCGTCGATCAGCACGTAATGGTCCGCGGGATAGCGTGCCTTCACATCGTCGAGTTCCTGTTCCTTGTGGATGTAAATCATAACCTTGCCGTCGACGGCTTCGCGCAGGCCCGATCGCTCGACCTTGAGCGGCTGAAAAATCATGTCGCCGTCGGACAGGATCGCGGTCTCGCCGTATTGCTGGTATTGCTCGAGCACGTCGAGCGAGCAGGGGAACAGCCGGTTCGCGAAATGGTAGTTCATCAGGAAGTACGAGACCGCGATAATTCCGAAGTCGCGCGGATGATTGACGCGGTAGCGTTGCAGCGCGCCGAGGTAGTCCGCGTAGCCGAGCTCGGTGCGCAGCTCCTCGAAATAATCCCAGTAGCGCTGTTGTTGATCGTTGCCGATGTCGCGCTCGAGATTGCTCTTCATGTCGGCAACGATGTGATCGTTGTCGATCAGCGTGTTATCGACGTCAAATAAAAAAACAACATGTTCTGCGGCCATCGCTGTGAAGAACCTCCGCCAACAATGATTGCGATTCTAACGCACTGAGGGAATCGGGGTGGCGCCGTGCGCGCTTGATTCGTAGCACGCCTCGACGACAGCCATCGTACGTAGCGCGTCTTCGACGCTCGAAACCAGGTTAGAATCCTCGCAGGCGACGGACCGCTGCAGGTTTGACATCGGTCCCTCGAACGCCTCGAGAAACCAGGAACCGCGCAGCGTAATCGCCTCCCAGCCATTAGAATCTTCGGTCGCGATCTCGAGCGTGTCGGGCTCGCCCGCTGGATAGTTGAGATTCACGCCCATCTTGGCGATCGCGGCGCCACGCGTGCCCTCGATTTTCAGCTGCGACATGCCGTAGCGTCCCCCAAACGTATGCGCATGATTCATCGTCAGGCTGCATCGAATCGTGTCGCCGTAGTCGAGCACGATGCTGGTGCGGGTGTCGGAATAATCCGGCATCGCGGGGTGCCGCACGCCCTTGCAGTAGACGCCGCGCGGCTCACCGATCAACGAGCGAATCAAGTCGAGGTAGTGAATCGAATGCATCAACACCTCGAGGCGCGGCACGCCCTTGAGGAATGCCCAGTAATTCCACGGCGTGTGAAGATTGATCCGCACTTCGACGTCGAGCACGTCGCCAAAAACGCCGCGGTCGAGGGCGTCGCGGACGGCCAGCATGTTAGGCGCGAAGCGGAGCTGAAAATTCACCGCGGCGCGCAGCTTTCGCTCGCGGCAAATTGCAACAATGCGGCGCGCGTCGGCGAGGTCGCGACCCAACGGTTTTTGAATCAGCACCGCGGCGCCGGACGGCAGCCGTTCCAGCACAGCGGCAATATTTTCAGGCGGGATCGCGACGTCGAAGATTACATCGCGCATCGACGCGGCTTCATCAATCGACTCGAACACACGCGGAATCGCAAACGCCGCTGCGCGTTCCGCACTTGCCTTCGGGTTCACGTCGAAAATGCCGGCGACCGGAAAGCCCAGTCGTTGGTAAATCGGCAGATGCGCATCGCGAACGATGCTTCCCGCGCCGATCACGACTATCGGTTTCGGCGCCGACGGACGCGGCCATGAGTGGCGCAGATCGCGAATCGGAGTGGGAATTTCAGTCGTCATCGCCGGTCGCGCGATGCTACCATGCCGCGCAGAGGAAGCGATCATGGCGCGCACCATCACCGGGCTCACTGTCCGAGATATCCGAACACCAACTTCCAGAACGCTCGACGGCTCCGACGCCGTGCACACCGACCCCGATTATTCCGCGACGTACGTAATACTGACGACGGACGCGCGCGACGGTATCGAAGGCCACGGCATGACGTTCACGCTCGGGCGCGGCAACGAAGTTGTAGTGGCTGCAGTTCGCGCGTTGCAGCACCTGGTCGTCGGCTCGAAATATGACGAGATAGTCGGCGACCTCGGCGGTTTCTGGAAGCGCCTCACTTTTGAAAGCCAGCTCAGATGGATAGGTCCGGAGAAAGGCGCGATACATCTGGCGACTGCCGCAATCGTAAACGCGGTCTGGGACCTGTACGCCAAAGTCGAGCGTAAGCCGGTGTGGAAACTGGTCGCGGACATGACACCTGAGCAGTTCGTCTCATGCATCGATTTCCGCTACCTCACCGACGCGCTTACTCGCGACGACGCGCTCGCAATCCTGCGCGCCAAATTCGCGACGCGCGGCGAGCGCGAAGCGCAGATGCGCAAGAGAGGGCTACCCGGCCTACATCACATCCGCCGGATGGATGGGTTATCCCGACGACAAAGTTCGCCGCCTATGCCGCGAGGCGCTCGCCGCGGGATGGACCCGGTTCAAAATAAAAGTCGGGCGCGACTCGGACGCCAACGTCCATCGCGCTGCGATCGTGCGCGAAGAAATCGGACCGCGCGCGACCATGATGATGGATGCGAACCAGGCGTGGGACGTCGGCGAGGCGATCGAGTTGATGCGCCCGCTCGCGCGTTTCAATCCACTATGGATCGAAGAGCCCACCAGCCCCGACGACATCCTCGGCCACGCCACGATTCGTCGCGCGATTAAACCGATAGGAGTAGCGACCGGAGAACATGCGGCCAATCGCGTGATGTTCAAGCAGTTGATGCAGGCCGGCGCGATCGATTTCTGCCAGTTCGACAATTGTCGCTTGGGGGGACTCAGCGAGGCGCTTGCGGTCCTGCTGCTCGCGGCGAAGTTCGGCGTGCCGGTGTGTCCGCACGCAGGCGGAATCGGGCTTTGCGAATACGGTCAGCACGTCTCGCTGATCGATTACATCTGCGTAAGCGGCTCTCTCGACAATCGAATGATCGAATTCGCCGATCACCTGCACGAGCATTTCAAGGATCCGGTAGTCATGCGCGGCGACCGCTACATGCCGCCGACCGCGCCCGGGTTCAGCATCGAAATGCTCCCCGCGTCGCTCGATGCGTTCGAGTTTCCGAATGGCTCAGAATGGAAGCAGAAATGAACCGCCATTCAAAAGCGGTCGAAGGCGCAAATCCGGCCCACGGACATTTCATCAGCAGCGCACTGCGCTCGCGCGGGTTTCTCCCCGAGCACGATCCCTTAATCGGCTTCCCGTCCAATTCCGAATTTGCCGCGTTGGACGAAATTGGGCGCGATCTTCCAAGCCTCCTGCAAGACCCAAGCTTTCGCGCACACGCGCGCTCGTTAGATATCCCGCTTTGGCCCGAAAATCGCGTAGCGGTAACCGACGTTCCTCAACTCAGGTTGTATTACGTACGGGTGGGATTCCTCGCCTCCGCCTACATCAACCAGGTGGGTCAGGAACCGAGTAGAGTGTTGCCGGCCAATCTCGCGCTGCCGCTATGCCGCGCTTGCAAGCTGCTGAACCGTCCGCCGATTCTGAGCTACGACGGTTACGCTTTGTACAACTGGAAAAGATTTAACAAGAACGGTCCGATCGCGCTGGGAAACATCGACACCGTTCAGAATTTCGTGCATCTCTACGACGAGCACTGGTTCATCCTGGTTCATGTCGAGATCGAGGCAATAGCCGCGCGCATCCTGGACGCGATCGCCACAGTTCAGACAGCGCTCGATGCGAACGAGCCCGGGCCTATCGATGATGCGGTTCGCGACATAGCCGGCGCGATCGGCGAACAGGTTCGGGTGCTGCGGCGAATTCCGGAGAAGATGGACCCGGCGCTCTACTACAAGACGTTCCGGCCCTACATCCGCTTTTTTGAAGACGTCGAGTATGAAGCCGAGGTGGCGGGAGGGCACGTTGCTGCCGGCTCGGCCGCGCGGCTGCGAATAAACTTTCGCGGCGAGACGGGGGCCCAAAGCAGCATCATGCCGCTGCTGGTGGCGTTCATGAAAATTCCGCATCGCCGATCGATGCTCACCAGTCACTTGATCGACATGCGCAACTATATGCCGGCGGAACATCGCGCCCTGATCGCGGCGGTGGAGGCGATGCCGAGCATCCGTTCGATGGCGAGCAAACAGAACTACAACGCGGTGCTCGATGCGATGGCGGAGTTCCGATCGGTGCACTACGGATGGGCGCAGGAATATATCAACCGCCGGACCGACGACCCTCGCGGCACCGGCGGCACTCCTTATATGGAATGGCTGAAACAGCTCATCGACGAAACCCTCGCATTCAAGGTTGAGTAGCCCGAGTCTTTGCGAGCGGCGTCAGTATCGAGATGGTCCATCCATCGCTCGCGGCTTTTAATTTCCCACCGGCGCAGAATGGAAAAAGAAATGAATCACCGAATCAAATTATCGTTGTTCGTTGTGCTTGCTCTGTCGATCGCCGCGATCTCACCGATGCGGGCGGCCGCACAGGGTGACGCCAGCACCACAGATGCTCTCAAAACAGCGATCGCAGGGCCGCAGCGTTCCGAAGCAAATCAGGCGCGCGACAAATATCGCCATCCGCTCGAGACGCTTACCTTCTTCGGGATTAAGCCCGACATGACCGTGGTAGAGATCTCGCCTGGGACCGGTTGGTACACGGAGATCCTGGCGCCGTATCTCAAAGACCACGGCAAGCTTTACGAAGCGGTCGGAGGAGGAGCGGGCGCCAAGACTTTCGAAGAGAAGCTGAAGGCCGATCCCGCGGTTTACAGTCACGTCATCGTCACGACGCTACAGCCTCCAGCCGAAACTGAAATCGCGCCTGCCGGAAGCGCCGATATGGTCCTGACGTTTCGCAACGTCCACGACTGGCTTCCGCGCGGAACCACGAACGACTACTTCAAGGCCTTTTACCGTGCGCTCAAGCCCGGCGGAATCCTCGGAATAACCGACCATCGCGCCGATCCGTCGCAGCCGCAGGATCCGAAAGCCAAGAATGGATATGTGCGGCAGGACTATATGATCGAACTGGCGGAGCACGTCGGCTTCAAGCTGGATGGCACCTCGGAAATCAATGCGAATCCGAAGGACCTGCGCGACCATCCGGTGTGGAATCTGCCACCAACCTTGCGCGAGGGAGATAAGGATCGCGCCAAGTACCAGGCAATCGGCGAAAGCGATCGCATGACACTGAAGTTCATCAAGCCCGCGACTTCGGAATCGAAAAACTAGATCGTGCCCTCAGAGCGAGAAGACCAGCTTCATCTCGGCCCACCATTCGCCCGGTTGCGCGCCGGGGACTGGCTCCTGCATCGAGGCCATCAGTTCCTGCCATTCGCGATTGCGCGGATTGCTCGCCTCGTAGCGCGCGAAGTCGCGCTCGGGATCGAATGCGTCAGTGGTCTCCATGAACATGAAGAGCTGGCGGCCCAGCTTGAAGATCAGCATCCGCTCGATGCCGATGGACTTGAGCCCGCGCTCGACCTCCGGCCAGATCGCGCGATGGTGCTCGAGGTAGCGCTCGATGATCTTCGGGTCGTCCTTCAGGTTGATCGTGCGGCCGTACTGTTTCATCAGAATGCGAGCACGCCGCCGTCGATCGGATACGCCTGTCCCGTGATGAACGAGGCTTCGTCCGAACACAGGTAGAGCGCGAGCGCGGCAACTTCTTCGGGCGTGCCCATCCTGCCGAGCGGCTGATACTCCGAGAGCTGCTTGAACATCTCGGCCTCGCGTCCCGGATAAGTGGTGCGCAGGTATCCGTCGACGAACGGCGTGTGAACGCGCGCGGGGCAGATGCAGTTGCATCGGATGCCGCGCTTCACGTAGTCGACCGCGATCGAGCGCGTCATCGTCAGCACCGCGCCTTTGCTCATCGAGTAGGCGAAGCGATCGGTGAGTCCGATCAGGGAGGCAATCGACGCGAGGTTGAGGATCACGCCGCCGCCGCTCGCGAGCATCCGGCGCACGGCCGCGCGCGAGCAGAGAAATATCCCTTTCACGTTGACCGAATAGATGCGGTCGAAGTCTTCTTCCGCAGTGTTCTCGACCGTGCCGATGTGCGCGATACCGGCGTTGTTCACCAGGATGTCGACGCGGGGCGCATTGCGGTCGGAATCGATGCGCGCGAAGGCGGCTTCCACCGAGTCAGCGAGCGCGACGTCGCATTCGAGCGCGGAAGCTGCGCCCCCAGCCGCGCGAATACTCTCGACGACGTTGCCGGCCGCTTTGAGATCGCGATCGAGCGCGAAGACATGCGCACCGTTGCGTGCGAACGTCGACGCGATCGCAAAGCCAATTCCCGAGCCGGCACCGGTGACAATCGCGATCTTTCCGTCGAGTCGAAACACGATTCGAACAGTAAGACAGGCGGGCGCTACATGACAACCAGTCCGCTCAGCCGCTTCGGGTTCCCGCAAGACGCGGCTGATCCGAGCCATCAGCTCGCCCGAGTTGAACGGTTTGGTGACGTAGTCATCGGCGCCGAGCGAGAAGCCCTTAACCACCTCAGCTTCATCGCGGTGTCCGCTGACCAGGATTACCGGCACGTTCCTCGTCACGATATCGCCGCGCAGTGCGATCAACGCTTCGAATCCATTCATATGCGGCATCGACACGTCCAGCAGCACCAGGTCGGGTCTCTTCTTGCGTGCCATATCAACCGCTTCCTCACCGTCGTGCGCGATGTCGCACTCGTAATGGAAGTGTTTCAGGATGGTTGAGATCATAACGATGGTGGTGGCGTCATCGTCGGCGAGCACTACGCGTCGGGTTCCGTTCCGAGCCGCGGATTGAAGCATGACCTCCGCACTCTCGAAGAATCTGAGGACGCGGTACGCCCTGAGTAACAAATCCTCGGGCTGGCACGGCCGCAAAATGAATTCGCGGTTGAGGTCGGCGACCGCAACGAATCGCGTTATCAGTTCCGCGAACGAGCCGATAATCACCGCCGGCTTACGGCTGCCGGCGATCATGTCGATCGGGGCCTGCTGCTCGCTCACGCCCGCGGCGGATGCGTTGACGAAGCAAGCATCGAAGGCGGAAAAGGAATTGAGCCCGGGAATGCTCGGTGCGCCTCCGACTACGTGGCCGATTCCACGGACGGTGCCCAGCGCCGCCATGATCGAATCCGCCTCGGCCGGTTCGAATCCCATCAAGGCGAATCGCCTGCCTGCCAAAGATTTCTGAATGATCTGGTCCATCAGGGACGCAGCCCTCCTTTGAATGCGAAAATACCGGAACAGGTCGGCCCGCCAGGCACACTGCACCTGCCAGGCGACACTGATCCTATGGCGGGTACGCAATGGTCGTGCCTTCCGGCCGTGACAAGCAGAGCTTGAATTTGCGCGGACCAGCAGCCAGCGCGCATCGCATAGCATGCGGTGACAGGGCCGTGTCGCTCTTTGGGACATGTGCCGACACTTCGATTCGGGTAAATGATGAAGCGCGCTCAGCCTCGGCGCGGTTCGAAATACGAATCGCTTTTCGCTTAGGGGGCGTGTAGAGCAGTGGCTGATTGCCCTCGGTGCGCTATGGCTCAAGCTGAACATGATCGTCGGGTCGAGGAAGTTCGCCCACTCGAGACAGCCGCGCAATCGCGCCTGGCCGATGCCGCGCTGTCGAAGGCGCGACGCAGGCTGATCCCGTTTCTGTTCGTGCTCTACCTGGTGGCGTACCTCGATCGAATCAACGTCGGCTTCGCGTCGTTGCAGATGAATCGCGAGCTTGGACTCAGCGAATCGGTTTTCGGCCTCGGCGCGGGACTGTTCTTCCTCGGCTATTCGATCTTCGAAGTGCCGAGCAATCTGATCCTCGAGCGCGTCGGCGCGCGCGTATGGATTGCGCGAATCATGATCAGCTGGGGCGTCGTCGCGATGGCGATGATCGCGGTACGCGGTGCGGCGTCGTTCTTTGCGATCCGATTCATCTTGGGATTAGCCGAGGCAGGATTCTTCCCCGGCGTGATTCTCTATCTCACCTTCTGGTTCCCGGCGCGTGAGCAAGCGCGAGCAGTCGCACTATTCATGACCGCGACTGCGCTTGCCGGCGTGATAGCTGGTCCTGTGTCGGGCGCATTGCTCGAATTGCACGGGTTGGCAGGCCTCTCCGGCTGGCAATGGCTATTCATCCTCGAAGGCCTGCCCGCGGTGATCCTTGGAGTGTTGGTATTGCGCTATCTTCCCGATGGTCCGCATGAGGCCGTCTGGCTTGAGGTTGACGAGCGTGCGGCACTATCGATGCGCCTCGAGAGCGAGCGTGGACGTAGTACTCAGAAGCGCCAACGGAGTTTTCGCGAAGCGATTAGCAACTCGACGGTCTGGATACTATCACTAGTCTATTTCGGAATCATATTTGGACTCTATGGAGTGACGTTCTGGCTACCGCAGATTATCCAGAGTTTCGGCAGTCGCAGCGACTTCGGAATCGGGATGCTATCGGCGGTCCCATTTTTCGGCGCTGCGGTCGCGATGGTGTTCGTCGGCAGGGCGTCGGACCTGAGCGGCGAACGCCGATGGCATCTCGCTGCATGCGCGGCGGTCGGCGCCGTCGGCCTGATGCTCGCGTCGATGACTCGCTCGCCGCTTCTGTCGCTGGGAGCGCTCTCGATTGCCGCGGCGGGGATCTGGGGAACCTTCGGCCCATTCTGGGCGATGCCTCCGGAGTTTCTCAGCGGCACCGCGGCCGCGGGCGCAATCGCGTTTATCAACTCGATCGGAAACCTGGGCGGCTTCGCCGGTCCGTATGTAGTCGGGATAGTCAAGCAGGCGACGCATAGCTTCGCCGGCGGAATGATCCTGATGGCGGGCTCGCTGGTCGCGGCCGGAATTCTCGCCTTGACACTGCCGGTGCCGTTGCGCGAAACGGATCAATCATGAACGAGACGAGTCACGTCGTTACCCACTCCGCCTTCTGGAGCCAACTGGGTTTGGCGCATCACAATTGGCCGGGAAGATTTACTCTGCTGCTCGCGACGATTCTGGTGCTGCTAGTAACTCAGCCGATGTTCTCGGGCCACGCCTTCGCGCAGAATCTTGCAACCGTTACGATGTCTCTCGTACTGCTGGCCGCTCTGTACGCGTTTCGCACGACCAGGATCTATTTCGCGATTGCGTTAGCTCTGCTGGTTCCTTCGGTCGGATGCCGGTTCGCGCTGCTGTTCACGCCGAGTCCGACGCTCGAAATGGTCAGTGCGATCTCATCGTGTATGTTCCTGGCTGTTACGGTCGTTGCACTGGTAACGCGGCTGTTCATCGTGAAGAGCGTTACGCTCGACACCATCAGCGCTGCGATCTGCGCCTATCTGCTAACGGCGGTCGCATTTGCGTACGGGTTCGCAGTCGTCGAACTGCGAAGTCCCGGTTCGTTCAGTGCCGCGCTTTTTCAAAGGCCCGTGGGCCACATCGCGCCTTTGATCGCGTCGCTTCACAGCTTCATCTACTACAGCTTCGTGTGCCTGACGACGACGGGCTTCGGCGATATCTCGCCGGTCTCGGAAGGCGCGCGTAGCCTCTCGGTGATGGAGGCGGTGTTCGGTCAGTTGTATATGGCGATTCTGATCGCGCGGCTGGTCAGCCTCGAGGTCGCGCAATCGATGATGAAGGAGCGAGAGTAAGATGTCCGGACTATATTTTGAGGAGTTCGAAATCGGCCAGGTATTCAAGCATGCGATCACGCGCACCATCACAGAAACCGACAACCTGATCTTTTGCGCGCTCACGCACAATCCGCAGCCGCTCCATCTCGACGCGGAATTTGCCAGCCGCACCGAGTTCGGCCAGCGCATCGTGAACAGCATCTTCACGCTCGGGCTGATGATCGGAGTATCGGTGGGAGACACGACGCTCGGCACCACGATCGCCAACCTGGGCATGGCCGATACGCGCTTCGCGCATCCAGTGTTTATCGGCGACACACTGCGCGCCGAGACCACGGTCGCGGAGAAGCGCGAGAGCCGCTCGCGGCCCGACTCGGGAATCGTCGTGTTCGACCATCGATGCTTCAACCAGCGCGCCGAGGAAGTCGCGTACTGCAAACGGTCGGCCTTGATGCGCAAGCGGACGGCGTCATGATTCTCCGATCGCTCCTGTTCGTGCCGGGCGACAGCGAACGCAAGCTCGCAAAGTCGGAATCCTCGCGCGCCGACGCACTCGTGCTCGATCTCGAGGATGCAGTCGCGGCGGATCGCACCGAAGTGGCGCGCACGATGGTACTCGAGTATCTGCGTGCGCATCGCGATCGATCGAGCAGCCAGCTGTGGGTCCGAATCAATCCGCTCTCGACGCCAAAGGCGACCCTGGATCTGGCGGCAATAGTGGCAGGCGCACCCGACGGCATAATGCTGCCGAAAGTCACGTCGGCCAACGACGTCGTGATGCTCGATCACTTCCTGTCCGCTCTGGAAGCCCGCGACGGCGTCGAGCAGGGATCGATTGCGATCATTCCGGTGGCCACGGAGACTCCCGCCGCCATGTTTGCGCTGGGCGGTTTCGCCGGATGCAGTCCGCGGCTGTCCGGCATGACGTGGGGCGCGGAAGATCTTGCTGCCGCGGTGGGCGCGACTACCAATCGCGATGCATCCGGCAATCTGGATTTCACCTATCAGCTTGCGCGCTCGCTCTGTCTGCTGGCGGCGGTAGCTGCCGACGTCCAGCCGATCGACACGGTGTCGGTGAACTTCAGGGACGCCGCCGCGCTCAGGCAGGAATCTGAGATCGCGCGTCGCGCAGGCTTCACCGGCAAGATTGCGATTCATCCCGATCAGGTTGACGTCATCAACGATGCGTTCACGCCGTCGCCTGAAGATGTTGCGCACGCAAATCGCGTGATCGAAGCGTTCGCGTCCGGCGCCGGCACCGTCGCGCTGGACGGCAAAATGCTCGACATGCCTCATCTCAAGCAGGCGCGCAGGATTCTCGCGCTCGCCGTGTCGCTCCGTTCGCGCTAACAGTATAACCATGCACCTAAATGCTCGGAAAGCCATAGCCGTCGCGGCGTTGGTGATATCTTGCGCCCTAACACTTGGGATAGCTGTTCGTCCTGCACTTGCTGATGATCAAGACTGCGACGCGCTACCGACTGCGGTCGTTCATCATCCAGCGGGTAGCCGGCCTCAGCATGTATTCATCATAGTTCTGGAGAATGAGAGCTATGATGAGACATTTGGGCCAGAATCCAAGGCGCCATATCTCTCTAAGTGCCTCACTAAGAAGGGACAACTACTCACGAACTACTATGCTATCGGGCACTTTAGCCTCGGCAACTACATCGCGATGATAAGCGGCCAATCGCCTAATCCAGAAACGCAACAGGACTGTCCGATATTCAACGAGTTCGCTTTGATCAAGCCCGGGCTCGACGCGAATGGGCAGGCAGTTGGACACGGCTGCGTATATCCAGCCGATGTCAGCACGATCGCAGATCAGCTCGAAGCGCGACACTTGAAATGGCGCGGTTACATGGAAGATATGAAGGGCTCCTGCCAGCATCCACCATTGGGCGAAATGGATCGCCATGAAAGAGCTAGAAGCGGCAGTGAGTACGCAACCAAGCACAATCCCTTTGTGTACTTTCATTCCATCAGTGATGAAGATTGCAAAGCCAACGATGTACCTCTTGATCGACTCAAGAGCGATCTCGACGCCGTCGAAAGCACGCCGAACCTGTCTTTCATCGTTCCCAACCTTTGCAACGACGGACATGACCATAGGAATGGTAAGTGTGCCGACGGCAAGACGCCGGGAGGACTGGCCGCCATCGACTCTTTTCTCCGGCGCGAAGTCCCGCTCATCATGAATTCGAAGGCATACCAGCAGGATGGAATGTTGATAGTCACGTTCGACGAAGCCGATCTTGGAGGCAAAGACAGAGATGCTCATTCCTGTTGTAGTGAGCCGATAGGACCAAATACACAATCCCCCGGTGTATTCGGCCCTGGTGGTGGGAGGATCGGCGCAGTGATCATATCGTCCTTCGTCAAGCCAGGCATTCCTAACACCAAGACCTACAACCATTATTCTCTGCTTAGGAGTCTAGAAACATTATTTGGCCTAAGCCATTTAGGTTATGCGGAAAAGCCAGACCCCGGAGAGTTTGGTAACGACGTATATAGTCAGTAAATTGGATTGCCTCGCCCCAAGAGGGGAGAGGCCGACGCTTCCAGCGGCGGGTGAGGGACTGAAGTTGCTGAAGATTCAGAATGTGCGGCGCACCACACAATCGCGCCGCACAGTTGTCCCTCACCCTAACCCTCTCCCCACGTGGGGCGAGGGAATCAGAAGGTCTCCCATGCGTAGCTCGGGATGACACAATTAAAGGTTGATGTGTCACTCCATCGGTAGACCTACATAGTTCTCGGCTAGCGTCTGCGATGCGGCGCGCGAGCTGGTGACGTAGTCTAGCTCGGCCAGTTGGCGGCGCTGGTCGAAGGGGTTGTCGTTGGCGAATCGATGCAGCATCGAGGTCATCCACCAGGAGAAGCGCTGCACCTTCCAGACACGCCGCAGACATATTTCAGAATACCTGGTCAGTAGGTCACGATTACCATTTGCATAGTACTCAGTCATCGCTCTTGCGAGGACGCGGACGTCGGCGACTGCCAGGTTAAGACCCTTTGCTCCGGTCGGCGGTACGATGTGAGCTGCGTCGCCGGCGAGGTAAAGCGAGCAGGATTGCATCGGCTCGACGACGAAACTGCGCATCTCGGTGATTCCCTTCTGTATGACGGCGCCACGATTCAGTTTCCAGTCCTTGCCGGCTGCAAGTCTTAGCTGTAACTCTTCCCAGATTCTTTCGTCGGGCCATTTGCCGAGATCCTCGTCGGGTGCGCATTGCAGGTAGAGCCGCGTGATCTCGGGCGAGCGCATACTATGCAGCGCAAAGCCGCGCTCGTGGTAGGCGTAGATCAATTCGTCCGACGAAGGGCGAGCTTCGGCGAGAATACCCAGCCATGCGAATGGGTAGATGCGATCATACATAGTCAGTACGCCGGCCGGGATACTTGGGCGGCATACTCCGTGGAAGCCGTCGCATCCGGCGATGAAATCGCACGACAACTCGTTGAGGTCGGCCTCATCGCGGTAGCGAATCTTCGGCGTGGGTCCATCGAAGTCGTGGACGCTGACGTCGCCGGCCTCGAAAATAATCTGACCTCCCGCATCCAGCCGCGCGGCGATCAGATCCTTGATGACTTCGTGCTGAGCGTAGATGGTAACCGTGCTGCCTCCGGTCAGCCCGCTCAAATCGATGCGATGGCCGCGGCGGCAGAAGCGCAGTTCGATGCCGTGATGCGTCAGCCCGAGGCGCTTGAGCCGATCGCCGACGCCGGTTTCAATCAGCAGGTTGACGGTGCCTTGTTCGAGCAGGCCGGCGCGAACCCGCTCTTCGACATATTGGCGGCTGCGAGCCTCGAGCACGACGGACTCGATGCCGGCGAGGTGCAGCAGGTGCGAGAGCATCAGGCCTGCGGGCCCCGCGCCGACGATGCCGACTTGTGTGCGATGATTCATCTCAGTGCGCCACTATCTAGCAAATTCATACCATTACTTGTGGTTTTGGGATGCCCACCACTAAGGGTAGCTTCGTTCCGTCAAAAACTGATTTTGCGCGAAACCGGGTCGTCCTTGACTGAGCTGCTCCGCCGGAGGGTTGAGGGGATGATGGGCACTATGATCGATGTCCATGGCGTATCCGTAACACGCTAGGCGTGCGAGGGTAAGGACGAAAAGATCATCCCCTAGGCGGGCAAAGGAGTGAACCGGATTGGGTGGAGTAACCTCTTCCCGAGAGTGAAGGAAAAACGGAAACCAGAGGTAAACGATTGTTGGGGGCGGTGCGTAACATATAATAGGGTGCGATTTTGCCTGGGGGCGTTGGCTTGCGATGCGGTTGGCTTGACTACTGTCTGGGGGAGGCATCGATGACCAGAGTTAAGGGTTTGCTGGGGGCGGCTACGGCGGCGGTTCTGCTCTTGCTGGCGACTTCTGCGTTTGCGCAGTACAAACCTTGGCCTTCGCCGATACCTTCGGCGCCTCCGGTGGGGGGATTACGATAACGGGCATACATGGCGTGATGCGTCGTGGTGGTGGCAGTCGCAGCCTGAATGGGTCAAGCAGCATCATCCGGAGTGGTGGGGCGATTTCGACAACGATCATCAATGGCATCCGGCATGGTGGTGGTGGGATTCGCAGCCAGCGTGGGTGCGAGAGCATCATCCCGAATGGTGGGGTGATTACTACGAGGGGCAGTGGTACCCCGCGACGTGGTGGTTTCAGTATCAGCCTGAATGGGCGCGCGAGCATCATCCGGAATGGTGGGGAGACGTTGACCAGAACACCTGGTATCCCGCGGGATGGTGGTGGCATCGCCGTCGCGACTGGGTATTGCAGAATCACCCTGAATGGTGGGGCGACGACTGGGACGGCTTATGGTATCCCGCGCCATGGTGGTGGCAACTCCAGCCGGACTGGGTAACCGCGCATCATCCGGATTGGTGGGGCGACAATTACGAAGGCGTCTGGTACGCGGCGCCGTGGTGGTACCAGTATCATCCCGATTGGGTTCGCGAGCATCACCCGGATTGGTGGGGTGACTTCGACGATCATCATTATTGGCGGCCGGCAGGATGGTGGTGGCAGTATCACCCCGACTGGGCGCGCCAGAATCATCCCGACTGGTGGGGCGACTTCGACGATCAGCGTATTTGGCGGCCCGCGGGATGGTGGTGGCAGAACCGTCCCGACTGGGTGCGCGAGAATCATCCTGATTGGTGGGGTGACTTCGACGATCGCAGAGTGTGGCGTCCCGCGAGTTACTGGTGGGCGACCAAGCCCGACTGGGTGCGCGAGAACCATCCGAACTGGTGGGGCGACTTCGACGACGAACACGTCTGGCGCACTGACACCTGGTGGCATGATCACGACGCTGCGTGGGCCAATCAGCATCATCCCGAATGGAAGGGCGACTACGACGACAAGCATGTCTGGCGCGACGTCCACTGGTGGGCGCAGAAAAATCCGACGGTGGCCTTGCAGCGTCATCCCGATTGGAGTGACACGATGCGCGAGTCGGTAGAGCGTGAGCATGGCGTGCAACAGACGGCTCTCCAGCAGAAGCACAACGTCGAGTTGCAGGAGCTCGAGCGCAGGCGCGTCGAGCAGCAGCAGGTAACCGAGCGCAATCGGTCGGAGCAGTTGCGACAGCTTCAGCAAAAGCATGATACGGAGACGCAGGCTTTCGAGCGTCAGCATTTGCAGCAAGAGCAGCAGCGTCAGAAAGCCGCGCCTGCGAAAGCTGAAGGGGCAGGCGCCGATTGGCGGCAAGTCGAGGATAAACACACTCAGCAGGCGGCGGATCTCATGCGGCGGCATCAGGATGAAACGCAGGCGCTCGCGCGCAAGCAGGTGGCAGATGAGCAGGCGGCGCAACGCCAGCATTTCGCGCAAGCGCAGGATTTACAGCGTCAGCACGCGCAGCAAATGCAGTCCTTTGAGCGTCAGCACGCGCAGCAGGTGCAGGCATTCGAGCGTCCGGCGCGCGGCGGCGGTGGTGGCGGAGGAGGACACATCGAAGCACAGCACGTCGGAGGCGGCGGTGGCGGACATATGGAAGCATCGCATGGCGGTGGCATGGGTCGTCACTAGAGCTGAGGGTGGCGCGCGGCGTCGTTAGACGGTCGAGCGAAAGTACGACACGGTGCGGAATCTGTGGTAGTTTCGAGCGCAGGAGGCTCAAGCATGGAAGTGTTCCCAGGCATTTCGATGGATCCCGCAATTCGCTTCGGAAAACCTTGTCTGGCAGGGACCCGAATCGATGTAGCGACGATTCTCGGCGATCTAGCCTCCGGAGCTTCCGCTGAGGATATCGAGGCGGAGTACCGACTCTCTCATGAGCAGATCACCGCGGCACTGCGATACGCCGCTCACGTAGCGGCGCATTTGCCGCCGGCCGTCGGAAGCTCGAATGAGAATCCTTCTCGATGAAAATTTCCCGCTGGCGCTTTTGTGGAAGTTGCAGGAAGAGGGACATCAGGTTGATCACATCATCTTGCTCGGCCTCCGCGGCGCACCTGATCGTGCGATCATTGATCGGCTGAATTCCGAAGATCTTCTCTTACTGACTCACGACCAGGAGTTCCTTGATCGGTATCTCACGCGCTCACGTGTCATAGTGTCGCGAGTAACCCAAAGTCAGCCGATACCGGTACGCGTCGAGATTTGGCTCAAGGCAATTCGCGAGTACTTCTCTCGCGAATGGAGCGAGACGCAGTTCGAGGTATTCGATGACGGAAAGCTACGCCCCTGGCAGAAACTCTGAATCGTCAGTGCTGATTGCCCTCGTCGACGAAGTACCTCGTTAACTCGCGGTCTCAGCGGCGCTCGAATTGTTTCGTGCCGTACAATATCGAGCGGGCTGCTTCGTCCAGGGGCTCGGGCGGGAGGTCGGCCATTATGGCGACGCCGCGTTTTACAGCGGGACGGTCGCCGATTGCGTCGAGCCATCGCTTGAAATTCGGGCGGCTGTCTAACTGCTCGGGTTCGCGGCGCGTTCCTACTACCCATGGATAGGTGGCCATGTCCGCTATCGAGTAGTCGCCGGCCAGGTACGGGCTCTCGGCGAGGCGGTTTTCGATCACGTTGAGCAGGCGGCGCGATTCGTTGGTGTAGCGATCGATCGCGTACGGAATTTTCTCAGGAGCGGCGCGAAGGAAGTGGCCGCGCTGGCCGAACATCGGGCCGACGCCCGCCATCTGGAACATCAGCCACTGCACAACGTTGTAACGCGCGCGCGTCTCCGACGGCATGAACTTGCCGGTCTTCTCAGCCAGATAGAGCAGGATCGCGCCCGACTCGAACAGGGCGAGCGGCTTACCGCCGGGACCATCATGGTCGATGATCGCGGGCATCCGGTTGTTCGGGCTGATCTTGAGGAACTCGGGCGCGAACTGATCGCCCTTGCGGATATTTATCGGAACGATTTTGTATTCGAGTCCGGTCTCCTCGAGGAAGATCGTCACCTTGTGCCCGTTCGGCGTCGGCCAGTAGTACAGATCGATCATATTTTTCTCCTTTGAGTTCTTATCTGTGTGACAATATATTTCGCCTAGTACTTGCGTGAACTTCTATATAGTGCGAGATTGCTGCCCACCAAGCTTTAAGCTGGTAGGGGGAGTAAATGACGTTCAAGACTGTTTTCATGCTGTCTACATTCTCAATCGCCCTGTTTGCGTCGGGGCCGGTCGGACGCCTCATCGCCCACAATCAGCCTTATGGCAATGTGGCTTGGGCGCAAGACGCGGGCGACGCTGAGCAAGGGGACGCTGTGTCATCTGAACCGTCCGTGACGCCGCCGGATGTGCAAGGCACCTGGTCGGGGCCGATTGATGATGCTTCTGCTGGAACCACGACGTTGACGGTCGACATTTTTCAGAACCACAGCAAGCTCAAGGGCACCTGGTCGGTCCCGGGCGGAAGTGGCCCTTTCAAGGGCAAGATCAGTGCTGACGGAATGACCGTGCTCTTCAAGTTCAAGGGTCATCACGGCTGCAAAGTAACGGCGCCCGGCACGATTGATAGCGCGACCGAGATATCGGGGACGTACACGTCGAAGCATTGCAATGGCATCACGAGCGGCACTTACGATATGACCCTACAACCGTAATCGTTTATTGCGGTATCCAAATGGGGGCGGCGCTGAACAGATGGTCGACGATACCTATCTGGTAGGCCAGGAACAGACCGAAGCCGAAGCTCAGCAGGCCTGAGCCTGTGACCAGGCCTTGACGAATCCATGACGCGCGTCGCGACACCACCATGAATGGTGTCGCGATGGCGGTCGTGATGAGTCCCATCCCGATAACAGTGCCGACGCAGAAAATCGCCAGGTAGAGCGTCGCCCATAGCGGATCGACGGAATCGCGCTCAGGACGAGCAACGCGATCGCAGCGCTGCCTGCCAGTCCATGCACGAGCCCCACTGCGAATGATCTCAGCAGGGGGCTCCGCGCTGCGAACGACGGCAATACGTCGGCCGGGATGCGATGATCGCGATGCGTCGCGTCGTTGTTATTCTCGTGATCACCCACGTGAACGTGCGGATGCACATGCGTCGCGCCGTCGTGAGTGTGCGCGTGGGCGTGGACGAGGAGTTCGTCAGGTTGGCGCGACGCCCCGCGCATTCGAGTCGCTCCTTTCCGGACCAGGCTGGCGGCGGCCCCGACGCCTAGCAGAATCAGCACGACTGCCACCGCGAATTCCATCGCCAGTCCGAGCCGGGCAGGGATCGCAATTTTGAAAAAAATGATCGCGGCGCCGACTATCAGCACGGTGAGTGTGTGCCCGAGTCCCCATACGACACCGATACGAGTGGCAGCGGCCAGGCGATGTTCGCGGCTGAGGATAGTAGTGACGGCGATCACGTGATCGGGATCGGTCGCGTGACGCATTCCGAGCAGCAGTCCCAGGAGCGCAATCGCAAGCGGCGCGGCATTGGCAGGAATCATCAGATGTGCTCCTCAAGCGACTCAGACAAAATCGACAGTACACCTATTTTTTTTCAGGGTGAAAGGCGTGGGGCAGCCGCTATCGCGCTTGACTCAAAAAACTTGTTCGGCAACAGATCCAGCCAAGAGGCCCCCCATGAGCAACAATATCGAACCTTTCCGGATCGCGGCGACGGATGCGCAACTCGACGACCTGAAGCGGCGGCTGCGCGAGACCCGATGGCCCGAGCGCGAGTGTGTCGACGATTGGTCGCAGGGGTTGCCGCTCGCATACGCGCAAGAGGTCGCAGCATACTGGCGCGACAAGTACGACTGGCGCGCGCGCGAGGCTCGCCTCAACCGCTTCGCGCAGTTCAAGACGACGATCGACGGGATCGGGATTCATTTCATCTACGTGCGATCGCCGCATGCCGACGCGCTCCCGCTGGTGATGACGCATGGATGGCCGGGGTCGATCGTCGAGTTTCAAAAAGTGATCGAGCCGCTGACGAATCCGACTGCCCATGGCGGCGATGCGGCCGACGCGTTTCATATCGTTTGTCCTTCGCTTCCCGGCTATGGCTTTTCGGATAAGCCGGCGAGCAACGGCTGGAACGTGCAGCGTATCGCGCGAGCGTGGGCGGAGCTGATGCCGCGGCTTGGCTACAAGAGATACGCCGCACAAGGCGGTGACTGGGGATCGATCGTCACGACCTGCATCGGAATCCAGGACCCCGGCAATTGCGTCGGTATCCATCTGAACATGCCGATCGCGATGCCCGATCCGGCGACGATGAACGATCTAACTGAAAACGAGAAGTCGGCGATCGCGGGCATGAAGCATTACGACGATTGGGATTCTGGCTACTCGAAGCAGCAGAGCACGCGCCCTCAAACGGTGAGCTATGGGCTTACCGATTCTCCTGCCGGGCAGCTCACCTGGATACTGGAAAAGTTCTGGTCATGGACCGACTGCGACGGCCATCCGGAGAACGTGCTGACGCGTGACGAATTGCTCGACAACGTGATGCTGTACTGGCTGCCGGCCAACGCTGCGTCATCGGCGCGCCTCTACTGGGAGAGCTTTCGCCGCATCATGACTGATCCGGTGACGGTGCCGGTCGGCTGCTCGATATTCCCGAAAGAAATATTCCGCACCTCGAAACGATGGGCCGAAAAAAGATTCGCCAAGCTGGTGTATTTCAACGAGCTGACGAAGGGCGGACACTTCGCCGCCTTCGAGCAGCCCGAAACATTCGTGCGCGAAGTCCGCAATTGTTTCAGGCTGATGCGATAGAGCAGGAAGCAAAAAGTTGCGGCCGTCCAGGCATCCGGGGCGCGTTGTCGGACTAGTGTCGAATGACCTAATTCGATAAATCTGGAATAGAAGTCCCGGCCTTACGGCCGCCGCGCGGAAGTTGCACTTGAACCGGTCCACCGCACCTTTCGAAGTAGAAGCTCATCTTGCTTCTATCATCGAGTCCTCCGATGACGTGATAGTCAGCAAGACTCTCGAGGGCGTAATCACGTCCTGGAATCCGGCCGCCGAGCGCATCCTCGGCTATACCGAGGCCGAGGCAATCGGACAGAACATCAGGCTGATCATCCCGCACGATCGATGGGCTGAAGAAGACGACGTGCTCGCGCGCATCGGGCGCGGCGAAAGAGTCGATCACTTCGAGACCGTGCGGCGCGCCAAAGACGGCAAGATGCTCAACATCTCACTCACCGTCTCGCCGATTAGGGATCGGAGCGGGAAGATCGTCGGGGCCTCGAAAGTCGCGCGCAATATAACGGACCGCAAGCGGGCCGAAGCAGAGCTCGAACGCCTGCTCGCCTCGGAGAAACAATCTCGCGCGCAGGCCGAGGAGGCCAGCCGTCTCAAGGACGAGTTCCTGGCGGTAGTGTCGCACGAGCTGCGATCGCCGCTGAATGCGATTACCGGCTGGGCGTCGCTGCTTCTGATGCGCAAGCAGGATGAACAAACGAAGCACGCGATTGAAACGATCCTGCGCAACGCGCAGACACAGACCCAGCTCATCGCGGACCTGCTCGACGTCTCGCGAATCGTTACCGGTCAGCTGCGCCTCAATGTTCGCAGCTTCAAGATTATCCCGGTAATCGAGGCGGCGATCGAAGTGGTGCGGCCAGCCGCGGACGCGAAGTCGATTCGTATCGAGACGATACTCGATCCATCATCGGGACCCATCGCCGGCGACCCCGATCGCATGCAGCAGATTTTCTGGAACCTGCTGTCCAACGCGGTGAAGTTCACCCCGAAGGATGGCCGAATTCAAGTCCGTCTGCAGCGGGTAGACTCTCACGTCGAAGTTGTCGTATCGGACACGGGCAAGGGAGTCGATCCCAAGCTGCTGCCTTATATATTCGAGCGCTTCCGGCAGGGCGACGGCAGCACGACCCGGGAACATGGCGGACTTGGCCTGGGCCTGGCGATCGTGCGCCACCTGGTCGAGCTTCACGGCGGCGTGGTCAATGCTTATAGCGAGGGACCGGGTAGAGGCACCGAATTCATTCTACAGCTGCCGATAATGGTTTCGGCCCGAACCACGCAGCCTGGAGAGGAACGGGTTCATCCTGGCGTCGATGGAAAGTTATCCGGCGGGGTTCCCGCGCTGGCCGGGTTGCGCGTGCTGGTGGTGGATGATGAACGGGATGCGAGAGAGATCATCTCAGTAATTCTTGGTGAGGCCGGCGCGGAAATCGCGACCGCGTCAGGTAGTCGCGAGGCGCTCGATCTAGTTGAAGAATGGAAGCCCGATGTATTGATCTCGGACATCGGGATGCCGGGCGAGAGCGGGTACGACCTGATACGCATGGTGCGGGCGCTACCGGCGGACCACGGCGGCCAGACTCCCGCGATCGCTCTGACGGCCTACGCACGCACGCAGGATCGTCTCAAAATATTGTCCACCGGCTTCCAGATGCACGTACCGAAGCCGATTGAGCCGATTGAACTCGCGACTGTTGTCGCCAGCCTGGCAAAGCGACTCTGACACTTCCCGCGCGGCCCCGATCAGGAACGCGCGGCTCGCAATTTTGAACTCCGCTAACAAATTCGAGAAAGAATTCGTACGGAACGCCACCAAGTGTGTGCGCCAACTCGAATCAACGTTCAAGGAAATCGTGCGGAGACTTGACGGCGACGCGGTTCACGATTTCCGCAGAGCTACTCGGGAGCTTCAAACGATCGTGGACGCATGCGGGATTCGTCGCCCGTCGCGGAAGCTGAAGAAGACTATCCGCCAGCTGCGACGGAGCCGGCATGCGTTGAGCGATTGGCGCGACAGCGATGTCCTTATTGCAGAGATCAAAAAAGCGCGGCGAAAAGCGCGGACCAAGGAGGATCGCCAAAGCTGGGCTGAAATTGCCGCGAGAATCGCGAAGCAACGGCGTCGAGCACTGAAGAAGTTTTGCAAGAAACACAAATCGCTTAAAGTCGAAGCTGTCGGGAACAAGGCGAAGACCCTGGTCAAAGAAGAGAGTCAAGTCCGAGCTCATGATGGGTAACCTCAGGCGGCTGCTCGAGCGCAGCTGGAATAAATGGAACGGAGCTATCGACGATTTCGTCGGCAACGCCGGGGCTGCCGAACTACACCAAGTGCGCATCAAGACCAAGACGCTCAGATACGCGATAGAACTGAGCCAGAAATTCTATCCCGATCACGAGCTCGAGACCGCGAGCGGATGGCTCAAAGGCATACAGGACCGCGTCGGCGCCTGGCATGATGAGCTGATGCTGGGGAGAGTTGCGCTGGAGACTTTCTCGAAGACTCCGCGCGATCCAAGCGCGATCAAGGTCATACGAGATACGAAAGAGAAAGAAATTGCGATGGCGGAATCCTCGCGCAATTACATTTTGTCGATTCGGAAAATGAAAGACTATCAGCGCTTGAAGCGGGTCCTGTCGGCATCGGTGTACGCGATGACTGACGGCAAGGGCCCGCGCGAGGTTGAGAGTGAGAGTATTACGGGACCGATCCAATAAAGCACCTCACCGATTGCGGTTCACGCTTCCTTCAGGTGTTCGTGGACGCGAGGCAGCACCTGCTTCCCATAGAACTCGATGACGTGCTTTTGATCGGCTTGCCCCGAATGGACGTTCACTATCGTCGCGCCCGTATTGAATTGCTCGACCAATGCTTTGACATGCACATCAGGATTCGTGCTTATTGGCCAGTTTGCATAAACCTTTTGCAGCGGGAGATCGGCAGTAGCCTTGTTCTGAATTTCTTGTGGGTCGCGAATGTTGAAATAGCTTTTAAAGGCATTGGGCAGGAAGCGCCAGAGCTCGGCCGGAGTCTTAGCATCGTTCTCATCGCCCACCACCACGAATAGCTCTACCAACACCGGCATCTGCTTAGGGTCCTTGCCGGCATCCTTTGCGCCCTTTTCGAATTCCGCCTTGTGCTCCTTCCAGCTCTCAGGATCGGTGACGAGTCCATCTCCGAATTTGCCCGAGCGATACATAGCTTTAGGACCGACGTTTGCTGCCATCAACAGCGGTATAGGTGTAGTGGGAGGGTCATATAGCTTTGCGTTGACGTTGTAATACTTACCATCGTGAGCTACCTGATCTCCGGTCCATAGCTTGCGGATTATTTCCGTCGCTTCGACCAACCGCGCCGAACGCTCGGGCCACTTTGGCCAGGACCCTGTCGCTGCCTGCTCGTTCAAGGCCTCGCCGGAGCCGACGCCCAGAAATATTCGCCCGGGATACAGCAGGCTCAGCGAAGAAAATGCCTCGGCGACGACGGCGGGATTGTAGCGAAAGCTCGGGCAGGTGACTGTCGGTCCTATCCAGACGCGGCGGGTACGCTCACCGATCGCGCTCATCGTGACCCAGGCCTGTCCCGAGTGACCTTCGTTCGCTTGCCAGGGTTGCAGATGATCGCTGGTAGCGAGCAGATCGAATCCCGCTTGTTCGGCAGCGACGCCCAACTGCACGAGTTCTGGAACAGGAAATTGTTCGTGCGCGAGCATGAAACCGACCATGGGCTTATTTATAGGAGTTGTGGCAGAGGCACCACCACGTCCCGAAGTTGGAGTCGATTCAGAAGACATATCCGACGCTCTTACTGGCATTGAGGACGCAAGCGCAGACGCGCCGACGAGCACTCCGGCTGACTTTAGTAACGTTCGTCGAGTTGGATCGCTCAACCTGCCTGGGGTTCTTGATGAATTCATTTGATTGCTCCGTTTTCGAGCAAGTTATTTGCGGTTGAAGTGGAGTCTTCATGACTGGCACGGGTGACTGATCGCGGAGTCGTAAAACTCAGCCACGGCTACCTCCCCGCAAATAATGCAAGGGAGATGCCGTCGGCGTCAGTCTCGGCAGAGGTTTACGCGCTTACTGCGTGGATCGTTGGCGCGAAGGAAGCAGCTGCTTGATAGCTTCGACCAGATGTTCGGGTTCCACCGGCTTGACCATGCAAACCTGGAATCCCTCGGCAAGCGCGCGTTTCCGATCGTGCGCGCTTCCGAGGCCGGTCAGCGCCATCGCGAGCATGTCGGTCTCCGGGATCAGCTCGCGAACTCTGCGGACAAGTTCGAAGCCGTCGACGGACGGCATGCCGATGTCGCTGAGCAGGACCTGCGGCGCGCTATGGGCAATCTGGGAGAGCGCCTCTTCGGCGGACGAAGCGGTACGAGTTTGCGCGCCATATTGCCGCAGGAGCTCGGCCAGCACTTCGCGGGAGTCAGGCTCGTCATCGACGACCAGTATCGAAACGCCTTCGAGCTTCCCCGGTTGTGCCATGGCCTGAGCTTGATAGTCGCCGGCAGGTGCTGCCTTGGAGTGCTTGATCGGCAGTCTCACCGTGAAGGCAGCCCCCTGGCCGGGGCCATCGCTGGTGGCCTCCGCGCTGCCCGCGTGGAGTTCGACGAGATGACGCACGATCGCGAGCCCGAGGCCCAAGCCGCCGTGCGCGCGAGTGCTGCCGCTGTCGGCCTGGCTGAATCTGTCGAACACGTGGGGCAGGAAATCCTGAGAAATTCCCTGGCCGGTATCGCGCACGGTGAGCGTCAAATCCTTGTCATGCCGTTCCACGCGAACCGTGACCCGGCCGTCGCGCGGCGTGAACTTGATCGCGTTCGCAAGCAGGTTCCAGACGATCTGCTGCAGTCGATCAGCGTCGCCGCTGATTTCGTCAGAATCCGCTGCCATCTCATATTCAAGCATGACGCCTTTGGCGTCTGCCGTCGGCCGCACGGCGGCGAGGGCAGCCTCGACCACGGCGCTCACTCGGACGGATCGGAAAGTCAGATTGATCTTGCCGCGCATAATCCGGGAGACGTCCAGGATGTCGTCGATAAGCGCCGTCTGCATATGCACGTTGCGCTCAATCGTTTCCAAGGCTTTGGACGACTTGGCCGTCTCGAGCTTTCCTGAGCGCAGCAGGTGAACCCATCCCACGATCGCGTTGAGCGGATTGCGCAGCTCGTGCGATACGGTCGCGAGAAATTCCTCTTTCATCCGGCTCGCGGCTTCGGCTTCCTGCAACGCTTGATGTTCGGTATCGATGTCGGTGCCCGCGACGATCCATCCGACGACATTTTCCGATTCGTCGAGTTGCGGAACTCCACGCATCAGGAACCATCGGTACCCACCGTCGGCATGCCGCCGCAAACGAACCTGGACCTCGGCCGAATGGTGGCTGGCGGTAGAGAGTTCCCATTCCACTTTGAGCGCGGGTAGATCGTCCGGATGCACGAATTCGAACAAGCGTTCGATGGGGACCGCCATCGTAGGTTGGACCCCGATATAGTCGACGGCGCGTTGGTTCCAGTAGTAGAACGTCAGGTCGGCGCGTGCGACCCAGACGCATTGCGGCAGCGCATCCATCAGCGAACGAAAGCGCAGCTCGCTGCGGCGCTCGAACGCCTCGCGATCGCGTTGACGCAGCAGCGCGCTCTGCCGCTTGATCATCTGCTCTTTCTGGTGCAGCTCAACGAAGACCGACACCTTCGAGCGCAGAATTTCCGGATCGAAAGGCTTGAGCAGAAAATCGACGGCGCCGCGCTCGTAGCCGCTCACCACGTCGGCGTTGCCAATCGGCACGGCGGTCAGAAAGATAATCGGAACTCGCGCCGCACTTTCGCGCTGGCAGATCACTTCGGCTGTGCGCAGCCCGTCCATCCCCGGCATCCGCACGTCCATCAGGATGACGGCGAACTCCTCGTCCTGAAGTTTCTCCAGTGCTTCCTCGCCCGAGGTGGCGCGGACCAGCCGTTGATCGAGCGGATCGAGGATTGCCTCGAGTGCGAGCAGATTCGCCGGGCGGTCATCCACCAGCAGGATGCTGGCCTTCACTCCTGGAGCTGGTATTCGCTCAGGACGCGATGCTTGCTGCAGTGTTTTCATTTCGGTAATCCGAACCTCATCACCTGCGCTATGCTCGAGATCGTCCACCGTCCACTGACGCTCAGATCCTGCTTACACCGAAGCCTGGAGCGGTGAACCGCTCGCCCAGATCCGAATCAGTTCGACCAGCTGCCCATCGTCGATCGGCTTGGCCAGGTAATCCGACGCGCCTGCCGCCATGCAGCGATCGCGGTCCTCCTTCAGCGCCTTGGCGGTCACTGCGATCATCGGCAGCCAGCGCTTCGCAGGATTCGCGCGTATCAGGCGCATCGTTTCATAGCCGTCCATTTCCGGCATCATGATGTCGATGAGTGCGATGTCGATTTCAGGATGACGCTCGAGCATCACGATTCCAGCGCGGCCGTTTTCCGCGTGCAGCGTCTTCATCCCATGCCCTTCGAGCAGGGTCGTGACGGCGAAAATGTTGCGCGGATCGTCGTCGACGATCAGGACGGTCTTGCCCTTCAGGCTGTCGAGCGTTTCATTCGAGAGCCGCGGCAGCGGAGGGTCCGCGGCCAGGAACTCACGCACCGCGTTGGTCGTTTCCGCTACTTTTTCTTCGATCTGATCGGCCAGCCGCGCTTGCGACTCGGCGTCGTCCTCACGCGTCCCAAACAGTTCGACGTCCCTGCCGTGGCTTACGGGCATGTAGAGCGTGAAGGTGCTGCCTTCGCCGGGAGCACTCTCGACGTGAATTTCGCCGCCGAGTGCGCGCGCAATCTCGCGGCTGATTGAGAGCCCGAGACCAGTGCCGCCGTAGCGCCGGCTGGTGCTGCCGTCGGCTTGCTGGAACGCCTCGAAGATCAGCCGCTGTTTGTTCTTCGCGATTCCGATTCCAGTGTCGGTTACTGACAGCGCCAGGACTTTGCCCGGGCCCCTGAGCGCCTCGCTCTCGAAATCGCGGCGCGGCTCGATCATCTCCATGCGGAATTTCACCGAGCCGCTCTCCGTGAACTTGATCGCATTGGCCAGCAGGTTTCTCAGCACCTGCTCGATCCGCTGGCGGTCGGTGCGAATCTCTTCGGCGACACCCGGCGCTACCTCGATTGAGAAGCTGAGTCCTTTTTCCTCCGCCAGCGTGCGGAAGCTGCGCTCGGCGAATTCAACCAGATCGGTGGTCTGAAGCTGGCGCACCTCGATAGCCATCTTGCCCGCCTCAACCTTGGAGAGGTCGAGAACTTCGCTGATCAGCTTCAGCAGGTCGGTGCCTGAAGAATAGATCGTGCGGGCATAGTCGAGCTGCTTCTCGCTGAGGTTCGCCTCCTTGTTGTCGGACAGCACCTTGGCGAGGATCAGCAGGCTGTTAAGGGGAGTGCGCAGCTCGTGCGACATGTTCGCGAGGAACTCGGACTTGTATTTCGAGACCAGCGCGAGCTGCTCGGCTTTTTCTTCGAGCGACTTCCTTGCCTGCTCGACCTCGCGATTCTTGATCTCGACCTTGGTGTTCTGTTCTTCGAGCTGCTTGGCTTTTTCTTCGAGCTCGAGCGCCTGCCGTTCGAGCGCGGTGTTGGTGCTCTTCAGAGTGTCCTGCTGATGGGTCAGCTCTTTCGACTGGTTCTGCAACTCCTGCGTGAGGCTCTGCGATTGCTGCAGCAATTCCTCGGTGCGCATGTTGGCGATGATCATGTTGAGGACGACGCCGATGCTCTCCGTCAGCTGATCGAGGAAGATCTGATGGATCGAGCTGAAGGTGTTGAACGACGCCAGCTCGATCACGGCCTTGACCTCGCCCTCGAACAGAATCGGCAACACGATGATGTTGAGCGGCGGCGCCTCACCGAGGCCCGAGCTGATATGGATGTAGTCGTGCGGCGCGTGCGTCACCAGGATGCTCTTTTTCTCGAGCGCGCATTGGCCGACCAGGCTCTCGCCAATCCGGAATCGATTCGCGACGCCTTTGCGCTCGCGATAGGCGTAGGTGTTGGTGAGCTTGAGAATCGGAGCGCCTTCCTCGGTATCCATCAGGAAGAACGCGCCCTGATGGGCCGAGACCAGCGGCGTCAGCTCCGACATGATCATTCGCGAAACGGCTTCGAGGTTTTTCTGGCCCTGCATCATGCTCGAAAATTTCGCGAGGTTGGTCTTGAGCCAGTCCTGCTCCTGGTTCTTCTGGCGTGGTCTCCTTCAGGTTCACGATCATCTGGTTGATGTTGTCGGACAGCGCCGCGACTTCGCCGAGCGCTTCGACCTTGATCGACCGCGTCAGGTCGCCCTTGGTGACTGCGGTCGCGACATCGGACATCGCGCGCACTTGGGCGGTCAGGTTACCTGCAAGTTGGTTGACGTTGTCGGTCAGGTCGCGCCAGGTTCCGGCCGCCGCGGGCACGCGGGCCTGACCGCCCAGTTTGCCTTCGATTCCGACCTCGCGGGCCACCGTGCTGACCTGGTCGGCGAAGATACTCAGAGTCTCGGTCATGCTGTTGATCGTGTCGGCCAGTGCCGCGATCTCGCCCTTCGCTTCGACCCCGATCAGCTTTTGCGTCAGGTCGCCGTTGGCGACCGCGGTCACGACTTTGACGATGCCGCGGACCTGGGTCGTGAGGTTCGACGCCATGAAATTGACGTTGTCGGTGAGGTCCTTCCACGTGCCGGCGACGCCGGGGACGCGCGCCTGTCCGCCGAGTTTTCCTTCGACGCCGACCTCGCGGGCCACCGTGCTGACCTGCTCGGCGAAAGTGCTCAGCGTGTCGGTCATGTTGTTGATGGTGACGGCGAGCGCTTCGACCTCGCCGCGCGCATCGACGACCAGTTTCTGCTTCAGGTCGCCGTTGGCGACTGCGGTGACGACCTTGACGATGCCCCGGACCTGGGTCGTCAGGTTCGACGCCATGAAGTTGACGTTGTCGGTCAGGTCCTTCCAAACGCCCGAAACGCCTTTGACTTCCGCCTGGCCGCCGAGCTTTCCTTCGGTGCCGACTTCGCGCGCGACGCGCGTAACTTCCGCGCGAACGAGTTGAGCTGATCGACCAGCGTATTGATGGTGTTTTTCAGTTCGAGGATCTCGCCTTTGACGTCGACCGAGATTTTCTTCGACAGGTCGCCGTTGGCGACCGCGGTAACGACCTTGACGATATTGCGGACCTGGTCGGTCAGGTTGCCGGCCAGCACGTTGACGTTGTCGGTCAGGTCCTTCCAGATGCCCTCGACGCCCTGGACTTCCGCCTGGCCGCCGAGTTTTCCGTCGGTGCCGACTTCGCGCGCGACGCGGGTAACTTCCGATGCGAACGATCGCAGCTGATCCACCATCGTGTTCATGGTGTTCTTCAGCTGCAGGATCTCGCCTTTGGCATCGACCGAGATTTTCTTCGACAGGTCGCCCTTCGCGACCGCGGTCGTGACTTCCGCGATGTTTCGGACCTGGGCGGTCAGATTATTCGCGAGCAGGTTGACGTTGTCGGTCAGGTCCTTCCAAGTGCCGGCGACGTTCGGCACTTCGGCCTGCGCGCCCAGCTTCCCTTCAACGCCGACGGTTTTCGCGACGCTGGTGACCTGCTCGGCGAAGATTGCGAGAGTCTTGGTCATGCCGTTGAGCGTGTCTCCCAATGCGGCAATCTCGCCCTTCGCCGCGACTTCCAGTTTTGGAGACAGGTCGCCGTTGGCAACCGCCGTGATGACTCGAACGATACCGCGGACCTGGGTGGTCAGGTTCGACGCCATGAAATTGACGTTGTCGGTGAGGTCCTTCCAGATGCCCGACACGCCGCGCACTTCGGCCTGGCCGCCGAGTTTTCCTTCAGTGCCGACTTCGCTCGCGACGCGGGTAACTTCCGACGCGAACGAGTTGAGCTGATCCACCATCGTGTTCATGGTGTTTTTCAGCTCGAGGATTTCGCCCTTCGCATCGACCGTGATCTTTTTCGAGAGGTCGCCTTTCGCGACCGAGGTGGTGACTTCCGCGATGTTTCGGACTTGCGCGGTAAGATTGTTCGCGAGCAGGTTGACGTTGTCGGTCAAGTCCTTCCACGTGCCCGCGACGCCCGGAACTTCGGCCTGCGCGCCCAGTTTTCCTTCGACGCCGACGGTACGCGCCACGTCGGTAACCTGTTCGGCGAACAAACCCAGCGTTGCGGTCATGCCGTTGATGGTGTCGGCCAGTGCCGCGATCTCGCCGCGCGCGTCCACGATCAGTTTCTGCGACAAGTCGCCGTTGGCGACCGCGGTCACGACCTTGACGATGCCGCGCACCTGGGTGGTCAGGTTCGACGCCATGAAATTGACGTTGTCGGTCAGGTCCTTCCACACGCCCGACACGCCCTTCACTTCGGCCTGGCCGCCGAGTTTTCCCTCGGTGCCGACTTCGCGCGCGACGCGCGTAACTTCCGCGGAGAACGCTCGAAGCTGATCGACCATGGTGTTCATGGTGTTCTTCAGTTCGAGGATTTCGCCCTTAACATCGACGGTGATTTTCTGCGACAAGTCGCCGTTGGCGACTGCGGTCGTGACATTTGCGATATTGCGCACCTGGTCGGTCAGGTTGCGCGCGAGCACGTTGACGTTGTCGGTCAGATCCTTCCAGGTGCCCGAGACGCCTTTGACTTGCGCCTGGCCGCCGAGCTTGCCGTCGGTGCCGACTTCCTTGGCGACGCGGGTAACTTCGTCGGCGAACGAGCTGAGCTGATCGACCATCGCGTTAACCGTGGTGCCGATTCGCAGGAACTCGCCCTTGACCGGCTGGCCGTCGATTTCGAGCGCCATCTTCTGGCGCAGGTCGCCTTGCGCGACCGCACCGATAACGCGGGCGACCTCAGTTGTCGGCTGTACCAGGCCGCCGATCAGCGAATTGATAGAATCTTCGATTTCCTGCCATCCGCCGACTGCGCTCTTCACTGTCGCGCGCTCGGTCATTCGCCCCTCGCGCCGGACCGCATTCTCGACCCGGATTATCTCGCTGGTGATCGCTTCGTTGCGCTCGACCACGGCGTTAAAGCCAATCGCGAGCTGGTCGAGCAGCTTGTCCTTGTGGGTGACCTTGAGCCGAACCGAAAAATCGCCCTGACCAGCGGCGGTCAATGCTTTGATCAGATTTCTGAAACGTCGCTCGTCTGATTGTTCGGTGGAAGCGCGGTGTCCGTTGCGGCGGGATTTGTTGCCGTTGGTCTTATTTCCGGCGACAGCCTCATTGTCTGCCGATTGGCTCGCGTCGGCCGAACGCTGATTCCGGTTCGAATCGTTCAATTCCACCTGGATAGCTCCTTAGAGGACTCCGGTTTGATTAGCGTGCGAAAACTGCAGATTTGAAAATTTGAAAGAGTGAGCAGGGTGCAATTGGGATGTGGAGGGGATTCGGAATTAATCCGAACCTGAAGGAGGCGGGATTGCACCCTGCTCGATGGACTACTGGAGATTTGAAAAAATGAGCAGGATGCAATGCGAGGTGGAGGTAGGTCCGGAAAATTCCGAACCCGTAGGTAGAGGAATTGCATCCTGCTCGATGGACTACCGACATTCAAATCTCCCCGACATTTGACCCGTCCATTGGCCAAAAACGAATGCCTGCAAAGATAAAAGCTGCTACCAGCAAGCAGAAAACGTGCCGGTTGAGGTAGCGGATAGAAGAAACTTAAAAAGGGCGCTTAAAGACTAAAATATCCTCATAAAAGTAAAACTGCCACGTGAATGTAGGTCAGAGGCGAATCCAGATCTTCGGAAAAACTTTCTGGATATTTTTTCACAGTTCACGAGTTTTGGTGCTCACGGTGACTCGACAGACTTAAAATCCGGGGACTATCGTTTGCTCAAACCGTATGGGCCCGCGCATTTGCAATCTTTTCAATTCCGGGGTCATTTCTTCAAAGGGGCTGGTCGTCGTAGTGCTTTGCATATGCACTTTCTTACCAAGCATCGTGAAGGGCACTGAGGATTCGCCGCTGAAGATTGGCCCGCCCCTGGATTCTTTAAAGACGACGGAGCTCCACGATTCCTTCAACGAAATTCATCATGGGCATCGTCACGAGGCGATCGACATAATGAGACCTCGCGGCACGCCGATTCGCGCAGTGACCGACGGCTTCATTCGCAAGGTTTTCATCAGCCGGCAGGGAGGACTGACTATCTACGAATTCGATCGTGAGAGCGCTTACTGCTTTTACTACGCTCACCTGGACCATTACGCAGAAAAGATCCGCGAAGGGATGCCGGTCGCGCGCGGCGATGTGATCGGATATGTCGGCACGACTGGCGATGCGCAGCCGGACGCGCCGCAACTGCATTTCGCGATCTTCAAGCTCGGGCTCGACAAGAGCTGGTGGAAGGGCGAGGCGATCGATCCCTATCCAATTCTGCTGCGAGCCATAACGGGGCCCCAGTCAGTCTGGGTGCTTCAGGATCGCGGATGCCCGTACGGCTTCAATATTTTTTCGAGCGCCGTCAGCGTGGCCCGATTTTCGGAGAGCTGTCGATCGAGCGTGGCGCGCGTCGTCGCGGGAAAATCCTGCTGCAGAGCTTTTTCGTACTCGGCAATGACTTCTTTGGCATCCTCGAGACACCACTCGACGACGCCAGTATCGCCCATGCTCATGACGACGTTCAGATCCATCTCGGCGCGATCGATGAAGCCGCCGACGCTGCCGGATTCTTTGCCCGGCCGCTCGCCCTCACCGCCCAGCCGCTTGCGCTCGAGATTCAGTTCGTCGGCATGGCGGCGGCGAACTGCTTCCTGTCGTTTGAAGAATTGCACCAGCTTCTCTTTGCCGACGTCAGCGGCGGCTCGACGATAACGCTCCGCGCTGTCGACGCAGATCTTGACAAGGTTATCCAGCGTTTCAAGTTGAGTCATCGCGATCCTCCAGTGATGCGGAACTACCGGTAGTCTTTCATCGCGGTAAAACTTTCTCGACGTAGAAAAGAAAGAATTCGTTCTGCTTGGGACCATTCTGATGCACTCTGGTGTCGAATGACTCGGATTAAGAACGCGACGCGGTCCAGAATCGAAGTGGAACATGAAATCCGGAATGGCAGAGGATTTGCTGCTTCTTCCGCTGACGATTGTCCGCATTCAAATGAGTCTCGAGGTGAAAAGCATGAAATGCCGGCACAGCGCTTGTTCCTGCGAAGCAGAAGCAGGGCGCCAGTATTGTTCGAATGAGTGCGAATCGGAAACGCGCGACGAAGGAGCGACCGATTGCCATTGCGGCCACGACGATTGCCGCGCCTCGCATTCGTCGCATCGCGACAGCACTTAGCCGCGCGAGCAAAACCGGATGCCCGAGCGAAGACAGCCCACGGATTCCTCGACGAAAAACATCGCGGCCCGCGAAAACTCAGGTGGTTTCAGCGGCGACGTGACCGGCTTCGCATGGGTAATTTCTACAGGGATCGCTTGTCAACTTCGGCTAAACGCTCGCGAATTTCGGCTCCAAAATTGGCACGTCCGATGCTCATTTCCTCCGAACGGATAACACTCTCCTGGAGGCTCTAGGGCAAAATGAAATACCTGCCAATGATATTTGTGCTCGGCACTCTTTTCTCGATGGCGATCGTCGCTTGCCAGCAACCGGTCGGACCGGTCCTGACACACAAATTGGTGGTGACGGGAAATCAGCACGCGGTTCCGATGTATCCCGACGAACAGACCTATCTGCACACGTCGCATGAGAAGCAGGAAGGCGGAGTGGTCGGAGTTGTCGGCGATGTGAAGCAAAATCTAGTTGCGAAGCAGCTCGACGATCAGACTCCGGTGCAGGTTGTGAGCAGCGATGACAATGGCGCTGTGGTAACAGTAACTGATGGACCGATGAAGGGAGCGACCGGATTCGTACCCAAGCAGAATGTCGACTGAGAATGGCCCTCGATGGCTGATGGCAAACTCTCAAAGTACCGGTCGAAGCGAGACTTCAGCAAAACCGCCGAGCCGAGCGGAGAGAGCGCAGTCGCGCCCTCGGCTCGTCGGCGGTTCGTGATTCAGAAGCACGACGCGTCGCATCTGCATTTCGATCTCCGACTCGAACTCGATGGCGTCTTTAAATCGTGGGCGCTGCCGCGTGGACCTGCACTCGATCCCAAGGAAAAACGGCTAGCAGTCGAAGTGGAAGATCATCCACTGGAATATGGCGACTTCGAAGGCACGATTCCCGAAGGAGAGTACGGCGGCGGGACGGTTATGCTTTGGGACCGCGGTTACTGGACGCCTGAAGGTAACGAAAATAAATCGCCGGAGGAGCAGCTCAAATCCGGGAACCTGAAATTCAGATTGGACGGTCAGCGCCTGCATGGAAGTTGGGTGCTGGTGCGGATGAAGCGCGATCGCAATGGCGGCAGGCGCACCAACTGGCTGCTGATCAAGCATCGCGACGAGTTCGCGCGCGAGGGAATCGACGACGCGGTTTCGGATGATGATCGATCGGTAGCGTCGGGGCGCACGATGGCAGAAATCGCGAGCGGCAAGGGTGCCAAACCAAAGCCCTTCATGCTCAAGACCAGAAAGGCGGCACCGGCTGACGCGGTGTGGGTCTCGAATCGTGACAAGGCCGCCCGAACTTCGCGGACCGCAAGAAAATGAAATCGAGAGCGAAGCCGAGTTCTCTGCCAAAGACGAAGCAGGTCGGCGACGCGGTCGTTATGGGCGTGACGATCACGAAGCCGGAGAAAATTCTCTGGCCCGACGCTGGTGATCGTAAGCCCGTCACCAAATTGGACCTGGCCCATTACTACGAGGCCGTCGGAACCTGGATGATCGCGCATCTGAAGGGGCGGCCGTGCTCGATTGTTCGTGCGCCCGACGGCATCCACGGCCAGCATTTTTTTCAGCGTCATGCGATGCCGGGAACGTCGAGCATTCTCACGCTGACCAAAGTCTCAGGGAGCAAGGAGCCTTACGTTCAGATCGATCGAGTGGAAGGTCTCGCGGAAATTGCGCAACTGGCCGGACTCGAGCTGCATCCATGGAACAATCAGCCCGGAAATCCCGACGTCCCTGGGCGCCTGGTTTTCGATCTCGATCCGGCGCCCGGGGTTGATTTCGCGGACGTGATCGAGGGCGCGCGCGAAATTCGCGAAAGGCTGGAAGCCGTTGGCCTCGTGGGCTTTTGCAAAACGACGGGCGGCAAAGGGATGCATGTGGTGACGCCGCTGAGCCGCGCGAAGAAGGGTGAAATTTCCTGGGCGGACGCCAAATCCTTCGCTCGCGACCTCTGCATTCAAATGGCCGCCGACAGTCCCACGCGGTATCTCGTGAAGATGACGAAGAAAGAGCGCACCGGCCGCATCTACCTCGACTACTTGCGCAACGACCGCACCGCGACTGCGGTAGCTCCTCTGTCACCTCGCGCCCGCGACGGCGCGCCCGTATCGATGCCGCTGCTATGGACGCAGTTGCGCCCCGGGCTCGATCCCCGACGCTTCACGATTCGCACCGCTCCAGGCCTCATCGCCAAGAGCACAGCATGGCAAGACTACTGCGACGCCGAACGGCCGCTCGCGCCGGCAATCAAACGGCTGACGAGATCCAAAGCAGCATAAGAGGGTGGCTTTGGAGAATGCTGGCGCTGATCGCCAGCGTGGTCTGCATTGGTGGATGCGGAACTGTGCCCGATTCGGACGCGCTGATTCACGACCGCGCGCTGTACTCGCACCATTTCAAGGTCGTCAGTTCACAGGGTCCGCTTTCGCCTAGCGAGAGTCGAGCGATCATCCAAAGGCTTGAGGCACGGAGCGGCAAGACCGACGTAACTGGAGCGCCATCTCGCTTTCGAGCAGGCGATTAGCGGAAGTCCGCTGGTTACAGGAAACCAGGTGACGCTGCTCGAGAACGGCGCCGCGACCTACCAGGCGATGTTCGCCGCGATCGAGGGCGCGACGCATAACATCAATCTCGAAACCTACATCTTCGACGGCGATCAGATCGGCAATGAATTCGCGGATAAGCTGATTGCGAAACAGCAACAGGGCGTGCAGGTAAACATAATTTACGACGGCTGGGGTTCGGTGTTGACGCCTCGCAGCTTCTTCAATCGGATGCGATCGAACGGAATCCGGCTGGTCGAGTTCGATCCGATCAATCCGTTTGCTGCGGGCTTTCGATGGGCTCCGCTACATCGCGATCATCGGAAGCTGATGGTGGTGGACGGCGCGGTCGCAATCACTGGCGGCATCAATATCTCGGGCGTCTATTCCAGCGGTCTCGTTCGAAAAGGGAAAAATCCGTCGGTTCAAGTTCTGAAAACGTGGCGCGATACCGACGTCCAGGTCGAAGGTCCAGTAGTGTCCGAATACCAGGAACTGTTCGTCGCCAACTGGCTCGAGCACGGCGGCCCACGGCTTGGGTTTAAGGATTATTTTCCAGCGCTCGATGCCAAGGGCGACCAGATTGTTCGCGTGCTCGGGAGCGTGCCCCAGGAATTCAGCACGATCTACGTGACGCTCATCTCCGCGATCCGCAATGCCGAGAGTAACATCTACATCACCGACGCGTACTTCGCGCCGGATTCGCAGATGCTCGAAGCTCTCGAAGGTGCTGCGCGCCGTGGCGTGGACGTTCGCCTGCTTTTTCCCGGGCACACCAACGAGCCGTTGATTCAGCCGGCGGCCCGCGCCGACTTTGCCGAGCTGCTGGACGCGGGGGTGAAAATATATCTCTGGCAGGGCGAAATGCTGCATGCCAAGACCGCGACTATCGACGGGGTCTGGTCGACAGTAGGTTCCTCGAATCTCGATTGGTGGAGCATCGCGCGCAACGACGAAATCAACACGGTCGTCCTGAGCGTCCGTTTTGGACAGCAAATGAACGCCTCGTTCACGCGCGATTTGCAGGATTCGCAACAGCTCGATCCCGCCCAGTGGCAACAACGATCTGTTCTCGAGCGAATCGAGGAAGTCGTCGCCCGAAGTCTCAAGCCGATGCTCTAGAGTTCGCCGGCGATGCAGGAGATCCGGTCAAAATTACGGTAGTGTCCGTCGGATTTCGGACGCGCCTCGAAGGTTGGCGATAAGTTTTCTGAGGTAAATGCGGTATCGTTCTTGCTCCCTTCAAAAGGTCTACGCGCATAAACCGATAATGGCCGCCGGAACAGCATACAAAGCGTCCTCAGAGTCGGCGCCGCGCCACGTGCGAGGATCGCGCGTGGCAGGATGGCTAATTGGCACGCTCGCGGTACTCGTCATCGCCGTATTCGCAGCTTCGTATTTTTTGGACCCTATAGTTCGAACGCGGGTTGAGAATGCGATGAACGAGAAGCTCGTGGGCTATCACACCAGTCTCGACCACGCGCATGTTCAATTGCTCAGCGGTACCTTGATTCTCAATGGTCTGGTCGTGAAGCAGGACACTCATCCGACGCCGCCTGTCGCCGATCTGCCTAAGATGGAATTCAATATTCAGTGGCGCGAGGCGTTGACCGGCCACCTGGTGGGCCAGGTCCTGCTCACGCATCCACACGTGCATATCAATCTGATCCAGTTGCGATCTGAAAAAGCAGATCCAGTGCCGCTGAGCAAAAAGGGCTGGCAGGATGCACTCGAGGCCGTTTACCCTTTCAAGATAAATTTGTTCAGGATTCAAAACGGTGAGGCCACTTATATCGATAGCGACCCTCAGCGTCCGCTGCACCTGACCGACATCTCGCTCCGCGCCGATAACATTCGCAACATCCACTACAAGGACCAGGTCTATCCATCGCCCTTTCACGCTGACTCAGTAGTATTCGAGAAAGGACGAATGACTATCGATGGGAAGGCGAATTTTTTAGCCAAGCCGTTTCCGGGCGTCCTCGCGAACTACCAGGTCGAGCGTATCCCGCTGAATAAATTCGAGCCCGAAATTCAACGCGCAAATCTCCACGTGTATCGCGGAGTCCTGCAGAGCAAAGGCGCAGTGGAATATTCGCCAAAAATTGCAAGAGTCGAGGTCGAGAATGCCACCATCGATGGCATTCATCTCGACTACGTTCATACTTCGCAGTCCGCAACCGGCGAGACCAATCGCATGGCTATCGTCAAGACGGACGCGGCCAAGGTCAACAACTCACCCGGCGTACAACTGAAGGCTCACGAGGTCGCTCTCACTAACAGTGAATTGAAGTTCATCAACGACTCGGCGAATCCGCACTATCGACTTGTAATTTCAGATGGGAACATGCGCGCGACGAACCTGTCGAATCATCTGAGTGCGGGACCGGCAAAATTTCAGTTCGACGGCAAATTGATGGGCTCGGGCAATGCTACGATGAGCGGGGTTCTGCGTCCAGAAAATCAGGGACCCAATTTCGATTTTGACCTGGCGAGTCGCGACACCGACCTCACTTCATTGAACGACCTGCTGCGGGCGTATGGGAAATTCGACGTAGCGGCGGGTAAGGTCTCGGTTTTCTCGCAAGTCACAGTGAAGAACCATTATGTGAGCGGCTATGTAAAACCTTTGTTCACCGATGTGAAAGTTTACGACTCCAAAAAGGATGCAAAGAAACCGATCCTTCATAAGGCCTACGAAGTGGTGATTGGCGGCGCGGCCAAGCTATTGAAGAATCAATCGACGCAGCAGGTCGCGACCAAGGTTGATATATCAGGCCCTGTCAGCACACCCAATGTGGACCCTTGGCAAGCGATCGGACAATTTATAGCGAACGCATTCGTCAACGCCATCGTGCCCGGTTTCGATCACGAAGTGGCACAAGCGAGGCAGGCGCATAGCTGACCTTCAAAATCGTCTAAGCCCGGTTTCAGAATCCGCGACCGCGAAAGATTTACCGAAAAAAGCAAGGAATTGTGAGGTTTCGGACTACGGGAATTCTAGGATCCCGGGTGGCCGGCTTCTTGCTGTTATCAAGGTAAGTTCCCGATGGAGGGTTCAAAAAAATGAGTCTTATGAAACGTATCGCAATACTCCCAGCCGCTGTTGCCGCATGCGGTATCGCCGCTGGATGCTTCTCCTACCACAAAAATGTGGATGAGACGCAGCTCCGGCGCCTGTGGTTGAGACGGCGCCCGCACCGGTGGTGGTAGCACCAGCACCTGAGACCTCGAGCACCACGACCACAACGACCGACAACGGATTGGTGCAACGGCAAAAGACAACGACGTACACCGCGCCGTAGTATATAGCCCATGAGCATGTTGGTTCAGCGACGCGCGCGCGGATCGTCGAAGATTCGCGCGCGCGTTCGCTGCAGTCCGAAGGGTGGCGGAGGTAGTATCATGAAAAAATCAATTATTTCGACTATAAGTCTTAGCGCGATACTTACCGCATGCCTTGCGCTTGCGTCCTGCGCGGACACCACCACTCGAACAACCTATACGAGCTACGGTCCGGGTGAGGCGCCTGTCGGAGAGCGACAACCACGAACCACCTCACCACGACGGATGAGCCCGACAGCGTCGTGGGATCCACGGCACATGCAGCTGGAACTATAATCGCGGCGCCGTTCCGTCTGGTGGGTGATGCCCTGACCATCATCTTCTAGATTCGTTTAGCGCGGTTTACGTATGCTTGGTTTTGACCGGTAGCGCGGCTTGACGCAGGCCTGAATCGCAGTTAATTTTCACTTCGAAACATTTACTGAATTAACTGTCGCGCAAATTCTCAGACGCCGGTTCCCGGAGACTGTTGATGTCAGATCTGAGACTTGGAGAGACAGACGGCGCGGCCAGAACCGGCCGAACGTCACCGGTGCCTTTGGCGCTCGGATTCGCCAAATCTTCGATAAAGCAAAATCCCCGGAACCATTCTTCATGTCTCGAAGTCAAATGAGCGAGCAGGGCAAAAAAGGGCAGTTTCCCAGTTCGCCGATTCGCAATGATCCCGAACGATTGTTTTCGCTCTTGATGAGCAACATCCCCGCCCGCGTTTGGATAAAGGACGCTGTGGGGCGATACGTGTTCGTCAATCCGCGGCTTTGTTCGGAACTCGGTCTCAAACCTGAGAAATGGATTGGCGCACGGGACGAAGAACTGTTTCCAAACGTCGGGCACGTCTATTGGCGCAAGGACCTCCAGGTCCTGTCCAGTGGCGACCCGTTGGTTTCAACCGATCAGATCGAGCGGGGCAAATCTCTTTTCGTCGTGAGATTTCCGTTGGCGATTGACGGTAAAGACCACGTCGCCGCAGTCGGCGTCGAGACCACGGAACAAATGTCGGCTCTGATCGGATTCTTTCATTTGCGCGACGAACTCTTTCGAAACGAGCGCCTGCGTGAAATCGGCGAGATGGCCTCGGGCCTGGCGCATGACCTCAGAAATATTTTGAATGCTGGCGCGCTGCGATTGAACATTCTGCGCTCGAAGGCCGGCCATGATTTGATCAGCGATGTGGACGCGCTGGCGAGAACCGTAAACGCTGCTGCCGAGCGGGTGCGGGGACTTCAGGAATTTGTGAGCGAGCGGCCGCAGGAAAATCTCGAAGCGGCGGACCTCTCGATCCTGATCAGCGAAGCCATCGAAATGGTGGATTTCCTGATTCAAAAAACCCCGACAGTCAAAGGCGGCACGGTTAAGCTCGAACGCAACATCCCGGCTTCGCTGCCGAAGGTTTGGGCTTTTCCGAATCAGGTGAAACACGTGTTCGCGAATCTTCTGATAAACGGGCGCGAGGCTATGCCCGATGGCGGCAATCTATTGATCGAAGCAAGGCCGACTGACGCCAGCATCGAAGTTGCCGTCACCGATGAAGGCACCGGCATCCCCGCCGACATTCTTCCGAAGATGTTCGATCCCTTCTTCACCACCAAAGACTTAGGCACCGGTTTGGGTCTCTCGATGGCGCGCGACGTGATGAACAGACTGGACGGCGAGATTCGCGCTGAAAATCGTTCCCCCCAAGGCGCGTCCATCATTTTGAATTTCCCGATCGCGGAATAGTTACACCACCGAGTACTTTTTACAGCCTTCACACGGCCGCCGATAAAAACCGGGGCCAACTCCCCATTCAAATCGGTAAATCCTAAGCAGTTTCCAGCCCGCGTCCTAAGTACATCTCTTGCTTTATCTTGGCGCCCGTACGCGAAGGGTGGGCGGAGGTGTAAACAATGCTCGGGGCAGACGTAGCCTTGCAGTCCACATCCAGCGGCGTGGATCCATCGAACGCCACTATCGATTTGAAATCAAATGGGGTCCGTGGATTCGAGCGCGCGGCAATCGCTCTGAAACCGGGCGACCTGGTCGAAGTGCGTAGTGCCGCGGAAGTCATTTCGAGTCTCGACGGCGACGGCAAACTCGACGGACTGCCTTTCATGCCCGAGATGCTGGCATTTTGCGGGCGTCGCCTCCGCGTATCCAAAAGATCGGATAACACTTGCGCCCTGGGACAGCCTCGACGAATCGAGAACACTGTCCATCTTGCACAGCTAAGGTGTGACGGCTCGGCGCATCGCGGATGCGAGGCTGGCTGTCTTTTTCTATGGAAGGAAGCATGGCTTCGGCGCGTGACTGACGGCGGCGAAGAATCCAGTGACGCTCAAGTTCCACCGGCCGGTATCGAAGACGGCGCTTATCGCCTGCTTAGTGAGTTCGCGCAGAAGCCGGATAGCACTCTTATGTGTCAGTCGACGGAAATACATTCCGCGACCTGTCCGGCGCCACTCGGCAACTCTTCGAACTACTTCGCGAAGGTCGCGCGAGACTGCGCTGAGAACAAAAGAAGTGCCGAGGACATACGCCAGCTGGTCACTTACTTCTGGGGCAAAGCGATTCTGTATCTCTTTATGCTGTGGGCGCGAGCGCCCTGGAATGCCGATCGTTATCATAAGACTCCGGCGACGCCGCTTGATTTGAAGCCGGGCGAAGTGGTGCGGGTGCGCGGAATGTTCGAAATTCTTCGGACGCTGGATCGCAAGGGCTGTAACCGCGGCATGGAATTCAAGCCCGAGATGTTCCAGTTCTGCGGCCGCAAGTACCCGGTTATCATCAACATGACGCGGCGGATCGACGAAAGGAGCGGTGAACTGAAGGGCTTCCGCAGTCCGTGCATAGTGCTCGAGTCAGTGTATTGCCACGGCCAGCGGTCCTTCTGTCAGCGCGCGAACTACCACTATTGGCGTGAAATCTGGTTGGCCCGGCAATAGCTGCGGGCTGACTAGCGAGAGGAAGACGATGAAGGCATCTGAATTGGCGCAATTTTTCGGCGCCATTGGCAATAGGATAATACAGACCGAGAGCTGCTATTGGTACAATCCCAAGCCGTTTCTGTATAAGAGTCTGCCAGTTCATCGTTTCGTCAATCCTTCAGCGACGGAAATAGCGCAGGTCATGATCAAGGGACCTGCGTTCGCGCTGCGCTATCCAATGACTCCGGACAAGAGCGGGCCGCGGGGAGGAATGTACGTTTGTTCGAATCGTAACTACGACATCCAGGCGCTGACGTCGCAGAACGTTCGCAGCCGGACGCGCAGGGGCCTCGCACGATGCCGCATCGAGCAAATCGATTTCTCATACCTCGCACAGCATGGACATGCTCTCACGGCGGAAACCACTTTGCGCCAGATGGGCAAGATGCCGAGCACCACTGAAGCGGAGTGGCATCTGTTTTGTGAGAACGCCAGTCGTTCGCCGGACTTCGAGGCATGGGGAGCCTTTGTCGAGGATCGATTGGCGACCTTTATCGTCGGGATGCTGGTCGAAGATTGCTACTACATACACCTGCAGAAGAGCGCTTCAGATCTGCTTAAGTACTATCCGAACAACGCTCTGTTGTTCACCGTAATGAAAACCAAGTTAGCGTGTCCGGAGATCGGTTACATTTCGCACGGGCCCAAAGCTCTCGCGGTCGGCAAAGGGCTCGACTACTTCAAAACCAGCATGGGCTTTGAGATGCAACCGTACACGGACCATGTAGTGTTCAATCCACTGGTGAAGCCGTTCCTGATGTGGAAGGGCGATGCGGTGGTGGACAGGCTGGTGCAACGCTATCCGGACAATCTGTTCTGGCAGCGGGCGTCACGAGCCTTGCGGGTCGCGAGGGGAGAAGAGCCGCGAGCCGAAGACAGTATAGAGCTCGCTTCGCAATAGGCGTAGCGGATCGCGTCATTACAGCGACGTTCGATACTTACAGAGATGTCCGATAGTAGTGAACGGCTTGGGTCATCCCGCCGGCCAGCCTGCTGCGCACGTAGTTCATGAAATCGCTGGTGAATACGTACTTTGGCTTCAGATAGATGCCGCCATTGTTCAGGGAAAATAGTATCCGATGCATCTTCCAGTTTCGGAAGTTCTCGTGCAGCCTGAATCTGGCTGATACTCCAAGAGTCTGAATTCCGAACGGGAACTTGAATCCGAACCATAGCGGCTGAGAATTGATCGACAGGTCCGGCCGATAGGACTCTTGAGTCTCCGCTATCTGCCCGCTGGCTAGCGAAAACTCAACAGTCTTATCAAGGTCCGGAATCCTTATTGTCACCGGGCGCAGCAGCATCAGCAGAGCGCGAGGATAGCGCTCACTTATCTGCCGCGACATTGCACGGTAGGCATCGAAAATCTCGTTCAGCGGCTTTGTTTCGAGCGGGTCATAGGTTAACTCGTCCCAGCCGGGCAACGCCGCATAGCGCTGCAGCGCTTGCGACGAGTCATGCGGTGCGCCGACCTCGTAGGTGTCGCCAGGATAGAGAACAGCCGCGGCCTGACCTTGCTTATTCAGATAGTCATAGGCATTGCCGACAGTGTTGGCGAATGGGTTGACGTACTTGTTGTCCTCGCTCGAAAAGTAGATGAAACTCGCAAACGGTATCGTGACCTTGGCATTGAGCGCGCGATGAACCTCGGAAACATTGCGAAGGACTTGCAGGGCGCGCTCGGGCAGATAGCTTTCCGGCGGTTCGAAACCCGCATAGGCGGCTAACGAAAACTGATTGAGGAGGACGTCGACGTGTTCGAGGTCCTTGAGAATCAGCCGGCATTCGGAAGTGCTTATGCGGGCGTCGTTCGCGTTTAGTATAACTTGCTGGTCGTCGATGACCGCCAGCGCCGAATCCATCAAGCCTGCATGATAGCAGTACACTTTCGTGCCGTTGGTCGAGGCCGGCTCACCAGTCAGTGGTACCATCTCGCGATGGGGTAGGAGTCGGAAGCGCTGATAGCCAAGGCCCTTGAAGGCTGCGAGCATCTTGGCGGAATCGCGAGTCTGAAAAAGGATTGTTACGCGCTGTTTGAAGGAATCCGGAAAAGACCCGAGGGTTGGAAAATGACAATGATCCGGATGTTCATGCGATATCCAGACGTAGTCGATACGATCCAGCAGCGCGGGATCTAACACTGGATCGGGACGAAGCGTCCACGAATTGTTGAAAATTTTCCCTGACAGCCACGGATCCATCAGGATCGACGTGTCTGCGCATTCAGCGACGACGCAGGCGTGCCCAATGAAGTGAATCTTCATTGGTGGTTCAAGCTATCCGTCGAATCTCGCTGGACCACGCGAGTGCTTTCAAATTTCCGAACCGGTCGCCAAGGACCATAAGGGTCGTCGTTCGGGTCGGGCTTATAGACGGCTGAGTAGCGAGCGGAGCTGCCGCCATATCGACGAATGTCGATCACCACAGCCTCCGCCGCCACATTGCCGACTCCGGGCGGGATCGAAGTGTCTACACTGTCCGCGTCTTCGAGGTCGTAACCTAGTCTTGTCAGGGCGGCGTCAATGCTGGCGGCCATCGACGGCAACAGATTGACGAGAGCCTTGTGCGCCGCGAAACTTATCGCTTCGATCTTGTTAGCGTCGGTGGTTTCTTCCGGCGGGCGCTTCAGGATGCCGTTGGCTCGCGACGGCACTGCTATCGGCTCGTAGGCCGTCCACGCGTCGTACATGGCGGCGTGCATAATCGCGAGCATTCGCGTGGTGGTGGGAGGTTCGGAATTCGTCCGTTGTATGTAGTCGAGTGCGACGTTATCCCAATACGCGGACACGGTATCTGCCCTAGCTGCGGCTGCAGATTCCAGCAGTACCAACAGCGCGGTTAGGGTCATAGCTACTCGAACGAACATCAATCCGCCCCTGACGGCTCTGGAGTGTCACCTGCGGAGACTCAACAAATGACACTGTAGTATGGAAAGGCTCCGGGCGGGCGCGGGATCTGGCCTATCGTCGTGGTGGGGAGCTATTCGGTCAGCCGCAGCCCACCGGAGCCAAAAGTCCGAATTAATATTTGATCGTCAGCAATCCTCTCGTCCGTAGACATGCAGATTGCGTGCCGCTTCGCGATCAAAGTGCAACGGAGAGCAATTGGAGTGTCTAGGTACGAATACAGACTGTTTTTTTAGTTCTCACGCGTTCGAGTCGGAGCGTGCTCCTATCTGGCTACCATGTATTCGTGAAAAAATTTCGCCTCGACGCACTGTGGCGCGTTGCCCCACTGTATGCATTCATCAACGATGAGAACGAAGTCACTCGATCAAGTACCGTGGCATCTTCGTTGCTTTTTGAGCACGGGCTATGCTGCAAAAATTACAAACAGCTCCTCGAGAGCGCACGCTCGAAGCGCAATGGTCGAAAGTTCTCTCTGAGGATGACGATCGGCGCGCGCAAAATTTCCTGCTTTCGATCCCACATATCGAATATGTGATTGCCACGGCGGTAGGTCTGCTGATCCTCGGTTTGCTGACGTATCCAACCGGCGGCGGAATCGTTGCTCTCGGGATTCTTGCAGCGGTGATTCTACCCTGGAGTATTTACTGCACGAGCCGTCATGTCAGCTGGCTGCTTTTTGTCCTCGTACTAATCGAGGCGGTGGCGGCGAGCGCCTTCGCTGCGGGTTCGGACGCAAAGATAGGAGCCTTGGTCCGATATCCTTTGAGCTTTCTATTTATCCTGCCGTTTATCGCCTCCTTGTGGAGGTCGGGGATTCTGCGGCAGGGCGGATTTCGCGATTACGGAATCTATTTGATTTGGGCGCTGCTCAGCGTGTCCTATTCCATTCTGCCTGCCGTTTCGATCGCGCGAGCATTCGCGGCGATTCTTCCGTTCCTGGCGTTCTGCGCGATAGCTGCGGAGGTCCGGAGTGGAGAAGATGCGCGTCGAATGATGGGAGTTCTGCTCGCCGCTTGCGGAGTTGTGGTCGCGGCCAACTACCTGGAAATTTTGATTCAGCCAGGGATGGCGTGGCAGATCGATACCGAGCAGGGGATGCTGCGGTACGTCGGATTTCTTACCGAGCCCAATGAAATCGGCAACTTGATGCTCGCGACTATCGGCGCGGGTGTCGGCTATTGGCCGATTGCGAGCAAAGGGAAAAAATTTTTGGCAGCCGCAGCGATGATCGGCGCGCTGGTGCAGGGCGTCATGGCGGACTCGCGATCGCCAATAATCGGGCTCGCGATTGGCACTGCCGTTTACCTGGTCTGGAAATATCGAGCGAAGGGCGTGATCGGCTTGGCCGTTCTATGTGCGGTCATTTATGCGGGTGCGCACGTGATTCCCGGCATGCACGATTACGTCGATCGGGGCGACGTCGCGAGCTTCACCGGCCGGCAGGTCGCATGGGATTTTGCGGTGAGCAAGGTTAAGGAGCGTCCGCTCATGGGCTACGGCTACGAGGTCGAGGGGCAGATTCTCAGCAGTCAATATTTCCCCGGCTGGGACGCCGTATGGAGCCTGGGATATCAGTCATCATTGCACGACGGTTATGTTTCCCGCGCGGTAAGTCTCGGCATACCGGCGCTCCTGTTCTGGTTGTTTATCATATTGCGGCCGACGATCAGTTGCTTTCTGCGTGATGGCGATCCGTGGAAGTTGAGATCGATGGTGCCGCTGGCGATTCTGCCGGTCTTGATCCTGGATTTCACCGAGTCGGTTGTAGATTTCCGCTCATTTGCCGGCATCCTGCTGGCGCTCGCCTGGGCAATGCTCGAGCGCGAGAGACTTTTCGCTCGCGAACAGGCCGCCAGGCGGGCGAAAGTCGTCGAAGGATCGAAAACACCAGTCGTCCGAGCACTGCAGGGGGTGCATGCCTCGTGAAGGTAAAATCAAGGCTGCGATCTGGCTGAGCGGCGTATTGATCGTTCTGGGGACGCTTGCGTACGTGATTAACACGCCGGCTCAATCGCCGAGCGAATCACCGCACGCGTACTATGTCGACTCGAGCACCGGCGACGATTCAAGTTCCGGCCATAGTCCTTCCAGTGCGTGGCGTACGATCGGAAAAGTTAATTCGATAGCGCTGACTCCGGGAGACACTGTCTATTTTCGGCGCGGCGAAGTCTGGCGCGAGACTCTCGAGCCGCGCAACGGCGGTGCTCCCGGCCGTCCCGTCACCTTTACGGCCTATGGCAGCGGGCGGGAGCCGACTATCAGCGGCAGCGATATCGTCAAGGGCTGGAGTTCGAGCGACGCGCCGATTTTTCGCGCCCGCAGCGCGAAGCCCAACAACGTTTACGTCGATGGCGGTCCCGGCTGGGGACTGACGCGCGCATGCTGTCTGCCGGGCGAGTCCTGTACGCGGTCAGACTTGTGCGCAATGGGACCAATGACGGCGGGCAGCTGGTATTGGAATCCGGCAACGTCGGATTTGTATGTGTGGCTAGCCGACGGCTCCAATCCCGCGAACCATGTCGTGGAAGCCGCGGTGCGCATCTATGGAATGAACGCGACTGCGGACGAGGGCGAGAAGGGTAATATCGTCGTCGATGGTCTCGCGTTCGAACGCACCGGCGGATACGGCATCTACTTCTACTCGAATGCCGAGGGCGGAAAGGGGCCGGTTGGAATAGTCATTCGCAACAATACTGTGAGACAGACCGGGACCGGACAGATTGATGGAGGCGAGTACTACAACGCTATCCACTTCGATGAACATGTCGAACTGAACACGGCGCCTGAGTTCATCAACAACACGATCGCGTACAGCGGCGGACATGGGAACGCAATCAATTCGCAGATGGCCGACGGCGCTCGAATCATCGGCAACCGGGCCGAGCACTTCAATCACAACGGCTTCGATACCAAGCATTCGGCGTCCGTGCTGGTCCGTGGCAACACGGCGCATGATGCGTCCGAAGCCAACGGCATTTACCAGGAATACTGCGCCAACGGGATGATCGAGAACAACGTGATTTTCAACGTCAGCGGCTCAGTGCCGGGGCGCGGGTCGGGGATTCAAATCGACACGGGCACATCGGGTGCGACAATAGTTGGCAACTCGATCTCCAATGTACTGACGGGCATCTACCTGATCACACCTGCGACCGCGAGGGACAATGTCGTAAGCCGCGCCGGTCACGCAGTGCTCGAGGCGAACGCAGGCGGCAACTTCGAGCATAACCAATGGGGCGATTCACCGATCTTTTATGTGAACGGCCGGCGCGAGACTCTGGCGGAGGGGCAAGCACTTCTGCCGCGGTAATATACTAATTCTCTTTAGTCAGTTCGAACCGAAGTGACTACTCAAGATTACTAAGTGCAGTATCAACTGCGTTTTGCGTTCGACTGTACCGATGGTCGAAATGCCGTTTCTACCGGCTCGCGGATTGTAAAATATACAAAATTGTAAACACTACCTACTATAGAAAATATACAAGAAAAGTTTAAGTCTACATCCGAAAAAGTTGAACCAATAGTAACCGCCTGATAGTGTTCCCCGCGCGGCGAGTCGTGGCGCCGCAGACATAGGTTCAGGCTCAAGGCACGCAGGCCGCATTTTCTTACATCACCGCATCCTCAGCCGGCGTGGTTTGGGCAGAGTAGTCAACTCAAACGCGAGGGGAGTTTCAGACTCGAAGGCTGTGAGTCCAGGTCCACGGGGAGAGACCTGTCCAGATAGGGTTTCATTTTTCAGACCTGCCGAGGGAGTCACGCCACTGAAATAGCCCGCGCCTAGCCGCGGAAGCGCGTCGGCGTTAGTCCGGCGATCCGGTGATGTGTACTCCTCCACCGTGATCGCTGAAGCCGGCCCGATGCTGCCCGCGAGACAGAATTGCGCACGCCTGGGGAGGGCGATGTTTCATGCGCGGATTCAAAGACGGCTATGGTTTCGTCGGTCTAGTCGTATTTTTTCTTTGCGGCTTCATGACGCTCCAGTTGGGCCTACTTGGGAACGCGGCCGCCTACCAGGTGAAGATTGCTGCGCCTACTAACGACAGCGTGGTGAGCGGATCGGTTCCGATCTCTCTCCTGATGCGGGCCGGGACCTCATTCTCTAACGTATACGTAGATGGTGTGTATCTCGCTTCGACACCGAATGCGATTTCGTGGCTATCAACCAATGCCGCCAATGGCATGCACACTATTTCCGCGAAAGCCTACGACTCAGCCAACCAGGTAATCGGAACTTCCTCGAGACTGGTTCGCGTCAAAAACAGACCATCTCCGACGCCGACACCCTCACCGACCGGTCAACTGAGAATCAGCTCACCCTCGAACGGTGCGACAGTCTCCGGCACGGTGTCTGTTTCGGTGCAATACGCCGCGCCGGTTAATTGGCTCAACTTCTACGTCGACGGCAATTGGGTCGCATCTTCTCCGCCCTACGCCTTCAGCTGGACTTCGAGCAGCGTAGCGAACGGTACGCACACCATCGCTGTCAACGGATACAACACCAGTAACGCGTTGGTCGCGAGTACCTCGATCAGTGTGACCGTCAAAAATGGAACGTCCCCGAGTCCGACTCCGACGGTAGCGCCCACTCCTCCGCCTACCGCCACACCGGCGCCCACTCCCACACCCGCGGGTGGAGTGAGTATTTCGTCGCCGAAATCAGGCGCGACCGTTTCCGGCACAGTGTCTATCGTCGCGCAGAACATCGCGCCTGTCAGCTGGATCAATTTCTACATCGACGGGAACTATGTCGCGTCTTCTCCGCCTTACACGTTGGCTTGGAATTCGACCAGCGTGGCGAACGGTCAGCACGCTATCGCGGTCAATGGATACAACAGCAGTAACGCGTTGGTCGCGACCACCGCGGTGAACGTCAACGTCCAGAATGGCGGGGGCCCGACTCCAACGCCCGCGCCCACCGGCAGTGCGACGCCAAAGCCCACCGCCAGTCCGTCGTCGAGCGCGACTCCAGGCGGCTACTACTCACTGTTGCCGAGTGGTTCCGCTCTTCCGTCCGACAGCCAGTGCGCGTCCGGAGTCGCGGGCGACACGTTTGAGCCCGTGCCCCAAAACGCCCCGCAGAACAACTTCATGCCGACCGCGTCGGATCTCAGCACTTACGTTTCCAACGCGTCCGGCGGCGAAGGCGGCGCTCCGGGGAGCTACCTGACGCGCGCGGATGGCCAGTTCACAGGTACCACCGACGCGATTCTCAAGTGGGCGTCGTGCAAGTGGGGCTTTGACGAGAATGTCACGCGAGCCACCGCGGTCAACGAGACTCATTGGAGGCAGACCGAGCTCGGAGACATCGGTAACGGGACCAGCATAGGAATCCTGCAAATCAAGTCGCGCGACTACCCGTCGACCTGCGAAGCGGTCGCATCGAGCCAGAACACGTCGCTGGTTACCGATCCGAGTTGCTTCTCCTACAACAGCACCGCCTTTGCTGCTGACTATAAGCTGGCTCAGCAACGGGCGTGTTTCGAAGGCAAGGTCAGTTACATGATAGGCGAATCGCCGTCGGGATATCCTTCATATCCCAACGGGACACCTGACCAAATGATGTGGGGGTGTGTCGGATGGTGGTATTCAGGACATTGGTATGATTCGGGCGCTGTGAACTACATATCGCAAGTTAAGGGATATCTATCCTCACAGCCGTGGCTGTCAGGAGGAGTAGGATACTAGCGCTCTGCCGATACTATCACCCGATCGATGTAGACGGGCCCACACCTCCGGATTGAAATTACTACAATCCAGTGTGGGCCCGTCCTTATAAGGGTGGGAGGATCCAGTTTCGAACATTTGTTGCTGGCATTTCGTCCAGAAAGAATAAGGTTGTTTTTTTGAATTTTTGATACGCCAAGGCAGCAGTCCGTCATTGCCTTGTAATCCTTTCACACTACGCGCCCCCTCGAACATAACTAGCCCGAATTAGCATCGTTTCAGTTGTCGCAGGCTATGGCACGCGAGTTGCCATTGCTAAGGCGAACGCGTGAACGCGCGGGCAGCGGTTTCAGGGGTGTCGAGTAAGAGCCGATCGCTAAATTATGAGGACGCATTTTGCCATGAGCGCGGATAATGCAACCAAGGACCGGATCTCTAACCGTGCAAAACGGATCGCGTGCGCGATTACGATCGCGGCCGTCCTCAGTGGATGCTCCGCGGGAAGTAAGAATCAGGGCGACAGTCGCGATAGCAAAGAATTCGCGTCAAAGCCGATGTCGGCTGAAGCGTGCGCGGCCAACGCCAGCATCCAGGAAAGCGCGACGCAGGATGCCGACTACAGGATCCAGCCTGGCGACCAACTCGCACTCGACTTCTACATGAACTCCGAATTCAACGACAACGCCACGGTCGATCCCAATGGAAAAATCGTGCTGCGGATGGTTGGTCCGATACAGGCCGCCGGTCTGACACCGGCTCAACTGGCTTCGTCAATCGACAACGCGTACCGGAACGAGCTTCGAAATCCCGGCGCAGTAGTTCATCTCGACAACATGCCGAACCGGCAGATCTATGTGGAAGGCGAAGTCGCGAAGCCAGGCGCCTTTCCACTTCAACCGGGAATGACTGCGGTTCAGGCGTTGGCGCTGGCCGGCGGCGTGACCGTCGACTCGGCCCCCGACAAGACAGTTCTCATCCGCCGCGACGCGTGCGGACAGTCGCAAGGAACCAACGTCGATCTGGCTTCAGCGATCAAGAAACCCGGCTCCAGCGAAGACGTGGCGTTGATGTCGCATGACGTAGTGGTCGTCCCCCGCAGCGGAATCGCGAACGCGGACCTATGGGTGAAGCAGCACATAAGAGACGTCTTGCCGGTGGAACCGTATTTGTCTCCGGGATTTTAGTTGGATGAACCCTACTGGGAATCGAATAAGACTATGTTTCCAACTAACTACAAAGACTGGATTGATATCGGCTGGCGACGACGCCGCATTGCAACGATCGCTGGCTTGATGGTCTTCGGCATCGTAGCTCTCGGAACGCTGCTATGGCCTCCCCTCTATTCATCGAATTGCCAGGTCCTTGTGCAGGACAATCGTGCGCAGTTGCTGGTGTCGCCCGATTTGCAGGGCAACGCGCCTCCAAATTCCTCGGCAGTCAACAATCCGGTACAGGAACAGGATCTCAATTCCGAGCGCGAATTGATTACCAGCTTGTATCTCGTCCGGCTTGCGCTGGAAGGTCTCCCGGTTCCTCCCGCCTATGCGCACGGATCGGGAATGGCGGTTGCCGCCGTGAAAGCCGCAATCCGTCTGCCGCTCGAGGGCTATCACGTGCTGCACAGTATCCCGCGGCTCAGTACGCGGGACGCGTGGGCACTCGACATCGAGCGCAATCTCGACGCGTCGGTCATCAAGCGATCGAACATCATCACGGTTGAGTTTAGTTCGCACGACCGCCCTTGGACCAAAGACTTTCTGGATCGGTTGATGAGCCGATACCTGGAATTTCACGCCAGTCTGTCGCATGACCCACAGGCGCAGAAGTTTTACGAAGAGCAGGTCAACCTCCTGAAGACTCGGCTGGAAGCGTCGGAAGGACAGCTGCGCGATTTTCAGCTCAAGACCGGCATCGGCAATCTCGACCAGCAGAAGCAGGCACTCATCACCCGAATTTCGGATCTGCAAAGTACTGCCGCCAAGACCGACGCGCAGATTTCAGGAGACCAGCAGCAGGTAACAGCCTTGCAGTCGCAACTGGGCAGCACGCCGGGACGGATTGAGAAAGAAACCCATCAGGTGCAGAACCTCGCGCTGCAACAGTTGAAGCCGCAGGTCATGCAGTTGCGCGCGGAAAGGGCCGAGCTGCTGACCCGCTATCAGCCGGGTAGCGAGCGCATCAAGCAAATCGACGCCAAGCTCGCATCCGAAGAGAAGATTCTCGACAACGAGAACCATCTCGAGGTTAACGAACAGTCGACCGATGTGAATCCGGTATGGATCACGCTGCAGACCAATCTTAAGACGGCGAGCACCGCTGCGTCTTCGGGCAAGGCGACGCGCGACGAGCTAGGCAAGCAGATCGACGCTGCCAACCAGCAGTTGGCGTCGCTGGTGACCAACGGCGTCCAGATGGAGCGCCTGCAGCGGCAGGTGACGTCGGACTCCGATGCGTACCAGGCCTACGTTCGCAAAACCGAAGAAGCGCGCGCGTCCGAGGCGCTCAATAGCAACAAGATTCTCAACGTAAGTGTGGCGCAGCCGCCGATTGTTCCGCTGCAGCCGGTGTTTCCGAGCGTGCCGTTCAATCTGGCCGTAGGCCTGATCCTTGCGGCGCTGTTCGGCGCGGCGGCCGCGTACTGGGCCGAAGAAAGCGATTCGAAGATCTATTCGTCGGGCGTCGTGAACAATCTCACAGGGCTTCCGATTGTCGCAGTCCTGAGCGAGCGGATGTAACGACTATGTACTACCGGCACTTCGCACTGGATGGACCACCGTTTCGATTCACGTCGTCGCCGACGAGCGTGTACCTCGGCGCGGCTCATCGCGAATGTCTCGCGGCCCTGGAGTGGGGCCTGCTTTACGATCAGTGCGGATTCATGCTGCTACTCGGCGAAACCGGAACCGGCAAGACCACGCTGGTGAACACGGTCCTCGCGCGCCGGCTGCCAAAGCTTCAGCTCGCCTGCGTGCCGAACCCGAAGCTCAGCTTCCAGGAAATCATGCGCGTCGTGCTGCCGCAGCTTGGGGTAGTAACCGACCAACGCGGCAAGCTCGAATTGATTCAAGCGCTCGAGGGCGTGGTAGCGAATCGCCCCGAGGGCAATCGCACCGCGATCATAATCGATGAAGCGCAAGACCTTACCGACGAAACCCTCGAAGACCTTCGCCTGCTGGCCAATACCGTCGGGGCGCGAGACCGCGAACTGCAGATCGTCCTGATGGGACATCCCGAGCTGCTCGATCGCCTCTCCGCGCACCATTTGCGGCAACTGCGCGAGCGTATCTCGACCAAGGTATCTCTGCCCGCGCTCAGCCCTGCTGAGAGCGCCGCCTACATTGACTACCGTCTGCAGGCGCAGAACGGATCGTCGCGAATTTTCGAGCCCAGCGCACTCAAATATCTCATCAACGCGGCGGCCGGAATTCCGCGGCGCCTCAATGTTCTGTGTCACAACGCGTTGCTCCTCGCGTACTCGAAAAAGAAAAACACGGTGACGTTGGAAGTCGCACGCGAAGTCGTTGCCGACTACGAGAACATTTTTCCAGTTTCGAACGACGTACCGGGGCCGACGCTGGACAGCGTCGAGTCGGCGATTATTGAGTATGCAACTCACGCCGAGCCTGTGATTCGCCCGCGTCGGCCAATGGCACTTGTAGCAGCCACGTGTGGGGCATTCGCCGTCCTTGGCTTCGGCAGTGTCTTTGTCGCATCGAGAAGCAACTGGTCCGGCCAGTTTGACCGCATGGCTCATCGGATTGAGGCTGCGCCAGTCAGCCCCGAAGCTTCGTCGCAGCCGGCGCAAGACACCAAGACGGCGGCGGCGACGCTTGGCTATACCGCGTCAATCGCTGACGCAGCTCCCGCTCCGATGCCAAGCCTTGCACCGAAGCCTGTGGCTGCGCGGCGTCACACGACTGTCCAGATTCGCCCTGGAGACACATTTCACGATTTGGCGGCCAAGTACCTGGGTTCCAAGGATCGAACCTGGGAATTGATACACGCCAATCCGCAAATAAAAGATCCCAACAATCTTTACGTCGGCCAGACCATCTACTTGCCAGCACATCAACCGACGAACCTGGCTGGAGAAGTTCAGTGAGTAAATATTACGACGCGATCAACCGAAACCTCGCAACCACTCGCGAACCGCTGGCGCCAGTCCGCCCGCGCGCGAAACTGGTCTCGAAAACGCGCGACCTGATCGAGCGGCCCGCGCGCGAAGTAACGGCGAGCAATGACGAGATCGCGTTCCAGAATACCCTCGTGCCCGAACCGTTCACGCACGATCTGCCGGCGATGCTCGCTCGCCAGGATGCAATTCGTCAGTTGAGCGAGCGGATGGCGCCGACGGCAGCGGTGGACAAGTCGTGCCGGGTCGCAATAACGGGATGTCGTCCGTCTGACGGCGCGTCCTCGGTCGCGGCCGCA